>JBKJHX010000011.1:0-43265 GCA_046598855.1 Marmoricola sp. | reverse complement strand
GCGGCTGCTGCCGGCGTACCTGGCGTTCGTGGGGATCGGGATTGCGCTGGCCCTGATCGACCTCGACGTACGCCGGCTCCCGGACATGATCGTGCTGCCGGCGTATCCGGTGCTGCTGGTGTTGCTGACCATCGACGCGGATGGGCAGGCACTGCTCCGGGCCCTGTGCGCCGGGGCGGCGCTGTTCGCGTTCTATTTCGCGATCGCGATGGCGGCACCGGGGAGCATGGGTTTTGGTGACGTGAAGCTTGCCGGGGTCATCGGCGGCATGCTCGGCTACCTGTCCTGGGGAGCCTTGATCACCGGCGCGTTCGCGGGATTCCTGCTCGGCTCGGTGGTGGGGGTCGCGCTGATCCTCGTCACCAAGGCAGATCGCAAGACGGCGGTTCCGTTCGGGCCGTTCATGCTGCTCGGTGCGTGGGCCTCGATCCTCGGCGCCAGCGGGCTCGGGGAGTCCTACCTCCGCTCGCTGGGCGTCTGAGGTCTATCGCTCAGCGCTGCTCGAAGCAGAGCACGCAGGAGTGCGGTTCGTGCGCGATGTTGGCCTGGTGCAGGCGGCCGGCGTAGCCGTAGAGGTTGGCGAGCTCCTGCTCGGCGCGGTGGATCGCGCTCAGGGCGGCCGGTGTCCGCTCGTCGAAGACCTCGGGGTAGATGGTGCTTGCTACTGCGCTCATGGGGTTCCCTCCCGCTTTGGCAGATCCGGTGTGTGGCTCGTTGCTGGTGCGAGATCAGCATCACACAAAACGGACAAAAGCGAAATAGTGGGCTAAAAAGTACCTTTAGCGCCGGGCCTCGTTGCGCAGCTCGTTGAGGAGCTCATCGACCTCTTGCTGGGAGAGACTGCGCATGGTGGTGAGCCGCTGCCGCAGGATCTGCAGGCGAGTCGGAGCATCCGGCCTGGCGCCCGCGCCCGCGTCGACGACCGGGTCCTGCCGAGAGGACGTCCTGCTCGGGTGGTGAGCCTTCATCGTCGCGCCGCGTCTCAGTTCGAGCCGGGGTTCGGAAGGGCGGTCGGCTTGTCGGGGTTCGGGGCCCTCGTGGGTCCGGACGGCGTGGCGGGGCGCTCCGGGCGCTCCGGGCGCTCCGGGCGGGCTGCCTTGGACTTCCCGGCCTGGGGAGCCTTCGTGGCGTTCGGCTTGGACTTGGGCGGGCCGATCAGTGCGGTGCAGAAGGCGGCGACGTTCTCCTTGCCGCCGGCCGCGGCCGCGAGGGCGCTGAAGGCCGGGTTGTCAAACGTTTTGCCCGGGTTGCTGGTGGCGCCGGCCTGGAATGCGCGGCACGTGCCCGGCAAGGACGGCGACGGTGTGGCCGCCGAGCCGACGGTGGGCTCGGTCTTCTTCGGCTCTTTGGTCGGCGATTGGCCAGGTGCCTGCGAGGAGCGGTCGCGGCCGACGTCCGAGCGGGGGTTGTCGTCCTGGCCTGGCAGGTTGCCGGTGGTGGCCGCAAACGCGACGCCCCCTCCGAGGAGGGCCGCAGCGGCGGCACTGGCGATCAGGACCTTGGTGGCGCCCAGCCGTGAGCGTGCAGCGTGCATGAGGGTGGACCTCTCCGTAGACACCGGGTGGCGTGGGGTGCGGCGGAACAGCACGCCCAGAGCGGCTTCGCGGTCGAGCTCGAAGGCGGTCTGCGGTGCGGTGGCCGCTGAGAGGATGTCGTCGACTTCCGGTACCCCGGAGGACCCGGTGTTGTCGAGGGCTCGGGCTGCCGATGCTCGGGTGACGCGCGAACTCTGGGGGTGGGTCATCTCACTTCTTCAGCGGACGAGGTTCCGAGATTGTCACTGTCACCGCGGTCGGTCCGGTCAGCGAGGGTGCGGAGTCCCCGGTACGCCGCGGTGCGCACGGCGCCGGCGCTGCGCCCGAGAATCCGTCCGGCAGCTTTCGCATCCAGGCCCATCACAGCGCGCAGGAGCACCGCCTCGGCCTGCTCGGGCGGGAGCGAGCCGATCAGCCGGAGAGCCTCCTCGGTGGAGACGATCGCTGCCACCACCTCCTGGACGTCGTCGGGAGCTGGGCCCTCGGGAAAGTCCTCGATCGGCCCGGCCGTCATCGGGCGACGTCCCTTGGCACGCAGGTGGTCGAGCGCACGGTGCCGGCCGATGGTGGTCACCCAACCCCGGAACCCGTCGGCGTTGCCGGAGAACGTCCCTAGGTCCCGGACCGCCTGGGCCCAGGTGTCGGACGCCACGTCCTCCGCGTCGGCGGAACCGACGAGGACGGTCAGGTAGCGCTCCAGCCTCGGCTGGATGTTGCGGTACATGATGCGGAACGCTTCGTCGTCCCCGCGCAGCATGCGTTGCACGACGTCGTCCTGAGGATCATCCGAGCGTGCCGCCACAGTGACGTTCTACGCCATGGCAGGGCCTCGCGCTGCCGATTGGTCGATCGCCGAGACCTCCGGCACGAAGAACGCCCCGCTACCTCAGCGAGGAAGCGGGGCGTCCGTGACCGAGTCTCGGGTCTCGGCCAGGGCTATTACAGCACCGCCGGTGCCCGCGGGAGAGCACCATCGACCTTCCAGTGACGGAGGTCTAGGCCTCGGTGCCGGACCAGTGACATCGAGCGCCTCGCGGACGCTACCGGGTCCGGTTCTGCTGACCGATAGGGTCCTCGCATGAGCGAACGGGTTGCCGTCTACATCGACTTCGACAACGTGGTCATCTCGCGCTACGACAGCGTCCACGGCAACCAGGCTTGGCGCAAGGACGACCCGCGCCAGCGTGGGCGCTCCACGGGCTCGACCGACGAGGTCGACGCCAAGCTCGCTGCTGCCCGCGTCGACATCGGGGCGATCATCGACTACGCGGCGTCCTTCGGCAGCGTCTCACTGAGTCGGGCCTACGCCGACTGGTCGGTCCCGGCGAACGCCGCGTACAAGGACGAGCTAATCAGCCGTGCGCTCCACCTCGTCCAGCTGTTCAACGCCTCCGGGGTGAAGAACGGCGCCGACATCCGGCTGGCGGTGGACGCCGTCGAGGACCTGATGCGGCACCCCGGCATTACCCACGTGGTGCTGGTCGCCGGGGACTCCGACTACGTCCCGCTGGCTCAGAGCTGCAAGCAGCTCGGTCGGTACGTCGTGGGTATCGGCGTCGCCGGCTCGACCAGCCGCGCCCTGGTCTCCGCGTGCGACGAGTTCATCGACTACGGCCAGCTGCCCGGCGTGACGCCGCCACCGGCCAAGAAGGCCGCAAAGAAGGCCCCGGCAAAGAAGGCTGCCACCAAGAAGGCTGCTGGGGAGAAGGCCTCCGACGAGAAGGCCACCGCCGAGGCGCCGGAGGTCCAGGCCTCCACGGCCGAGGCCGCCGCGACCGACCTGCTGGTGCGCGCCATCCGGGTCCTGCTCGAGAAGAGCGACGACGACTGGGTGCGCGCGGCCGGGCTGAAGAGCCAGATGCAGCGGATGGATCCTGCGTTCAAGGAGAAGGCGCTCGGCTTCAGCACCTTCCGCGGGTTCGTGGAGTCCCGCAGTGACCGGGTCGACTCGAAGGTCGACAAGAACGGCCAGCAGAGCGTCAGACTGACCTAGACGCTGGCCCTCAGCCGCGCCGCGGATCCCACCGTCGGCTGGCCCGGTTCACCGCACCCCAGACCCAGCGTTCCGGCGCCGGGATCCGGTTCGCCCGAGGTGCGCCGCCGGCGGTGGGAACCTGCGCCTCGAGGATCGAGCGGACCAGCGCGGCTTGCCGTCGTTGGGACGGGGCGCGCAGCTCGTGGGGTTCCGCGCTCGGCGCGACCATCGGGTTGGTGTTGATCTCCCAGATCTGCGGGCGGCCGCCGGCGTACCCCCAGTCGATCCGGCCGTACTCGATCCCGGAGAGCTCGAAGACTCGCTTGACCAGGTCGAGGTCACGGGGCTCGGCGAGGAACGCCTCCTCTTCGGCGACGGTCTCCGGCCGCACCACCGAGGGGTACTTGGTGACCCAGTTGCCGCTCACCTCCACATGGCGCGCGAGGTACTCCTCGCCGATGCGGGCGATCGAGTACTTCCGGAAGAGGCCGTCCTGGGAGACCGCATCGACCTTCTCCACCACGAGGAGCTGGTCGCGGATCCAGCGCATCCGGCGATGGTGCTCGTGGGTGATCGCCGCGATCCGCCGATCCAGGGTGCGGCGGTCCTGGATCGGGCCGCCGAGGGTGCCGCCGTGCTCGTTGGCCCACCGTAGGAAGACCGGGAACCGGAGGTCACCCCCGAGTTCGTCGAGGGTGAAGGCGCGGAAGTCGTTGATGCCTTCCTCGTGCAGCACCCGGAGCAATGCGTGCCGATCCAGCCAGCGGCTCGGGTCGCCGATCACCGACAGGCCGGGAGTTCGGCTCAGGCGGCGGTGCAGGCGCCCGACGAAGGCCCGCTCCGGGCCGAGCAACCGCTCGAAGTCGGTCAGGATGTGCAGCCCCGGCGCCGGGGGCGCAGCCAGGTCCAGCTCGCTGTATCCGACGACCCGCGCATCAAGGTCCGGCGCCCAGAGCGCGAGGTACTTTTCGAAGGTGTAGCCGTGCGGGCTGGTCGCGTAGTACGTGATCATGCAGGCGTGCCCGGCGTCATCGAGAAGTGCGTGTGCACGGCCTGCAGGCCCGCACCCTCGGTACGCTGGAGGATCAGGGTGGCCCGCCCGGTCCGGGTGCGGCGGACGTCCCCGTCGGTCCCGACCGAGCGCCAGGTCGCGGCGACCGCGCACAAGGAGGCGTCCAGCCAGCGGTGGTCGACCTCGTCGAAGACGAAGTCCTGGGTCCGGGGCCAGACATTCGACCATTGCGACCCGACGAGGTCGTCCAGGCTGGAGTAGTGCCCGGCAACGGTGCCGAAACCGGTGGCCTCGGGGTCGAAGAGTGCCCGACCGCGCTCGATGTCGCGGGAACGCACGCAGGAGGCGAACGCCTTCATCCAGGCGTTGATGCTTCGGTCGTCGAGCGAGCTCACGGCCCAGACCCTAGCGAGCCCGGGTGCCGTGCGGATGCAGCCCCTCGCCGGCTGGCTGAGCCGTGACCGCGGGTTCAGGGCGGGTTCAGGCGGCGTCAGCGTGCTCTGTGTGCGAAGATGGTCGGGCAAGAAGGCGTGCGACTTGGTTCGAGCCCGGTGCGTGAGCGTGTACCTCCGCCACTCGCCAGCAGCCGTAGTCCGCGGGGAGGTTTGCTCTCCCCGGCTCTGCAGCGCGAAGGTCTCGACGACTGGACCCGGCACTCCTGACTGCCGTTCGGACCGTCCGCGGGTCCGATGACGCCGGCCCCCGAGGTCGGCACCAGGCGCCGCTCCGGTGGCGCGACGAGCGCCTCGGCGCTGGAAAGGTGATGTTCGTGGCTCGAGGGACCCAGCGTCGACAACAAGGGGCTCGCCGACCGGCACAGCGCAACAACGGGCGATCCCGTGGTCAGGACGACCGCGGCCTGATCCCGCAGCTCGCGCGCGCGGTTCGCGAGGTCGAGGCCGCCGTGCAGCGTCGCTCGATCGCGCCCTCGACCCGGCTGAAGTTCCAGGTGATTGCGCTGCTCGTCCGCGAGGAGCGCGGCCGGATCAAGACCGACCCCGAGCTGTCCGAGGGCAAGCGCGGCGAGGAGCTCAAGCGCCTCGATGGGATCGCGACGATCCTGGCGCAGACGGCCGCTCGCGACACCGCCCTGTTCGGACTCCTCGGCGACGACGCCGTGGTCACCGACGCCGCCCGCAACCTGATCCGCGAGATCAAGGCCGCCGGCGGTCTGGAGGTGCTCGAGGACGAGGCCGACGAAGCCGGTCCAGTCGAGGTCGCCGAGACCGAGCGCCGGGTGATCCCGCAAGCCGTCCGCGCCCGCCAGCTCGCCAACCCGTTCATGGTCCCGGACTTCTCCGCGGCCCGTCGCAGTAAGCCCCGGGACAGCGAGCTCGCCCGCTGGGAGCTGCTCGGCCCGCTCTTCCGCTCCTTCGAGCAGGCCGACGGCGGCGCCCCCGCCTGCATGGCGCTGCCCGCCCCCGCTCCGGTCCGGGTTCCCGACGGCCTCGAGCTGATGGGTCACCAGGCCCGTCTGGTCGGCGCAGCCGCGGCCGGACACCGGACCTTCCTCCTGGCCGACGAGCCCGGTCTCGGCAAGACTGCCCAGGCCCTGCTCGCCGCGCAGGCTGCCAACGCCTACCCGATGCTGGTCGTCGTACCGAACGTGGTCAAGACCAACTGGGCCCGCGAGGCCGAGCGCTGGACTCCGCGGCACCCGGCCACCGTGATCCACGGCGACGGCGACTCGATCGACGGTTTCGCCGACATCATCATCGTGAACTACGAAGTCCTCGACCGGCACGTCGGCTGGCTGCAGGACATGCGCTTTCGCGGCATGGTCGTCGACGAGGCGCACTTCATCAAGAACAAGTCCTCGCAACGCTCCCAGCACGTGCTCGAGGTCGCCGAAAGCATCCGGGCACGGACGTCGCGTCCGCTGCTGATGGCGCTGACCGGCACCCCGCTGATCAACGACATCGACGACTTCCGGGCGATCTGGCAGTTCCTCGGCTGGATCGACGAGAAGAAGCCGCTGGCCAACCTGATGGATGCCCTGGAGGAGACCGGCCTGACCCCGCTGGACCCTGGCTTCTTCCCGAACGCGCGCCGTTCGGTGATCGAGCTCGGCATCGTCCGCCGGCGCAAGGTCGACGTCGCCTCGGACATCCCCGCCCGTCGCATCGCCGACATCCCGGTCGAGCTCGACGGCGAGCTGGGGCGTTCGATCCGCGAGGCCGAGGCCGAGCTGGCCCGCCACCTGGTGGAGCGTTACGACAGTGCACTGGCAACCCGGAGCTCCGGCTCGGTGGTCGAAGGCATCGACCACGCCCTGGTCCGCCGGGTCGCGGGCTGGGAACGCGAGGACTCCGACTCGAGCACCGGCGAGAACGTCTTCGGGCTGATGCGCCGAATCGGCCAGGCCAAGGCCTCGCTCGCCGCTGACTACACCGCCCAGCTGGCGCGCAACGTGGGCAAGGTCGTCTTCTTCGCCAAGCACATCGACGTGATGGACGTGGCCGAGGAGACCTTTGCCAAACGCGGACTGAAGTACTCCTCGATCCGCGGCGACCAGACCCCGAAGGTGCGCGAGAAGAACATCGATGCCTTCGTGAACGATCCCGACGTCGCCGTCGTGGTCTGCTCCCTGACCGCAGCCGGGGTCGGCCTCAACCTGCAGGTCGCCTCGAACGTCGTCCTCGCCGAGCTCTCTTGGACCGCAGCCGAGCAGACCCAGGCCATCGACCGGGTGCACCGGATCGGTCAGAGCGACCCGGTCACCGCCTGGCGCGTCATCGCCGCGCAGACCGTGGACACCCGCATCGCCGAGCTGATCGACAGCAAGGCCGGCCTAGCTGCGCGTGCGCTCGACGGTTCGGACGAGGACGTCGTGTCCTCGGTCGACCTCCAACTGGAGGCGCTGGTCACGATGCTGACCGACGCGCTCACCGCGCGGGGCTGAGGCTCTCCGCCTCGGCCGCGCCTGCCCGGGAAGCCGCGAACTTCTCGGCGAACGATGGAGTGGCCGGCGCGGGTTCGTCGACGGTGTGCAGGGCATCGGGGTTGCCGAGGAACGCGAGCAGCAATGCCAGGGCCAGGGTCGCCGGGTCGAGTGCCACGACTGCGGCGTCGAACTGAAAGGCCACCAACAGCAGGCCCAGGTACCCGGCGCCCAGGGCCGCGGCCCCCAGGTCACGCCGACGCAGCAGTCGCCAAGCGGCCCCCGCAGCGACGATCAGCAGGATCGTGAAGGCGACCCCGACGACGACTCCGCCGCGGTGCACGCTCAGCAACGGCGCGTTGGCGACCGTCGGATCGAGAAGCTCGGGGGCGCCGAAACCGCGGCCGAAGAACCAGTGACCGGCCAGCTGGTCGGGCATCGCCTCGAGCGCTTCCTGCCGTGCCGACGAGTCGCGGACCGAGGAGCCGAAGGGACTCCCCAACCGGCTCTGCACCGCAGGCAGCGAGATCGAACCGAGGAACGCCACTACCGCGAGGCCGAGCAGACGAAGGCGGATCCTGCCGGAGACTCCACCGACCACCACCAGCAGGATGGCGGCAAGCGCGACCGAGGCGGCATCGGTCTGATTCATGGTGAGCACCACCGCCGTCACCAACACGGCGCTCGCGCCGATCCGGGGGAGACCGCGCAGGAGGCCCAGTGCCAGGATGAGGCCGACCACCATGATCAGGCCGCGGTCGGGGTCGACCGCGACGAAGGTGATGCCGCCTGCCGCTGCCGCCGTACAGCCGACCACGAACCAGCGGCCGACCTGGGCCAGCTTCTCCGCGGGCAGCACGAACAGCGGGTAGACCGCAGCGGTGGCGGTGGCCCAGCGGACGAAGTCGGAGATCGAGGCCGAGGTGATCGGGTTGCCGAGCACGGAGAAGAGCGCCACCCCGATCAGGGCGAAGGAGAGCACCACCGGCCAGCCGGGCCGGTGTCGGGCATCGGGCATCACGGCGAGCGCGACCCAGATGCCAAGGGCGAGCACGACGGTCGCCGGGACGTCGAGGACCGGGACCTCGACCCCGGGCGCGAAGCCGAGCAGGAAGGCCATCGCACCGAAGACCGCCAACGGGTGGAAGGCGAGCACCCAGAGGCCGGCGGTGACCACACCGATCCCGACCAGGGCCGCCAGTGCCCACGAACTGCCGGCGAGTACCAGGCCGAGCAGGACCAGGGCTCCGATCACGCCGAGGACTTCCAGGACCGGAGGTGGTTTCCGGGGCGGCCGGGGTGCTTGTGCGACGGGTTGTTCGAGGACCGGTCGCAGGTCGCGGACCTCGACCGGCGCGGGCGTGTCGTCGCGGATCGCCGGGAAGTTCACCAGGGTGTCGACAAAAGTCTCATCGGCATCCATGGCTACCGGCTCCAGGGCGGGTTCGGGCTCCAGCGCCTGCTCAGGCTCCTGCTCGAGGTCCGGCCCCCTGAGCAGGACCGGCTTCAGGACCAGCGGGGGCAGATCGGGCCGCGGTGCCCAGGGGTCGGCGTACGCCAGCGGCGCCTCGGCTGCTGCGTCGGTCGTACTCGGGCGGTCGTCGCGGAGCAACCAGCGACCCGCAGCAGCAGCGATCCCCAGGCCGGCGCCGAGGACGGCCAAGGTGCGGGTACGTCCGTCCCGGGGACTCACTGGTAGGTGCCCGTCACGCCGAGAGCGTCCGGGACACGTCAGCGCCTGGTTCGCTTGCCAGGCCGCTTCTGCGGCTTGGGCTTCGCGGTCCGCGGCGGGGTCGACGGCGGGGTCGGCGGCAGCGGGGGAGGCTGCGGTGCGGCGACGGGGGCACTGGCGGTCATCGCGGCAGCCGGCTTCGGGGTCCGGCCGAAGAAGGACCGTTCGTTCTTCGGCTTCTGCGGCTTCTTTGTTTTTGCCGGGCCTGCGGGCGCCGACCGTTCCTTCAGGAACCGCGCACCCGCCTGAGCGAGTCCGAGGATCAGGCCGAGCAGGGCTCCGGCTGCCAGGTTGAGCTGCAGGTCCGGCGAGGTGGGGTCGGTCGGGTCGGGCGGGTCGGAGACCAAGCGGCCGGTGACGACCTGGATCTCGGGGTCCTCGGTGCTTTTGGCGGCCGGGTTGGTCCGGGTCTCGATCTCACCGACTTCGTCGATCAGGCTGCCCGAGACAGTGCTGACGATTCGGGCGGCCCGGGAGGCCGACTCGTCCTCGACGCTGATCGTGAGCAGGGTGGAGGCGCGCTCGAACTCTGCGGACACGTCGTCGGCCAACCCGGACGGTGTCCGGTCGAGGTCGAGGTCGTTGACGACCGAACCGAGGACCTGCGGCGTGGTGACCAGCTCCTGGTAGACCACCATCCGCGCTTGGGTGTACTGCTGGGCGGAGGCCAAGTCCTGACCGCCGGTGGCGCCGGGTCCGGCCGGGGTGAAGAGCACCTGGGACGAGGCCGTGTACGTCTCGGTCGTCAGCAGGGTGACCCCCAGTGCGATGCCGAGCGCTACCAGAAACACGGACAGGATCGATCTCCAGAAGGTCCGGAGTGCTTGGACGTAGTCGCCGAACGTCACGGGTCACCTCGTGTGCGGGGTCGGGGCAGCCTCACCCTACGGGTTCGACGCCCTCAGTGGCCGTCTCCGGTCCGCTGGGCGATCGCGCGCTCGACCTTCTCCCGGATGTCCGGGGCGTCCTCGAGCAGCCGCCGGAAGGCATGTCCCTCGATCACCAGCGCGTGCACCGGGCTGCTGGCCACGACACTCGCGGTGCGAGGGGTTCCGCTGACCAGGGCGACCTCACCGAAGAAGTCGCCGGAGCGCAGGTGGTTGATCACCTCGTCACCCCGGGTCACCTCGGCGGTGCCCTCGATGATGACGACGAACTCCTGGCCGTCGGCGTTCTCGGTCGCCAGACGTCGGCCGGCGCTCAGGTCGATCTCGTCGGCGATCGCAGCCACCTCGGCCACCTCGGGCGGCGTGCAGTCGGCGAAGAGCGGCAGCGAACGGATCAGTTCGGTCTTGGCATCCTTGTGCAACCTCATGGCAAAAAACTAGACCCGCGCGCACGTCGGTGTCTCTAGACGAAAGGGGCCACTACGGCATCGGTTCGGGAGGTTCCGTCTCGGTTGGTACCGCTTTGCGTCGCCCGGGTGCAGTGCCTCAGGCAGCAGACCGGGCCCGCTCGGCCAGAGCCCGCTCGACCTGGTCGCGGATCCCCGGAGCCTCGTCGAGCAGTCGGCGGAAGGCCCGCTCCTCGATGACTAGGGCATCGACGGGCCCGGTCGCCACGACGCTGGCCACCCGGGGTCGCCCGGTGAGCAGCGCCATCTCGCCGAAGAAGTCGCCGGCGCCGAGCGTTGCGATCACGTTGCCGTCCTGTTCGACGGTGGCTCGCCCGTCAACGATCACGACGAACTCGCGGCCGTCGGCGCCCTCGGTGGCCAGCACCCGGCCCGGCCGGAAGGTCACCTCGTCGGCGATCGCAGCCACCTGGGAGATCTCGCGGCCGCTGCAGCCGGCGAACAATGGCAGCGATCGGATCAGGGTCGTCTTCGCGTTCTTGCGCAGCCTCATGGATCCACGGTAGGTCGCGCGATGGCCTAAGGCTGTGGCCTGGATCGCATTTGATCAGTCGATCAAATCACATCCGGATAATGACGAAAACGGGAACAAACTCACCCAGTGCAGACAGCACCTGACCCTGAGGGTCAGGCCCGTGTCCGGTAGCTCACCAGGCAGGGCGACTCGGAGCGGGCGACACCACCGATCTGGGCGGGCACCGGAGTGGGGTGCGCCGCCCAGAGCGGCACGACCTCATAGGTGTTGAGAAGGTGCCGCACCGCCATCGACATCGCCGCCAGCGAGAAGGGCTGGGCGGGACAAGAGTGCTTGCCGTGGCCGAAGGCAGTCACCAGCGTCGGTGACGCCAGTGCACTGGTGTCGGCCAGTCTGCTGCGGTTCCAACGTTCGGGCTGCCACTGGTCCAGCCCGGGGGCCGCGCTGGTGTTCGTCAGGGGCAGCAGGGTGGCGATGGTGGCGCCCGGCCCGACCGTGTAGGTCCGGGTCCCGTCGTCGAACTCCACGGTGTCCATCACCGTGCGGCCCATGATCGAGCGTTGCGCCAGTCGGGTCGACTCCAGCGTGCACTGCTCGGCGAAGCCCTGGTCGCCGGCCACCACCCGGGCCTGCTCGGCCGGGTGCCCGATCAGATCGACCAGTGCCCAGCCCAATGCGGAGGCCAGGTTCGACATCGACGCAATGTGGATCAGCGCGACATCCCACGCCACCCCTGCCCGGCGGACATCGGCGGGCTCGCCGTCCCAGGCAGCGACGATGCGGGCGAACAGCGAGTGCCCGTCGGGGTCGGGCCGGGAATCGAGGGCGTCGACCGCCGCGCCGACGGCCTCGGTAATCTCCGCCAGCGCAGCCCGCTCGGCCGCCTTCTCCGAAGCGGCCACCGCCGCCATCGCGTCGGGGTGCACAAACGCGTCCGAGCCGTCGAGGGTGTCGAACGCGGCGACCAGGCGGTCGAACCCGTCGCCTTCGGCCGATCCTGGTCCGGCCCAGGAAGCCAGGCCCATCCGGTGCCCGAGGGTGCGGGTCAGGGCGAAGACGTCGACGGTGCCCTCAGCGCCGAGCAACTCGGTGGTGATGTCGAGGGACTCCTGCAGGTTGGTCAGGTAGCTCGCGACATCGCCCTTGCGGAACAGTCCGCCCGGGAGGGTCCGCCGGCCGTCGAAGATCTCGTCGGGAAGCTTGCGCCGCAGCATCAGGTAGTCGGCGACGCCCTTGCTGGCCTTCTCCTCGGGCAGGGCGTAGAACGACTCGACCCCGGTCGGGGAGAACGTGAAGAGGTAGCGGTCTCGGCCGCTCTCCACCGCGAACGTGTCGCCGTAGGTGCGGCGGGCCTCGGCAAGGACCGCGACCGCGTCGGTGACAGGGACGTCCCAAGGCAGGCCGACGCCCACGGCGAGCGGAGGCATCGGGGAGATCTCGTTGCGGCGCACTGGGGCGTCCTCTCGAAGCGGGTCCCGAGATCGTGCCACGGGTTGTGTCGCATCCGTAGGCTCGACGGCATGACGATGCAGGCGACCTGGAACGGCGCAGTCCTAGCCAGCAGTGCGGACACGGTCGTCGTGGAGGGCAACTACTACTTCCCGGCGGAGACCCTGGTCCAGGAGTTCTTCTCCGGCACCGAGACCCGCACCACCTGCCCCTGGAAGGGGGTTGCGTCGTACTACTCGGTGACGGTCGAAGGTCAGACGAATGCCGACGCCGCCTGGCACTACCCGGCCCCGCTGCCCAAGGCGTCGATGGTCGCCGGGCGGGTGGCCTTCTGGAAGGGCGTCCAGGTAGCCGAGATCGGGGCCTGATCAGCCGTCGATGACAGGTAGGTCGGCGCCGGTCGCGAGGACCTCGCAGGTGACGCTGAGCAGGTGGCGGATGCTCGCCCGCATCTGGGGAAACGCTAGTTCGAGCAGCAGCGCGGACGAGGTCCGGGCGCGCTGACCGACGTCGCCGTCGGGGAGCCGACTGCTGAGGGTCCAGCTGAAGCCGATCGCCTCGGCGCACAGCTTGATGACGAACGCACGGTCCGGGTGTCCCACTCCGAGCCGGGCGTCGATGGCTGCCCCCAGGGTGTCGAGTAGGTGCGGTGGCGAAGGGAGCGGGTTCATCGGATTTCCTCTCTTTGACTCGTCATGGTGATCAACGCAGGGCAAGGGCTTTTGTTACGAATGTCTGGATCGACTGGCCTGATCTCCCGGGGCGCCGGGAAGAAGCCCTGACCAGACCTAAGGTGTCGGTGTGAGCACCCCCCACCGCGGCCCCGGCCGACTTCGCCAGGAGACGATCTACCGCCAGGGAGTCTTCGGTCGTACGCCCGCCGTCCCGACGGACTTCGGCACCCTCGAGGTCCGGGCGCGGAGCGCCAGCAGCCCGACCGCTTGGGCCTACGTCGCAGGCGGGGCCGGCGAGGGCCGGACCATGCGCAACAACCGGGCCGCCTTCGACCGGTGGTCGATCGTGCCGAGGATGGCGCACGGCAACACCACCCGCGACCTGTCGTTGGAGCTGCTCGGGACCACCCTGCCCGCGCCGATCCTGCTCGCACCGATCGGCGCCGGAGCGCTGATGGCGGACGACAGCGACCTGCACATCGCGCGCGGCGCCGCGGCCCACGGCGTTCCGTACATTTTCTCCAACCAGGGCTGCAACCCGATGGAGGACTGCGCCGCGGCGATGGGGGCGGCACCGCGCTGGGTGCAGCTGTACTGGAGCACCGACGAGGACCTGGTCGACTCGATGATCGCCCGGGCAGAGGCGATCGGTGCGGGCGCCCTGGTCGTCACCCTCGACACCACCCTGCTGGGTTGGCGCCCGATGGACCTGAACCTGGGGTCGCTTCCGTTCAGCCGGGGCATCGGCATCGCGCAGTACACCTCGGACCCACGGTTCGCTGAGATCGTCCGGCAGCGGATCGCCGCCGCGGCGGGCGCCGGCAAGCAGGCGACCGAGATCACGCTGGGAGCAATCAAGACCCTGCTCTCGATGACCCGCAACCACCCGGGCGGCTTCGTGGAGAACCTCCGATCGCCGCAGCCGCGGGCGGCGGTGGAGACCTTCCTGGACATCTACTCCAACCCGGGCCTGAGCTGGGAGCACCTGGCGACGCTGCGCGAGCGCACCCGGCTGCCGGTCGTACTGAAGGGCATCCTGCATCCGGACGACGCCAGGAAGGCCTTCGACTCGGGGGTCGAGGCGATCGTCGTCTCCAACCACGGCGGCCGCCAGGTCGACAACGCGATCGCTTCCCTGGACGCCTTGATCGGCATCCGGGGCGCGGTCGGAGACGGCCCGACGGTGCTGCTCGACAGCGGCGTACGGACCGGCGCCGACGTCTTCACCGCGCTCGCCCTCGGCGCCGATGCGGTGCTGCTGGGTCGCCCGTACATGTACGGGCTGGCCCTGGCCGGCGAGCAGGGCGTGACTGAGGTGGTCGCCAACGTGATCGCCGAGCTCGACCTCACCATGGCATTGTCGGGAACAGCCGACCTTGCCTCCATCACCCGCGACCTGCTGGTCGCGAACCCGTCGACGTAGGAGAACCCGTGGACCCCGTCCCCAGCGTGCGCACTCCCGAGGAACGCTTCACGAACCTGGTCGACTACCCGTTCGCCCCGCACTACGTCTCGGTCGACGGCCTGCGGATGCACCACGTCGACGAGGGGGCGGCGACGGCGGCGCCGGTGCTGATGCTGCACGGCGAACCGACCTGGAGCTACCTGTACCGCTCGATGATCCCGGTATTCGCCGCGGCCGGGATGCGCGCGGTCGCACCGGACCTGATCGGTTTCGGGAAGTCCGACAAGCCGACCCGGCGCGCGGACTACACCTACCAGCAGCACCTGGACTGGCTCACGGAGTGGCTCGAGAAAGTCGACCTGCGGGGGATCACCCTGGTCTGCCAGGACTGGGGCTCGCTGCTCGGGCTGCGGCTGGCGGCTGAGAACCCGGACCGGTTCGACCGGATCGTGGTGGCGAACGGGTTCCTGCCCACCGGCGACCGGGACCCGGGTGCGGCGTTTAAGGTCTGGCGCGCGTTCACGGCGTACTCGCCGCTGTTCCCGATCGGCCGGATCGTCGACACCGGCACCAAGCGCTCGCTGAGCAGTGCCGAACGAGCGGCGTACGACGCGCCGTTCCCGAGCTCGCGGTACAAGGTCGGTGCCCGGGCATTCCCGTCGCTGGTGCCGACCTCGCCGAAGGACCCCGCAGCTGCAGCGAACACCCTGGCCTGGGAGGCACTCGGCCGGTGGGAGAAACCGTTCCTCACCCTCTTCGGCCGCTCCGACCCGATCCTCGGCAAGGCCGACACGCCCCTCCAGGAGCACGTGCCGGGAGCGGCAGGGCAACCCCATGACCGACTCGACGGTAGTCACTTCGTCCAGGAAGACGTCGGCGCGGAGATCGCCCGGCGGACGGTCAGCTGGATCGGGTTGTAGCGGACCGTCGTTTCGGAGGGTGGATGGTTTCGAGACAGGCCGGGGCGGCCTTCCTCAACCACCGTCGTACGGCGGGTGGACGTTGGTTGAGAAAGGCGCGCTGGCGGCTGTCTCGAAACCACCCCGCAGGTAGGTCGCGGGGCGACCATGGTTTCGAGACGACCGTCGTAGGGCGGGTGGACGTTGGTTGAGGAAGGCGCGCTGGCGGCTGTCTCGAAACCACCCCGCACAGGTGCAGCCACGCGCCGGGACCTTCTCCAACCGAACACGGCGAACTACCGTCGAGACATGGAAGAGCGGGACCCGGCTTGGCCCGAGAAAGATCCACGACCTAGGCAGAAGCGAGCGTACTTCTGGCTGATGGGCAGCTGCGTCCTGCTGATCGTGCTGGCCTGGAACGTCGTCCGGCTGTGGTCGGTCCCGGTGGCGGTCGGGATGAGCATCGTGGCGGCGGTGATCCCGCCGGTCGCGTCGATCGTCGGCAACTGGGGTGCGCTGCGCGGCTCCGAGCCGCCGACCTTCCACGATCCTGACCGCTGACACCACTACTCTCGGCGGATGCACGTGTTCATCAGCGGTGCCAGCGGCTTCCTCGGCAGGGCGCTTGCTCTCCGGCTGGGGGCCGCCGGTCACACGGTGGCCGGCGTCGACCTGGTCGCAGACCGCTCGGCCAGGGTCGTCGCCGGTGACATCGGCGATGCCGGGTCCTGGCAGCGGGCGGCAAAGGGCGCCGACCTGGTCATCCACACGGCAGCGGTCGTCTCCAACGCGGTGCCGTTCGAGGAGACCTGGCGGATCAACGTGCTCGGTACCCGGCGAGTGCTCGACGCCGCAGTCGCGGCAGGCGCGCGCCGGTTCGTGAACATCTCCTCGGTCCGCGCGTTCTCCGACCTCGGGTTCCCCGACGATGTCACCGAGGACCACCCGGTGCGCACCGACGGCAGTCCGTACGTCGACACCAAGGTGGCCGGCGAGCAGGTCGTCCTGCAGGCGCACGCCGCCGAAGAGATCATCTCCACGATCATCCGTCCGGGCGATGTCTACGGACCCCGGTCCCGGCCGTGGACCTTGATCCCGCTGGAGCTGATTAAGGCGCGCCGGTTCGTGCTGCCGGCGATGGGCAGGGGCATCTTCAGTCCGGTCTACATCGACGACCTGGTCACCGGCATCGTGCTCGCCGCGACCCGGACCGAGGGCGAGGGACAGACGTTCACGCTGACCGGCGGCGTCGGGGTCGAGTGCCGGGAGTTCTTCGGTCACTACGTCCGGATGGTCGGCCAGCGCGGACCTGTGCTGTTGCCGACACCGGCGGCGATCGCCCTCGCCGGGTCCGTCGGCGGCGTCGCCCGGGCGGCCCGGGTGCGGACCGAGATCAACGCCGAGTCGATGAGGTACTTCACCCGCACCGGCACCTACTCGATCCAGAAGGCCCGCCGGGTCCTCGGCTACGCCCCCGCGATCGGGGTCGAGGAGGGCATGCGGCGGACTGAGGAATGGCTGCGGGCCGAAGGGCTTCTCGACTAACTGCCGGTGATGGTGCCGGCGTTGTCCTTGTCCAGGGAACGACCGATGACCATCCGCTGGATCTGGTTGGTGCCCTCGAAGATCTGCATCACCTTGGCCTCGCGCATGTACCGCTCGACCGGGAAGTCACGGGTGTACCCGTAACCGCCGAGGACCTGGACGGCGTCGGTGGTCACCTTCATCGCATTGTCGGTCGCGACCAGCTTGGCGACCGAGGCCTCCCGGCTGAACGGCAGCCCGAGGTCCTTGAGACGCGCCGCGTGCAGGGTCATCGCCCGGGCGGACTGGATGGCGGCCTCCATATCGGAGAGCACGAACGCCAGCCCTTGGTGGTCGATGATTCGCTCACCGAAGGTCTCCCGCTCGCGGGCGTACGCGACCGCTTGGTCCAGGGCGCCCTGGGCGAGCCCGGTCGCGACTGCGGCGATACTGAGGCGACCCGCGTCGAGCCCGGCCAGGGCGATCCGCAGGCCCTCGCCCTCCGCGCCGAGGCGGCGCTCGGCCGGGATCCGGACGTTGTCGAAGACCATCGTGGCGGTCGTCGACCCGGTCAGGCCCATCTTGTGCTCGGCCGGGTCGGCGCTCAGCCCGGCTGAAGCAGCGGGAACCAGGAAGCAGGAGATGCCGTTGCGGTCATCGCTCGTCCTGGCCATCACCTTGTAGAAGTCGGCGTGGCCGCCGTGGGTGGTCCAGGCCTTGGCGCCGTTGATGACGTACCCGTCGCCCTTCCGTCGTGCCGTGGTCCGCATCGCCGCCGGGTCGGAACCGGCGTGCGGCTCGGAGAGACAGTAGGCGCCGAGCAGCTCACCGCCGAGCATGTCGGGCAGCCAGGTCTCCTTCTGCTCGTCGGTCCCGTACGTCGCCAGGCCGAAGCAGGACAGCGCGTGCACGCTGACCCCGACGCCGACGCTGGCCCAGACGGCGCCGATCTCCTCGAGGACCTGCAGGTAGACCTCGTACGGCTGGCCGCCACCGCCATACTGCTCGGGGTAGGGGAGCCCGAGGAGGCCGGCGCGTCCGAGGAGTCGGAACGCGTCCCGCGGGAACTCCGAGTGCAGCTCGGCCGAGGCTGAGAGCGGTTCGAGCTCCCGAGCCGCCAGGCTCCGGACCAATGTGAGCAGGTCGGTCGCCTCGTCGGTGGGCAGCACGCGTCTGGCCGTCATCGGGAACACCCATCGATATTATTCACAGTACTAGAGTACCGCATAGAGTACTATCTTGGCATGGCCACATCGAGCGACGAACGGGCTGCAGGCCTCCTCGAGGGACTGATCGCGCTGTACCTCGCCGAGGGGTTCGTTGCCTTCGGGGTGGGCGATCTCGCCGCCCGGCTGCACTGCTCGCGCTCCTCGCTGTACCGGGTGGCCCCCAGCAAGGAGCAGATCATCCAGACGGCCGTCCGTCGGTACTTCCGCCGGGCCGCCGAGCGAATCGAGGAGCGGGTGTCCTCCGAGCCCGACGCCGGGCGGCGTCTGCAGGTGTACCTCGCCGCCGTCTCCGAGGAGCTGGCTCCGGCCACCGAGCGTTTCTACGCCGACATCGCGGCGTACCCCCCGGCACGCGAACTCTACGAGGAGAACACTCGGCGGGCCGCCCAGCGGGTTGGGGACCTGGTGATCGACGGGGTGCAGGCCGGCTCTCTGCGCTCGGTCAACGCACGGTTCGTGGGCGCGGCGGTCGCCGAGGTCATGACGGCGATCCAGGCCGGTCGGATCGAGGCGGCCGCGGGCCTCGACGACGCCGACGCCTACCTCGCCCTGTCCGACCTGGTCTACCGGGCGGTCGAGCTCGTCGCCTGAGCGCCTGTCACGCGCGGGTGTCGACGCTGAGTACGCCGTACGCGACTTGTTCAGCGACCATAACCCCGCGTTACATGCGCTCCTGGCGCGCGCACTCAGGAGTTCTGCGGGAATCCCAGGTTCAGGCCGCCGTGGCTCGGGTCGAGCCAGCGCGCGGTGACTGCCTTCTCGCGGGTGAAGAAGTCGACGCCGTGCGGGCCGTAGGCCTTCGCGTCGCCGAAAAGCGAGGCCTTCCAACCGCCGAACGAGTGGTAGGCGACCGGCACAGGGATCGGGACGTTGATGCCGATCATGCCCGCGTCGACCTCACGCTGGAAGCGTCGGGCCGCGCCGCCGTCGTTGGTGAAGATCGCGCTGCCGTTGCCGTACGGGCCGGCGTTGATGATGGCGACCCCCTCGGTGTAGCCGGAGACCCGGACGATCGAGAGGACCGGGCCGAAGATCTCGTCGGTGTAGACCTTCGAGGAGGTCGACACCTTGTCGATCAGGGTCGGCCCGAGCCAGAATCCGTCAGGGTCGCCGTCGACCCCGATGCCGCGGCCGTCGATGACCACGGTGGCACCGTCGGCCACGGCCACCTCGACGTAGGAGGCCACCTTGTCGCGGTGCTCGCGGGTGATCAGCGGACCCATGTCGCACGAACGGCGTCCATCCCCGACCTTCAGGGTCGCCATCCGCGCGCTGATCTTCTCGACCAGCGCGTCAGCCACCGTGTCGACGGCCAGCACGACGCTGATCGCCATGCAGCGCTCGCCCGCCGAACCGAAGCCGGCGTTGACCGCCGAGTCCGCGACCAGGTCGAGATCCGCGTCGGGCAGCACCAGCATGTGGTTCTTCGCGCCACCGAGCGCCTGGACGCGCTTGCCGCGCGCGGACGCGGTCTCGTAGATGTACTGCGCGATCGGGGTCGAGCCCACGAAGGAGATCGAAGCGACATCGGGGTGCACCAGCAACGCGTCGACGGCCTCCTTGTCGCCGTGCACGACGTTGAACACTCCTGGCGGCAGACCGGCCTCGCTCATCAGCGCGGCCATCCAGTTCGCCGCGCTCGGGTCCTTCTCGCTCGGCTTGAGGACGACGGTGTTGCCGGTCGCGATCGCGATCGGGAAGAACCACATCGGGACCATCGCCGGGAAGTTGAACGGACTGATCACGCCGACCACCCCGACCGGCTGCTTGAGGGTGTAGACGTCGACGTCGTGGGAGACCTGCTCGCTCATCGCACCCTTGAGCAGGTGCGGAAGGGAGCAGGCGAACTCGACGACCTCGAGGCCGCGGGCGATCTCGCCGGCGGCGTCGGAGAGCACCTTGCCATGCTCGGAGGTCAGGATTTCGGCGAGCTCGCCCTGCCGGGCGTTGAGGAGCTCGCGGAAGGCGAACATGATCTGCTGGCGCCGCGCGATGGACGTGCGGCCCCAATCGTCGAAGGCCTTCGCGGCCGAGGCGACTGCGAGGTCGACGTCGGCGGTCGAGCCGAGCCGGACCTGCTTGGCCACGATGCCGCGGGCCGGGTCGAAGACGTCACCGGAGCGGACCGACGTGCCGGGAGTGGTGGTGCCGTCGATCCAGTGGTCCAGGACGGCGTCATTCGAAGGGGCGGTCATGCGGTTCCTCCCGTGGTGAGCAGTGTTAGATCAGGTCGAGGCCGAGGACCTCGTGGTACGCCGCGACGGCCTCGTCGACCTCGTCCGGGGTCACAATGCACGGTGGCACCACGTGGATCCGGTTCTCGATGACGAACGGCAGCACGCCGCGCCGCAGCAGCTCCTGCTTGATCCGGCCGATCACGGCTGGCCCGACGGGCTCGCGGGTCGTCCGATCGGTGACGAGCTCAAGCGCCCAGAAGACCCCGGTTCCCCGCACCTCACCGATCAGCTCGTGTTTCTCCGCCAGGCCGGCGAGCGCGGGGGCGAGGTGGTCCCGGCCGATCGTCGCGGCGTTCTCGACGATGCCCTCCTCGGCCATGGCATCGAGAGCGGCCACGACCGAGGCCATCGCGAGCGGGTGCCCGGAGTAGGTCAGCCCGCCGGGGAAGACCTGATCGTCGAAGTCGGCCGCGATCGGGTCCGAGATGATCACCCCGCCGGTCGGCACGTAGCCGGAGTTCACCCCCTTCGCGAAGGTGATCAGGTCGGGGACGACGTGATGGGAGTCGAAAGCGAACCAGTCGCCGGTCCTGCCGAAGCCGGCCATCACCTCGTCCAGGATCAGCACGATGCCGAACTGGTCGGCAAGCGCACGGACGCCGGCCAGGTAGCCGGGCGGCGGGACCAGGATCCCGGCCGTCCCTGGGACCGACTCGAGCAGGATCGCCGCGATGCTCGTCGCACCCTCGGACTCGATCACCCGGCGCAGGTGTTGGAGCGCTCGCTCGCACTCCTGCTCCGGGGAGCTCGCCCAGAACTCGCTGCGGTAGAGGTACGGCCCGAAGAAGTGCACGTGGGCGCGGGCGTACTGGTTCGGCACCCGCCGCCAGTCGCCGGTCGCAACCACCGCTGCCCCCGTGTTGCCGTGGTACGAGCGGTACGTCGAGAGGACCTTGTCGCGTCCGGTGTGCAGCCGAGCCATCCGGATCGCGTTCTCGTTGGCGTCCGCACCGCCGTTGGTGAAGAACACCTTGTTCAGGCCGACCGGGGCGCGGTCGGTGATCCGCTTGGCGGCCTCGCCGCGGGCCAGGTTCGCCGTGGCCGGGGCAATCGTGGCCAGCGTCGCAGCCTGCTCCTGGATCGCCGCGATCACCCGGGGGTGCTGGTGGCCGATGTTGAGGTTGACCAGTTGGGAGGAGAAGTCCAGGTAGCGGTTGCCCGCGTGGTCCCACACCCGGCAGCCCTCGCCGCCGGCGATCACGAAAGGCTGCAACGAGCCCTGCGCGGACCAGGAGTGGAAGACGTGAGCGCGGTCGAGTTCGGCGGCGCGGGCGTCGAGGTCTGCGGGCTCGGTCATGCCTTCGCCGTCACCTGGTCGCGCAGCGCCGACATGATCGTCTCGCCGTACTGGCGCAACGTCTCCTCCTTGTTGTCATGCTGCAGATAGATCGCGAACTGGTCGACGCCGATCGCCTGGAGTTCGGTGAGCTTGGCGATGTGTTGCTCGGGGGTGCCGAGGATGCAGAACCGGTCCACGATCTCGTCGGGCACGAACTCGGTGTGCGTGTTCCCGGCCCGGCCGTGCTCGTTGTAGTCGTAGTCCTGCCGACCCGCGATGTAGTCAGTGAGGGCTTGCGGAACGCCGGCATCGTCGCCGTACTTCGCGACGATGTCAGCGACGTGGTTGCCGACCATCCCGCCGAACCAGCGGCACTGGTCCCGTTGGTGGGCCAGCGTCTCGACCGGTCCGACGTACGCCGGAGCGGCGACGCAGAAGGTGAGCGCGTCCGGGTCGCGTCCTGCCTGCTCGGCGGCGGTGCGGACCTGGGCGATCATCCAGGTCGCGATGTCGACATCCGCGAGCTGGAGGATGAACCCGTCGCCGACCTCGCCCGCTGCCTTCAGCGCCAGCGGCCCGTACGCCGCGATCCAGACCTCCACCGCCGAGGTGCGGGCCCACGGGAACTGCAGGGTCGAGCCGTTCACCTCGACCGGCCGGCAGTTGGCCAGCTCGCGGATCACGTGGGTGGCCTCGCGGACCTCCTTCAAGGTCGTCGGCTTGCCGTTGAGCACCCGGACCGCCGAGTCGCCGCGCCCGATCCCGACCACGGTCCGGTTGCCGTACATCTCGTTGAGAGTGGCGAACACCGACGCCGTGACGGTCCAGTCGCGGGTCGCCGGGTTGGTCACCATCGGGCCCACGGTGATCCGGTTGGTCTCGGCCAGGATCTGGCTGTAGATGACGTAGGGCTCCTGCCAGAGCAGGTGGCTGTCGAAGGTCCACACGTAGTCGAACCCGTGCTCCTCGGCCAGCTTGGCGAGCGCCACGGTCCGCCAAGCAGGTGGGTTGGTCTGCAGCACGACTCCGAAGTCCATCTGGTCCTCCCTAGATCAAGTACTGCGACTGGCCGCGCTTGAGGTACTTGCCGTGCCCAGGCCGGCCGAGGTACTCGCCACCCTCGACGAGCACCTTCCCGCGGGACATCACCACGTCGACGTGGCCCTCGACCTGGTAGCCCTCCCAGGCCGAGTGGTCCATGTTCATGTGGTGCGTCCGACCCTCGCCGGTGCCGAGGGTGGTGCGGCCGTTCGGGTCGTAGACCACGATGTCGGCATCGGCGCCCGGTGCGAGCACGCCCTTGGTGCCGTACAGGCCGAACATCCGGGCTGGAGTGGTCGAGGTCAGCTCCACCCAGCGTTCCAGGCTGATCTGGCCGGCGACGACGCCGGAGTACATCAGGTCCATCCGGTGCTCGATCGAACCGATTCCGTTCGGGATCGCCCGGAAGTCGCCGCGTCCGAGCTCCTTCTGGTCCTTCATGCAGAACGGGCAGTGGTCGGTGGAGACCATCTGCAGGTCGTTGGTGCGCAACGCCTGCCACATCGAATCCTGGTGACCCTCGGCGCGGGACCGCAACGGAGTCGAGCAGACCCACTTGGCGCCCTCGAAGGCGCCGTATTCGTCGCTGCTCGCACCCAACTGCTCCTCCAGGGAGAGGTAGAGGTACTGCGGGCAGGTCTCGCCGAAGACGTTCTTGCCCTTGTCCCGGGCCCAGGCCAACTGCTCGACGGCCTGCTTCGCGCTGACGTGCACGACGTACAGGGGAGCGCCGGTGAGGTCGGCGAGCATGATCGCTCGGTGGGTGGCCTCCTCCTCCAGCTGCCAGGCGCGGGCGATGCCGTGGAAATACGGGTCGGTCTTGCCCTGGTTGACCAGCTGCTCGGCGAGGACATCGATCGCCGGGCCGTTCTCGGCATGCATCATCGTGAGCAGGCCGAGGTCGGCCGCCTTCTGCATCGCCCGGAGGATCTGGGCGTCGTCGGAGTAGAAGACGCCCGGGTAGGCCATGAACAGCTTGTAGCTGGTGATGCCCTCGGCCTCGAGGGTCTCCATCGACTTCAACGAGAACTCGTCGACACCGCCGATGATCTGGTGGAAGCCGTAGTCGATCGCGCAGTTGCCGGCTGCCTTCTCGTGCCAGGCAGCGAGTCCGTCCTCGACCCGCTCGCCGGTTTTCTGGACGGCGAAGTCGATGATCGTGGTGGTTCCGCCCCACGCCGCCGCCCGGGTGCCGGTCTCGAAGGTGTCGGAGGCGTTGGTACCCCCGAAGGGCAGCTCCAGGTGGGTGTGCGCGTCGACCCCGCCGGGAATGACGTACTTGCCGGTCGCGTCGATGACGACGTCGGCCGCGATCTCGCCCAGGGCGGTCGAGCCGGGGGAGAGCAGCGCGACGATCACCTCGCCGTCGACGAGGACATCAGCCGCGTGCCGCCCGGTGGCGTTGACGACCGTTCCGTTCCTGATCAGCGTGGTCATCCTCGGCTCCTCACGGCTGCGCGATCTGGGTATAGGAGTCGGGCCTGCGATCTCGGTAGAACTGCCAGTCGTCGCGCATCTGCCGGACCAGGTCCAGGTCGAGGTCGCGAATCAGCAACTCCTCCCCGGTGCCACTGCCGAGCTCGCCGACGTAGTTCCCGCGCGGGTCGACCACTTGGCTGGTGCCGTAGAAGTTCACGGCCTCGTCGCCGTACTCGTTGTCCTCAAGGCCGACCCGGTTCGGAGCCAGCACGAAGTAGCCGTTCGCGACCGCGGCGGCCGGCTGCTCGATCTCCCAGAGCCGGTTGGACAGGCCGGGCTTGGTCGCGTTCGGGTTGAAGACCAGGTGCGCACCGTTCAAGCCGAGCTCGCGCCAGCCCTCGGGGAAGTGCCGGTCGTAACAGATGTAGACGCCGATCTTGCCCACCGCGGTGTCGAAGACCGGGTACCCGAGGTTGCCGGGGCGGAAGTAGAACTTCTCCCAGAACTTCTCGACGTGCGGGATGTGGTGCTTGCGGTACTTGCCGAGGATGGTGCCATCGGCGTCCACCACGACGGCGGTGTTGTAGTAGACGCCGGTCTGCTGCTCCTCGTAGATCGGCAGCACCATCACCATGCCCAGCTCGGCCGCCAGGGCTGCGAACCGTTGCACGACCGGGCCGTCGGCCGGCTCGGCGTACTCGTAGTACTTCTTATCCTGGGTGATTCCGAAGTACGGCCCGTAGAAGAGTTCCTGGAAGCAGATGACCTGGGCGCCCTGGGCCCCGGCGTCGCGGGCAAACTGCTCGTGCTTGTCGAGCATGGACTCCTTGTCGCCGGTCCAGGTTGTCTGGCTGATCGCAGCGCGCACGGTGGTCATGGTCGTCCCTCCCTGGAGTCTCGGGGTGTCCATCGTCTCCGGCGAACATGTCCCCTTCGGCACCGTCGCGTTCAGTTTCACCGGTTTATCGGCCACGCACCAGGGGCCGTACGCTACGGATCGTGACTGACGCAGCTGCTAAGACTCCCGACCTGTCCGCCCTGACCATCGCCGTCCTCGGCGGCACCGGCCCGCAGGGCCGTGGCCTGGCCCGGCGGTTCGCCCAGGCCGGCCTGAGCGTCGTACTCGGCAGCCGCACTGCGGCGAAAGGGGAGGCCGCAGCAGCGGAGCTCTCCGAAGCGATCGGGATGCGGGTCTCCGGCTCCGACAACCGCGGCGCCTCCGAAGCCGGGGACGTCGTCCTGGTCGTCGTCCCCTGGGACGGTCACGGAGAGCTCCTCGCCGATCTCAAGCCCGCGCTGGACGGCAAGATCGTCGTGGACTGCGTGAACCCGCTCGGCTTCGACAAGCAGGGCGCCTACGCCCTTCCGGTCGCCGAGGGCTCCGCGACCCAGCAGGCTGCCGCGATCCTCACCGGGAGCACCGTGGTCGGTGCATTCCACAACGTCAGCGCCGTCCTGCTCGAAGACCCCGCGGTCACCGACCTCGGGACCGACGTCCTCGTCCTCGGCGACGACCGCGCGGCGACCGACCTCGTCCAGGCGCTCGCCGACTGCATCCCCGGCGTCCGCGGCGTCTACGGCGGCCGGATCCGCAACGCGCACCAGGTTGAGGCGCTGACCGCCAACCTGATCAGCATGAACCGGCGCTACAAGGCCCACGCCGGGGTCCGCGTTACCGACATCTGAGGATGCCGGTGACCTTCCCCGCGCAACCGGGAGACCTGATCGACCTGCTCACGCTCGAGCAGATCGAGGAGGACACCTTCCGCGCCACCTATCTCTTTGATGAGGACTGGCCGCTGTACGGCGGACAGGTCGCCGCCCAGGCCCTGCTCGCCGCCGGGCTGACGGTCACCGGCAACCGGCACCCGCACTCGCTGCACGGCTACTTCCTGCGTCGCGGTGACGCCTCTCGACCGACGATGTTCAAGGTCGACCGGGACCGGGACGGCGGCTCCTTCTCGGCGCGCCGGGTGGTCGCGATCCAGCGGGGCGAGGTGATCTTCTCGGCCTCGGTCTCCTTCGCGGCTCCGGCCGATGGAATGGATCGCCAGGCTCCCGAGCTGCCGGGGGTGACCGGGCCCCAGGAGTCGCTGGACTGGGTCGTCCCCCGGATGTTCTCGCTCGAGGTCAAGATCCCTCCCGAGGACGGCGTCACCGCGTGGCCGTCGAGGTTCTGGTCACGGTTCACCTCCGACCTCGGTGATGACGTGCTGCTCAACGCTGCCGCTCTCACCTACCTCTCTGACGTCTCCGCCGACCTGCACAGCTTCCAGACCGACGGCTTCATCCCGGCAGCGAGCCTGGACCACGCGGTGTGGTTCCACCACCCGGTGCGGATGCAGGACTGGACCTTCACCGACTACACCGCGCGCACGATCGCCGGCAACCGCGGGATGTACACCGGCTCGCTCTTCGACGCCTCCGGCCGGATGGTCGCGTCGGTCGCGCAGGAAGCGCTGTACCGCCGCTTCACCTGACTTCACAGATACCCCCGGAGGGTAATTTGATTGGTACCCCCTCCGGGTATATGATGGCGGCATGAGCGAATCCCAGCACTCCTACATCGCGCACGGCCGCAAGGACGACTACCTCAAGCGTCTGCGCCGGATCGAGGGCCAGGCCCGTGGCCTGCAGCGGATGGTTGACGAGGAGCAGTACTGCATCGACATCCTTACTCAGGTCTCCGCGATGACGAAGGCCCTGCAGGCGGTCTCGCTGAGCCTGCTCGAGGAGCACCTGGGGCACTGCGTCCTGGAGGCCGCCAAGGCCGGCGGACCCGAGGCGCAGGAGAAGCTGAAGGAAGCCTCCGATGCGATCGCTAGGTTGGTGAAGTCATGACGACGAGCACCTACACCGTCACTGGGATGACCTGCGGGCACTGCGTCGCCTCCGTCACCGAGGAGCTCCTCGAACTTCCCGGTGTGACCGACGTCCAGGTCGTCCTGGAGACCGGGGCCGTCACCGTCACCAGCGCCGACGCCCTCGACGAGAGCGCCGTGCGCGCCGCCGTCGCCGACGCCGGCTACCAGCTCCCATGACTTCGCGGCTCAGGATCGTCGTGTTCGCCCTCGGCCTGGCGACCACCTTCGGCGCTGCCTTCGGGGTCGGGAGGCTGTGGGCCGATGACGCGCCCGAGCCGGTGTCGTACAGCCTTCGGATGAGCACGTCGCAGACGGACGCCCAGGCGCCGGTCGCGCTGCGGTTCTCGGTCCTCCAGCAAGACGAGGTGCTGACCGAGTTCGCGGTGCGGCACGAGAAGAGGCTGCACCTGATCGCGGTCCGCGACGACTTCGGCGGCTACCGGCACCTGCACCCGGAACAGGCTTCCGACGGTCAATGGTCGATCGAGGCCGATCTAGGCCCGGGAAGGTGGCGCCTGTTCGCGGACTTCCAGCCGGTCGGAGGCGACGAGCAGGTCGTGGACACCGAGGTCGTCGTCCCGGGTGAGCCGACAGCAACCCCGGACTCGCCCGGCGAGGTTCGCTCAGCCACGGTCGACGGCTACACCGTCGAGCTCGACGGCGCACTCGCAGCAGGTCGAGGAGAGACACTCGATTTCCAGGTCAGCCGCGACGGAGCACCGGTCACCGATCTGCAGCCGTACCTCGGTGCATTCGGGCACCTGGTGGTGCTGCGCGGCAGCGACATGAAGTACCTGCACGCTCACCCTGAAGACGGTCCGGCAGGTCCGTCGATCCCGTTCGACGTGGCGGCACCCAGTGCGGAGCGCTACCACCTCTACCTCGACTTCAAGCACGGCGGTGTGGTGCGCACCGCCTTCTTCGAGATCGATGCTGGTGACCCGGCTGGCGACCCGGCTGGCGATTCGGGCAGCGACCACGGGGGTGGCGAGCATGGCGACCACTGAGCTCGAGCTCACCGGGATGACCTGCGCGTCCTGCGCGAACCGGATCGAGCGAAAGCTGAACAAGCTCGACGGGGTCGTCGCGACGGTCAACTACGCCACCGAGAAGGCGCGGGTCGAGTTCCCGGAAACGCTGACTGCGGCCGACCTGGTCTCGACCGTGGAGCAGGCCGGGTACGGCGCGCGGGTGCCGGCCGAGGTGGCCCAGGCCGCGGACGCTCCGCACGAGAACGATCTCGGTCGGCAGCGCCTGCTCGTCTCCGCGCTGCTCAGCATCCCGGTGATCGCGCTGGCGATGGTGCCGCCGTGGCAGTTCACGAACTGGCAGTGGCTGTCGCTGACGCTGGCCGCGCCGGTGGTGTTCTGGGGCGGCTGGCAGTTCCACCGCGCGGCCTGGGTCAACGCCCGGCACGGCGCGACCACGATGGACACTTTGGTCTCGGTCGGCACTCTGGCCGCCTTCGGGTGGTCGGTGTACGCGCTGTTCTGGGGCGACGCCGGGGTGGCCGGGATGACCCACCCGTTCAGCTTCGCCATCGAGCGGACCGACGGCAGTGGCGCCATCTACCTTGAGGCCGCCACTGGTGTGACCATGTTCCTGCTAGCCGGCCGCTATATCGAGGCGCGCTCGAAGCGTCGTTCCGGCGCAGCACTCCGCGCCCTGCTCGATCTCGGCGCCAAGGACGTGGCGGTGCTGCGGGCCGGGGTCGAGTCCCGCATCGGGATCGACACCCTGCTGGTCGGCGACGAGTTCGTGGTCCGGCCGGGGGAGAAGATCGCCACCGACGGAGTCGTCGTGGACGGCGCCTCGGCGGTCGACACCGCGCTGCTCACCGGTGAACCAGTTCCGGTCGAGGTTGCGCCGGGCGATGCCGTGGTCGGCGCGACGATCAACGTCGGGGGCCGGCTGGTGGTCCGGGCGACTCGGGTCGGTGCCGAAACCCAGCTCGCGCAGATGGCCAGGCTGGTCACCGAGGCGCAGCACGGCAAGGCGCAGGTCCAGCGACTCGCCGACCGGATCTCCGGGGTCTTCGTCCCGGTCGTCATCGGGCTGGCGGTGGCCACCCTCGGCCTCTGGCTGGGGTTGGGCGAGGCGCCGTCCGCGGCCTTCACCGCCGCCGTGGCGGTCCTGATCATCGCCTGCCCGTGTGCGCTCGGACTGGCGACGCCGACCGCGTTGATGGTCGGCACCGGGCGAGGGGCGCAGCTCGGGATCCTGCTCAAGGGGCCCGAGGTGCTGGAGTCGACCAAGAGGGTCGACGTCGTCGTCCTCGACAAGACCGGCACCGTGACCACCGGAGTGATGGCCGTCCTCGAGGTGATTCCCGGTAACGGTGCGACCGGTGCCGAGGTCCTGCGCCTCGCTGGAGCTGTCGAGAACGGTTCGGAGCACCCGATCGCCGCCGCCATCGTCCGTGCGGCCGAGGGCTCCGGCCCGTTGGCCGCCGTGAGCCAGTTCGCCAGCACTCCCGGTGTCGGTGTGGCGGGGGTCGTCGAGGGTGCCCTGATCGAGGTACGACGCGCGGCGGTCGCCGCCGGCGGGACCACTGTCGACGTCCTGCGCGACGGCGTCCGGCTGGGCAGCATCGTGGTCGCGGACGAGATCAAGCCGACCTCGACCGAAGCCGTCGCCGGGCTGCGCGCGTTGGGACTGCGTCCGGTGCTGCTGACCGGCGACAACGAGTTGGTGGCACGAGCGGTCGCTGCGGAGGTCGGGATCGATCCGGCCGACGTGATCGCCGAGGTGCTGCCTGCGGACAAGGTGGCCGAGATCAAGCGGCTCCAAGGAGACGGCAACGTCGTGGCGATGGTCGGTGACGGCGTGAACGACGCCGCCGCTCTGGCCCAGGCCGATCTCGGGATCGCGATGGGGACCGGGGCCGACGTCGCCATCGAGGCGAGCGACCTGACCCTGGTCCGTGGTGATCTCCGGGTCGCTGTCGACGCGATCCGGTTGTCCCGGCGGACGCTGGCGATCATCCGCGGCAACCTGTTCTGGGCCTTTGCGTACAACGTGGCCGGCCTGCCGCTGGCCGCCGCCGGTCTGCTCAACCCGATGCTGGCCGGGGGAGCGATGGCGCTCTCGTCGGTGTTCGTCGTGCTCAACAGCCAGCGGTTGCGGTCGTTTACGTCCCGCCAGAGCTGAGCATCAGCGGCAGCCCGTGCTCGACCAGCTCGCGCTGGTAGGCCGCGTAGGACGCTTGGAGCGCAGGTGCGATCCAGTCGCCCGGGAGGAGCTCGGGCGGTAGCGCCGGGTCAGTGCGCAAGTGCCGGACGACTGCCGCCGCGACGGTCAGGCGTTCGGCGGCGGTGCACGCCTGGGCGATGTCCCCGACGAGCTCGCGACCGGTGTGGTTCCAGGCGGCCAGGTCCCAGAGCCGGTTCGCCAACTGTGTCGGGTCCCCGGCCGGGGAGGTGGTGAACGTGCTGATCAGCTCTGCGGGCCAAGAGGGCAGTGGGCGGCGCAGGTTGGCCGGGCGCAGCCAGGTGCCCTCGCGCAGCTCGGCCAGGCGCAGCTCGGTCAGGGTGACCCGCAGGGTGGCCCGGTCAGCCGCGCTGCGACCGGTCGAGGTCACGACGACCATCTCCCAGGTGCCGTCCCACTCGCCGGCCGACTCCAGCGCGGCGTCCTGGCGACGTTGACGCTCCAGGAGTCGCGCGCTGAGCCGGTAGGTGCTGTCGGTGCGCTCGAGGTCCCCAGTGGCGACCATCCGGGTCAGGGCGACCCGCAGCGTGGGTTCGGCGATCTCGAACAGCTCGCCGGCGCCGACGATCGCGCTGACCGGCAGCTCGGGTGGGTGCGCGCCCAGGAGGAGGCTGAGCACGACCGAACGGGCGCTGAGCGGGCGGACCTGCATGAATGCACCTTACACTCTTGCGCCAATCGTGGCGCACTTGTAATACTCGGACCATGACCACCAGCATCGACCGCCCCTCGGACGCAGCGGGCTACGCCACCCACAACGTCACCAACCAGCCGCCGCCGCACGCGCCGTACGACGCCGCGGCGGACGCCGCGCTGATCGAAGGGCTGCACCGGGAAGGTGCCGGCTGGGCCGAGTCCGACCTACGACGGCTGGGGCTGTTGGCCGGGTCCGAAGAGGCACAGCGCTGGGCCGAGGAGGCCAACAAGTTCGAGCCCGAACTGCGAACGGTGGACCGCTACGGCAACCGGGTCGACGAGGTCGAGTTCCACTCCTCCTGGCACCACCTGATGCGGACCGCGGTCGCCGAAGGCGGCGCCGGTGCCGCCTGGGCGGACCCGCGTCCGGGAGCCCACGTCGCCCGTACGGCCGGCGGACTTGCCTGGCAACACACCGAGGCCGGTCACGGCTGCCCGATCACGATGACCTACGCGGTCATTCCGGCTCTGCGCCACCAGCCCGACCTGGCCGCGCTCTACGAGCCCGGCCTGACCAGCCGCGTCTACGACCCGGGCCTGCGGATCCCCAGCGAGAAGCGCGGTCTGCTCGCCGGGATGGGGATGACCGAGAAGCAGGGCGGCTCCGACGTCCGCACCAACTCGACCGTCGCGGCGCCGACCGCCGAGCCCGGGGTGTTCACCCTGACCGGGCACAAGTGGTTCACCTCGGCCCCGATGTGCGACCTCTTCCTGGTGCTCGCTCAGGCTCCCGGCGGCCTCTCCTGCTTCCTGGTCCCGCGGATCCTGCCCGACGGGACCCGCAACACGTTCCGGATCGTGCGGCTCAAGGACAAGCTCGGCAACCGGTCCAACGCCTCCTCCGAGCCGGAGTTCGACGGCACCGTCGCCTGGCTCGTCGGTGAGCAGGGCCGCGGCGTCAAGACGATCATCGAGATGGTCAGCTGTACCCGGCTCGACTGCGTCACCGGCTCGGCCGGGATGATGCGTAAGGCGCTGGTCGAGGCCGGTCACCACGTCAAGCACCGGGCGGCCTTCGGCAAGACCCTGATCGACCAGCCGCTGATGCGCAACGTCGTCGCCGACCTGGCCGTCGAGTCCGAGGCGGCCACCACGCTGGCACTCCGGCTCGCCGGTGCGGCCGACCGTGCCATCCGCGGTGACGAGGGCGAGCAGGCCTTCCGCCGGATCGCCACCGCGATCGGGAAGTACTGGGTGACCAAGCGCGGGCCCGCGTTCACCGCCGAGGCGATGGAGTGCCTCGGCGGCAACGGGTACGTCGAGGACTCCGGGATGCCGCGGCTGTACCGCGAGGCGCCGCTCAACTCGATCTGGGAGGGGTCCGGCAACGTCAACGCGCTCGACGTCCTCCGGGCGCTCGGCAAGGAGCCGGCGTCCCTGGACGCGCTGATGGGCGAACTGGCGCTCTCGGTCGGCGCTGACGCCCGGCTCGATGCCGCCGTCGGCCGACTCGGCGAGGAGCTCACCGATCTGGACGGGATCGAGGCGCGGGCCCGGCACCTGGTCGAGCAGATGGCACTGGTGCTGCAGGGGTCGCTGCTGGTCCGGCACGCGCCGGCAGCGGTCGCCGACGCGTTCTGCGCGACCCGGCTGGACGGCCAGGGCGGCTTCGCGTTCGGCACCCTGCCGGGCGGCACCGATGTCACCGCGATCCTGGACCGGGCCCTGCCCGAAGGTGCTTGATGCCCAGGACCACTGACGAGCCGGACTACCGCACGCTGACCTACGAGGTCGACGGCCGGGTGGCCCGGATCACCTTCAACCGGCCCGAGCACGGAAACGCGATCACCGCAGACACCCCGGTCGAGCTGGCCGAGGTCGTCGAACGCGCCGACCTGGATCCGCGGGTGCACGTGATGCTGCTGTCCGGTCGCGGGAAAGGGTTCTGCGGGGGCTACGACCTGTCGATCTTCGCCGAGAACCTCACTGCCGACGGCGGTCCCGACCCGCGCAGCGGGACCGTGCTGGACCCGACCGTGCAGGCCGAGAACCACGACCCGGCCCGGACCTGGGACCCGATGCTGGACTACGCGATGATGAGCCGCTTCAACCGCGGCTTCGCGAGTCTGCTGCACGCGAACAAGCCGACGGTTGCCAAGCTGCACGGCTTCGCGGTGGCCGGCGGGACGGACATCGCGCTGCACTGCGACCAGATCATCTGCGCCGACGACACCAAGATCGGCTACCCGCCGACCCGGGTCTGGGGGGTGCCGGCGACCGGGCTCTGGGCGCACCGGCTCGGTGACCAGCGCGCCAAGCGGCTGCTGCTCACCGGCGACTGCCTGTCCGGCAAGCAGGCGCAGGAGTGGGGACTGGTGATCGAGTCCTGCCCGGCCGCCGAGCTCGACGAACGGGCCGAGGCGCTGGTGCAGCGGATCGCGGCGATGCCGGTCAACCAGCTGATGATGGTGAAGCTCGCCCTGAACACCGCACTGCTCGCCCAGGGGGTGGCCACCTCCACCATGGTCAGCACCGTCTTCGACGGGATCTCCCGGCACACCCGGGAGGGGTACGCCTTCCAGCAACGGGCCGCCGAGGCGGGGTTCCGCGAAGCGGTCCGGGAGCGTGACGAACCGTTCGGCGATGCCAAGTCTCAGCGGTCCGGGCAGTGACAGGACGGTGACCCCCGAGGACGTCGCCAGCGTTCTGCTCTCCCCGGTCGAGGCGATGGCGGCGCCGCCCACGGCCTGGGCGCGAAGCGGGAACGTCGATGCCGCGGTGCTGATCCCGCTCTTCTGGGACGGGCGCGGTCCGGTCGTCGTCTTCACCGAGCGCCATGCCGACCTGCGCAAGCACGCCGGCGAGATCTCCTTCCCCGGGGGACGCCGTGACCCGGGCGAGGACCTTCTCGACACTGCGCTGCGTGAGGCCGAGGAGGAGATCAGCCTGCCCACGGTCGACGTGAAGGTGCTGGGCGCGCTGCCGCCGATCGGCACCTTCGTCAGCGGGTTCACGGTCTACCCGTTCGTCGGCATGATCCCGGCCGGGGTGGGCTGGGTGCTGGCCGAGAACGAGGTGGCGCAGGTGCTGGAGTTCCCGGTGGCAGACCTGCGGCGGGCGCACCGCCGCGAGCGTCTGCTCCGCAAGGGCGTGCCGGTCCGCACCGACACGTATACCCTCGAGGGCCATTTGATTTGGGGAGCAACTGCGCGAATCACCCACGATCTCCTTGCCCGGCTGCCCTAAGCGCCGCGCACCGATTGCCAACTGCAACCCTGGCCGTCACGCTTCGACCATGTGGCAAGGGATGCACGGGATGCACGGCTTGCACGGTCCGGACATCCGCGGTGTGCGCCCGTACCAGGTGATCGGCCTGGTCTGGTTCGCCAACCTCGTCGGCGTGATCGTGCTGATCATTGACTACCTGGTGGTGCTGCCGTTCCCCGAGGAGGTCTCCACCGCGGCGATCGAGCGCGACAACGTCCTCCTGGGCCTGCTGATGGTCGTGATCAGCTGGATCGTCCTCGGCGTCGTCGCAGCGCCCCGGGCTCACCGGGCGCTCGACTGGACGCTGCGCGGTACGCCGCCAGACCAGGAGGAGCAGGAGCTCACCCTCAACCTGCCCTGGTGGTTGTTCTGGATGCAGGTCTCGACCTGGGCGTTCTCCTGCGTTGTGTTCTTCTGGGCGAACCTCGACGTCGGCGGCATGTACGCGCTCCAGCTCTCCACGACGGTGATCATCAGTGGGCTGGCGACGGCCGCGACGTCGTACCTGCTCTGCATGCGACTGTTCAAGTCGGCGACGACCCGGGTGCTCGAGCTTTCCCCGCCGCAGCGCGGAACCACTGCTGGCGTCGGGCAGAAGGCGATCTTCATCTACACCCTGACCACCGGTGTCCCGATGGTCGGGCTGATCGGGATGGTCGCGTTCGCCGGGGAGACCGGTGTCTCGCTGCGGCAGCTCTCGGTCAGCGGACTGATCATCGGGATCGGCGCTCTGGTCATCGGGTTCTTCGCGACCGTGCTCTTTGCGAAGTCCGTGGGCGAACCCCTCGGGCAGCTCACCACCGCCCTGGCGGAGATCGAGCGCGGAGACCTGTCGGTCCTGGTGACCGTCGATGACGCCGGTGAGATCGGGCAGCTCCAGTCCGGGTTGAACAACATGGTGCTCGCACTCAAGGAGCGCGAGCAGCTCCGCGACCTCTTCGGCCGCCACGTCGGGGAGGACGTCGCCCGGCTCGCGCTGCTGCAAGGGGTGGCTCTGGGCGGCGAGGAACGGGAGGCAGCGGCCCTCTTCGTCGACGTGATCGGCAGCACCACCTACGCCGCCACCCGACCGGCGGCCGAGGTCGTCGCCGGCCTGAACCGGTTCTTCGAGGTCGTCGTCTCGGTGGTCTCCGAGTACGGCGGGCTGGTGAACAAGTTCGAGGGGGACGCCGCGCTCTGCATCTTCGGCGCGCCGTTGGACCTCCCGGACCCGGCCGCCGCTGCTCTCGGGGCCGCCCGCCGGATGGCGGAGCGACTCAAGATCGAGGTGCCCGACCTGGATGCCGGGATCGGTGTCTCACACGGACTGGTGATCGCCGGCAACATCGGAGCGACCGAGCGCCTGGAGTACACCGTGATCGGCGACGCCGTCAACGAGGCGGCCCGGCTCACCGAGCAGGCCAAAGACCGTCCCGAACGGGTGGTGGCCTCGGAACGGATCGTCCTACGTGCCGCCACTGCGGAGAAGGAGCGTTGGCGGCTCCTCGAGCCGATTCTGCTCCGTGGCAGGCTCGATCCGACCACCCTGGCGGTGCCGGTCTGAGCCGCCCTCTAGGATCGCGGGATGGGTCCAGGGATGCAGAAGGCAACAGCACTCGTCCTCGTCGGAGCGCTGGTGCTCGGCGCGGCGGTGGTCGCACTTAGCAGTGACCTCGGCCCCATCGCGCTCCTGATCGTCGCCGTAGCAGGAGGACTGATCGGGCGGTCGATCCTCCGCGACAAGGATTCCGACTCCGAGGGTCCCTAGCGATCAGTTCCTTCGCGCAGAGAGTCGCCGAGGGCCTGGATCGTGCTCGTCGGGTGGGTGCTCCCGGGGAAGTAGGCGCAGATCCGGTCGGCGACGTCACCGAACCGGTTCTTGATCTCGGCTGCTGCCTGGGCAGGTGTCCCGACCACGGCGAGGGTCCGGAGCACGTCTTCGTCGATCAGGTCGATCATCTTCATGATGTCGCCGGTCTTCGACAACGCGTTGAGTTCGGGCTGCAGGTCACCCCAGCCCTCGATGTCCAGGACCGTCTTGTACGCCGGGGTGGAGCCGTAGAACGCCAGGAGTCCGCGGACGCCGATGCTGGCCTGCTCGATCTGCTCCGGGGTCTCGCCCATCGCGACGATCGCCTGGGGGTAGATGTCGATCCGGTCCCGGCCAGACAGTTCGAGGCCCTCGGCGACCGCCGGCAGGGTGCGCTCGCGGAAGTGCCGGTGGCTGTGGAACGGCATCACCAGCAGACCGTCGGCGACCTCGGCGGCGGTGCGGGTCATCAGCGGTCCGAGGGCGCCGAGCAGGACCGGCGGGACGCCGTACGGGTTGGGGCCGGGGACGAAGGTCGGCGGCATCAGGGTGTGCGTGCTGAACTCGCCGCGGAAGTCGAGGCGGGTGCCGTCCTGCCAGGAGTTCAGGATCGCCTTCACCGCCAGCACGGTCTCGCGCATCCGGGCCGCAGGCCTGCTCCAGGTCGCGCCGTACCGCTTCTCGATGTGCGGCTTGATCTGCGAGCCCAGCCCGAGCCGGAACCGGCCGCCAGAGAGCAGCTGCAGGTCGTAGGCCATGTTCGCCAGGTGCATCGGGCTGCGGGGGATGGCAATGGCGACGTTGGTCATCAGGTCGGTCGCCGGTACGTCGGCGGAGCCGGCGGCGACGATCAGCGGAAGGAAGACGTCGTGCGGGCCCTCGAACGTGAACAGCCCGTCGACGCCTGCCTCGAGGAGCTCCCGGGCGCGGGCAGCGGCCCGGTCCGGCCGGGAGTCGAGCTGGATGTCGAGAAGCATCAGCTGATCAGCTCCAGGGTGCCGAGGTCGCGCATCGCGGTGCAGGAGCGCTCGACCATCGCGGCGAACATGGCGTCGCCGCGTTCGGTCCTGGCGCCGTACGCGCAGCCGAAGACGCTGACCAGCGGACCCTGGAGCATCGCGAAGCGGTAGTCCTCCCAGCAGAGCTCGACGGGGTACTCCGTCACCCCGTACACCTGCAGGGCGGCGTGGTATTCCGCGACCAGCTCGCGCTCGTGCGCGCGACGGTCCGGCGAGTCCAGGCCGGTTCCGAGCAGGTAGGCGAGGTCGCGGGCGGGCAGTCCCAGGCTGAGCGTCTGCCAGTCGATGGCCGCGACGCCGGTGCCGTCCGGCCCGAACAGCAGGTTGTCCAGCCGGTAGTCGCCGTGGACCAGGCCGAACCGCTCCGGCCGCCCGAGCGACCACGCTGCCGAGACGTCGACACAGGCGCGCAACGTCTTCACGGTCCCCGGGGTGAGCCGGTCGCCGACCTGGTCGAGGAAGGTCTCGGTCGCCGGCCCGTAGACCTCCGCGAGCAGGGCCGCGTCGTCCGGGCCGCTGAGGGTGAGCCCCTCGACCCGGAGCAGGGTCGGGTCGCACCAGCGCGGGCCGTGCAGTCCGGCCAGGTTGACTGCGGCATCGCGGGCCTGGCCCGGGGTGCAACCGGCCACCTGGTCACCCTGCTCCGCAGGGGCCATGTCCTCCAGCAGCATCGCGAACCGGCCTGCCTCGTCGACCGGGGTGGTGGCCAGGCAGCGCGGGGTGTGGATGCCGACGGTCGGCAGGACCTCGGTGTAGAACCGGACCTCGGTGCGGTAGGCGCCGGCGACCATCGCCCGGGTGCCCGCGTCCGCGGAGGGGAGCTTGAGCAGGACGGTGGCCGGCAGGGTCGCGTCGCCGACCAAGCCGACGCGGTAACAGGAGCCCATCTGGCCGGTGCCGACCTGCACCACGGTGAAGTCCGTGACGTCGGCGTCGAGCGCGTGCGCCAACCACCGGCGGTCGAGGTCGTCGATCGAGTCGAACGGGGCGAGGTCGGCGGGGGAGACGGTCATGGGCGGAACACTCCTGCTTGTGTCAGGCCGGGGTTGACCGGCAGCTCGGCGAACCTCTCGGCGGGCCGGACGGCACGCCACGCGTCGAGGACTCCGGCGAGCTCGGCCGGGGTCGCTCCGTGCAGGATCACGCTGTCGGCCCCGGCGTCGAACTGGTCCAGGACGCGCTGGGCGCACTGCTCGGTGGTGCCGGTCGCCGACGCGGCTAGCCAGTGCTCGGGAAGCGCCTCGTCGCGCAGGCGGGTCAGCTCCTCCGTGGTGCCGATCGCGTCGAAGGCACCCGGGTAGCCCTGCACCAGCGGGTGGTTGCGGAAGCGCTCGAGATCGGCGAGGTCCCAGCGGTTCGCGACCACCAGCGCCTCGCCGTACCCCTGCAGGTACGTCGCCAGCCTTCCGACGAGCTTGCGCAGCCGCAACTCCGTGGGCAGCGAGTCCTCGACGGTGGCGAGGACCGACCAGATCCGCACCGAGGCCGGGTCCCGTCCGGCCTGCTCGGCACTGGTCCGAATCACCCCGACAGCCCGGGCGAGAGTCTCGTCGCTGAAGAAGGTATGCAGCACGACACCGTCGGCGATCCGGCCCGCGAGCTCGAGGGTCTTGTCCCCGATCGCCATCATCAGCACGGGGATGTCCTCGTCGAAGGACGAGTCCTGGTTCAGGTAAGCGAAGGTGCCGGCCGGGCCGTCATGTCCGGCCACCGACTCGCCGTGCCAGAGCCGACGGTAGATCCCGACGGCGTCCTCGATCTGGGCGCCGGTGACCTTCGGCAGCCCCATCAGGTCGAAGAGCAGCCCGAACCCGCGGCCCAGGCCGAACGCGTAGCGTCCTGCGGAGAGCCGGTGCGCGGTGGTTGCCATCGTCGCGGTGACGAGAGGGTGCCGGGTGTTGTGATTGGTGGCAGCGGTGCCGATGCCGATCCGCTCGGTCACGCTGGCGACGGCGCCCGCCATCACCCCGGCGTCCTTGGTGTTGAACCGCTCGGAGAGGAAGATCGAGCCGAGCCCGAGCTCCTCGGCCAGCACGGCTTCGGCGATCAGGTCGCGCGGGCTGGCCGAGTGACCGGCCAGCCCGTAGCAGCCGAGCTCGGGGAACTCCTGGGTCACGCTTGCTCCTTCGGGCTCACTGCGGATCGCTCACTGCGAGACCGCTCACTGCAGGCCGGGCTCGGGCGACTGCGCGTTCGGCCAGGTGTCGAAGAACGCCTTGATCGCGTCCTGGTCGACCCCGGTGCAGTACATCCAGTTGCCGCGCTGTTTGGTCTTGTCCTGCGGTTCCGCTGCGTCCGCCGACCAGCGGACCAGAGCGATGTTCCGGTCCCCAGGGAAGGTGTCGCCGTCGGAGTCGAACCACGGAGCTGCGATGAAGCGCTCGCGGTTGGCCTGGTAGTCCTCGGCGAGCTCGCGCAGTGCGGCCACCGTCGCGTCGTCCTCGGCGGCGTCCTGGTCGTACCAAGCGATCGTGTAGCCATGCTCGAGGGTGTGCACCAGGTTGCCGACCTCGGGACGGTCCTCGGCGTAGAACGGGCGGCCGAAGGGGACGAAGTCCGGGCGGTGCTCACCGAAGGCGGGCGGGGCATCGGCATAGGTGATCGGGGTCGGCGGGGCGAGGTGCTGCTGGTTCTCGTCCGTCGGCTTGGTGATGACCTCGTCGCAGCCGGCCGGGGCGGGACCGTCGCCGACGACGATGTCGTCGTCGTTGGTCAGCAGGAGGTAGCCAGTCACGGCCAGGGCCACCGCCACGATCGCCAGCAAGTGCACCAGGGGGCCGCGGCTGTGCCGGGGCTCCGGGTCCTGCGGATTCGGGGTCGCTCCGACGTCGGGGGCCTGGTCTTCCTCGCTCATCGGGCCAGTATTCCGGCCTCGTCGAAGAAGGCGACCAGGTCGGCGAGCGTGTCGTGGGTGCTGCGCGGTTCGTACCCCAACTCGGCACCGGCCTTGCTGCGGTCGACGACCGGGCTCATCGCGATGTTCTCCAGGGCTGCCGGCGCGAACGACTCCGAGCCGAACCGGCGGGCGATCGGGTCGACTAGGGGAGCGATCGCCGCCAGCGCCCGTATCGGGATCCGGATTCGCGGGCCCTTCTGCCCGGCTAGGCCGGCAATGAGGACCTGAGCCTCGAAGAGGTCGAAGCGGTGGCCGCCGAGCAGGTAGTTGTGCCCGGTGCGACCCTTCTCGGCCGCGAGCAGGAAGCCGGCGGCGACGTCGCGGACATCGACCATGTCGAACTTGCCCGGCACTCCGGCCGGCAGCTTCCCGCGGGCTGCGTCGAGCATGCCGAGGTTCATCCGGGAAAGCCTGCCCGGGTGGTCGATCGGACCGAAGATCCCGGTCGGGTTGCAGATCAGTGCGTCCAGACCGGCGTCGACGACCTTGAGCAGCTCGACCTCGCCGTAGTACTTCGACCGGTGGTAGACCGGCAGTCTTGGGTCGGTAGAGCGCGGCGAGCCCTCATGGACCGTCCCGAGTTTCTCGTAGTGGAACGACGCGAGCGAGCCGCAGTTCACCATCCGCCGTACGCCGGCGCGCAGCGCGGCACGGGCCACCGAGCCGACCCCGTGCACGTTCACCCGTTCGGCCAGCGGGTCTTCCTGGCGCAGGCTAATCACGGCGACCAGGTGGTGCAGGACCTCGACCCCGTCCAGGGCCACGGTCATCGCTTCCTCGTCCAGCACGTCGACGACAAGGGAGGTCAGGGAGCCGACCGAGCTCGTCGGGACCGTTGCTGGGAACGGGATCCGATCCAGGGCGAGGACGTCGTGGCCCTCCTCGAGCAGCGCCGTGACGACGTTGATCCCCAGGTAGCCGGCAGCGCCGGTGACAGCGACCTTCATCAGCGGCCCTGCGCCGGTGCGGACGTCGCCGCCGACTCCACGACCGAGTACGAACATCCACGCTCCGCGCGCTCCCAGAGCGGGTCGGAGGTGGCGGTGCCCTCGGTGCGAAGTGCCCGCTTGAGCACCTTGTTGGTCGCCGTGGTCGGTACTTCCGCAGCGATCCGGACGTGGCGCGGCCAGGCCTTGGGGGAGAGGTCCGCCTGCTCGCCGAGGAAGGCCTCGAAGCCGGCCGGATCAAGCTGGGCGTCGTCGCGCAGCACCAGCGTCACCATCAGCTGGTCGCCGACGTTGGCGTCCGGGACGGCGTACACGCAGGCCTGGCTGACCGCGGGGTTGCGCAGCAGCAGCGCCTCGATCGGAGCCGCGGCCAGGTTCTCCCCGTCGACCCGGAGCCAGTCGTCGGTGCGACCGGCGAGGTAGATGAAGCCGGCCTCGTCGCGGTAGCCGAGGTCGCCGGACCAGTACATCCCGCCGTCGAGGCGGGAGGCGGTCGCGGCCTCGTCGTTGTAGTAGCCGCTGAAGAAGCCGGCACCCTGGGTGTTCACCAGCTCGCCGACGCAGTCGTCGAGGTTGGCCACCGCGCCACTGGCGTCAAAGACCGCGCGGGGGCACTCGGTGCGGGTCTCCTTGTCGTAGACAGCGACGCCGTCGAATGGCTGACCGATCGAGCCCAGCGGGGTGTCGTCGGTCCGGGTGATGATGACCGCAGTCTCCGTCGAGCCGAAGCCGTCCCACACGGTGCAGCCGAACCGGCGGCCGAACTCGGCGATGTCCCGGTCGGAGGCCTCGTTCCCGAAGGCGGTCCGCAGGGTGTTGTCGGCGTCGTCGGGGAGCTCCGGGGTGGCCAGCACGTAGGCGAGCGGCTTGCCGACGTAGTTCATGTAGGTCGCGCCGTAGTGGCGGACGTCAGCCAGGAAGCTGGTAGCACTGAACTTCCGGGCCAGCGCGATGGTGGCGCCCCCGCAGAGGGCCGGCGCGAGCGCGGCCATGATCGCGTTCGAGTGGAACAGCGGCATCGCGCAGTAGCAGACGTCTTCGGGTGTCAGGCCATACTTGTCGGCCAGCACGGTGCCCGACATCACGACCATGAAGTTGCTGACCTGGACTGCCTTGGGCTCACCGCTGGTCCCTGAGGTGAAGATCAGCATGAAGGTGTCCATCGCCCCGACCTCGCCGAACCCGTCGGTGCTGCGCGAAGCAGCGGCAGTGAGCTCAGCCCACTCGGATCCGTCGGTGTCGACGACGCGGGCGCCGCCGAGGTCGAGGCCGTCGAGAAGGGGCAGGTGCTCGGCGTCGGTGAGCAGCACCTGGCAGTCGGCTCGGCGGACGTCGGCCGCCAGCGCCTCGCCACGACGGGTGGCGTTGATGCCGGCGGTCACGTGCGCGCCGACCGCGCCGGCCAGGAGCGCCCGGATCATCTCGGGTGTGTTCTCCAGCAGGACACCGACGTGCAGCGGACGGTTCGGAGCTGCCCACCCGGACAGGACGTGGGCACGGGCGGCGGCGTCCCCGACGGTCTCGGACCACGACCAGGACTCTTCGCCGAACGTGAGCCCGGGGGTCTCCCGATCAACCAGAGCGCGGACGAGCTGCTGCACGGTCTCAGCCATTGCTCGGCACCTGATCGGTCGGCTGGTTTCGAGACGGTTGCTGGGCAACCTCCTCAACCACCGTCGTGGTGGTGGAGGGCCGATTTGGAGACGGTTGCTGGGCAACCTCTTCAACCGTCGTCGCTGTCGGTGGTTGGTTTCGAGACGGTTGCTGGGCAACCTCTTCAACCGTCGCTGTCGGTGGTTGAGGAAGGCGCTTTGCGCCTGTCTCGAAACCAAGGTGACGCGTTAGGAACGACACGGCGTGCTGCACCGCGGCAGCGTGGAACGGTTTGCCGGGGAACAGGTCGAAGTGGTCGCCGGGGTAGTGGCGCACCTCGGCCTTCGCCTTAAAGGCCGCCTTCGCCGAGGCGTACGGCGGGGCGCTCTGGTCGAAGTCCGCGATCTGCACCAGGACCGGGCAGGTGACTCTCTTGGCGTCCTTGGTCGGCTGGCGGCTGCCGAGCTCGAGGCTGACCTCGGCGGCGATCTCGTTGCGCCAGCTCGGGCCGGCGATGCTCAGGTAGTCCTCCAGCGCGCCGGGCAGGGTGAGCGCTCCGATCTCGCCGGGGCGGGCAACGATCGGCATCATCCGGGAGCCGCGGCCGGTGGCGTTCGCCAGCTTGCTCGCGATGCCGAGCCCGGTGGCCCGGGCCAGCTCGCGCGGGGTGTGCGACTTGGTGGCGTGCAACCCGGCAGCGAGGCCGTCGACCATCGGGACCGCCGCGATCACCGCAACCACGTCGTCGCGGCCGACGGCCGCCGACAGCACGTGCCCGCCGGCGAGCGAGACGCCCCACAGGACGATCCGCTGGGGATCGACACCGGGCAGGGCGGCGGCAGCGGTGATGGCAGCACGCCAGTCCTCCAGCTGGGCCGAGAGCGAGACCGTCTGGCGCGGGTGCCCGTCGCTCTCGCCGAACCC
>JBKJHX010000025.1:0-9284 GCA_046598855.1 Marmoricola sp. | reverse complement strand
CTTCGCGTACCCGCTCGCTGCTGCATCCCCGACGGCGCAGGGCGTTACCCAGCTCAACGCAAAGCGCGGCCGATGACGAGGCGGACGACACCCTGCTGACAACCGGTCTTGGGGGCGATTGCCTTCGTGCTCCTGTTGCTGGCTGGCCCGACCGGACGGGATCTCGTTTGACAATGGTTCTCATTTCAATTGAGAATCATTCTCATGTTGTCCCGGATCATCATCGTTCCTCTCGCCGCACTGCTCCTCGTCTCCGCCTGCGGCGGCCAGGACGACGGCAGGCCCGTCGTTGTCGCGTCCTTCTACCCGCTGCAGTTCCTGGTGCAGGAGATCGCCGGTGACGCCGTCAGCGTGGTAAACCTGACCGAGCCCGGGACCGAACCGCATGATCTCGACCCGTCGGTGAAGCAGGTCGGCGAACTCGCCGACGCGGCGCTGGTCGTCTACAGCAAGGGCCTGCAACCGGCCGTGGACGGCGCTGTCGAGCAGAACGCGAAGGCGAGCGCGGACGTGAGCACGACGGTCGACCTCGAGGACGACAACCCGCACTTCTGGCAGGACCCGGTGCGAATGATCAAGGCTGCCGAAACTGTCGAGGAGGCGCTCGCCGAGCAGTTACCTGATCGCGCCGACGACTTCGCCGCCAACCTTGACTCCCTGCGCACCACCCTCGAAGCGCTCGATCAGGAGTACACCACCGGGCTTTCCACATGCTCCCGCGACCAGGTGGTCACCACCCACGACGCGTTCGGCTACCTAGGCCGTTACGGCCTCCGGTTCGCCCCGATCGCCGGGCTGACCCCGGATGCCGAGCCAAGCCCTGCGCACCTGGCCGACCTGCGTGACCTGATCCGGGCGGAAGGCCTCACCACCGTCTTCACCGAGACCATTGCGAGCCCGAAGCTGGCCGAGACGCTCTCCGCCGACCTCGGCCTGACCACCGCGGTCCTGGATCCGCTCGAGGGACTGCGCGAGGGCAGCGACGACGACTACGTCTCGGTGATGGAAGCCAACCTGGCCACCTTGCAGCAGGCCGGCGGCTGCACCTCGGATGCGACTGTGTCCCCATGACTGATGCACTGATCGAGGTCCGCTCCGGTGCGGTCGCCCTGGCCGGGCGACCGATCCTGCGCGACATCGACCTCACCGTCGGACCCGGTGAGGTCGTCGCGGTGCTCGGCGCCAACGGCTCCGGCAAATCGACCCTGGTCAAGAGCATGGTCGGCCTGCTGCCGTTCTCCTCCGGCGAGGCGCGCCTCTTCGGTGAGCCGGTCACCACGTTCGAATCGTGGTCCCGGATCGGCTATGTGCCGCAGCGCTCGACGATGACCCAGGGCGTCCCGTCAACCGTACGCGAGGTCGTCGCCGCAGGTCGTCTGGCTCGTCGGCGGGCGTTCGCGCCCGCCCGTGCGATGGACCGTGCCGCGATCAACGCAGCCCTGGCCGACGTCGGTCTGACCGACCGCGCCACCCAGACGGTGAGCACGCTGTCCGGCGGGCAGCAGCAACGGGTCCTGGTGGCTCGGACGCTGGCCGGCGAACCAGAGATGCTCCTCCTGGACGAGCCGCTGGCCGGGGTCGACCTGATCAGCCAGCGCGCTCTGGCCGACGCCCTCGCCGCCCGGGCCGACCGCGGCGCGACCATCGTGGTGGTGCTGCATGAGCTCGGCCCCTTCGAGCCGTTGATCAAGCGCACCATCGTCCTGCGCGAGGGGCGGATCGTGCACGACGGCGAGCCCGCAGCCCCGGCAGCCCAACTCGCTGCCATCAGCGGAAACGACCTGCACTGCGCTCCCCAGGTCGAGGCGGTCGCCCTCGCCCCGCTCGCCGACCCGTTCGGAGGCCCGGTCTGATGTTCGACGCACTCTCCTATGAGTTCGTGATCCGCGCGCTGATCGCGGGCGCGGTGACCGGCCTGGCCGCACCGGCGATCGGGACCTACTTGGTTCAGCGCCGGCTATCCCTGCTCGGGGACGGCATCGGCCATATCAGCGTCACCGGGGTCGCCCTCGGCCTGCTCACCGGCACCTCCCCCACCTGGACCGCGATCACGGTGGCAGTGCTGGGCGCGATCCTGATCGAGCTGATCCGCTCGACCGGCAAGGCGTCCGGTGATGTCGCGCTAGCGCTGATCTTCTACGGCGGCATTGCGGGCGGACTGATGCTGGTCTCCTTCGCGGGCAGCGGGGCCTATGCCCTCAACACCTACCTGTTCGGCTCGATCACCTCGATCTCCGACACCGATGTCCTGGTCAGCGCCGGACTGGCCGCCGTCGTGATCGGCCTCTGCATCGCGCTGCTCCCGCAGCTCTTCTCCGTCGCCAACGACGAGGACTACGCCCGGACCACCGGGCTGAACGTCGCCTTCTACAACGTGCTGATCTCCGTGCTCGCCGCGGTCTCGGTGACGGTGGCGATGCGCACGGTCGGATTGTTGCTGGTCAGCGCACTGATGGTGATCCCGGTGGCGACAGCCCAGCAATTCACCCGCGGCTTCCGGGTGACCATGCTCACCGCGATGGCCGCCGGGCTGATCGCCTCGGTGACCGGCATCGGCATCTCGGCGTACGTCGATGTGCCGCCCGGCGCGACCATCGTGCTGGTGGCACTGGCCGGTTTTGCGATCACCGCGCCGATCGGCATGGTGCTGCAGCGCCGACGTCAGGCATTGGTCCCCTTCGACATGCCCGCCGAGCCCGAGCCGCACCGAGTCGAGGAACCACACGGACATCAGCACGGCCCCGGCTGCGGGCACATCGCGATCGAGCACGGCGACCACATCGACTACATCCACGACGGCCATCGGCACGCGGACCACGGAGGTCACTATGACGAGCACTGAGAGCCAGCTCCGGCCGACCCGGCAGCGACGAGCAGTAGCTGCGGCGCTGGAGGAAGCCGGCGAGTTCCGGAGCGCCCAGGAGATCCACGAGACGTTGCGCGCGGGCGGGGAGAACGTCGGGCTATCGACGGTCTACCGGACCCTGCAGGCGATGGCTGAGACCGGCGAGATCGACTTGCTCCGCGACCCGCTGCTCAACGGTGCCGGTGAGGCTGTCTACCGCCGGTGCAGCGCCAGTCATCACCATCACCTGGTCTGCCGGACCTGCGGGGCCACCGTCGAGGTCGAGGGACCAGCGGTCGAACGCTGGACCAGGACGGTCGCCGATGAGCACGGCTACTCCGAGGTCAGCCACACCCTGGAGATCTTCGGGACGTGCGGCAGCTGCAGCTAGCTCAGGCGAGGTCCTCGGCGGCCCCGTACCTGCGGGTCCGGCGGGCGTAGATCTCGATCGCCTTCCACAGCTCGACGCGGTCCACGTCGGGCCACAGCACGTCGGTGAAGACGAACTCCGAGTACGCCGCCTGCCAGAGCATGAAGTTGCTCAGCCGCTCCTCCCCCGAGGTCCGCCAGACCATGTCGGCCTCGGCGACCTCAGGGACGTAGAGGTAGCGGGCGAACGCACGCTCGTCGACCTTGGCCGGGTCGAGCCGGCCGGCCGCCACATCGTGCGCCAGCGCGCGGGCAGCGTCGGCGATCTCCGCCCGACCGCCGTAGTTCACACACATGGTCAGCGTGAGCACGTCGTTGTCCTTGGTCAGCTCCTCGGCGACCCGGAGCTCCTTGATGACCGACTTCCACAGGCGCGGCTCCCGACCGGCCCAGCGGACCCGGACCCCGAGCTCGTGGAGCTCCTCGCGCCGCCGCCGGACGACGTCGCGGTTGAACCCCATCAGGAACTTGACCTCCTCGGGCGAGCGAGACCAGTTCTCGGTCGAGAACGCGTACGCCGAGATCGCTTTGACGCCGATCTCGATCGCCCCCTTCACGACCTCGACCAGTGCCTGCTCGCCGCGCTCATGACCGGCCGTCCGGGCCAGCCCGCGCTGGTTGGCCCAACGACCATTGCCGTCCATGATGATGGCAATGTGTCCGGGGACTAGGTCGGCCGGCACTTTCGGGACCACGGCACCACTGGGGTGCGGCTCGGGACGGGCAAACTCGTGAGCCGATTTTCGCGTTGTTCTGCGCACGGGCACGGACTCTAACCGGTCGCGTAGGGCAGCGAGCGCAACCCGCGCTCGAGGTGCCAGGCCAGGTAGGCCGAGACCAGGCCGCGGGTCTCGCGCCGGTCCCGGTCGACCGCGGCGTCCACGAGCGCCCAGTCGCCCGCCAGCAGGGCTCCGAGTAGCTGGATCGTCCCCGCCGACGGTCGGGCCGAACCGGGCATCCGGCAGTCGGAGCAGAGCACTCCGCCCGAAGGCGGGTGGAAGTCGCGGTGCGGCCCTTCGAGACCACAGCGGGCGCAGCCGTCGAACGAGGGCGCGTACCCGGCGACCGCCAGCGAGCGCAGGACGAACGAGTCCATCACGTCCGAGGGGCGGTGCTCACCGGCCGCCATCGCGCGCAGGCCACCGATCAGGAGCAGGTACTGCTGGACCGACGGCTCGCGCTCTTCGGCGACCAGACGCTCAGCGGTCTCCAGCATCACCGAGCCCGCGGTGTAGCGGTCGTAGTCGGCGCTGATCGCTTCGCCGTACGGCGCCCGGGTAACGGCCTGGGTGATCACGTCGAGGTTGCGTCCCTCGGCAAGTTGCAGGTCCACGTGCGTGAACGGCTCCAGCCGGGACCCGAACTTCGAGGTCGTCCGCCGGACTCCTTTGGCGACGGCCCGGACGATCCCGTGCTGCCGGGTCAGCAAGGTGATGATCCGGTCCGCCTCGGCGAGCTTGCGCGTGCGGAGCACGATCGCTTCGTCGCTGTAGAGGGGCACCCGCCCATCCTCCCTCACCGCACCGCCGCTCCGGGGAGCCGCGCGGGCCGATCTCAGCCCGGGCGATCTCAACTGGGCCGGGCGACCCGCGGGCCCGCCAGGGGCAACCGGATCTCCAAGGTGGTTCCCACCCCGACGGTGCTGTCGACCGAGATAGTGCCGCCGTGCGCATCGATGATCGTCTTGGAGATCGCCAGGCCGAGCCCGGTCCCGGGGATGGCGTCGAGTTGGACGCCTGGGGACCGGAAGAACTTCATGAAGACGTCCTCGAGCTCCTCGGGAGGGATGCCCCGACCGGTGTCGCTGATCCGGATCAGCGCGACCCGGCCCTCACGCTTCACGAAGCCGGAGATCCGGCCACCGGCGGGGGTGAACTTCACGGCGTTGTTGAAGACGTTGTCGATCACCTGGGCCAGCCGTTCACTGTCTCCCTGGATCTCCAGGATCGCGCGGCCGATCTCCACGTCAAACTCCAGGCCCGCGGCACGCGCCGACTTCTCAGCCTCGACCGTCGACGCCCGGACCACTGACGCGAGCGAGATCCGGCCCAGGTGCACCTCGGCCTTACCCAGCTTGAGTGCGTCGGAGAGCAGGTCGTCGACCAGCCGGTGCAGCCGGCGGGCGTTGCGTTGGACGGTCTCCAGGAAGGGCCGCGCATCGGCCGGGATCTCCTCGATGTCCTCCAACAGGACATCGACGTACCCGACGATCGAGGTCAGTGGGGTGCGCAGCTCGTGGCTGACGGTGGCCACGAACTCGTCCTTGAGCCGCGCTGCCGTCATCAGCTCAGTGATGTCGTGGTACGCGAGCACAGCACCGTCGAAGGTCCCGTTCGGGGTGAAGAACGGCGACACCGAGACGGCGAAGGCCCGTCGGTCCGCTGCGCTGGCCCCCACCCAGATCACGTAGTCGCGCAGGGTCTCGCCGTGGGTGGCCTTCCAGGTCGGCAGGTCCTCGTCGGTCAACACGGTGAAACCGTCCGGTCCGAACGCCCGACCGACCTGGTCGAGCTGGCCATCGGCGGCCCCGGAGGTCTCCAGGAACCGCTGATGCCGAGGGTTGACCGACTGCACCCGGCCCTTCGCGTCCAGAGCGACCAGCCCGACGTCGACACTGTTCAGGATCGCCTCGTTGAAGCGGCGTTGGTCCGCGCTGTCCGCCACCGCTCGCTCTAGCATTCGCTGGGAGTCAGCGGCCTCGGAGACCTTGGTCGACCACATCTCGGCGGTAACCGTGACCACCAGGGCGCAGACCAGCGCGACGATGACGTGCTGGAGGGCGTCGACCCGGGCGGCGTCGGACTCTGTACGCAACGCCATCGGCACGATGATGATCACCGCACTGGCAATCGAGACCAGGCCGAAACCGCGCCGACCGAACTGCAGACCCATCCAGATCGCCGGGAACGCCAGCAACGCGGACGCGGTGCTCTCCTCCTCGAGCCGGAGCACTCCCAACGCGCCGATGTCGAGCAGCGGGATCAGCACGCTGGCCCGCTCGGAGAAAAGCCCGCGGCCGATGAGGACCGCCAGCGCGGTGGCGACCCCGACGATGCAGAGCCCCGCGACGAAGTCTCGGCTCAGCTCGCTGCTGCCGTGCACCCAGACGTAGCCGAGGTCGACCAGCACCGGGACCACGAACAGGTACTGCGCGATCCGCGGGTCCGCGTGCTCCCGGCCCAGGAGCTGCTGGATGCCTCGGACGAAGGTCGACTGGGAACGCAACGAGCAGCCCCCTCTCAGGTTGCGACGGTAACTCGCAGACTAGTCGGCGCCTCGGGCGTACAGGCGCGAATGTCGGGACCGAGCGGCCGCCTTATGACGAGGCGTCACTGAGCCGGCCGGCCTGGGTTTCCTCCCAGCAGGTGGTCACGAACTCGACGGCCGCCCGGTCCAGCCGGTCCGGCCGGAGCCGCCACTCCAGGATGCTGCGGGCCTCGACGAAGGTCGAGTCGGCGATCTCCTCGGCGAGCATCGCGGCGTCCGCGGCCGGATGGATCGGATCACGGGCATGCCCGACCACCAGCGTCGGTACGTCGATCTCGCGGCGCAGCTTGGCGGGTGGAGCTACCCGGCCGAAGAAGAGGCCGTGCACGGTAGCGGCCATCGCGGCCGGTCTCTGGTCGAGCGTGTCGAGACCGACGCCCACCCAGAACGGCACGATCCCACGCGGGACGGCGCGGGACAGGAGCCGGACCCCGGTGACCGCCAGCGGCGCGAACCGGGAGACGAACAGGAGCGGAGCAAAACCGAGGATCCCGGCCTCCACAGCGTTGTCGAGGACCGGCATCTCGATCAACAGGCCTTGGACGCGTCCGGGTGCCAGCACAGCCGCCTCTAGCGAGACGTTCGCACCCAGGGAGGTCCCGCCGAGGACTGCTCGCTCAGCTCCGAGATGGTCCAGCAGGGCGACCACCTGCTCACCGAACGCAGTCATCGAGTACAGCATCGAGTCCGACGGTCGGTCCGACCGGCCGTGACCAAGAAGGTCGACGGTGACCACGTGCGCGCCCGACGCAGCGAGCTTACGGGCGAGCGGCTGGTGCATCCGGCGCGGCATCAGCTGCCCGTGCACCAGGACCACCCAGCAGTCGCCGGAGCCGAACTCGGTGTACTCGATGCGGTGGTCGTCGTGAAAGAACTGACCGATGCGTTCGGAGACGAGCGTCATGGCGACCAGCCTGCCACGACGCCCGCTCTCCGCACGCGACTCACCGGGAGGTTCAGGCGCGGTTGATCGCCGAGACGACGGCCTTGAGCGAGGCCGTGACGATGTTCGCATCCAGCCCGACGCCCCAAAGGATCTCGCCCCGCACCGCGCACTCGACGTACGCCGCGGCAATGGCATCGCCGCCGGAGGAGAGCGCGTGCTCGTTGTAGTCCAGGACGCGGACGTCCCAGTCCTGCTCGAGGGAGTTGATCGCCTCGACGAACGCCGCGATCGGCCCGTTGCCCTCCGCAGCCAGGTCACGCTGCTCGCCCTCGACGAAGACCGTGGTGCTGAGCTGGTCCTTCTCCCCGGCGGCCGAGGAGGTGTGCACCGCGTCCAGGCGCAGCGGTGTCTCGCGTGTGAGGTACTCGGCCTGGAACGTCCGCCAGATCGCCTCGGACGTCATCTCGCCACCCTCGCCGTCGGTGAACTGCTGGACGACCCGACTGAACTCGATCTGCAACCGGCGCGGCAGGTCGAGCTTGTGCTCGGCCTTCATGACGTAGGCCACGCCACCCTTGCCGGACTGGCTGTTCACCCGGATCACGGCCTCGTAGGTGCGGCCGACGTCCTTCGGGTCGATCGGCAGGTACGGCGCCTCCCAGGGGACCTCGCCCACCGAGACGCCCTGCTCGGCGGCGATCCGCTCCAGGTCCTCGAGACCCTTCTTGATCGCGTCCTGGTGCGACCCGGAGAACGCCGTGTAGACCAGGTCACCGGCGTACGGGTGCCGGGGGTGCACCGGCAGCTGGGTGCAGTACTCGACGGTCCGGCGGACCTCGTCGATGTCGGACAGGTCGATCTGCGGGTCGATGCCCTGGCTGAACAGGTTCATCGCCAGGGTCACCAGGTCGACGTTGCCGGTGCGCTCGCCGTGCCCGAACAGGCACCCTTCGACGCGGTCGGCGCCGGCCATCAGGGCGAGCTCGGTAGCGGCCACGGCGGTGCCCCGGTCGTTGTGCGGGTGCAGGCTGATCGCCGAGTGTTCCCGGCGGGTGAGGTGCCGGGCGAAGTACTCGATCTGGTCGGCGTAGGTGTTCGGGGTCGACATCTCGACGGTCGCCGGCAGATTGAGGATGATCTCGCGGCCGACCTCGGGCTGCCAGACGTCCGAGACCCGCTCGCACACCTCGAGGGCGAAGTCGGTCGGCGTCTGGGTGAAGATCTCCGGGCTGTACTGGTACCCGAACTCGGTGCCCTCCAGCAGCTGCTCGGCGTACTTCAGCACCCACTCGGTCCCGCGGGTCGCGATCGCGATGCACTCGGCCGCGCTCACCCCGAACACCACCCGTTGGAAAAGCGGTGCGGTCGCGTTGTACAGGTGGACGGTGGCGTTGGGAGCGCCCGCCAACGAGGAGACGGTGCGTTCGATCAGGTCCTCGCGAGCCTGGGTCAGCACCGAGATCCGGACGTCGTCGGGGATCAGGTCGCTTTCGACGAGCTGGCGGACGAAGTCGAAGTCGGTCTGGCTCGCGGCCGGGAAGCCGACCTCGATCTCCTTGTAGCCCAGGTTCACCAGGAGCTCGAACATCCGCGTCTTGCGGGCCGGGCTCATCGGGTCGATCAACGCCTGGTTGCCGTCGCGCAGGTCTGTGGAGAGCCACCGCGGCGCGTGCGTGATCTTCTGGTCCGGCCAGGTGCGGTCGGGCACGGTGACGGGCTCGAAGGCGCGGTAGCGCTCGTGCGGCATCCCGCTGGGCTGCTGGGTGTTGCTGGTCCGGCTCAGCTGAACAGCAGGGCCGCCGGTCGGGTTGTTCTTGGTCATGGATTCATCTCTTCGCTGGTGGTGGGAGCCGGCGT
>JBKJHX010000014.1:0-17771 GCA_046598855.1 Marmoricola sp. | reverse complement strand
ACCCGACGAACGGCACTTTGGTCGTCGACGCGAAGCTGAACGCGCTCAGTCCGGCTCCGCTCACTCTGCTGCTCACCCAGGGTGTGCCGACGGCGAGTCCGGTCAACTTCAAGTTCGGGCCGTTCCTCTCCACGACCGCCGGGGACGGGACTCACAACCTGAGCCTGAACTACACCGCGAATCAGGTGCTCGGGGCACTGACCGCGGAGGCGACGTACAACAACACCGACAACGCCAGGCTCGAGATCTCCTCGATCCCGTCCTCGATCAGCGTCAACGCCGGTTTCGGTGCGGACACGAAGACGATCGGGCTGGCGATGAGCCAGGGCATCGACGACATCACCGCGTCGTACAAGACGGTGGGGGCCTTGACCTTCGCGGCCTCGGTGCACCTGAGCGACGTGCCGTCGGCGGTGAACATCAACATCGGCAAGGAAGCCGATGCCGCTGACGGGACCAACGTCGACGCCCCGGTGTTCACGATGAACACCAGTGCTGCAGGCATGGACATCGATGCCTTCGCGACGGCCGAGATCGCAGATCCCGTCGACGCGAACGCTGCGGTTTCGCTGAAGGTGACCGACCTCGGTTCGACGGTCACCGCAGACCTGATCGGGTCGAGGCTGCACGTCACCTCGGCACCTGCCACGGGGGTGTTCCTGCTCCAGGCCGCGGGCAGGGTGCAGAAGACGGTCGACCTCGGGTTCGACGGCGGCATCTTCCAGAACACCGGAAGTCTGAGTGCCGACCTGAAGATCAAGAAGGTGACCTTCGGGCTCAACGACTTCTCCGACGTGAACCTGAGGTTCGGGTTCACCACCGGGTTGGACGGGACCTTCAGCTCGTTCACCTTCGGTCAGGAGAGTGACCTGACGATCGACATCCAGGACACGTTCTCGGTGTTCATCGACTGGCCGGACCCGTTCGGTTCGGACACGATCACGTTGGTCTCGATTCCGCACCAGACGATCCCGCTGGGCAACGTGGTTCCCAGGTGGCACATCAACACGAACACGGAAGGGGAGATCTTCGACATTCCGTTCTTCTTCTTCGTGCTCGGTGAGTGCAACGTGCAGTTCGACGTGCGACCTGCGCCTGGCTACACCACCGCGACCAGCACCTTCACCCTGGGGGCGCCGCCGAACGACGGCGTGCACACGCCGGCGTGGCTGCTCACCCCGGACATCAGCCTGCTGGGGCTGTCGGTCCCGGACTTCGGGCTCGACATCATCGCCTACTTCCTGTCGCCGTACGGGAACGGGATCAGTGCCCATCCAGTGTGTGAGTTGTACGACCTCAACCCGTTCTAGCGAACGAAACGCGTCGGTGGCGCGGGCTTCGGCCCGCGCCACTCGCGTTTCACCAGACGGAGAGCTCCGCAGCGAGACTCTCGTCGAGCCCGGAGGGTGACCTGAGCCGCACGAAGCGTGCGCGCTGGCCGCCGGGCACCTCGAGCGCGACGGCGGTGCCCGAGTTCGTCGCAACGGTGCGGTAGGTCCGACCGTCGTCCGAGAGCTCGACGAGCACCTGGCCGGCGAAGCCGCGCGCCACCACGAGGTCGATCGGCCGGACAGCGCCGAGGTCGACGACCGCGCCGGTGGTCACGCCGCCCCGGGCGGCACCGAGCCGGGCGGGTGCGTCCAGGTCGCCGTCGGTGGCGCCGCACTTGGTGAACTTGGCGTCCTGGGCCGGTGCTGTCCCGGTCACCGCGGCGCAGCGACGACCCCGGGATAACGGGGTCCCGGCGGTGGCGCGAACCGGCAACCGTGGGGAGAGGTAGTTGGCGCGGGCGTCGCCGGCACCGCTGGCGCCGGGCAGTGTCGAGCTTGCCCCGGCAGCGACCGACCCGGGCTGGTCCTCCAGGATCCGGGCATCGACGACGGCGTCGGTACCGGACGCCGGCTGGGTCCACAGCGCCGACTCGCCCTTGACCTCGAAGAGCTGGGCCGAGTAGCCGACCTTGCCCCCGGTCTCCGGCAGCGGGGCGTAGGACAGCTGAATCTGGCCGGACCGCTGGCTCACCTTCGGCGAGGCGTTCCACAGGCGAGCGTCGGGCAGATTGATTTCGCCGTCCTCGGCGGTGAAGGAGACCGTCGTGCTGCTCTTGCGGCCGGAGAAGACGACGTTGAGGGTCGAGGCAGTCCCGAGCGTCCCCTGGGTCTCGGAGCCCTTCAACTCGAACTGGTAGCGCCCGTCGGAGCCGGTGGTCGTGGTGCGCGCCTTGCGGCAGATCGCGGGGGCGTCCGGGAGCACGCAGATGGTCGCGAGCGTCCCCACGGCGAGCACCGTCCCGAACACGACCTCGCCGATGTCGGCCTGCTTGAACAGCAGCACCTGGGTGTCGGTGAGCGGCCTCCCGGCGGCGTCCAGTGCGCGTCCAGAGACCCGGACCGACTCGTCAGGATCGACCGAGCTGAAGGAGCAACCCGCGACCGCCAGGGAGAACGTGGCGACCAGCGCCGGGACGGATCGCATGAATGCTAATTTAGACCAAGCTGCGGCCCGCAAGGAGTGATGAAGGTGCTATTTCGTGAGGGGTTTCTCGCCCTGGCGCTGGGCCTTGCGCTGACGGCATGTGGCGGGGACGACAAAGCGGACGCCCAGGACGCGACTCGGCTCCCGACACCGACCGCGGACCTGACCGAGGTGACGATCGAATGCGACGAGTTCGAAGGTGCCGCTAAAAAAATCGCCGGGGCACAGGCGGAGCTCTATGCCGGCCTGGCCTCCGGGTCGAGCCCCGGACCGAACCGGTCGGTGGAACCACTCATCGCCGAGCTGGATGCCCTCAAGCAGGACGCTCCTGCTGACGTGAAGGACGCGCTGACCGGGCTCGGCGAGGGTTTCCGCGCGGTCGAGCAGCTCCTCGAGAACCCGACGTCAGCGAACCAGGCAGAGCTCTCCGCGCTGGCAGAGGACCTGTCCGCGGACGGCCAGAAGGTGACGGCGTACATCACCTCGCAGTGCGGCTGACCCGGGCCTTGTCTGCAGTTCTGCGGATGACGTCCGCAAAGGTCTCGTGCAGCTCGACCGGGAGGTCGTGGCCCATGCCGGGGATCAGCAGCAGGGTCGCGCCGGGGATCGCCTGAGCAGTGGCTCGGCCGCCGGAGGGGTGCACCATCCGGTCGTCCATGCCGTGGACGACTGCGACGGGCATCGTCAGGGAGTGCAGGGCGCGGGCGCGATCGGGCTGGGTGAGGACGGCCATCATCTGGCGCAGGGTGCCGGCGGCGGAGATGCCGCGGTCGAAGGTCTCCTCGGCCCGCGCGCGGGACGGCTCCTCGGGCTCCGGGTAGCCGGGGGACCCGATCAGCACGCCCATCTTGCGAGCTCCGTCGACGTACTCCTGCTTGCTGGTGCCGCGGGGACCGATCAGCATCGGCAGGATCCGGGGGTCCTGCCAGCCCGCGGTCCGTCGGCCGGTGGTCGACATGATCGACACCAGGCTGCGCACCCGGGACGGTTGGGCGATCGCCATGCTCTGCCCGATCATCCCGCCCATGGAGACCCCGGCGACGTGCGCGGAGTCGATGCCGAGGTGGTCGAGCAACCCGAAGGCGTCGCCGGCCATGTCTGCGACCGAGTACGGCGCCTCGGTCTTGCGGCCCAGGAAGGCGCGCACGAGCATCGGCCGGGTTACCCGGCCCTCGCTGCGGCTGGAGCGTCCCGTGTCGCGGTTGTCGTAGCGGATCACGTAGAAGCCGTTGCCGGCCAGCAGCTTGCACAGCACCGGGTCCCACCAGGTCATCGGGCCGCCGAGGCCCATCACCAGCAGCAGCGGCTCAGCGGCAGGGTCGCCGAAGGTCTGGTAGCAGAGCTCCACCTCAGCGCTGACCGGCGCGGAGAGCTCGCTGCTGACGGCGACCTCGACCGCAGCCTCAGCATGGCGGCGGGAACGGATGCGCGGCATCTGAGTGCCCTTTCGACGGGGATGATCCTGAATTCTACGGATTCAGCATCGCCGACTCGCAGCACGAAATCCGCCAAGTTTCGTTAGTAGAACTGTGGTTTCCGTTACGTTCGGCCTTGTGAACTCACCGATGGGCGATTTTCTCAGGCCCGCTGGATTCCTCGGGCCCCAGGGTCTGAAGGCGCTCTCGCGCGAAGGCAGCGTGGTCGGCGAGGCCGCGCGGTTCGTCCGGCGTACCCGCACCGACCGCAAGGCCCGGGGCATCCGCCCGTACGCCGGTCACCACTGGCCTGCCTCGGCCGAACCGGTCCTGCTGGTTCCCGGCTTCATGGCCGGCGACTTCACCCTGGCGCCGATGGCGTCGATGCTGCGCGCCGCCGGCTACCGGACCTACCGCGCGCAGATCGGCGTCAACATGGGCTGCACCCGAGAGGCTGCAGACCGGCTCGAGCGCCGGATCGAGGCGATCGCCACCCAGCGTGGCCGCAAGGTCAGCATCGTGGGCCACAGCCTCGGCGGCATGCTCGCCCGGGCGCTCGCCGGTCGGAGACCCGACCTTATTCACGGCATCGTCTCGATGGGCAGCCCGATCATGGCTCCCGGGGCGGTGCACGGGGTGCTGCAGCGGGACGCCGAGCTCCTCACCCGGCTCACTCGGGCCGGCTTCCGGGGCCTGATGAGCGAGGACTGCATCGCCGGCGACTGCGCGCGCAGCAGTTTCGAGGAGACGCACGCCCCGCTCGACCCCGAGGTCGGGTTCACCGCGATCTACTCCCGGCGCGACGGCATCGTCGACTGGCGGGCCTGCATCGACCCGGCCGCTATCGCCGTCGAGGTGACCGCCAGTCACGTCGGGATGGCGCTGGATCCGCAGGTCTTCGATGCCGTGCACGCGGGGCTGGAGGGCCAGCGGCTGACCAGGATCAACCGGGCCGGCCGGGCCATTGAGCAGACAGCTCCGAACGCCGGGGAGACGCTGCTCCCGGTCGCGAACAGCTGACGCCGGCCGCTTCGCCGGCCGCGAGCAGCAGGTGCTCCAGGCTGGAGCGTTCGTGTGGCAGGCCGCCGGCGTAGTTGCCGAAGGCGTCGGTCTCCAGCAGTACGGCCAAGGTCGCAGCGGTGAAGGCATCGCCGGCTCCGACCGTGTCGACGACGTCGACTTGGGGACCGTCGACGCTGACCACCAGTCCCGCGCCGTACGCCGTGGCGCCGCGGGCGCCGCGGGTCAGGACGACCAAGCCGGTGCTCGCCCCGCTGAGCAGTGACTGCGCGACGTCGTCGGGATCGGCACCCGGGTGCAGGAGGTCGATGTCCTGCTCGCTGAGTTTGATCAAGTGAGCCCGGTCGGCAAGCGACTCGATGTCGCGCCACGACTGCTCCGGATCCGCCAGCTGCGGCGCCCGCACGTTCGGGTCGAAGCTGACGAAGACATCCCGCGCCCAGGCCTGGTCGACCAGGTCCAGGACACTGTCCCGTCCTGGCTCCAGGACGGTCCCCAGGGAACCGACGTGCAGTGCGTCGCAGTCCGGGAGTTCCTGGTGGGGGAGCGTCCAGGTCAGGTCGAGGTCGTAGGCAGGCTGGTCGTCTTGGTACCGCACGGTGGCGACCGGCGTCCGGGCGATGGGCGCCGTCAGCAGCTCGATCTCGCTGGCCCGGATGTGCTTGAGCACCCGGGCCGCGTGCTCGTCTGCCGCGACCTCGGTGATCAGCAGGCACGGCACCTCGAGGCGGCCGAGGGCGACCGCGACGTTCAGCGGAGATCCGCCGACGGTCTCGATGAACCGGCCGTCCGGACCCATGGCGCGGTCGATCAGGGACTCCCCGACAACGACGATCATCCGGGCGTCAGCTTCACCACAGCGCCAGGGTCACCACAGAGCCAGGATCCTGCTCAGCGCTCGAAGTCGACGTTGGCGTACGCGCGCAACTTGCTCAGCTTGTGGTCGCTGATGATCTCGCGGATGGTGCCGCTGCGGCTGCGCATCACCAGGGAGTGCGTCGAGGCACCGCCGGCTCGGTAACGCACGCCCTTCATCAGCTCGCCGTCGGTGATGCCGGTGGCGACGAAGAAGCAGTCGTCCCCGGAGACCAGGTCGTCGGTCAGCAGGATCTGGTCGAGGTCGAGGCCGGCGGCCAGGGCGCGCTCGCGTTCCTCGTCACTGGTCGGCCAGAGCTTGCCTTGGATCACTCCGTCCATGCACTTGATGGCGCACGCGGTGATGATGCCTTCGGGCGTACCACCGATGCCGAGCAGCAGGTCCACGCCGGTGTCCGCTCGGGCGGCCATGATGGCTCCGGCTACGTCGCCGTCGGTGATGTACTTGATCCGGGCGCCGGTGTCGCGGATCTCCCGGGCCATCTGCTCGTGCCGCGGCCGGTCGAGCAGGACCACGGTGACGTCCTCGGGCTTGCCGCCTTTGGCCTTGGCGACCAGGTGGATGTTCTCGGCGACCGGGTAGCGGATGTCGACGACGTCGGCTGCCTCGACTCCGGTGACCAACTTCTCCATGTAGAAGACCGCGGACGGGTCGTACATCGAACCGCGCGGGGAGACAGCGAGTACGGCGACGGCGTTGGCCATGCCCTTGGCAGTCAGGGTGGTGCCGTCGATCGGGTCGACCGCTACGTCGCACTCGGGACCGGTGCCGTCGCCGACCTCCTCGCCGTTGTAGAGCATCGGGGCGTTGTCTTTCTCGCCCTCACCGATCACGACGGTGCCGCGCATGCCGACGGTCGAGATCAGGGTGCGCATCGCGTTCACTGCTACGCCGTCGGCACCGTTCTTGTCGCCCTTGCCGACCCAGCGACCGGCAGCCATCGCAGCGGCCTCGGTCACCCGTACCAGCTCGAGAGCCAGGTTGCGGTCGGGAACGGTGGGGGCGACGGCGAGCTCTTCGGGCAGAAGGGAGTCGGACATGGCCTGATGTTATCGGCTGCCGTGGTCGGCGCCGACGGGACGCTCCAGTCCGGACCGCTCAGGGACGCTCCACGACGACGTTCGTCGACTTGATCGAGGCGACCGCGCGGGCTCCCCGCTCCAGGCCGAGCTCGTCGGCAGCCTCGCTGGACATCAGCGAGACGATCCGCTGCGCACCGCAAATCAGCTCGACCTGCGCCATCACGATGTCCTTCTTGACCGCAACCACGATCCCCGGGAGTCGGTTGCGAGCCGAGGACGCCCGACGACCCGTGGGGTCCGGATCGTCGGCCAGCGACTCGGCCATCGTTGCGACCTGGGTACCGTCCACCGCTGCGGGTCCGCCGTCGGCGGTCGTGGTGAGCCGACCTTGGTCGATCCACCGGCGGACGGTGTCGTCGCTGACGCCGAGGACCTCGGCGACCTCAGCGATCCGGTAGGTAGTCACCGCACCAGTCTCGCACCCGGGGATCGCCGGGTGCGAACAACAACTGGTGCCCACCGGTGCGGGGTCGTGCGGACACGATTGGCACTATGGACCCATGAGCCAGCCCGCCAGCCCGCACACCCAGCGCTCGTACGCCGGGATGATTGGGGCGATGGTCGTCGCGGTCGTCGTTGCCGGCGGCTGGTACCTGATCGGTCGGCCGAATGAAGCGGTCCAGCCCGTGAAGACCCTCGACTGGACGGTCCAGGTGAAGGCCGCACGCGCGGACCAGAAGCTGCTGACCTTCGCACCGACGACCCTTCGGGACGGCTGGAGGGCCCGTTCGGCGCGTTACTTCACCGGCAGCGACCCGCACTGGCACCTCGGCCTGCTCACCGATCGCGACAACTACATCGGGGTGGACGAGGGCAAGGACTCGGCCCGGGAGCTGGTTGCCGAGTTCGTCGACAAGAACGCCGAGCAGGGCGAGGACGTCCGGCTCGGTGAGCGCACCTGGCAGTCGTGGACCGACGCAGGTGGGGACTACGCCCTGACCTGGACGCTGCTCGTCGACGGCGTCCTGGTCGAGTCGGTGATCGTCGTCGGTACGGCGCCCGAGGACGTGATCCGGACGTTCACCGGGACGCTCGAGGTCGGCACCCTGCGCTGAGATAGCCGGCGCTGCTCAGTCCTCGTCGGACTCCAGGACCGCATCGAGCCGGGCGCGGGCACCGTCGAGGGCGTCCTGGCAGGTCTTGGCGAGTTCCTCGCCGCGCTCCCACAACGCCAGCGACTCCGCCAGCGTGGTCCCGCCCTGCTCCAAAGTGCGAACGACCTCGACCAGCTGCTCGCGGGCAGCCTCGTAGGTCAGCGTGTCGGCCTTCTTCTCAGTCATCGGACTCCTCGGGCGTGGTGGGCAGGGGGATGGGTTCGACGCCGGTCACGTCGGCGTTGATCCGGCCGTCGGCGACCCGGATCGTCACCGGCGACCCGGACCTGATGTCGGTAACGCTGGAGAACAGCGCGCCGTCCGCGTCGGACAGGACGGCGTACCCGCGTCGCAGAGTCGCCAACGGGGACAGGGCGCGGACCCGCGCCAGGCTGTGGCCGAGGTCGTCGTCGGCGCGGTCCACCACGTGCTCCAGCACGCGCCGACCGCGGCGGCACAGTGCACGGATCTCCTCGGTACGGCCGACCAGGTCGCTGCGCGGGTCGGCCATGCTCGGTCGGCTGCGCAGGTTGTCCAGGTGCTGCTGCTCACCGGCGACCAGGTGGTGCACCGTTCGACGCAGCCGGTCACGCAATTGGTTCACCCGCTGGGACTCCTCGACGACGTCCGGGACCACCCGCTTGGCGGCATCGGTCGGGGTGGAGGCACGCAGGTCGGCGACCAGGTCCAGCAGCGGCGAGTCGGGCTCGTGCCCGATCGCGGAGACCACCGGGGTGGTGGCTCGGTGCACCGCGCGGACCAGAGCCTCGTCGGAGAAGGGCAGCAGGTCCTCGATCGAGCCGCCGCCGCGAGCGATCACGACTACGTCGACGACTGGATCGTGGTCGAGGGAATCGAGGGCCGCGATCACTTGCTCGGCGGCATGGACGCCCTGCATCGCGGCGTAGGTGATCTCGAAGGAGACGCCCGGCCAACGGCGCCGGGCGTTCTCGACGACATCCTTCTCGGCCGCGGAGCCCTGGGCGGTGACTAGGCCGATCCGGTGCGGGAGGAAGGGCAGCGGCCGTTTCAGCTCGAGGGCGAACAGTCCCTCGGCGGCCAACAGCCGGCGACGCCGCTCCAGCCGGGCCAGCAGCTCGCCTTCGCCGACCAGTCGCAGCTCGCGGACCTGGAGGGAGAGCGATCCTCGATTCGGGTAGACCGACGGCTTGGCGTGCGCGATCACCTGGGCGCCGTTGACCAGCGGCGTCGGCAGTGAGTCCACGACCGCGCGGGGACAGGTCAGTTGGACCGAGACGTCGGCGAGCTTGTCGCGCAGGGTGAGGAAGTCGGTGTTGGAGTTGGCCGGGCGGTTGAACTGCACCACCTGTCCCTCGACCCAGACAGCCCCGAGACGGTCGACCCAACCGCTGATCAGCCCTACCACCTGGCGCACCGGGACCGGGCTCTCCGGGGAGGTCGACAGCGCCATGGGGGAACCCTAGGCCACACCCGGAGGCGCGACTGGCCCGCTCGCCTAGGATGGAGTCATGGACCTCGACCTCGCCATGCCCCGCGTCCTGACTCCCGAGGAGGCGGAGCGCGAAGTGCTGCTCGCTGCGCCGCGCGGCTACTGCGCCGGCGTCGATCGTGCGGTGATCACCGTCGAGAAGGCGTTGGACCTGTACGGCGCCCCGGTCTACGTCCGCAAGCAGATCGTGCACAACAAGCACGTGGTCGCCGACCTGGAGTCGCGCGGGGCGGTGTTCGTCGAAGAGCTCGACGAGGTGCCGGCCGGTCAAACTGTCGTCTTCTCCGCCCACGGGGTCTCCCCGGCGGTGCACAGCGAGGCAGCAACCAGGAACCTGAAGACGATTGACGCGACCTGCCCGCTGGTGACCAAGGTGCACCACGAGGCGAAGCGGTTTGCCGCCGACGACTACGACATCCTGCTGATCGGTCACGAGGGGCACGAAGAGGTCGAGGGCACCGCGGGTGAGGCGCCCGACCACATCCAGCTGGTGCAGAGCCCCGAGGACGTCCCCAACATCGTGGTCCGCGACGCCTCCAAGGTGGCGTGGCTCTCGCAGACCACGCTGTCGGTCGACGAGACCATGGCGACCGTCGACGCGATCCGCGAGCGGTTCCCGCTGCTGCTGGACCCGCCGAGCGACGACATCTGCTACGCCACCCAGAACCGGCAGCTCGCGGTGAAGGAGATCAGCCCGGAGGCCGACCTGGTGATCGTGGTCGGCTCAGCGAACTCCTCCAACAGCGTGCGCCTTGCCGAGGTTGCGCTCGAGGCTGGAGCCAAGTCGGCGTACCGGGTCGACGACGCCTCTGAGATCGAGGAGACCTGGCTCGACGGGGTGAACAACGTCAGCGTCACCTCCGGTGCCTCTGTTCCCGAGGAGCTCGTCGACGGCGTGCTTTCCTTCCTCGCCGAGCGCGGCTACCCGGCCGCGCGCGCGGTGCATACCGCCGAGGAGTCTTTGATCTTCGCGCTGCCGCCCGAGCTGCGTCGTGACATCCGTGCCGCTGAGAAGGCGGCTCAGGCGTCCGAGGCGTGACCGGATGGCCCGCTACCTCGACGTCCACCCTGTCGATCCCCAGCCGCGGCTGATCGATCAGGCCGTCACGCTGCTGCGCGAGGACGGCCTGATCGCCTACCCCACGGACTCGGGTTACGCGCTTGGCATCCAGCTGGGCAACCGGGACGGGCTGGCCCGGATCCGGACGATCCGACAGCTCGACGACAAGCACCACTTCACCCTGGTCTGCCGCGACTTCGCCCAGCTGGGGCAGCTGGTGCACATCGACAACGCGGCGTTCCGGTCGATCAAGGCGGCGACCCCGGGTCCGTACACCTTCATCCTTCCTGCGACCGGTGAGGTGCCCAAGCGGCTGATGCATCCGAAGAAGAAGACGGTCGGTGTTCGAATCCCGGACCACCCCGTGGTTCGGGCACTGCTGGAGGCGCTGGGGGAACCGATGCTTTCCAGCACGCTGCTGCTCCCGGGCGAGACCGAGCCGATGACCGAGGGCTGGCTGGTGAAGGACGAGTTGGATCAGGTGCTGGATGCGGTGATCGAGGGTGAGTCCGGATCGTTGCCGACCACGGTCGTCGACTTCACCTCCGGTGCACCCGAGGTCACCCGGGAGGGCGCCGGCGACACCGGTCGGTTCGAGTAGCCGGAGTCGTCCGCGACGACCGCGGCGGTTTCGTGCCGGCGGATGATCCGGTTGCGGATCGCCAGCACGACCAGGGCCAGGCCGTAGCCGACCAGGAGCGGTCCGGAGTGATGGGCAAGCCCGGAGATCACGGACTGGATCAGCCCGTCATCCGCCCCGGCGATGGCGCCGCGATCAACGACGCCGAGGCCGGTGGACACGGCGAGCAGGAGCATCGGTGGGAGCACGCCGACGTGGAAGAAGTCCTCGGGCCGGATCGCCAGGGCGATCGCGACACACAGCACGATGAAGCCGATGTCGAAGATGCTGCCGAGATTGGGCGAGACCAGCAGGTCCACCGCCACCAGCACGAGGCAGCCGAAGGCCGAGAACCGCGTGACCCTTATGCCGGACCAGCGGCCTTCTTCCCACACCGTGGGTGCGCTCACCTGGCTACCGTAGATCGGCCCTGCGGTGGTCTAGGGAAGCCACGCCGCGCCGGTCGGCGGGGCTGGTGTGACCCGCGCCTTCGATCTCAGGCTGACCCGTGAGCTCGGGGAACTCCGGGCGCTCCTCAGTAACCGCGTCGAGGAGCTCCACGGCAGTCAGGGGGCGAGGGCCCTCGTCGACTGGTCGCGGAGCAGCCAGGTCGTCGGCGAAGTCCGCGACGTCGGCGAAGTGTCGAGCCGTGACCAGGACCCGGTTTTCCAGCGAGCCGACCGCGCTGTTGTAGGCCTCGACGCTCGACTTCAGGGAGCGGCCGAGCTTGTCGAGGTGACGGCCCACCGTACCGAGACGGCCGTAGAGGTCGCGGCCGAGCTGGTGGATCTCCCGGGTGCGTTCGGCGAGCGTCTCGGTAGTCCACCCGTGTGCGACGGTGCGGAGCAGCCCGATCAAGGTGGTCGGCGTCGCCAGGACGACGTTGCGGGTCGCGGCGTACTCGATCAGGGTGGGCTCGGCGTCGAGCGCTGCGGAGAGGAACGACTCGGCCGGCAGGAAGAGCACCACGAACTCGGGCGTCTCGAGGCCGTGCTGGGGCAGCGCCCGCCAGTAAGCCTTGCCGGCGAGCTGGTCGATGTGTGCTCGCAACTGACGGGCGTGGTGCGCGAGGTGCGTCTGCTGCTCCTGGGGGTCGTCGGTCGCCAGGGCGTCCAGGTACGCCGCGAGCGGGACTTTGGCGTCGACGACCACGGACTTGCCGCCGGCGAGTTTGACGACCAGGTCGGGTCGCAGGTTGCCGTCGGAACCGGGAAGGTGGACCTGCTCGGAGAAGTCACAGCGCTCGACCATCCCGGCGAGCTCGACTGCCCGGCGCAGGTGTAGCTCGCCCCATTGCCCGCGGACCTGCGGCTTGCGCAGCGCCGTGGCCAGGGCGGTCGTCTCTCGGCGCAACGTGTCGGTGGAGTGCCGGACCTCGTCGACCTGCTGGTGCAGCTGACTTTGCCAGGAGACCCGCTGGTGCTCCAGATCGGTCATTTTCTCGTGCAACCGGTGCAGGTCATCGCGGATGAGCGCCTCGTCGACGCCACCCGCCGGGACTGGGACCGACCGGCCCCAGCGCAGCATGCCGACGACGCCGAGCAGGACGCCGAGGACCAGGGTCATCAGGGGAAGCAGGGTCTCCATGCGCCGACGGTGGCAGGGACCCCCGACAGATGTCGGGCGGAAGGCTCAGACCTCGGCGCCGTCGGGGAAGGTCGGGCCCTCGTCCTGCGGCCCGGTGGGGGTGACCTTCACCTCGACCACGATCGCGGCGGCCAAGCTGGTGAGGCCCAACCCCAGGAATGCGATGACCAGGGCCTTGTGGACGGCCAGCTCACCATCGCAGCCGTCCGGATCGAAGACCGAGCCGCAGCCGTCGAGAACGAGGAAACCGAGGATGACACCGATCGCCAGGAAGCCGATCGTGAAAGTCACCAGGACGTTTCTCAGCAACTTCTCCATGACGCGGACCCTGCCACACCGCGCACGTAGACTTGGGGACGCCGATTCGGAACCGAAGGAACTCCTGTGCGCTCACCCCGGACTCTCGTCGTCCTCGCGGCGGCCGGCACGCTCGTTCTGGGAACACTCAGTGCTGCAACGGCCACTGGCACCAGCACTCCGCAGATCGTCTCGCCGGTGTCGTCGGTGCCGAAGTACGCCGGGTTCAAGGGGCCGTATACCGTCGACTTCAGCCGGTCGCCCGCGGGGACCTACCGGTACACGGTGACCAGCAGTGACGACGTGCTCGTCGGTGATGGTGAGTACCAGTGGACGGGTGCTGATCCTGAGACGGTGAACCTCTTCACCGCGACCGCACTACCGGCAGGGACCTATGTGTTCCGGGTGCACGAGACCAGTGAGCCATCACCGGCTGTTCCCGACGCGACGCTCTCCTTCACCGTCCGCCCCGGCGCACAGCCGAGGTGTTCGGTGGGCGTGCCGAGAGCCGTGCGGGTGAACAGCGGCGAGGAGCGGGTGCTCGGCCGTTTGGCAACGAACTGTGCCGCAGCGCAGGTGACCTACGCGAGCTGGGAGATCCGGCACGTCACCCGCGGCCTGCGCAACCTGATGACCTTCGACCGCACCACCCGGGACACGTTCTCGTTCTTCGGCCCCGACCCGTTGGGCACCTATGTCGTCACGCCGGTGACGGCGATCAACGCGGCCTCCGACGACATCAGGCAGAACGCGCCCCGCATCGACGTCCGTCTCGACAGCCGACTCACGCTGAGCGCCCAGCGGGCGGGCCGGTTTGTCACCCTGGGCAGCGCCTCGACGGTGTTCGCCCGGTCGGCGAATCGCTTTCGGGCACGCCCGGGCAACCGGGTAACCCTGTCGTCCCGTACCTGTCGCACCTGCGCCTGGCGTCCGCTGATCACCAAGACGACAGGTCCTCGCGGGCGGGTCTCCTTCCGGGTGCGCGCGCCGGCGACGCGGGACTACCGGGTAAACGCGGCGGCGACTCCCACAGTCTGGGCGCCGTACCCCAAGTTCGCCCGCCGCTGACCGAGCCGCAGCAGCCGCCGACGTGATCTGATGGAGGGGTGCTCGGACCTCTCGGACCTCGATGCGCTGCCGCGGTCCTCGTTGCGCTGACCCTGGTAGCTGGCGGCTGTGCCGCGGGTGGCGACGAAACGGAGTCGGCCACCGTCGAGGAGCTGGCTACGGCCGGCTCCGGATCGGGCACCCTGCTCGCGTACGGCGTCGTACGCAGTGCCGGGGAGCCTGTCGAGGGAGCGACGGTGGTGCTCCAGGCGAACCCGGTCGGGTCGGCCGGCTTCGAGGGTCCCGAACGGCGTTGGTCGACGCCGGCAGTGAGCACGGACGAGAACGGGACCTGGGCGCTGCGGGTCGATCCGGAGGACATCCCCGAGGAGTACCTCCCCACCTCGCACAGCTTTCTGGAGTTCGACCTGGTCTTCGGCGACGGTGCCCGCCTCACCCTCTGGAAAGGAACGACGTTCCTGCGCAGCGACCCGCCGCTGTGGCGCACCCGCGGCGCAAACCCGGACGACGCCGTGCTCCGCCTCGAGGTCGACCTCGATTCCGGCGACATCGTGGCCACTGATTCGGTCGGCGACAAACTTCCGTCCGGTGACTAGGTGTCGACCACGGGGCGTGCATCGCGATCGAGTGATCGCGGCCCGGCCGACGGTCGGGTTTGTTTCGATATCAAATGCAGGGGCATGACCAATCCGTGAGGTGGGTCACACCGAATCCCTCTCGAACGCCGGACTCTCCGGCATTACCTCCCAAGGAGATCTCATGAAGCGCACCATCGCACTCCTCTTCGTCACCGCCGCCACCGTTGCCACTGTTGCCGTCACCGGCGGCTCCGCTTCGGCAGCTCACTGCAACGACGACGGTGGCCCCGGCAACTCCCACTTCGCCGAGCACGTCCAGGCGGCCTCCCACAAGGAGGGTGGCACCCACAGGGGCTACAGCAGCTGCATCGAGGGCAACCCCAACAACCCCAACAGCTGAGGTTCAGCCCACAGCAGCGGCCGCGACTTCTCGAAGTCGCGGCCGCTGATCTGTGTTCGTGCCGTGCCGGTCGCCTCCCGCCTGCGGTAGGCGACGAGCGGGCGCGCTGGGCAACGCCAGGATTGGCCACGGGATGTCGGGGTACTTCACCACCATGACTGAAGCCACCACCCCCGCCGAGAAGTCCGCCCTGGTCGAGGCCGTCCAAGCAGTCGTCGACCGGGTGTCGGCCTGGCAGCACGGCGCGACCGACGGCACCGTGCTCGAGGAGTTGGGCAAGGGCCTGAACGAGGTCGGTGTCGAACTCGACAGCGACGAGGTCGAGAAGTTGGCCCTAGCGATCGAGTCGGATGACGGTCCGGTTGACGCCTCCCAGGTGCTGGGCTGACCTCAGCCGTTCCGCAGTGCCTAGGCCGCCACTGCGTCGGCTTGCCAGTCGTTGAAGATCCTGAGGTAGGCCTCGGGATCCTCGAGCATCAGCGCGTGACGACGGTCATCCAGGACGTGGCCCTCCCAGTCAGGGCGCTCGGCGAGCACGGCTCGCAGGACCCTCGCCGGAACCAGAGCATCGTGCGTGCCGCCCAGTACGAGGGTCGGGGTCTGGACCCGGCGAATCGCCGCCCACGTGCTTCGGGGACTGACCCACAGGGCTGAGATCGACCGCGTTGCGGCCAGCAGGGCGCGGCGACGATCGACGCCCTCGATGTCCTCCGCGAAGTCGGCCGCCATCAGGTCGAGCACTGCAGGGTCGACCCCGTCCGGGTCGGGGTAGATCAGCCTGAGCATGGCCCGGTTGCGTCGCGCGTCGAGTCCGGGACCTGCAAGGCCCACGGCACCCAGAGCCAACGCGCTCAAGGAGGAGACGACGAGAGGCAGCATCCCGTCGAGGGTCGCGCGGCTGGGTGTCAGGAATCCGAGAGGCGAGCGGGGCGGCAGAGCTGGCGAGACCAGGATCAGGCGGTCGAGCCGCTCGGGGTGATCCGCGGCGAGGAGAGTCCCCACCAGCCCACCCATCGAGTTGCCGTGCAGCGTGAACCTCTCCCAGCCCAGCGCATCCGCGACCTCGAGGACGAAGTCCACGTAACCCTGAACCGTGAGCGGATCGGCGTCCTCGATCGGGGTGCGGCCGAAACCCGGCAGGTCGACCGCGACCACCGGGCCGTGCACGGAAAGGCCCTCCATGATCTCCACCCAGGTGACTGATGAGCCGCCGAGGCCGTGCACCAGTAACTGGGGATGTTCGCCTGCGGCCCGACGGCCGGGAGCCCTCAAGATCCGAGCTCGGCGGCCCGGTAACTCAAGGAAGGTGTCGCTCACAGACGGCCAGGCGTCGAGGATCGTGATCATGCACGCAAAGTTCCCCGCGCTGCCAGAAGTAACCCCGTTGATTGCGTCACAGCGACCGCTCCCATCGCTGGCCGGCTCAGGTGGTGCACCGAACGCGACGCTTGACCACATCGCACTGGACGCTGCGGGAGGCCTGGGTACGCGCACCATCAGTCAGCGTCACCGAGTAGGTGCCCCGTGACGCGTAGGTGGTGGTGACAGGCGAGCCCGAAGCGGTGCTGCCGTTCCCGAAGGCCCAAGTAAGAGTCGGCGTTCCCTTGCCGGCGAACGTGCAGGTCGCGCCTGAACAGGATGCCGAAGAGATCGTCGCGTTCGTCACGACGCTGAATGGTCCGACCGTCGAGGTCGCGCCGCAGCCGACGCTGTTGCACGCCCGTACGGCGTAGTAGTAGGTGCCCGCTGCTGGTCGGTCGGTCGCACTCGTCGCGCTGCCGGTGTAGACAGGCGTTGTTGTCGTGGACACCGCCGCGCTGGTCCCCCGGAACACGTCGTAGCGGCTGATCGCCGCGCCCCCGTTGTTGGCCGGCGCCGCCCAGGAGAGCGTTACCGAGCCTGCGCTGCTCGTGCCGATCAGGCTTGACGGAGTGCCCGGCACCGTCGCAGGTGGGGACCCTGTCGTCCGGCGCGCCACCTCGGTGCGGATGGCGGGCAGTTGGGCGAACAGGTTGTCTCCTGGGCAGGCGGTTGCCTCCCAGTCCCGGTGGGCGGAAATCGTCGAGACGTCTCGGGTGACGCCATTGACCGGATTGACGTAGTGGACCTGGCCCGTCGGGTCCAGGGAGTGCCGGGTCGAGAGCGACGCCAGCAAGTCCTCCAGCCCGTTGACGGCCGCTGGTGGCGGCGTCGTGCTGCCCGAGCAGGCGGAAGTCGGTTCATAGCAACCCATCAAGGCAATCCCGGCGTTGCCTGAGTTGTAGTTCGCCACGTGCGCACCGGTCACGACCCGGTCAGTGGATGCCTGGTGGGCGAAGTCGGACCCGTCGCCGCCGGCGTACAGGCAAGATTTGCTGGTGTGACCCGCGTTGCGTCCCTCATAGACCACTCCCTGCCCGTCGACGAGGTACTGATAGCCGATATCGGACCACCCGTTGCTCTGCACGTGAAAGCTGTAGATCGCCCGGACCGTTGCCGCGTAGTCCTGGTTGGGGTCGTTCGATCCCGCGGTGTGGTGCACCGTGAGCACCTGCAGCGGGTGGTGGGTCTGGGTGTCGCCCCTGGACCAACCGCTGATCGACTCGTCGGCACCCCAGTCGGCACGGGACTTGCAGGGTGCTGCAGCAGCGGCGGCGTCCCCACGCGCCGTGGCCACTCTCACCGCGGGACCGTCGGTCGTGTTGATGGCGGCAGCTCGCCAGCGACGCGGACCCGCCGGGAGGTTGCG
>JBKJHX010000072.1:0-12536 GCA_046598855.1 Marmoricola sp. | reverse complement strand
GTTTGGTGGAGCTGAGGGGATTCGAACCCCTGACCTTCTCATTGCGAACGAGACGCGCTACCAACTGCGCCACAGCCCCTGGTGCAGAGGAAAAGTTACCACCGGCCCGGACCGAGTCCGAATCGGGTCAGGCGCCGGCGGCCTTGGGGGTCGCGACGACCTCGTCGAGGTCCGTGTCGTGGTCCGCGGCAGTTGCGGCCTCGGCGGCGAGCGCGGTGTCGGCGGCGTCGTGGCCCGAGGAGACGAAGCCTGCGCCGGCGCCGGTGAGCTCGACCGTGCGGACCGTACGGCGCGCCCGCGGCTTGTTCACGTACGTCGGCAGCGTCACCGGCAACGGGTCCCACAGGCCGGCCTCGTCCAGGACGGGGGCAGCGACCGCGGCGGCGATCTCGTCCCGGGAGAGCCCCTGGGTGTCCTCGGTGGAAAGATCGGGCTCGACGTCGTGCTGCATCTCAACCGACCGGGTCCCGCCAGGCTCCGTCTGCGGAGCGGGAGCCAGAGCCACGGGCGCCGCAGGTGCCGAAGGTGCCGAAGCGGAGTTGCTCCGTACCTGCTGCGCCCGAACGGTGCGCCGGGCGACCACGAGGAAGGCGCCGGCGAGCGCGCTCGGGATCGCGGTCGTGAACCAGGGTGTGTAGGCGAGGTAACTGGTCACCGACAACGCCACCAGCGTCGAGAGCAGCAGGGCGAGCACCCGGCGGCGACGACGAACAGCGGTGCGGGCGGCCTCGCGCGTGATCGTGCGGACCGGGGCAGGGGTCTCGACAGGCTCGACCTCCGGAGGAAGGTCCGAGTCGGGTGCCGTGGCACGTGGAACAGCTCCGCGACCCAGGACGCGCACCGAGTCGGAGAACTCCTCCACCGGACGACGCTGGTCGGCGTCGTCGTGGTTCTTCAGCGCCTTGGGCAGCAGGTAGACCGCCCAGCCGATGGCGAGCACGACGAAAATGATTCCTGACAGGTCCACGGCCTGAGCGTAGAAGCGGGCGGGACTACCGGGACGCAACCAGATCGGTGTGTCGCGAGATCACTCCTGTGGCTTGTGTGAAACTCACGCCGACGAGAGTCGTTCCACCAAGCCTTTGGGCACGTCCTCCCGGGTGATCGCGAACAGCCGGTGGTCACGCCAGTCGCCGTCGATGTGCAGGAACTTCGGTGCGAACCCGATCTCCGGGATCCCGAGCTTCTCCACCACCCGCAACGACGCCGAGTTCTCCGGTCGGATCGCGATCTCGACGCGGTGCAGCTTCAGTTCGAAGAAGCAGTGGTCGATCGCCATCGCGACAGCGCGGGTGATCAGGCCCTTGCCTGCGTGCGCCTGGTCGATCCAGTAGCCGATCGAGGCGAACTGAGCCGACCCGCGGGTGATGTTGCTAACCGTGAGCTGGCCAACGAACTCGCCGTCGAGCTCGACCGCGAACGGAAGCTGACGTCCCAGGCGCGCGTCGGCCTGCATCGCGCGCACCATCGAGGCGAAGCTCCGCGGCCGCGCGTCCGAAGCCGGCGGGGTGGTCGCGTCCCAGCGCGAGAGCCAAACGATGTTCTGCTGGCGGACCCGGCGCCAAGCACGCCGATCGCGGATCGAGAGCGGGCGCAGCCGCAGGTTCTCGTACTCGAGCACGGCCGGCCATCCCGGGTGCGCGCTCAGTGGTCGCTCCCGACGATCTGCTCAACCGCGTGCCTCAGCAGCGGTACTACGACAGCCAGCCCGTCCTTCACCCCGCCGCGAGAACCGGGCAGGTTGATCACCAGTGCGTTCCCGACGACTCCGGCGACGCCGCGCGACAGCGCTGCGGTCGGCACACCCTTGCCGACGCCGTACGCACGGATGGACTCGGCGATGCCGGGGACCTCCCGGTCCAGCAGCGGTCTCGTCACGTCCGGGGTCAGGTCTGTCGGGGTCAGTCCGGTGCCGCCGGTGGTCAGGACGGCACGAGCGCCGGCAGTGATCGCCGCACTCACGGCCTCGCCGACAGGAGCACCGTCCGGTACGACGACCGCGTCGTCAACCGACCAGCCGTCGGCACGCAGCGCCGCCACGATCAGCGGCCCGGTGGCGTCCTCGTAGACGCCGGCAGCGGCACGGTTCGAGGCCACCACCACGGCAGCCCGCATCGACTCACCCACGACGCCAGTCCCCGCTCTTGCCGCCGGACTTGGACTCGATCCGGACGTCGGTGATGACGGCACCCTTGTCGACGGCCTTAACCATGTCGACGACCGTCAGCGCCGCGACCGAGACCGCGGTGAGCGCCTCCATCTCGACGCCGGTCCGGTCCGCGGTACGGACCGTCGCGGTGATCAAGACCGCGTCGTCGAGGACCTCCAGGTCGACCTCGACCCCGGAGATCGCCAGCGGGTGGCACAACGGGATCAGGTCCGGGGTGCGCTTGGTCGCCATGATCCCGGCGACCCGAGCGACGCCGAGGGCATCGCCTTTGGGGACGCCCTCACCCCGCAGCAGCCCGACGACGACCGGCGAGACCAACACCCGGCCCGAGGCCACCGCGGCCCGGGCAGTGACGTCCTTGCCGGAGACGTCGACCATTCGGGCAGCGCCCGCCTCGTCGACGTGGGTCAGCCGCGGGTCGCCGGACATCAGTAGTCCCGGTCCAGGAGCAGCACCGGCACGTCCGAGCCGCCCGGGGCGGAAGTGACGTCCTCGCCCAGCACGATCAGCGCGTTGGCCTGAGACAGTCCGCCCATCAGGTGCGAGCCGGCCCCACCGACCGGAGTCACCGTCGAACCCCCTGGTCGTGGCTCGAAGATGCCACGCAGATACTGCCGGCGGGCCTTCAACGAGGTCACCGTCGTGGTCAGCTGTGCCCGGACCAGCGGACGACTCAGCGGCGCCCGGCCCATCATCTTGCGCAGCGCCGGAACGACGAACAGCTCGAAGGAGACATAGGCACTGACCGGGTTGCCCGGCAAGGTGAAGATCGGGGTCTCGTCCTCGCCGATCACCCCGAAGCCCTGCGGCTTGCCCGGCTGCATCGCGACCTCGTGGAAGGAGACGGTGCCGAGCTTGGCCAGCGCCTCCTTCACCACGTCATGGGTGCCCTTGCTGACCCCGCCGCTGGTGACTACCAGGTCGGCGCGGACCAGCTGGTCGCTCAACGCCTCGACGAAAGTCTCCGGGTCGTCCGGTGCCGCGGCGACCCGGTAGGCGATCGCTCCCGCGTGCCGCGCGGTCGCGGCGAGGAGGTACGAGTTCGAGTCGTGGATGCTGTCGCGACCTAGTGGCTCGCCGGGCTCCACCAGCTCCGACCCGGTGGACATGATCACGACCCGGGGACGCGGGCGGGTGGCGACCCTGCCGAGACCGACCGAGGCGAGCAGACCCACCTTGCGCGGGTCCATCCGATCGCCGGCCTTCAGGATCACGTCACCCTTGAGGATGTCCTCGCCGGCCCGGCGAATGTGCTGTCCCTCGGTCGGGGCCACGTGGATCAGGACCCGCGCGATCCCGTCGTCGGTGTGCTCGACCGGCACGACCGCGTTGCAGCCGGTCGGTATCGGCGCGCCCGTCATGATCCGGACGGCGGTGCCCGGTGACATCGCGTGGATGGTGGTCTGCCCCGCAGCGATCTCTCCCACCACCGGGAGGTGCGCCGGCCGCTCCGCTGTGGCGTCCGCGACGTCGCGGAAGACCACGGCGTACCCGTCCATCGCGGAGTTGTCGAAGTTCGGCAGCGACAACGGTGAGGTGATGTCAGCGACCACCGGCAGACCCAGCGTCTCCAGCAGCGGCTGGTCGTACGCCGGCAGCTCCTGGATCCGGTCGAGGATCAGCGCCAGGTGCTCGTCGACCGAGATGGGTTCGACGTGGGTTGGAGGCATTCCGCAACCCTATGTCCTGGACGGGCGCCCGGCTCGGCTTGGGAGCTCCCGGACGGCGTCGCCTCAGTCGGTCAGCACGGTGCCGGACTCGACCCGGCCGTGCTCGCCGGCGAGCTTCACCGAACCGATGACCTTCACGTTCTCGCCGAAGGTCCAGTCACCGTCGACGACCAACGAGTCGGCTTCGCGCAGCGACGGTGCCCCGGACTTGAAGCGCTTGTCGAAGTCCGCGACCAGCTTGTAGACGCCGTCGAGGTCGACGAACGGAACGACGGCGGTGCTCTGGTCCAAGACGAAGTCTGGCCCGATGTCGTAGACGTCGGAGCGGAGCACCAGTAGGTCGTTGGTGGTCTTCACCGGCACGTACCGTTGACGCCCGACCTCGATGGTCAGAGCGCCGGAGAAGATCTCGATCGCTGCGCCCATCGCGGACTCGATCTGGACGACCTTCGGGCTGTTCGCGTCCGCGGGGTCGACAGTCTTCACGTTTCGGATCAGCGGCAGACCGAGGATGCCGTCCCGACTGGCGAGCTCGTCGCGCAGCGCGGCGAGGTTGATCCAGATGTTGTTGGTGCTCATGAACTGGTGCCGGGTCAGGTCACCCAGTGCCTCCTTGTCGGAGTCCAGGGTCTGGGCCGTCTCGCGCAGCACGATTCTTCCGTCGCTCTTGCGGGTCGCGAAGTGGCCACCCTTACGGTCCGAGGGCGTACGGCGGACGGCCTCGATCGCGAACGGCGACCCGGACGCTGCGAACCAGCCGGCGATTTTCGCGTCCGGTACCGCGCCGAGGTTGTCGGAGTTCGAGATGAAGATCTGGCGGTAGCCCGCGGCGAGGAGCTTGTCGATCAGTCCGGTCGCCGTCATCGCGGTGTAGATGTCGCCGTGCCCGGGAGGGCACCACTCCAGGTCCGGGTCCCTGGTCCAGGCGACCGGGGTCAGCTCCTTCTCCAGCAGTTTGGGCTCCTTGTTCTGCAGGAACTCAAGCGGGAGGCCTTCGACGGCCAGGCGCTGCCCGGCGGCGGTCGAGGGGTCGTCGTACCGGGCCAGCGCGGCCAGCGTGTCCGCGCTGGTGCGGAAGCTGTTCATGAAGATCAACGGGAGCGGAGCGCCGTGCTCGGCGCGCAGGTGCAGGACCTGGCGGACGATGATGTCGAGGAACGACAGACCGCGCCGGACACAGAGCAGCGACTTGGCCCGCTCCATCCCCATCGACGTACCCAGGCCGCCGTTGAGCTTGATCACCGCGGTCCCGCGCAGCGCCTCCACTCCGTCCTCGGCGCTCACCTCGACGTCGTCGATGGACGGCATGTCCAGGGGATCGATCGTCGACTCGGGGATCATCCCGGTCTCACCGCGCTCGAGCAGCCTGAAGTAGTGCGCGAATACGTCGATCGCCAGCGGCTCGACCCCTGCGGCGGCCATCTTCTCGCGAGCCAGATTCAGGCCGCGGCCACTTCCTGCATCCCTCATGCAGTCGATCGTAGGCTTGTCCTCGTCATGAACAACATCGAAGCCGCAAAGCTGGGTCTGCGGGACCAACTGCTGACCGCTCGCGGCCGGCTGTCGGTGGCTGTCCTGGCCGAGCGCGCGCACCGGGTCAGCGACCGGCTGCTGGCCACCCCCGAAGTACGCCGCGCCGCCACCGTCGCGGCCTACGTCTCGGTGGGGCGCGAACCCGGCACGGGCGTCCTGCTCGATGCACTGGTCGACTCCGGCACCCGCGTAATCCTGCCGGTCCTTCAACCCGACGACGACCTGGACTGGGCGCCGTACACCGGCCCGGCCTCGCTGACCTCCGCGGCTCGCGGGCTGCTCGAACCGCTGACGGACCTTCTCGGGCCCGTTGCCATCAGCGGCGCGGACGCCGTGATCGTCCCGGGCCTGGCGGTGGACCGGACGGGTCTCCGACTGGGCCGCGGTGGCGGTTCCTACGACCGCGCTCTCGGCCGGGTGACGCCCGGCACCTTCACCTGCGTGGTACTCAACGACGACGAGGTGCTGGACGTCGTCCCGGCTGCCGACCACGACCGCCGGGTCACCGCGGCAGTGACCGAGACACAGCTCCTCCGGTTCCCCGGTGATCGGTTTCACTCGGTGACCCCGGCAGGGTGACGTAGGATTGGCAGTCGGCACCATCGAGTGCCAACCCGACTCGCGCCAAGGATCATCGTGCCCACGTACCAATACACCTGCACCGACTGCGGACACTTCTTCGAAGCGGTTCAGAGCTTCAGCGACAACTCGTTGACGGTGTGCCCAGCGTGCGAGGGCAGCCTGCGCAAGGTCTTCAATGCCGTGGGGGTCGTGTTCAAGGGGTCCGGGTTCTACCGCAACGACAGCCGGGGCACCCCGACCTCGGCCTCGCCGGCGGCATCGACCGGCACCTCGGAGCCGGCGACCGCGAGCACGAGTTCGAGCACGAGCTCGAGCACGAGCGACACGTCGAGCTCCACCTCATCCTCCAGCACCACCACGAAGACGACGGCCTGACCGCGCAGGCGTCCGGGCCCGATCCCGACCGGCTGTGGACAGCAGCAGGCGGCATCGCCGAGACCTGCCTACCTTGGCGCCATGCCCTCCGTGCTGCGCATCCTCGACCGGCTTCGTCGCTCGCTGCTGCTCTACCGTCGCGGGCTGGCAGCAGTCTGCATCGGGCTGGCTGCCTGGATCCTCGTTGCCACCCTGCAACCAGGACCGCCGGTGACCGTCGGGCTCTGGACCGCCGCCCGAGACCTCCCTGCCGGTGCCGTGCTCGCGAGCGGTGACCTGCGTCGTACAGGATTTCTGCCCGACAGTGTCCCGGCCGCCGCGACCAGGAACCGTGACGACCTGATCGGGCGCACCCTGGCCACCCCTCTCGGCCAGGGCGAGGTTGCAACCCATACCCAGGTCGTGGGCAACGACCGGCTCGCCGGGTACCCGGACCGGGCCGCTGTCGGGCTGCGGATCCCGGATGCGGAGGCAGCCGCTCTGCTCCGGCCCGGAGACCGGGTCGACCTCGTTGCCAGCGACCCCCAGGAACAGGATTCCGGGGTGGTGCTGGTCAGCGACGCCGCGGTGCTCGTGGTGCCCCGGATCCCGCCCGACGCAGGCTCGTCGGTCGGTTCCGGACGCCTGGTCGTCTTCGCTGTTCCGGCCGCCGAGGTCGCTCGAATCGCAGCGGTCGGCACCAGCCAGTTCCTCAGTGTCATCTGGACCCGCTAGCGTTGCTGTGTACCGATACCGGGATCCGGAGAAGGAGCTGTTCGATGAGCGGGTTCAAGGCATTTGTTCTACGCGGCAACCTGGTCGACCTGGCTGTCGCCGTCGTGATCGGCACCGCGTTCGCTGCCGTCGTCGCGCGGTTCACCGAGTGGCTCACCAGCCTGATGCCCAAGGACGCCTCGAAGATCTTCGAGAACACCGCGAACAGCTTCGGCGCGTTCCTCAACGCCGCCCTCGCCTTTCTGATCCTGGCCGCCGTTGTCTACTTCGCGGTTGTGCTGCCCTACACCCACGCCAAGGAGAGGCTGTTCCCCTCCGAGGCGGAGGGCAAGCCGGCGGACGTCGCCCTGCTCGAGGAGATCCGCGATCTCCTTGCCGCCCAACGCGGAGCCTGAGCCGCTAGCCGTGGTGGGGCGGCACCTGACGACGTAGCCAGTCCTCGGTCGCGGCGGTGTCGCTGCCCTCGGTCTGGTCGTCGGACGTCTGCTCGGGCAGGACGTCACCGAACACGTCGGCAAGCCGGCGTCGTCGGGCTGCCTGCTCCCGCGCCGTGAGCTCGGCGCCCTCTTCCTGAACCATCAGACGGCCTGGGTCTCCAGGGCCGCGTCGAACCACGCCGGGTCGAAAGCGGGGCGGGTCGGCTGCCATCCGGTCTGGGCGGCGAAGTGGTCCGAGGAGACCCGCAGCGACCGCGTCATCGGCTCGATCCGGCCACCGGCGAGTCGGCGGAGCACCGGCCCGAGGTACCCGCCCTCAGACGCGCCCACCGCCTTGGCGAAACCCTCGACCAGCTCGGCACGGCGCACGGGCGCCGCGCCGACGTTGTAGACCCCGCTCGGGGCGTGCAGCGCAGCCAGGACCGCGGTCCCCAGGTCGTCGGTGTGCACGAGGTGCGTCCAGGCGTCCGGTGAGCCGATCCCGACCGGACGTCCGGTGGCGGCGGCCTTCAGCCAGAACTTGGTCAGCGGGTCGTCACCGAGGATGCAACCGAACCGGAGCAGGACCCCGGCGCGGAAGCCGCCGGCGTAGTCCTGGACATGTGACTCCCCCACGGCCACCGGCTCGGTGGCCGGGGTGATCTCGATCGGGTCGCGCTCCGTGATCCACGCGTCGCCGGCGTCGGCGTAGACGAAGCTGGCGCTCTCCTGCACGATCCGACGGACGCCGGCGGTGCGTGCGGCCGTGGCCACGTTCGCTACTGCGCGGGTACGGAGCTGGTCGTTGTGCTTCCACGCCGCCGGCCAGGCGGCGGCGTAGCCGACCGGGACCTCGGTCGCGAGGTTGACCGCCGCGTCGGCGCCGTCGTAGATCCGGACCAGAGACTCGACATCGAACAGGTCGGCCGAGACGGGACGGGCCCCGAGACCGGTAATCCGATCGATGTTGGCCGCGGAACGGGCCAGCACATCGACCTCGTGTCCTGCGTCGAGGAGAGCGCGCACAGCGGCTCTGCCGATGACGCCGGTCCCGCCTGAAACGACTACCTTCACCCTGTCCATCTTGCATAACGGACGGGTAACGCACAACTCAACGGACGTCGAGCGGACCAGTAATTCCGGTGGCGAGCGTTCAGGTGCACAGCCCGGCCGCGCGTGCTTCGGCGTCCTTCTCTTCCTGGGTCTTGGTCGCCCTGTCGGTAGGCGCCTCGCTCACGGACCCCGTCGGCTCGCCGGTCGGCGTCCCAGTTGGGGTCCCGGACGGCGTGCTGGTCGGAGTGCTGGAAGCAGTTCCGGACGGGGTCCCTCCCGAGCCCGGGCTGACCGAGTCCGCGTTGAACCGCGAGCCGAGGTTCTTGTCGTTCTTGATCAGGCTCCACAGCCGTTCAGCCTCGCTGGTCCACTCGATCCGGTTCGGGTCCGGCGGGTACGGACGGAACGGGACGGTGATGAACTGAACGTTGTCGAGCCCCACGCTCTGGAGGGACTTCCCGAGCGACGCAAGCTTCTTGAGGTTGGCGAACCCCGCATCGGTGGCCAGCGACTTGGTCGCGGCGTTGAGGAAGTTGTAGAGGCGGACCGGGTTCGCCAGCGTGCCTGCGGAGACGACTTTCTTGATCATCGCGGCGATGAAGGTCTGCTGACGCTTCATCCGACCGATGTCACCGGTGGGAGCGCCGATGTCGTGACGTACCCGGACGTAGTCCAGTGCCTGCTGACCGGTGACCGTGTAGGTACCGGCCGGCAGGCTGATCTTGCCGATGTCGTCGTCGACCTCTTCGGGCACGCAGATCTTCACACCATCGATCGCGTTGACCATCGCCTTGAAGCCGACGAAGTCGATCACCACGAAGTGGTTGATGCGGATGCCGGTGAGTCGCTCGACGGTCTTCACCGTGCAGATCGGCCCCCCGACGGCGTACGCGGCGTTGAACTGGGTGAGGCCGCCCGGATCGGTGCCCTCGCCGTCCTTCTTCTTGCAGCTCGGCCGCTGAACCATCGCGTCGCGAGGCAGGCTGACGCCGTAGGCGAACTGCCGGTTCGCCGAGAGGTGCAGGAGCATCGTGGTGTCGGACAGCCCAGGGGTCTCGCCGCCGATGCCCCTGCCGTTGGCACCCTCGCGGGTGTCGGAGCCCATCACCAGGACGTTGATTGCCTTAGGCACCGTCATGTCCGGCCGGGTCCCCAGGCCCGCCTGGTCGATGATGTCGATATTGCCTTCGAGGTGCTTGTACGCGTACAGCCCGACCCCGGACACCACCATCAGGAAGACCACGAAGCCGATACCGACACGCTTCAGGATGCGTCTGGAACGCGGCGTGCGGACGCGGTGACGCGGTAACACCTCCGACACGTTCTGACCCCACTGCCTGCACGGGGCAGGGCCCGTGTTCGTTTCTCGTGACCTCCCATTGTGGAGGATCTGCCCTAGTCTCCCAAATCGCTGGTGAGACCGGACTGCAGCGGCTTATCATCCGACCCGCCGGCCCGAACCTTCCGCCGCGAAGTGCCGTGTTCCACAACACCGCCGCAACCTCGCTCAGGTCCTGCCTTCGGAACTAGTAGTTCAGGCTCGATAGCCGCTTCGAGCGGCAACTAGTGCAGGGTCGCAGCCGCGGCGAGAACCTGCTCGACGGGCGGGTAGTCACCGATCCGCTTGCCGATGTGCTGCCAGCGGATCAATCCGGAACCGTCGAGGATCACCACGCCCGGGCTTCGGACGGTGTCGCGGGTGATGGCTTGTGGTCGGTACCCGCGGCGCAGCGAACCGACGTACGCGGCGGCACCGCGAGGGTTGAGCATCCGGACGCCGAGCGGCGCGGCGGCGCCCACGGCTTCACGGAACTGGTGGTCGGTGTCGAGGAGGAGCGGCATCGAGACCCCCTTCTCATCTCGCAGCCACTGAGCCTGATAGTCGGCGGACCCTCCGACCGCAGCTACACCTAGGTCTGAGTCGGCGAGGCCGGCGGCTTGGACGTCGAGTTCGACGCACCACTCCTGGCAGGGCAGGCAACCGAAATAGCGCACCAGTTGGATCACGGTGAACCGGTTCGCGGAGAGCAGATCACCGAGCCGAACAGACCCGCCCTCGGGATCGGTCAAGGTGAGGTCAGGAGGCACTGTCGACGGGGTCTTCATGGTCTTCCTTCGGGTCTGGCGAGATTGGTCAGGCGGATGTTCCGCGGCCAGGTCATCTAACGGGGCCGATCACTGTGGTAGCGATCCCGAGCCGTCCTGTCAGGGTGCGGTGCACCGGGCACCTGTCGGCGATCTGGGCCAAGCGGTCGCGCTGTTCGTCATTGAGAGGGCCGGTGAACGCGACTTCACGGTCGATGTGTTCCATCGCGCAGGGCTGGCCGGTCGGGTCGGCGCAGTCCTCGGAGTGGCTGCGTCGATGACTCAGCCGAACGGACACGTGCTCAAGCGGGAATCCCTTCCTGTCGGCGTACATCCGAATCGTCATAGCGGTGCAGGCTCCAAGCGCTGAGAGCAGCAGGTCGTAGGGCGTCGGCCCGGTGTCATCACCCACGCCCAGTGGTTCATCGGCGGCCCAGACATGCTGCCCAGCCTGGATGCTCTGTGCGAGCCGACCTCGACCTGATTCCTCTACCAGGACGGTGCCACCAGGCGGCGGTGCAACCGCAGGCGCAGGGACCTCAGGCAGGTATCGAGCCGACCACGCGGCGAGCACGTCGGCGGCGTACTCGGCGTCAGCGCGACGGGTCAGTAGGTGGTCGGCGCCGTCGAGAGTCACGAAACTCTTGGGGTGGCGCGCTGCGTCGTAAATACGTCGGGCGTTGTCGATTCCGACCAGCTCGTCGGTGGGCGAATGCAACACCAACAGGGCCCGGTGCAGGTTGCTCAGGGTTTCGTCGAGGTGGTGGGCGTCGGCATCCTGCAGCAGTTGTGCGCCCACGGTGAAGGATCGCCCGGCGAGGATGACCTCGGCCCGCCCGCTCTCGCGCAGGCTGCGCACGGCCTCGTCGGGAAACAAGTGCCGAATGTGGCCGGGGTCGAAGGGCGCACCGATGGTTGCCACCGCAGCCACGCTCGGCAACTGGGTGGCCGCGACAAGAACTGCCGCACCGCCGAGGCTGTGGCCGATCAGAAGTCGTGGCGCTTCATGGGTCATGCCTAGTGCCGCGGCTGCCGCCACTAGGTCCTCGATGTTGGACGTGAAGCTGGTGTTGGCGAAGTCACCGTCGCTAGAACCCAACCCGGTGAAGTCGAAACGCAGCACCCCGAAGCCCTTATCCACGAGGCGTCTGCTGATCCGTGATGCCGCCACGACGTCCTTCGAGCAGGTGAAGCAATGGGCGAACAGCGCGTAGGCCCGAGGCTGCCCCTCGGGGAGGTCCAGCCGCCCGTCGAGTTGGTCGCCACTTGATCCCGGAAAGGTGAATTTTTCGGTCCTGGTCACTGCCCACGCACCTCCTCAGTGGGGTCACCCTGGGGGGACATGGGGGTGTCACTGCAGTTCGACATCGGGGCTCCTTCGTGTCGGCTCGGTCCTCCATGAGGAGGATTCGCTTCCCACACGTCCGTTCTGCCCGCGGAGATCACGGCGGCCGCTGTGATCTGCTTTCGAAAGGTGGAGCGGACGCGAGGATTTGAACCTCGACCCCTTCCCTGGAAGGGAAGCGTGCTGCAACTACACCACGTCCGCGTAGCCAGCCTCTGTCGAGCCTGACACCTTCTTAGTATGAACCACCTTGAGTGCTACCTGGGCGCCAGGGCGCGACTCTCGGACCTCAGAACTTCGCGCCACAAAATCCGTCGCGGTGGCGGCGCAATGGGGTGCTAGCTGAACTGCGCAACCGGAGTCGGCGCAAACCACGATCTGACCACCACTAGACTCGGCCGCGGCCATGCCGACGGCTTTACGCAGGTATATACGCATGTCCCGCCGCCCCAGTAGCTCAGTGGATAGAGCAGCCGCCTCCTAAGCGAAAGGTCGCAGGTTCGACTCCTGCCTGGGGCACCTAACGGAGATCGAGTCGCTCGACAGGCTCGAGGTCCGTCCCAGCGCTCAGACGACCTCGAACGTGATCCCGG
>JBKJHX010000039.1:0-9176 GCA_046598855.1 Marmoricola sp. | reverse complement strand
TGCCACCAGGTCTTCGAGAAGATCAACAACGACGAGTCCCGGCACATCGCCGTCGACTTCGCGGTCCTCGACATGATCGGGCACGCCAAGGCCCGCAAGCTGGCGATCGACTTCGTCTCCAACGTGGCAACGCCCGGCATGATCGTCGGTGCGCTGATGTACATCCCGCTGCTCAACCGGATGCGCAACAACATCGTCGACATGGGGCTGCAGCCGGAGAAGTTGTACCGGGCGATGGAGCGGTTCGAGAAGCTTGGCCGGCGCGGTGAGTACACCCACCGGGTGCCGCTCTTCCAGGTCCTGCGGATCCACTCGGCGATGGTCGTCGACTCCAAGCACCCCTACCACCTGCTCGCGAACAGGATGGTCGCCCTGTCCGAGCACTACCCGAAGGCGCTCTTCCGGCCGATTCCGACCTGGTTCAAGGAGCTCACCCACGAGCCGGTGACCAAGGGCGTCAAGAACGGGATGAACGCCGCATGAGCACCCTCGACGCACCGCGGAAGCCCCGCGCGATGAAGAAGCCGCCGCACGTGCACACCACGGTGGTGATCGGCGCCGGGTTCATCGGTCTCGGTACTGCCATCAAGCTGCGCGAGGCAGGCATCGACGACCTCGTCATTCTGGAGCGCGCGGACCGGGTCGGCGGTACCTGGCGGGACGCGACGTACCCGGGCGCGGCCTGCGACATCCCCTCGCAGCTCTACTCGTTCTCGTTCGCCAAGAACCCGGGCTGGACCCGCACCTACTCACCGAGCGCGGAGATCTTCGCGCACATCGAGGAGCTCGCCGAACGCTTTGACCTGGTCAAGGACATCAGGTTCAAGACGGCCGTGACCGCGCTGAAGTTCGACAAGCGCGAGGCTCGTTGGGAGGTGTCGGCAGGGCGGCAGAAGTTCTACGCCCGGAGCGTGGTCGTCGCCTCGGGTCCGCTCTCGGACGCGAGCCTGCCGAACATCCGGGGCATCGACGACTTCGAGGGCAAGAGGGTCCTCAGCGCTCGTTGGGACAACGACTACGACTTCGCCGGCAAGAGCGTCGCGGTGATCGGCACCGGCGCCAGCGCGATCCAGATCATCCCTGAGCTGGTCAAGGTCGCCGATTCGGTGAAGGTCTTCCAGCGCACCCCCGGTTGGGTGATGCCGCGAGTCGACTTCGAAACCCCGGACATCGCGAAGGCGGTCTTCGAGCGGGTGCCCGCGGCACAGCAGGCCGCTCGCACCGCGCTCTTCCTCGCGCACGAGGCCGCCGCCACCGGGCTGGTCTGGAACACGCCGATCACCTCGCTGATCCAGCAGGCCGGCAAGCTGCACATCCGGATGACGGTCAAGGACAAGTGGTTGCGCCGCCAGCTGACCCCGGACTTCCGAGCGGGCTGCAAGCGGATGCTGATGTCCAGCGACTACTACCCCGCCCTCCAGCAGGACAACTGCAAGCTGATCACCTGGCCGATCGCCACCATCACCCCCGAAGGCCTGCAGACCAGCGACGGACTGCAGCACCAGGTGGACGCGATCGTCTTCGCCACTGGGTACGACGTCCACCTCGAGGGTCCGCCGTACCCGATCTCCGGCCTCGACGGACAGATGCTCCAGGAGGAGTGGTCGGGGCACCCGCAGGCGTACAAGAGCGCCAGCGCGCACGGGTACCCGAACCTGTTCTTCACCTGTGGCCCGAACTCCGGTCCCGGTCACAACTCGTTGCTCGTCTACGCCCAGGGCCAGATCGAGTACGCCGTCTCCGGCATTCGCGCGCTCGTCGAGCAGGACCTGCGCTGGCTGGACGTCAGGAAGGACGTCCAGGACTCGTACAACGTCTCGATGCAGAAGCGGTTGCGGAGCACGACCTGGATGACCGGGTGCAGCTCCTGGTACCTGACCGCGGACGGGTTCAACGCCTCGATGTACCCCGGATTCGCGACCCAGTATCTTCGTCAGATGCAGGACTTCCAGATCCGTGACTACGAGGTGTCCTCGAACGCTGCCAAGCGGTTGTGGAACATCCCGTCGCCGAAGGCAGAGCTGGCGGCGGTCTGAGGATGGCCGCCCCCTCCCTGAACGTGCGCGCGGTGGAGTCCGTGCTCGAGTCGTTGCGCCGTGGGCACCGTCAGCTGGCCCGGGACCCGAAGGGGACCGTGGACGCCGCCGTCCGGCAGCTGCTCTCGCTCGGTCGCACCCGCGATCCGCACGTGGGGGAGGGGACGTACCGGATCGACGACCTGGCCCGGGCCAGCAACGTGACGGTACGCAACATCCGCGCGTACCAGGAGCGCGGTCTGCTGCACCCGCCACGGCGCGAGGGCCGGGTCGCGATCTTCGACGACAGTCATCTGTCCCGGCTCAAGATCATCACCTCGATGCTGGAACGCGGCTACACCAGCGTGCACATCACCGAGATGTTGGCGGCCTGGGAGGGGGGCCACGACCTCGCCGACGTACTTGGTCTGGAGAAGGTGCTGACCGCGCCCCGGTTGGAGGACCCTCCGGCGATGATGACCATCACCCAGGCGCGCGAGCTCGCCGGGGACAAAGAGTCATTGCAGCGCTACCTCGACGTCGGCCTGGTCGAGGTGAAGGGCGCGCGGGCACTGGTGAAGCGTCCGGACCTCCTGCGCGCGTTCGCCGAGATGCGGGCCTTCGGGATGCCGACCGATGCGTTGGTCAAGCTGCACAGCGAGGTCTCGATGGCGGTAGACGGGATCACCCGGGCGCTGGTCAACGAGGGGGCACGCCAGGTGGGTGAGCGGTTCCTAGGCGCGCCCGGTGCTGAGCCGAGCGGTGCCGAAGTCGGCGAGCTGGTGGCGACCCTGACCCGGTTCCGCGAACTGGCGATGGGCACGGTCGTCGGCACTCTTTCGGAGTCCATGGAGCGCACCATCGAAGACCTGCTGGCCGACTTCCTCTCGGCGGGCCTTCCGAGCGACACCGAGGACGCCGGCTGAACCGGTGATCCCGGACACAGCGCGCACCACCTGGGGGCTCCCAGGGCATGATGGCCCGGTGACTGACCCCGTGACCTGGTTCGACTCCGCCGCCGAGGCCGAGAAGCGTCTCGCCGATGCCGGCTACCTGGCGGACTCCGCGACCGCGACCACCACCTACCTCGCCGGAGCGCTGGAGAAGCCGCTGCTGGTCGAGGGACCTGCGGGTGTCGGCAAGACCGAGCTGGCCAAGGCGATCGCCCGGGCCACCGGCTCCGAGCTGATCCGGCTGCAGTGCTACGAGGGGCTCGACGAGGCGCGCGCGCTCTACGAGTGGAACTACAAGAAGCAGCTGCTCCGGATCCAGGCGTCCCAGGGTGACGACCAGACCTGGTCGGAGACCCACGACGACATCTTCACCGAGGAGTTTCTGCTCAGCCGGCCGTTGCTGACTGCGATCCGTCGCGAGACCTCGACCGTGCTGCTCATCGACGAGGTCGACAAGACCGACGTCGAGGTCGAGGGCTTGCTGCTCGAGGTGCTCAGCGACTTCCAGGTGACCATTCCCGAGCTCGGCACCGTCTCGGCTGTCCGTCGTCCCTTGGTGCTGCTGACCTCGAACGCCACCCGCGAGCTCTCCGAGGCCGTTCGGCGTCGCTGTCTCTACCTGCACATCGACTACCCGGACGCCGACCGCGAGCACGCGATCCTGATCGGCCAGGTGCCCGGGATCGAGGAGCGGCTCGCCCGCGAGATCGTCGACACCGTGACCCGGCTGCGGTCCCTGGAGCTGCGCAAGGCCCCCTCCATCGCGGAGTCCGTCGACTGGGCGCGGACCCTGGTCGCGCTGGGCACCGGCACGCTGGACCCGGCGACGATCGATGCCACCCTCGGCGTGGTGCTCAAGCACAGCAGCGACATCGACCGCGCCGTCCGTGAGCTCAAGCTCCGTCAGGCCTGACCGATGAGTCTCCTCGATCGGCACATCGCGTTCGTCGAGGCGCTCCGTACTGCTGGTCTACCGGTCTCGCTCGCGGAAGGGCTCGATGCAGCCGACGCGCTGCTGACCCTGGGGCTCTCCGACCGTGAGCGGGTGCGGGCGGCCTACGCGGCAACCCTGGTCAAGCGCCAGCCCCACCGTGCCGGGTTCGACCACGTCTTCGACCTCTACTTCCCAGCACTGGTCGGCGACCCCCGCCCCCCGGACGGGATCGTCCCCAGCGATCCGCACGGTTCGGAGGATGACAACAGCGCGGATCGGGAGGGAATGTCTCCCTTGGGCGACGGGCCAGCCGACCTGGCCGAGTTCCGGGAGTCACTGGTCGCCGCGCTCGGCATGGGCGACCCCGATGCGTTGCAGGCGATGGCGCGGGAAGCGGTCCAGCGGTTCGGACTGATCCGTGGGCGCGGGCCGGGCGAGCAACGCTGGTCGTCGTACAACGTGATGAACCGGGTCTCACCCGGGGAGCTGATCGACCGGGTGCTCGAAGGCATGCTGGCCGACCTCGACCACGACCCGACGCTGCGCAGGCTGGTCGAGGCGCAGGTGCGGGCGTTCGGAGCTCTGGTCGACGCCGAGGTACGACGCCGCGCTGCCGAGGTCCGCGGCCCCGAGCATGTTGCGAAGTACACGGTCCGCAAGAGCATCGACCAGATCGACTTCACCTCCGCCCGCAAGGCCGACCTGGAGGAGATGCGGCGGGAGATCGGGCCGTTGGCCCGCCGGCTGGCGACCCGGCTCAACAAGCACAAGGCCTCCCAACAGCGCGGGCCGCTGGACTTCCGCCGTACGGTCCGGGCATCGATCTCCTCGGGCGGCGTCCCGCTGGAGACCCACCACCGACCGCGGCGGCCCAGCCGCAGCGACCTGGTGGTGCTCTGCGACGTCAGCGGCTCGGTCGCCAACTTCGCGAACTTCACGCTGATGCTGGTCTTCGCACTGCGCGAGCAGTTCAACCGGGTCCGGGCGTTTACCTTCGTCGACGAGATCCACGAGGTCAGCGATCGCTTCTACCCCGGCGCTGACCCGATCGAGACGATGGCGTCGCTGGCTGCGAGCGCGCAGCACGCGAGTCTGTGGGGGCGGACGAACTACGGCCGCGCCTTCACCCGGTTCGCCGAGCTGCACTCGGACGCGCTGACGCCGAAGACCAACCTGCTGATCCTCGGTGACGCCCGGTCCAACTACTCTGACACCGCGGTACCGGTGCTGCAGCAGATGGTGAAGGACTCCCGGCACGCTTGGTGGCTGAACCCCGAATCGCCCCGGCACTGGAACACCGGCGACTCGGCGGCCCGCGACTACGAGCGTGTTGTGCCGATGGTGGAGTGCCGGAACCTCGTCCAGCTCGGCGACTTCGTCCATGACCTCGCCTAGCGCCTGTCACCGACGTACGCTGGAGCATGCGGCAACTTCTCGGGTTCGTAGCACTGGCACTGGTCCTCACCGGCTGCGGCTCAGGAGGCGAGGCCTCGGGCTCTGAGCCGGTGCGTCCGGCGGCCGTTCCTGTGGCAGTCATCGTCGCGGCAGGCGACATCGCCTGCCGGCCGGGGGCCGCGGTGACCAGCACGACCTGCCGCCAGGCGGCGACCGCCCGGCTGACGGCCCAGCTGCGCCCGGCGCGCGTGCTCGCTCTCGGCGACCTGCAGTACCCGGCCGCGAGCTACCAGCACCTTCTCGGCAGCTATGCGAAGTCCTGGGGCCAGTTCCGGTCGATCACCTACCCCGCAGCGGGCAACCACGAGTACGACACCCCAGGAGCGGCGGGCTACTACCGGTACTTCAAGTACCGCCAGCCCGGTGCGCCCGGTTACTACCGGCGCTCCTTGAACGGTTGGCAGATCTACCTGCTGAACAGCAACTGCGACAAGATCAACTGCGCCACCCAACGGGCCTGGCTGGACAGGCAGCTGACCGCGCACCCGTCGAGGTGCTCGATCATCGTCTCGCACCATCCTCGGTTCTCCTCCGGCAGCGAGCACGGGAACTCTGCCTTCATGCGGTCGTTCTGGGCAATCGCGTACCGCCACCACGTCGACGTGGCTCTGTCCGGTCACGACCACAACTACGAGCGGTTCGCGCCGATGACGCCGGCAGGCGCGGTCTCGAACGTCGGGATCCGGCAGTTCGTGTCCGGTGTGGGCGGCAAGAGCTTCTACGCGAAGGGGGCGACCGTCCCCGGCTCGCAACGGTTCATCGCCGGCTCGTTCGGCGTCCTCAAGATGGCCCTGCGGCCGAGCTCCTACTCCTGGCAGTTCATCGACATCGCCGGCAATGTACGCGATTCCGGGACTTCCCTCTGCCAGTGAGAACCGGACGGGTAGAGTTGACGACTCCCCGATTCCGGCCCCGAAGGACCAGCGAAGTTGAACGATGGCGTCGCCGCTCGCGAAATAGCTAGCGAGCAGGAGTTCGTCGACAGGGTCTACCGCCAACTCGCGGATTCGGCCCGGTCCGCCGAACAGCTCGCGGCGGAGGGGCGCGCCCGCGGCCAGCTCGGTCACGAGGGCGGCCTCGTCGAACGGGACGCGATGCTGTTCCAGGCCGCACGCCGGATCGCCACCCTCGACGCAGCGCACGAGGGCCTGGTCTTCGGCCGGCTCGACATGCGCGACGAGATCGACGACGAGCCCCGGTACGTCGGCCGGATCGGCCTGCGCGACGCCAACCGTGACGTGCTGCTGATCGACTGGCGCGCTCCGGCGGCGGCGGTGTTCTACCAGGCCACCCACGCGGATCCGCACGGCGTGATCCGACGCCGGATCCTGCGCAGCACCGGCGTCGAGGTGATCGGCGTCGAGGACGACCTGCTCGACCCCGCGGCGGACGAAGTGACCCCGCGCGAGCTCCCGATCGTCGGCGAAGGCGCGCTGATGGCGCAGCTCTCTCGGGCCCGCGACCGTTCGATGCACTCGATCGTCGCTACCATCCAGGCCGAGCAGGACAAGGCCATCCGCGCCCCGGAGAAGGGCGTCGTCCTGATCACCGGCGGCCCCGGCACCGGGAAGACCGTCGTCGCGTTGCACCGGGCCGCGTTCCTGCTCTACGGCGACCGTCGGCGGTACGAGTCCGGCGGCGTCATGGTCGTCGGCCCGTCCGGCGTCTTCATGCGCTACATCGAGCGGGTGCTGCCGTCCCTGGGCGAGACCGCCGTGGCGCTGCGCTCCTTGGGGGAGGTCGTCGACGGGCTGCGGGCGACCCGCCGCGACGACCCGCGGGTCGCCGAGGTGAAGGGCGCGGTCGAGATGGCCGAACTGCTCCGCCGTACGTCGCGGCAGTCGGTGCCCGGGGCTCCTCGGGAGTTCCGGACCTTCTACCGCGACGACGTCCTGGTCCTCGGGTCCCGCGAGCTCGGGCAGGTCCGCCGCCAGCTGCTCTCGATGGGTCCGCGCAACCGCTCCACCAACAAGGTCGCCTCCACGTTGGTCGACCACCTCTGGCGCCAGGTCCGCTCCGAGCGGGCCCGTGAGCGCACCAAGGAGGACTTTGCCGACGAGATGCGCACCGACGACCGGTTCCTCGACTTCGCCGCCTCCTGGTGGCCGACGCTCGACGCTGCCACGGTGCTCGGCTGGCTCGCCGACTACGACGTGCTGTCCCGGGTCGCCGAGGGTGTCCTGGAGGACGAGGCGGTGCGTCTGCTCGCGAAGTCGTGGGGGGAGGACCTCTCGGTCGACGACATTCCGCTGATCGACGAGCTGCGCTACCTGCTCGGTGACCCGCCGCTGGTCAACGACGAGGAGGAGGACCCGCTCGGCCTCGCCGACTCCTCCCTGGTGGAGCTCACCCTTGGTTCCGAGCGCGAGTACGGCGGCCACCGCTCGTGGGCGCCGCCGACCAACCGCGTCGAGGACGACGGGTACGCACACGTACTCATCGACGAGGCTCAGGACCTGACGCCGATGCAGTGGCGGATGGTCGGACGGCGTGGGCGGACCGCCACCTGGACGATCGTCGGAGACCCGGCGCAGTCCTCCTGGCCGGTGCCGGCCGAGTCGAACCGGGCGCGCGCGGCCGCGCTGGGTGACAAGGCGCTGCACGAGTTCCACCTCTCGACGAATTATCGGAACTCCTCGGAGATCTACGCCTTCGCTGCCGAGTACGCCGAGCGTGTCGGTCTGAAGGCGGACCTGCCGAACGCCGTCCGCTCGACCGGCATCGACCCGCGCCATGTCGTCGACATCGACCTCGAGGGTGCGACCCGACAGGCGCTGGCCGACCTGATCGCGGCAGTCGCCGGCACCGTCGGCATCGTCGTCCCGGTCGCACGCCGAGCCGAGGTCAGTGCCTGGGTCGCCGGCTGGCCGGAGACCAACGGGATGACGTCCGGCGACGCCGCCCGCGTCGTCGTCCTAACCGGCCTGGACACCAAGGGGCTGGAGTTCGACGGCATCGTCGTGGTCGAGCCGTCGGAGATCGAGAACGAGTCCCCGACGGGTACGGCGACGCTGTACGTCGTCTACACCCGAGCGACCCAACAGATGGTCACTGTCGCTTCGACCTAGGCAAACCGGCTGCTGAGATTTCTCAACCTGGTTGGGGAAAGTGTTTCCCCTGAGTGACCTGTAACCGGTCCTCCGGTCGGTTTCAGTGTGTGGATCATCCCGCCGGGTTGCAGTGGGCCACTGTGGGGCCGTGGCAACGCATCAACCTCGCGACCCGGCGGTGATCGACCTGGGGCGAGCGGCCCAGGACGAGTTCGTCGATATCGGCCTGCGCCATCCAGCGACGATCAGATTGAGCGATCGCGATCTGCGCGAATCGGCTTCTCCCGCAAACCGGTGACAGGTCAAAGTGCCGTGCAAGACTAATGTTCGGCGCCACCCGTACCGATAGGACTGTGTGTCTGAAATCTCCGAACGTGAGCGTCTAGCCGAACTGGCGGGGTACAACGTCCTCGACACGTCGGCCGAGTTGGTGTTCGACAAGATTGTGCGCGCTGCTGCGGAGGGGACGGGTTGCGCTACGGCGCTCATCAGCCTGCTCGACGAGGATCGTCAGTGGTTTAAGGCCCGGTGTGGCCTCGGCCTAGCCGAGACGCCTCGCGACCAAGCGTTCTGCGAGCATGCCTTGCGCGCAGACGCGCCGTTGATCGTGGCGGACGCGACTGCGGATCGTCGTTTCCGTGACAATCCGCTCGTGACGGGTGCGCCGGGCATCCGCTTCTATGCCGGCTTCCCGCTCCGTACTCCTACGGGCGCAATTCTAGGGACGCTGTGCGTCCTGGGCTACGAACCGCGGCCGGAGGGCCTGACT
>JBKJHX010000027.1:0-16491 GCA_046598855.1 Marmoricola sp. | reverse complement strand
TGGAGCGCGACCGGCTTGGTGAAGACCAGTACCGGCCAGCCCTTCGCAGCCGCTGCCCGGCGCAGCTCGCGATCAGGGTTGACGGCATGGGCGTAGCCCACGGCCTCGAGCATCGGTACGTCGGTGATGGAGTCGCTGTAGCCGTAGGACTGCGCTAGGTCGTAGCCGTGCTCCTCGGCCAGCGCGCGGATCGCGTTGGCCTTCTCCTCGGCGTAGGCGTAGTACTCGATCTCGCCCGTGTAGGCGCCGTCCTCGACCTTCATCCGGGTCGCGATGACGTGGTCGGCGCCCAGCATCTCGCCGATCGGCTCGACCACTTCGGTGCCGGAGGTCGACACGATCACGACGTCCCGCCCGGCGAGCTTGTGCTCCTCGATGAGCGAGACGGCCTCGTCGTAGACCAGGGGGTCGACGATGTTGTGCAGGGTCTCGGCGACGATCTCGCGGACCGTGGCGACGTCCCAGCCGGCGCACAGTTGCGACATGAACTGCCGCATCTTCTCCATCTGGTCGTGGTCGGCCCCACCGACGAGGTAGACGAACTGTGCGTACGCCGACCGCAGCACCGCGCCGCGCGAGATCAGACCCCCGGCCTGGAACTCCTTGGAGAACGCGAACGTGCTCGACCTGGCGATGATCGTCTTGTCCAGGTCGAAGAACGCTGCGGTAGGCCGAGCAACGGGGCTCATGCTCCGAGTCTAGGGACGGAAACCCTGTGGGTACGGCGATTGCGACGCAATCCACAGGGGGCGATGACGACCGGAGATCAACACCTCGGCGGGCGCGGGGTGGAGACCTGCGGCAGCGCCGCCGAGTCTGGCCCCATGTCGGAACCGACCGCTCCACCACTGCTGGTGACCGAGGACGAGGCGCTGCGGGCCGAACTGGTGCGGCTCTCGGCGGCCGCCGGAGTGGTGCTCGACCTCGTCCGTGACGTCGACGAGGCGCTGCTGGCCTTCCCCCGTTCCGCGTTGGTACTGATCGGCACGGACGTGGTCGACCGGGTCGCTGCGTCCCACCCCGGTCGCCGCCCTCAGGTGTACGTCGTGGGTCGGCAGGCACCAGCCGACGACGTCTTCCGAGCTGCCCTCGGTTGCGGTGCCGATGCGGTGCTCACCCTGCCGGAGGCGGCGAGCTCGCTGGTCGACCTGCTCACCGACGCGGGAAACGACTCCCCGTCGGACTGCGTAGTCGTCGGCGTGATCGGTGGCGCTGGAGGCGTCGGCTCGACCACCTTCGCCGTGGCACTCGCCCAGGTGCTGGCGGAACGCGGGCCGGCCCTCCTGGTCGACACCGACGGGGACGGTGCCGGGGTGGACCGCCTGCTCGGCATCGAGGCCGAGTCCGGGGTGCGGTGGGACGCGTTGATGCAGTCCGCTGGCCGGTTGAGCTCGCGAGCCCTGCGGGAGGCGCTGCCGAGAAGGCACGAGCTCTCCGTGCTGACCTGGCCGGTCGACCGGTCCCGGGGACTCTCGACTGCGGCCGTCCGGGAGGTTCTCGCCGCGGCCCGACGGGGCTACCCGGGAGTCGTGGTGGACCTGCCTCGGCGGTCGGACCCGATCGCCGAGGAGGTGCTGGCGCGGTGCGACGAGGTGCTGCTGGTTTCGACGATGACCTTGCCAGCGGTTTCCGCCGCGGTGCGGGTCGGTGCGCGCCTGCCCGGTACGGCGACCCGCCTGGTGCTGAGGGGACGAGCCGCGGGACTCCAGCGCGCCGAGGTCGAGCGGCTCCTGGGGCTGCCAGTGGCCGCGGCGATGACCGACCAGCGTCGGCTCGACGAGGCGGTGAGCCTCGGGTTGGGTCCGTTGCGTTCCCGCGGTCCGTTGGCCCGCGCCGCGCGTGAGGTGGCCGATGGTCTCGTGCCCGGCCGCGGTGCGCGACGGTGACCAGGCGCGCAGTGCCGCCCGACCTGGTCGTCCAGGTCCGGGACCGACTCGCCCGCACCGGTGGACAGGTCACGCCCCACGAGGTGGCCGAGGCGCTGCGTCACGACGGCAGGCCGGTGGGCGATGCGGAGGTCCTCGCCGTTCACGACGCGTTGCGCCGCGACGTCCTCGGAGCCGGCCCGCTGGAGGACCTTCTCGTTCTGCGGGGGGTGACCGATGTCCTGGTCAACGGTCCGGACCAGGTATGGATCGACCGAGGTTCCGGGCTCGAGCTGACTGCGGTCACGTTCGCCGACGACGACGGCGTACGCCGGTTGGCACAACGGTTGGCGGCCTCCGGCGGACGCCGCCTCGACGACGCCTCGCCGTACGTCGACCTGAGGTTGCCGGACGGCACCCGCTTCCACGCCGTGCTCGCGCCGCTCGCCCGCCCGGGCACGGTGCTCTCCCTCCGGGTGCCGCGTTGCTCCGGGATGGACCTCGACGATCTCCGGTCCCTCGGCGGGATCAGCGCCGAGGGTGCCACCTTGCTTACCCGGATCGTCCGCTCCCGCGCGGCATTCCTGATCAGCGGCGGCACCGGATCGGGCAAGACGACCTTGCTCGGTGCGCTCCTGGGCCTGGCCGATCCTGACGAGCGCCTGGTCCTGGTGGAGGACGCCAGCGAGCTGCGCCCGGTCCACCCGCACGTGGTGGCGCTCGAGGCCCGCCCTCCCAACATCGAGGGCGCCGGCGAGGTTACCGTCCGCGCGCTGGTCCGCCAGGCGTTGCGGATGCGTCCCGACAGGCTGGTCGTCGGAGAGGTCCGAGGCGCCGAGGTCGTCGATCTCCTGGCCGCGATGAACACCGGCCACGAGGGCGGTTGCGGCACGCTGCACGCCAACTCTGCGGCCGACGTCCCCGCCCGGATCGAGAGCCTGGCGCTGGCCGCAGGGCTCGGCCGGGACGCGGCCCGCAGCCAGCTCGCCGCGGCGGTCGACCTGGTGATCCACGTGGATCGCCGGGCCGGCGGCGTACGACAGGTGCGCGAGATCGGCGTGCTGACCGCGGGTGCCGGGCTGGTCGAGGTGATCTCGGCGGTGACCTTCGGACCGGACCTGGGTGTTGTCACGGGCCCTGCGTTCGGGCGACTGGCCGCGTTGCTGGAGGGGTGAGGGATGACTGGCCTCCTGCTCGCGGTCAGTGCGGCGAGCGCAGTGTTGCTGCTGATTCGGCCGGTTCAGGTGTCACGACGTCCGTCACCTCCCGTGCTCCTCGCGGGTGCGTTGCTCGGCTGGACGCTTAGTGCGTGGTGGTTGGTGGGGCACGGCGTCGCGGGCGTGGTGGTGCTGCTGGGGACGGCGGTCCCGGCGGTGGTCGTTCGTGAGGTCCGACGTCGGCGGGCGCACGCAGCGGCTGCTCGGCGCCGGGACGCTGCGATCGATGCTTGCGCGGGGCTCGCGTCCGACGTCCGGGCGGGGCTGACGCCGACCGCTGCGCTGAAGGCGGCGGCCCAGACCTGGCCGGAGTTCCGAGCGGTCTCCGATGCAGCGTTGCTCGGAGCGGATGTCCCCGCGGCGCTACGCCGGGTGGCCGACCGTCCCGGAGCATCGTCCCTGCGGTGGGTGGCGGCTGCCTGGGTGGTCGCGCACCGATCGGGCGCCGGTCTGGCTGATGCCGTCGAGCTGGCTTCCCGGGCGATGCTGGAGGCGCGCGCGACGGCCCAGGTGCTCGACACCGAGCTTGCGTCGGCACGGGCCACCGCGCGGTTGCTGGCGCTGCTACCTCTGGGCGTTCTGCTGCTCGGCCGCGGTGCCGGCGGCGACCCGTTCGGCTTCCTCGTCGGCACGCTCCCCGGGGCCGTGGTGTTGACCACCGGGCTGCTGCTGGCCTGGGTCGGGATGTTCTGGATCGAGCGCATCGCTGTCGGGATCCTGCCGCCGTGAGCGGGCTGCTCTTCGGTCTGGTCCTGACCGCGACGATGCTCCTGCTGCCGGCGCCGTACCTGCCGGTGCAGGATGCTCGTGCACCCCGGGCAGCGGAGGCCGACGAGCAGGATCGCGCTCTGCTGACACGGTTGCGGGTGCCGCTCAGCGGGCTGGCACTGGTGGGCGGCTGGACGATCGTGGGCGGCACCGTCGGGTGGGCGATCGGCCTGATTGCCGCTGTCCTCGGTTGGCGGGTCCTGTCTGAGGTCGAAGCGCCGGGCGCTGCTCGTCGTCGGCGGGAGCTGGAGCGCGACCTGCCGGTAGCGGTCCATCTGCTGGGAGCCGCTCTGGTCGCCGGGTCGACCACGGCGAAGGCGCTCTGGGATGTCGCAGACGCGCTACCGGGACCAGTCGCCGAGGAGTTCCGGGTCCTGCACCACCGCCTAGCTCTCGGGGTGGATCCGGTGAGCGTCTGGCGCTCGGTCGACGGGGTGCTCCAAACCCTCGGGCGCAGCATGGCGCGAGCGCACGAGTCGGGAGGGTCTGTGGTGGCGGACGTCCATCAGCTCGCTACCGAGCTGAGCGGACGTACCCGGCTGCGACGTGATGCCCTGGCACGCACGGTCGAGGTCCGGGCCGCGGCGCCCCTCGGGCTGTGCTTCCTCCCGGCATTCGTGCTGATCGGGGTGGTCCCGATGGTGGTCGGGATCTTCTCCTCGGTGCGGTTGTTCACCTGAGCGTCCACAGCGGCGATCACGACGGCGTCCTCCACCACGCACCGACCGGAGGTCGCGGCCGGTCCCGAGGAGAGGAATTCTCATCCCTGTCAGGGAGATCGCCACTGCGGTGGCACCGAGGTCAGGAGATCGGATGAGGCAGTTCAAGGGACGACGGAGCCGCAACGAAGCCGGCGCCACCACCGCGGAGTACGCGGTCTGTACGGGAGCCGGCGTCGGGTTCGCCGGCCTGCTCTACCTGCTGATCACCAGCGGGACCGGGGAACGGCTCGTCAGCACGGTGTTCGACCGGATCATCGGGATGCTGCCGTTCTGAGGCGCGCGAAGCCCAGGAGGACCGAGATCGGAGCAGTGACCGCGGAGGCGGCGGTGGCTCTGCCCGTCCTGGTCCTGCTGACGCTCGCGCTGGCGTGGATCGTCTGTCTCGGGGTGGCCCAGGTCCGCGTTGTCGACGCGGCTCGCGAGACGGCCCGGGCACTGGCTCGTGGTGAGGACGAGGGTCAGGGGATCGCGTGGGGTCGCCGCATCGCACCGGACGGCGCCCGCTTCGCGGTCCGCAGGGACGGTGCGCTCGTGGTCGTCGCCGTCGCAGCCCGGGTCAGCGGGCCCGGTGGCATCGGCTCCGTCCCGTGGTTCGACGCCACCGCCGAGGCGGTTGCCGCAGTCGAGCCGGGGCCGCCGTGACACCTCGGCGAGCTCAGGACGGTGCCGGAGTCGTCCTGGTCCTAGCCCTGGTAGCCGTGTTGATCACGGTCGCGGTGGTCGCCGGAAGTGTGATCGCCCTGGTCGTTGCCCAGCGTCGCGCGCAAGCCGCCGCGGATCTCGCGGCCCTGGCCGCGGCTGCGGATCTTCGGTTCGGCGGCGATGGTTGCGCAGCGGCAGACATCGTCACCAGGAGGAACGGCGCTGCGAGCGAGAGCTGCACGGTGGCCGGGTCGGAAGTCACGGTCGTGGTGCGGGTCTCGCTTCCCCGGGCCGTCGGGGGTCCGGAGATCCGCGCCCGTGCCCGTGCGGGGCCACCGCGGTAAACTTCCACAGGCTGTTGACAAACCTGTTGAAATCTATGGAGGTCGGCATGGTCGAGCTGCGCGCAAGCCACGAGGTCGTGGTGGTCGGAGCTGGTCTGGCCGGCCTCGCGTGTGCCCGACGGCTGACCGAGCAGGGCGTCCGGGTCCTCTGTCTCGAGGCGGGCGACGGGGTGGGCGGCAGGGTGCGGACCGACGTCACCCGGGGCTTCCGGCTGGACCGCGGATTCCAGGTTCTCAATACCGCCTACCCCGAGGTCCGCCGCACCATCGACCTGGAAGCCCTGGAGCTCCGCGAGCTCGACAGCGCCGTCGTGATCCGACGGGACGGCCGGCTTCGTCGAGTGCCGAACCCGCTGCACGATCCGTCGTCGGTCGGGCAACTCCTCACCACCACGGCCGCCGGTCTGGTCGGCAAGGCGACCGCCGGCGCGTACGTAGCGCGCACGCTCGGCGTACCGGCTGCTGCTGTGCGACGGCGCCAGGACGTGGCCGGACCGGAAGCGTGGCGGAGGTCCCTGATCCCGGTCGCCACCATCGAGGACGTGCTGAACCCGTTCCTCAGCGGGGTCGTCCTCGAGCGTGAGGTCACCAGCTCCAGGCGCTTCCTTGACCTGATGATGCGGATGTTCGCCCACGGCCGCTCCGCGGTGCCGGCCGGCGGGATGCAGCGCCTTCCCGAGCAGATCGCCGCCACCCTCCCCGCGAGATCAGTCCGCCTCGATGCTCCGGTCGAGTCCGTGCACCCGGGGGCGGTGGTCGTCGATGGTCGGGAGATCGGCGCTCGTGCAGTGGTGGTGGCCACGGACGCCTGGACGGCGACCGGGCTGGTCCCGGCACTGGGAGCTCCGCCCCCCGCCCGGGGGGTCACCACCTACTACTTCGCGGCCGAGCCGTGGGCGGGCCAACGTCCGACCCTGGTGCTGGACGCGGACGGGTCCGGCATCGCCAACAGCGTGGTCCTCACCGCAGCCGCTCCGGAGTATTCGGGGGACGGCCGGTCGCTCGTGTCGACCTCGGTCGTCCACGAGGGTGCGGATCGCGGGACCGACCTGGTGCGGCTGCGCTCGGAGCTCTCCGGTCTGCACCAGCAGGACACCGCGGGCTGGGAGCTCCTCGCCACCTACGAGATCCCGCACGCACTCCCCGCGATGGTCGCACCGCACCCCCTGAGGCGACCTGTCCGGATCGGCGGCCTCGTCGTGGCCGGGGACCACCGGGACACCAGCTCGATCCAGGGTGCACTCGTCTCTGGACGCCGTGCTGCCGACGCGGTGCTCGCCGACCTCGCCCTCGATCAGTCGGCGAGCCGGTCGACGTAGGCGACCACCCGGTTGAACAGTGCGGTCGTCCCCGCGGGGTCCGAGACCCGGGCGGCAGGGTCCGTGGCGAGCTCGTAGAGCAGCGGCGCCGCGGCGGCGATGCCGTTCTCGGCCGCCACTCGAGCACACACCCGGGCAGCGTCCCGCACGGCCCGAGGGTCGACCGTCCAGACCGACTCGAAGAGACGGTGCCGTTCGGGGACCGTCGTCTGGCCGGGCAGCTCCCAGGCCGAGAGGCAGGCGGTGTTCTCGACGGAGTCACAGATGATCGTCCACTCGCGCCGGAGCGGTGAGTCCTTCGGCAGCGGTACCCGGATCGGCGTCGCGTCCCCGTCGGTGACCGCGGAGTCGAAGTCGGCGAAGACCATGGTGGACCGGGCGACTCTTGCCAGCTCTTCCCAGCGGGCGACCGACGGTTGGAAGTACGCCGCTGTCTGGAAGCTGGCGAAGAGCACCGGCGACTCGGCTGTCGCGCAGACCTCGTCCTCCAGGGCCCAGGACAGCGCCAGGAGTGTCGACTTCTTCAACCGGTACGGCGCGAGCCGCGGGTGGTTGCGACGTAGTTCGGCGAACACCGAAGGCGGACCGGGCGCTCTGGTGGCCGCGGCTTCGGCGATCGCGATGTCGAGCCTGATCCCGGCCCCGCGCCGTCGCAGCACCTGCGCGATCTGGTCGACGTGCGACTCGGTGAAACGACGGTGGCCGCTGGGGAGGCGGTGCGGCACCGGAAATCCGTACCGGGTCTCCCACATCCGCAGGACCGCAGGGGTCAGCCCGGTCTTCTTGGCAAGGTCGCCGATCGTCAGATTCGGACTGTCCACTTGCTTTTGCGTCGCCTTTGGGTTCACTCTGGGATCCTAAACCTAAACAGACTGTTTAGGAATACGTCTAACTAAGGAGATTCGATGAACCCGAACCCGAACGCCGACGAGCAGGTGGTCGACTGGTCCGACCTGGGCCGCGAGATGTGGTCCTTCCTGACCGGTCGGCAGGCCGAGATCAACTACCGGTTCATCGACATGTCGGTCGAGGTGCCGCGCGACACCGGTCCTGAGGCGCCACGCGCCACCTGGAAGCTGGACGGGACCCTGCAGGTGACGACGCGGGACAACGGCGCGGTGGGGTGAGTGTCGTGACGACCTCCCTCTCGTTCATGGCCGACCTCCGGTTCAGCGTGGCCGTCCCCGGGCACGACGAAGTCCGGGGAACCCTCACCGGCCGAGGCAAGACCCTCGAGCTCCGGCTCGACGACCCTGTCGCTTTCGCGGGTCGGGCCGACGCCCGTGCCGTGCGTGCGGTTGCCGATGCGCTGGCGGGGTACGGGATCACCGTGTCGGTGATCGCAGACGAACGTCCACTCCTCCAGGTCGGGGCCACCCGCGCCGGCTGGTTCCAGCGTCGGCTGACAGGTTCACGCCACCTCCGTATCGTCGGCTTGCGCGGAGCAGCTGCCGGTGCCCGGGGAAGCGCCCGCGGCGGCGAGGGCCTGCTGCCGGGTCGGTCGCTCGTCCCGCCCACCACGCTTTACCCGCTCGCTCCCACCTTCTCCCGGCGGCCGCGGCCCGTCGTCACCACCACCCACGACCCCCGCCAGGGCGGCAACCCGCGGCTGGTGCTGACCGTGGGGAACTCCCGTCTGCCGCAGAGCGGCAACGTGATCTATCCGCTGGCCCGGGCCACCACGACGATCGGCAGTGACGAGTCCTGCGACGTCCAGCTCAGCGGGCTGGCCCCCCTGCACGCGGAGATCGTCCACGACGAGCGCGACGAGCTCGTCCTGCTCGACCGGTCCCGGTCCGGGACGACGCGCGTCAACGGGTTCCAGATCGAGAGCCGGGTACTGCGCACCGGTGCCCGGGTCGAGCTCGGTGAGTGGATCTTCGCCTTCCGGCGTGCCGAGTACGCCGACCACGGCAGACCCTTCGGTGGCCGTATCGGGGGCGAGCTGGGGTTCCAGAGGGCCCAGCCCGGCCGGCGACGGCTGACGGACGCCGACTCGTGACGTCGAGCGTTCCGGAACCCACAGCGAACGGTCCCGTCCTGGTCGCGGGGGGCACCGGCTTCGTCGGACGGCGGCTGGTTGCTGCCCTGGACGACCAGGGCATCGCGGCTCTGGTGATGACGCGCTCGCCCGAGGGTCACCGCGGCGCGGGATCGCCGGTGTTCGGTGATGTCGCCAATGCGGACTCCTTGAAGGAGGCGCTCCAGGGCGTGCACGCCGCGTACTACCTGGTGCACTCGCTCGGATCGGAGGACTTCGAGAAGCAGGACGCCGCGGCAGCAGCCGCCTTCGGTCGCGCGGCCGCGGACGCCGGGGTCACCCAGATCATCTATCTCGGGGGTCTCGGCAACGACAACGACGACCTTTCCGCCCACCTGCGCAGCCGCCGCGAGGTCGAAGGCCTCCTCGGCAAGGCGGGCGTCCCGGTCACGGTGCTTCGTGCCGGGATTATCGTCGGGCACGAGGGGATCTCCTGGGAGATCACCCGGCAGCTGGTCGAGCACCTCCCCGCGATGATCACCCCGCGCTGGGTCAAGACCCGAACCCAGCCGATCGCGATCGACGACGTAGTCCGCTACCTGGTCGGCGTCCTCGGCAACCCGGACGCGACCGACCGGGTCTTCGAGATCGGCGGGCCCGACGTCCTGGAGTACCGCGAGATGCTTTCCCGGGTGGCAGCCATCGGGGGCCGCCGACTCCCGATCGTCCCGGTCCCGCTGCTCACCCCCAGCCTGTCGTCGTGGTGGCTTTCGTTCGTGACCGACGTCGACACCGCCACCGGCCGCAACCTGGTTGACTCGATGAGCAACGAGGTGATCGTCCGCGACACCTCGATCACCACCGTGGTCCCGTTCGAGCTCACCGGGTACGACGACGCCGTACGGCACGCGCTGGAGGAACGGAAAGGGAAACGGTGAACTGGGGTGACCGCCTCCGTGCTCGCCTCGTCAAGGCCGCACCGATGCCGCTGACGCACGTCGTCACCCCGGAGTACGTCGAGTCGGACATGGTGATCCGCCGTCGCCGCAAGGTGGTCGCCGGTACGTCGCTCGCCGGCGCCGGTCTGCTCGGGGCATCGCTGTCCACCGAACCGGGCTCGAAGAAGTTCTACGCCTCGACCGGGGTGGTCGCCGGGCTCTGGACCCTCGGCGGGCTGGCCTCAGGTCCCCTCCACCTCGGCTGGATCGAGAACCGTGACCAGCAGCTGCGCCGTCCGCTGCTGACCCCGGTCGTTACCGGTGTCGCGGCGTTCGGTCTGTTCTACGGCTTCGCGCTCGTCGCCCGCCGCATCCCCGTCCTCGATGCCGCCATCTCCCGGGTGCTGGTCTTCGCCGACGAGGGCGACGACCGCCTCGTCTACCTGACTACCTTGGCCAACGGCGTCGGCGAGGAGGTCTTCTTCCGCGGAGCCCTGTACGCCGCCCTGGGGCCGAACCACCCCGTCACCGCGTCCACCGTGGTCTACACCTTGGCGACCACCACCACCCGAAACCCCGCTCTGGTGCTGGCAGCCGGCGTGATGGGGTCGCTCTTCGGGCTCCAGCGCCGAGCCTCGGGCGGCCTGCAGGCGCCGACCATTACCCACCTAACCTGGTCGGCCCTGATGCTGCGGTTCATGCCGCCGCTCTTCCGCAGCCCCCATCCGACCAGGGACCCGCGCACGAAGACTCCTCAAGAACTGGAGGGCCGATGACCAGGAACGAGACGCTCTGCGACCGCCTGCTCGACCGCACGATCGTGCCCGGCTACTCGGTGATCGGCTACCACCTACGCCGCCGCCGTTGGTCCAAGAACGACCCGGCCCCCGACGCCCTGGCCGGCAGACGGGCGCTAGTCACCGGTGCCGGGGGCGGACTGGGGGAGGCGACCGCCCTCGGCCTGGCTCGTCTCGGTGCTCGGGTCACCCTGGTGGTCCGCAGCCGGGAACGGGCCGCCCCGGCACTCGCCCGGATCGAGAGCACGCTGCTGGCCGAAGGCCGGATCCCGGACCTGCGGGTCGAGCTCTGCGACGTCTCCGACCTCTCCGACGTGCGCCGTTACGCAGCCGAACTCCTGGTGACCGGAGAGCCGGTCGACGTCCTGGTCCACAACGCCGGCACCCTGCCCCAGGAGCGCACCGAGTCAATCGACGGTCACGAGCTGAGCGTCGCGACGCACGTGCTCGGGCCGGTGCTGCTCACTGAGCTGCTGCGCCCGGTGTTGCGCGGGCACGGCGCCCGGGTGGTGCTGGTCTCCTCCGGCGGGATGTACGCCCAGGCCCTGCCCGTCGACGATCCCGACTACCTCGAGGGCCGTTACAGCGGCGCTGCTGCCTACGCGCGCTCGAAGCGGATCCAGGTCGCGCTCGCCCCGCTGCTCGCCGAGCGCTGGGCCGAGGACGCCTTCGCCGTCCACACGATGCACCCGGGCTGGGCCGCCACTCCCGGGGTGACCTCGTCGCTCCCGCTGTTCGGCAAGGTCGCCCGGCCGATCCTCCGCGACGCGGACCAGGGCGCCGACACCGTCGTGTGGCTGGCAGCGACCCAGCCTCCGCCCCCCGGCGGCCTGTTCTGGCAGGACCGCGTCGCGCGTCCGACGAGCTACCGGCAGGGCACCAAGGAAAGCTCCGAGGAGCGCGAGCAGATGTGGCAGTGGGTCCTGCAGGCCACCGCGATCAGCGCACGTTCCCCAGGACCCGGGTGACCTCGATCCGCAACGCCACCCGCGCCGGGTTCTCCCGCGGGATTCGGTAGCGCTCGGCGTACCGGCGCTCCGCCTCTGCGACCGTCTCCGGGTCGGCACTGATGATCGCGCGTCCCTCGAGGGTCGACCAGTACCGGCCGTCGACGCAGCACACCGCGATCAGGGAACCGTCCGTGCCGCCGGCGCCGATGTTGCGCGCCTTGCGCGACGTCTCCGAGGTGATCGCCCAGGCGCGGTCGGACTCCAGATCGAGGGCGACACCCATGGGGACCACGTGCGGACTCCCGTCGGGACGCAGCGTCGTCACCGTGCACAGGTGACGCTCGCGCCAGAAGTCGGCGAACGCAGAGGAGTCGGGAAGGACCATGCCCCTATCCTCTCGCGCGTCTTCAACCAGCGGCGGCCAGGACCAGGTCGAGCAGGCGCACCGCCCCGGCCTTGTCGAGCGGGTTGTTCTGGTTGCCGCACTTCGGGGACTGCACACACGACGGGCACCCCTCGGCGCACCCGCAGGACGCGATCGCCTCCCGGGTCGACTCCAACCACGCGGCGGCGGTGGCGAACCCGCGTTCGGAGAACCCAGCACCGCCGGGATGCCCGTCATGGACGAAAACAGTGAGCATCCCGGTGTCGGCGTGCCGGGCGGTGGAGACCCCGCCGATGTCCCAGCGGTCGCAGGTCGCGAACAGCGGCAGCAGCCCGATCGACGCGTGCTCGGCCGCGTGCGCCGCACCGGGCAGGTCCGCGGCCAGGATCCCGGCGTCCTCCAAGACATCGTCCGGGACGGTCCACCACACCGAGGCCGTCTCCAGGGTCCGCTCCGGCAGGTCGAGCGGAGTCTCGCCGATGACCTCACCGGTGATCGCCTTCCGACGCAGGTAGGAGATCACCTGGTGGGTGACCCGGACCGCACCGAAGCTCAACCGCACCCGTCCCCAGGTCTCGTGCTGGTGCTCATCGACGATCTCGATGTCGGTGATCTCGCGCGCCGAGGTGGAGTAGTCGACCTCGGCCGCGGTCACGGTGGCGACCGAGCCGTCCAGGTCGAGGTCGTGAACCAGATAGCTCTCGCCTTGGTGCAGGTACACAGCGCCGGCGTGCGCCGTCCCGTGCGCGGCGCCGTGGTCGACGGTGCCCAGGACGCGACCGGTGCCGGCCTCGACCAGGCGGACCGGTGGCCCGCCCGAGGAGCGGATGTCGGCCAGGTCGCTGGCCCGGCGGCGGTCGGTCCAGTACCAGCCGTGAGTACGGCGGCGCAGCAGCCCGGCGCTGGTCAGCGCCTCGACGGCATTCCGGGCCGAGGGTCCGAAGATCTCCAACCCGACCTCGGTCAGCGGCGACTCGGCTGCCGCCGCGCACAGGTGCGGCCCCAGGATGTAGGGGTTGTCGGGGTCGAAGACGGTGGCCTCGACGGGCACCCCGAACAGGTGCTCGGGGTGGTTCACCAGGTAGGTGTCGAGGGGGTCGTCGCGGGCGACCAGCATGCCCAGCGCGTCGCCGCCGTCGCGCCCCGCGCGCCCGACCTGCTGCCACAAGGCGGCCCGGGTGCCCGGGAAGCCGCCGAGCAGGACGGCGTCCAGGCCGGAGATGTCGATGCCGAGTTCGAGCGCGTTGGTCGCCGCGAGGCCGGTCAGGGCGCCGGAGCGCAGCGCCTGCTCCAGGGCTCGGCGTTCCTCGGGCAGGTAGCCGCCCCGGTACGCCGCTACCCGGTCGGCCAGCCGGGGGTCCACCTCCGCGAGCAGACGCTTCGTCGTCAACGAGACCGTCTCCGCGCCGCGTCGGCTGCGCACGAATGCGAGGGTGCGGACCCCTTCGAGGACGAGGTCGGTGAGCAGGTCGGCTAGCTCCGCAGTGGTCGAGCGCCGGACCGGGGCGCCGTTCTCGCCGCCGTAGGAGACGAACGGCGGCTCCCATAGCGCCAGCGCGACTTGGCCACGGGGAGAGGCGTCATCGGTGACCGCCCGGACCGGGAGGCCGGTGAGCCGGGACGCCGCGACCTCCGGTTCGGCGACGGTGGCCGAGGCGAGCACGAAGGTCGGCTCCGCGCCGTACAGGGCGGCCACCCGACGCAGTCGGCGGAGCACCTGGGCGACGTGTGCCCCGAAGACCCCGCGGTAGTGGTGGCACTCGTCGATCACCACGTAGTCCAGGGCGGCGAAGAACCGTGCCCAGCGCTCGTGCCCGGGCAGCAGCGAGCGATGCAGCATGTCCGGGTTGGTCAGTACGTACTCCGCGTGGTCGCGCGTCCATTCCCGCTCTTCGGGGCTGGAGTCGCCGTCGTGGGTGGCGACCCGGAGGTCAGCGATCTTCAGGCCGCGCAGGGTGTGGAGCTGGTCCTGGGCCAGCGCCTTGGTCGGTGCCAGGTAGAGGGTGCTTGATCCGCGCTGGCCGCGCGGGCCGCGCTTGGTGGTGATGGTGCTCAGAGCCGGCAGCAGGTAGGCGAGCGACTTGCCCGAGGCGGTCCCGGTGGAGACCACGGTGTGGATGCCGTCGTTCGCCAACCCGGCGGCGATCGCCTGGTGTTCCCAGAGAGCGGGTACGCCAGCGCCCTGCCAGGCCGTCGCCACCTCCGGTGCGACCCAATCGGGCCACGGCGTCGTCCGGGCCGACCGCGGCGCCAAGACTTCGAGGTGCACCAGGCGCTCGGCCCGACCGGGGGCGCTGGTGAGCCGTTCGACGAGATGCTCCGGCCGGATCGTGCTCACCGCAGGAGTCTCGCAGTGCCGCCCGACACCAGTGATCACCCGGTGGGTCTCGGTTTCGGCGCATGATTGAATGTCGAGGCAGTCGAGCAGAGGGACATCCGATCGGTACGTGTTGGATCACGCTGGGAGTGAACGTGGACCTATCGCTGGAGACTCGTCAGGTGGACGGGCACACGATCGTCGCCGTCGGCGGTGAGATCGACGTCTACACGGCGCCGAAGCTGCGGGACAAGATCACCGAGCTGGTCAACGCCGGCAACCACTCCCTGATCATCGACATGGAGAAGGTCGAATTCCTCGACTCCACCGGCCTCGGTGTCCTCGTCGGCGGGTTGAAGAAGATCCGCGCCCAGGACGGGACCATGTCCTTGGTCTGCAGCCAGGACCGGCTGCTGAAGATTTTCCGGATCACCGGCCTCGCCAAGGTGTTCACGATTCACTCCACCGAAGCCTCCGCGCTCAGCGCCTGAGGGCCCCCAACGCCCACCTCCCCCAACCGCTGTAACGCGGGGTTATGGCCGCTGAACAACGCGCATACGACGTACTCGGCGTCGATAACCCCGCGTTACAGCGGCCCACGGTTGGTTATCGCGGGTGACTTGGCTCACCCCTCGGTCGTGACCCCACTCACACCTGCGTATAGTCCGCGGCGTTTGCAAGCCGCACCCCCACCGAGGAGATTTCATGATCGGGCTCGTATCCGATGTCACCCCTGAACTCGCCGGCGGCAACCTCGTTCTGGTCCTCATGGTCGCCGTGGTCGCGCTCGCCGCGCTCGGCCTGGCACTGATGTTCCGCAACGAGGTTCTGGCCGCTGCCGAGGGCACCGAGAACATGAAGACCATCGCCAAAGCGGTGCAGGAGGGGGCCAACGCCTACCTCACCCGGCAGTTCCGGACGCTGGGCATCTTCGCCGCGATCGCGTTCCTGGCGCTGCTGGTCCTGCCGGGAGATGCCGACGTCCGGATCGGGCGCTCGATCTTCTTCCTGGTCGGTGCCGGCTTCTCCGCTGCCGTGGGCTACCTCGGCATGGGACTCGCTGTCCAGGCCAACCTGCGGGTGGCTGCGGCCGCCAACGAGTCCGGTCGCGACCCGGCCATGAAGATCGGGTTCCGGACCGGTGCCATGGTCGGCATGCTGACCGTCGGCCTGGGTCTGCTCGGCGCCAGCCTCGTCGTCCTGCTCTACAAGGACGAGGCCCCGCGCGTGCTCGAGGGCTTCGGCTTCGGCGCGGCACTGCTCGCGATGTTCATGCGGGTCGGTGGCGGGATCTTCACCAAGGCGGCCGATGTCGGTGCCGACCTGGTGGGCAAGGTCGAGAACAACATCCCGGAGGACGACCCGCGCAACGCCGCGACCATCGCGGACAACGTGGGCGACAACGTCGGCGACTGCGCCGGTATGGCGGCGGACCTCTTCGAGTCCTACGCGGTGACCCTGGTCGCCGCCTTGATCCTCGGCTCGCAGGCGTTCGGCGACAAGGGCCTGGTGTTCCCGCTGCTGATCCCGGCGATCGGCGCGCTGACCGCGGTCCTCGGTATCTACCTCTGCAAGCCGCGCCCGGGTGAGAACGGCCTGGTCACGATCAACAGGGCGTTCTACATCTCCGCCGGTGTCGGCGCGGTCGCCTCGGTGATCGCTTCGTTCGTCTACCTGCCCTCGAGCTTCGGCGACTTCGAAGGTGTCGCGGAGACGGCCCTGAACCAGCTGTCGTCCGGTGGCTTCGAGGGCGACCCGCGGCTCATCGCCTCGGCGGCAGTCGTCATCGGCATCGTGATGGCGGCCGGCATCCTGGCCCTCACCGGCTACTACACCGGTACCGAGTACAAGCCGGTCAAGGACGTCGGCAAGACCTCGCTAACCGGTGCGGCCACCGTCATCCTGGCGGGTCTCTCGGTCGGCTTCGAGTCCGCGGTCTACACGACCCTGGTGATCGGTGCCGCCGTCTTCGGGGCCTACCTCCTCGGTGGCGCGGCACTCACCGTGTCCCTGTTCGCGGTCGCGCTGGCCGGTTGTGGCCTGCTCACCACTGTCGGTGTCATCGTTGCGATGGACACCTTCGGACCGGTCTCCGACAACGCGCAGGGCATCGCCGAAATGTCGGGCGACGTCAGCCCGGAGGGCGCGCAGATCCTCACCGAGCTCGACGCGGTCGGCAACACGACCAAGGCGATCACCAAGGGCATCGCGATCGCTACGGCGGTGCTCGCCGCGACGGCGCTCTT
>JBKJHX010000052.1:0-41056 GCA_046598855.1 Marmoricola sp. | reverse complement strand
CCGCCGTAGATCGACGCCTTGCGGAGGTTGAGGTAGGTCGGTGCCGTGCGCCTGGCCCAGCCCTCCTGCGGTGAGTCCTCGTCGGCGCGTGAGGCCAGCGACGCGGGCCCGGCCAGGTCGAGCGCGAGCTCGCTGACCGCCTGCTGCAACACCGTGCCACGGAGCTTGAGCACCGACGACGCCGGGTGGGGCTCGCCGTCGGAGGAGTGCGCGACCACGCGCAGGGCGGTGAGCTCGAGGGCGAGCAGGTCGTTCTCCAGCTCCGCGATCCGGGCGCGGACGAGCGGGTCGTCGAGCTGGTCGGCGGCGGTCGTCTTGAGGGTGGCGAGCGCGCGCTTCGTGGCGCCCACCGGAGCGACGCCGACCCGCTCGTTGCCGAGGAGGAACTTCGCGATCGTCCAGCCGCCGCCGGGCTCGCCGACGAGCAGGTCGCCGGGCACGCGGACGTCGGAGAACCAGACCTCGTTGACCTCGTGGCCGCCGTCGATGAGCTCGATCGGCCGGACCTCGACGCCAGGGCTGGTCATGTCGATGAGCAGCAGCGAGATGCCGGCCTGCTTCTTCACCTCGGTGTCGGTGCGCACGAGGGTGAAGATCCAGTCGCCGTGCTGCCCGAGCGTGGTCCAGGTCTTCTGGCCGTTCACCATCCAGTCGTCGCCGTCGCGCACCGCCGTCGTACGCAGGCTGGCGAGGTCGGAGCCCGCGTCGGGCTCGGAGAAGCCCTGCGACCACCAGATGTCGAGGTTCGCGGTCCTGGCCAGGAAGCGCTCCTTCTGCTCCTCGCTGCCGAACTGCGCGATCACCGGCCCGATCATCGAGGCGTTGAACGCCAGCGGGATCGGCACGCCGGCGCGCTGCATCTCCTCGTGCCAGAGGTGGCGCTGCAGGTCGGTCCAGTCCTGGCCGCCCCACTCGACCGGCCAGTGCGGCACGGCGAGTCCCTCGGCGTTGAGGGCCTGCTGGCTCTCGACGATCTGGTCACGGGTGAGGTGGCGGCCCTCGAGGACGGCGTCGCGGATCTCCTGCGGGATCTTCGTGGCGAACGCCTCCCGCATCCGGTCGCGGAACTCGCGGTCGGTCTGGCTCAGCTCGAGCTGCATGTGACTCCTCTGCTTGTGGCCTCACCCTGCACACACAGCTGGGCCGGCCGCCCCATCATGGCGCGGCCGGCCCAACGAGGGTGGTCGATCAGCTCGTTGTGGCGTCGCTGTCGAGGACGAAGGTGCCGGTCTGCTCCTGCCCGCCGCTCTGCCAGGTGACGGTGACGCTGTCGCCGGGACGGTAGGAGCGGATCGTCGCCACGAGCGAGTCGGCATCGGTGATCAGCCGGTCGTCGACCTTCGTGATCACGTCACCCGACGTGAGTCCGCCGTCGCTCGCGGTCGACCCGTCCGTGACCTCGCGGACGACAGCGCCCGCATCGTCGCCAGTCTGCGGGTTGCCGACCTGCAGTCCGAGCCGGGCGTGGGTCGGGCTCTCGCCCGCGGCCATCTGGTCCACGATCGGCATCACCTCGTCGATCGGGATCGCGAAGCCGAGCCCGATCGAGCCGGACTGCTCCGACGTCGCCGAGCTGGCCGTGCGGATGGAGGAGTTGATGCCCACCACGGCGCCGGCCATGTCGGTCAGGGGGCCGCCGGAGTTGCCGGGGTTGATCGCCGCGTCGGTCTGGATCGCGGGGTACGTCGTGGAGTTGCCGGCGTCGTCGGAGCCGACGTTGACCGGGCGGTCCAGCGCGCTGACGATGCCGCTGGTGACGGTGGCGTCGAGGCCGAACGGGGACCCGATCGCCACCACGCCCTCGCCGACGCCGAGGTCGGACGACGTCCCGATCGTCGCCGGGGTGAGGTCGGAGACTTCCGTGGCCTTGATGACGGCGGTGTCGGTGAGCGGGTCGGTGCCGAGGATCTCGGCGTCCGCGCTGGTGCCGTCGGAGAACGACACCTTGATCGTGCCGCTCTCGCCGGCCACCTCGACGACGTGGTTGTTGGTGAGGATCGTGCCGTCGGCAGTGAGGATGATGCCCGAGCCGGATCCGGCCTCACCGTTGCCGGTGACGTCGATCTTCACCACGCTCGGCAGCACCTTCTGCGCCACCGACTCGACCGATCCGTCGGCCGGCGGCGTCTGCGTCTGGTTGGCCACCGTCGAGGTGGTCGGGGCGGCTGCGCGCGCCGAGCTCACCGGCTCGTCGTGGGTGGCGTCCCACACGGCCGCCCCGCCCAGGCCCGCGCCGCCACCCACGAGGAGCGAGGTGGCGACCACCGCGGCCGCGAGTCCCGTACGCCGTCGCCGCGGCGGCGCCTGCTGGTGCTGCGGCGGCTGGTGGAACGGGGACTGCTGCTGGGTGGGGTACTGGTCGCTCATGCCCCGAGCCTGCTCCGCGAGCCTGTGCGCGGGCTGAGAGCGGGCTGGGAAGTCGAGAAACTACTTCCAGCGCTCGGATGCGGCGGTGAAGGTGAGCTCGCGCTCGCCGGTGTAGATCTGCTTGGGACGCGCGATCTTCTGGTCCTTGTCCTGCACCAGCTCGGCCCACTGCGCCAGCCAGCCCGGCGTACGCCCGATGGCGAAGAGCACGGTGAACATCTCCGGCGGGAACTGGAAGGCCTCGTAGATGAGGCCGGAGTAGAAGTCGACGTTGGGGTAGAGCTTGCGCTTGACGAAGTACTCGTCCTCGAGGGCGATCCTCTCCAGCTCCTGGGCGATCTCGAGAAGCGGGCTGACCCCGGTCACCTCGAAGACGTCGTCGCAGGCCTTCTTGATGATCGTGGCGCGCGGGTCGTAGTTCTTGTAGACCCGGTGACCGAAGCCCATCAGCTTCTCGTTGCCGTTCTTCACGCCCTCGATGAAGGCGGGGATGTTCTCTTTCGAGCCGATCCGGCGCAGCATCCGCAGCACCGCTTCGTTGGCGCCGCCGTGCAGCGGGCCGTAGAGGGCGCCGACGCCGGCCGCGACCGCCGAATACGGGTCGACCTGGGAGGAGCCGACGGAGCGGACCGCGTTGGTCGAGCAGTTCTGCTCGTGGTCGGCGTGCAGGATGAAGAGCACGTCGAGCGCCTTGGCCAGGCGGGGGTCGGCGCCGAACCGGAGCTCGCTCATCTTGAACAGCATCGAGAGGAAGTTCTCGGTGTAGCCGAGCTCGTTGTCCGGGTAGACGTACGGCTTGCCCTGCGCGTGCCGGAAGGCCCAGGCGCCGAGCGTCGGCATCTTGGCGATCATCCGGACGATTTGGATGTGCCGGTTGTCGGGATCGGAGATGTTGCCCGACTCTGGGTAGAAGGTCGACAGCGCTCCGACCGACGCCATCAGCATCCCCATCGGGTGCGCGTCGTACCGGAAGCCCTGCATGAAGCCCTTCACGTTCTCGTGCACGAACGTGTGGTAGGTGATCTCGTGGACCCAGGTCTCGTACTGGACCTTGGTCGGGAGCTCGCCGTGGATCAGCAGGTAGGCGACCTCCAGGAAGGTCGACTTCTCGGCGAGCTGCTCGATCGGGTACCCGCGGTACTCCAGGATGCCCTTGTCGCCGTCGATGAAGGTCACCGAGCTCTTACACGAGGAGGTATTCACGAAGCCGGGGTCGTAGGTCGCTAGCCCTGGCCCGTCCTCGTTGACCTTGATCTGTCCGAGATCGGCGGCCTTGATGGTGCCGTCGGCGATCGGAATGTCGTACTCCTTGCCGGTCCGGTTGTCCCGGACGGTCAGGGAGTTGGTGTCGCTGGTCGCAACGTCGTCGGACACAAGGGCTCCTTCGCACTCGGTCGTGATGCACTGCCTCACGGGTGCGGAGGCGGCGCAAATCCCACGCACAACCTATTCCCTGCCTGGACCGGGCCGCCAACCCGTCTCGTTTTGACCTGGGGACGGACACGCCGGTATCTTGGTCTGTCGCGTCTCCTGCCGCGCCACGCCCCCGCACGGGGCTGGTGCAGACCCGGATGAGGATAAGCCGGGCAGTGTTCGTCAGAGGACGTGGTTGCACCGCCGCAAACGGGGATCTCCCGGTGCGGTCACGAACGAGGAAGTAAGGCATACACGTGCGTACGTACAGCCCCAAGCCCGCCGACATCAAGCGTGAGTGGCTCATCATCGATGCCACCGACGTGGTGATGGGCCGGCTCGCCGTCCAGGCCGCCACGCTTTTGCGCGGCAAGCACAAGACGATCTTCGCCCCCCATGTCGACACCGGTGACTTCGTGATCATCGTGAACGCCTCCAAGGTGTCCCTGTCGGGCAACAAGGCGACCAAGAAGATGTCCTACAGCCACTCCGGGTACCCGGGCGGCCTGAGCCAGACGCCGATCGGCGAGCTGCTCGAGAAGGACGCTCGCAAGGCGATCGAGAAGGCCGTCTGGGGCATGCTCCCCAAGAACCGCCTCGGCCGTCAGATGCTGAAGAAGCTGAAGGTGTACTCCGGCCCGGAGCACCCGCACGCGGCCCAGCAGGCCAAGCCGTTCGAGATCACGCAGATCTCCCAGTAAGCATTTCGAAGCGAGATTGAGGAATCACCGTGACTGAGAACGTGACTGAGAACGACGCCACCGAGGTCGAAGAGACCTTCGAGGCAAACGAGGAAGGCGTCGCCTACTCCTCCGAGAGCGCACCGTCCCTGGAGACCCCGGCCCGGCCCGCCACCATCGCGCCTGCCGGCGCCACCGGCCGTCGCAAAGAGGCCGTGGCCCGGGTCCGGATCGTCCCCGGCACCGGCGAGTGGACCGTCAACGGTCGCACGCTGGACAGCTACTTCCCGAACAAGCTGCACCAGCAGGTGGTGAACGAGCCGTTCACCGAGCTCCAGCTCGAGGGCCGCTTCGACGTGATCGCCCGCATCCACGGCGGTGGCATCACCGGTCAGGCCGGCGCGCTGCGCCTCGGCGTGGCCCGGTGCCTGAACTCCATCGACGTCGAGGCTAACCGCCCGTCGCTGAAGAAGGCCGGGCTGCTTACGCGTGACGCCCGCGTCATCGAGCGCAAGAAGGCCGGTCTCAAGAAGGCCCGGAAGGCACCCCAGTTCAGCAAGCGCTGACCGTGCGTCCGCAGGTTCAGGGATGACGAAGCTTTTCGGCACGGACGGGGTCCGGGGTCTGGCGAACGGTCTTCTGACCGCAGAGCTGGCCCTGGACCTCGCCGTTTCCGCGGCGCACGTTCTGGCCGAGCGCGGCACGTTCTCCGGGCACCGGCCGTTCGCGGTCGTCGGCCGGGACACCCGGATCTCCGGGCAGTTCCTGGAGTCGGCGATCGTCGCGGGGCTGGCTTCCGCCGGAGTGGACGTACTGCTGCTCGGCGAGATCCCGACCCCCGGTGTCGCGTACCTGACCGGGTCCCTCGGCGCCGACCTCGGCGTGATGCTGTCGGCCTCGCACAACGCGATGCCCGACAACGGCATCAAGTTCCTCTCCCGCGGAGGGGTCAAGCTCGACGACGCGATCGAGCAGGCCATCGAGGCGCGCCTCGAGGAGCCGTGGGACCGGCCCACTGGTGGGTCCGTGGGACGGGTCCGTCCTCACGACACCGCGATCGCCGAGTACGTCGCTCATCTCCGCAGCACCCTGTCGAACCGCCTCGACGGACTCAAGGTCGTCCTGGACTGCGCCCATGGCGCCGCGTCCGTCGCGGGCCCGATGGCACTGCGCGAGGCCGGCGCCGAGGTCGTCGCGATCTGCGCCGAGCCGGACGGCCTCAACATCAACGACGGCTGCGGCTCGACCTACCTCGAGGTGCTCCAGGCGGCGGTCCTCGAGCACGGAGCCGACGTCGGGTTCGCGCTCGACGGCGATGCCGACCGCTGCCTCGCGGTCGATGCCGGGGGAGGGATCGTCGACGGCGACCAGATCCTGGCGGTCCTCGCGATCGCGATGCGCGAACAGGGACGGCTGGCAGCCGACACCGTCGTGGCCACGGTGATGTCCAACCTCGGCTTCGTGCAGGCGATGGCGGCACACGCGATCACCGTCGAGCAGACGGCTGTCGGTGACCGCTACGTCCTGGAGGCGATGAAGGCTTCCGCGCACACCCTGGGCGGCGAGCAGTCCGGGCACGTGATCATGAGCGAGCATGCGACGACCGGCGACGGCATCCTGACCGCGCTCCAGATCCTGGACCGGATGGCCACCACCGGCGTCCCGCTCGCCGAGCTCGCCTCGGTGATGAACCGCCTTCCGCAGGTGCTGGTCAACGTCCCCGACGTTGACAAATCCCGCACCCACGACGACGAGGCCCTTGCGGCGGCCGTCGGCGAGGCCGAGAGCGAGCTGGGACAGAGCGGCCGGGTGCTGTTGCGCCCGTCCGGCACCGAGCCCCTGGTCCGCGTCATGGTCGAGGCAGGCACGGCCGAGCAGGCCCAGACGATCGCCGACCGCCTTGCTGACGTGGTCCGGGAGCGATTGGCCCTCAACCCGCGCTAGGGACTGTCGGCCTTGTTAGTGGTGGCCGACGCGAGCCTCGTGCTCCTCGTCGGTCTCGTCACCGTGGCCCGGCCACCAGGCGGCGTGGCCGATCAGGGCGGTGATGGCCGGGGTGAAGAACATCGACATCACGAAGGCGGCGACAGCGATGCCGAACGAGAGGGCGAAGCCCATCGAGATCAGCAGCGAGTTGCCGGCGAGCATCAGGGACGCGAAGGTGCCCGACAGGATGATCCCGGCGGCGGCGATGGTCGGTCCCGCGTGCTGCACCGCCGCCGCAGCGGCATCCCGGGAACTCTTCCCAGCTTTCGCCTCCTCCCTGAGGCGCGCGATCATCAGGATGTTGTAGTCGGTCCCGAGGGCGACCACGAACAGGTAGATGTAGATCGGCAGCAGGAAGAACAAGCCTTCGTCGCCCTTGATGTTCTGGAACAGCAACGCGGTGGCACCGACAGTCGCAGCGAAGCCGAGGCCGACCGACGCCATCAGGTAGAGCGGCGCGACCAGGCTACGCAGCAGCAGCGCCAGGATGATCAGGATGACGCCCGCTGCGACCGGGAAGACGACCGAGTAGTCGCGCGCCATTGCTTTGTCCATGTCCACGAAGACCGACGTCGTGCCGCCTACGTACGCACGCATGCCCTCCGGCGTCGCCTGCTGCACAGCCTCGCGGATCGGGCCCTTGACGACCGCGATCGATGCGTCCGACCCAGGGTCCCGGGTGAGGACGATGGCGACCGCTCCAGCCTTCTTGCTCTCCGAGAGCACGCCCGGGAGGACTCCGGCTGAACCCTCCGGCTTGCCGAGCTCCTGCTGGAACTCGGCGAACTGGGACTCGGTGACGTCGTCACCGTTCTCCGCCACCAGCATCACGGTCACCGGGTCGGTCGCGCCGGCCGGCAGGCCCTTCTGCAAGGTGGTGAGTGCACGGGTGGACTCGGCGTCCTTCGGCAGGCTCGAGCTGAAGTCGAAGGTCGGGTTGAAGCTCAGCGCGAAGACCGCCAGCACGGCCAGCACCAGGCCCGACGCGGCTGCGAAGACGGCCGGCCGCTTGCCCAACTGGGCGCCGATCGTTGCGAAGCGCGCTCCGGCGGGCTCCTGGGCCCAGTTCTTGGACGGCCAGAAGAGCTTCTTGCCGAACAGGGTCATCAGCGCCGGCACGAGGGTGAGTGCGGCTAGCAAGGTGACCGCGACCGCGATCGCCAGGGCCGGGCCGATCGACCGGAAGATGCTCAAGGAGGACAGGACCAGTGCGAGGAACGCGACGATCACGGCGCCGCCGGCGGAGGCGATCGCCTCACCAGCACGCTCCATCGCGTCGATGACGGCCGGCTTCACCTCCAGCCCGGAACGCATGGCCTCGCGGTGGCGGAACAGCAGGAACAAGATGTAGTCGGTGCCGATGCCGAAGAGGACCACGACCAGGATCTGCTCGACCGAGCTGTCGGCCTTGAGGTTGAACGCTTCGTTGGCCCAGGCGATCAGGCCGGTCGCAACCGGCGACAGGAGGCCGACGACGACCACCGGTAGCAGACAGATCAGCACGCTATGGAAGATCAGGGCCAACAGGACGACGATCAGCACGATCGTGGCGATGCCGACGAGCAGGAGCGCCTTCTCCCCGGAGTCTTGGTTGTCCAGCTGCTGGGGCGCGGTCCCGGTGCTTTGCAGGCGCAGGTCGGAGTCCTCGACGAGGGGAGCGGCCTCGGCGCGGAGCTTCTCGGCGGCGTCAGCGGCAGCGGTGTCGAAGCCGGTCGCGCCCTTGGCGAGGTCGATGACCGCGATCTGCACCAGCCCGTTGGGGGAGACCGGCTGGACCGCCGAGGCGGCGAAGACCGACTTGTCGAGCTTCGGTGCCACGTCGTCCACGATCGATTGGACCTTGGCTGAGTCCTCCGCGGTGAGCTTGCTTCCGTCAGCCTTGTCGAAGACGAGGATCGCGCCCGGCTGACCCTGGCCGGGGAACTCCTTCTCCTTGATGTCCGCGGACTTGATCGACTCGTAGTGGTCGGGCAGGAACGAGGCGTTGTCGGCGGTCGAGGTCAGCTTCGGGGCGAAGGCGACGACCAGGACAGCCATCACCACCCAGGCGCCGACGACGTACCAGGGGAAGCGAGTTACGAAACGGCCCAGGGCAGCAAACATGACGCAACCCTAAATCCTGGACACCTGTCCAGGCGAACCGAGAAAGCATGCTCTCCGTCACATAGGGAGCGCTGTGCCGGGGTTGGCGGGCCCTGACTGCCGCATTTCCGGGCGTATCTGGCGGCACGCACCGGCACCGCATTCATCACCCGGGCGTCGCCGGGGGCATGAAGGTCTAGGCCAGCTGGCCTCATTGGCAACTTCAGACAACAAAATGGGCGCCTCAGCACAGTTGGTGTGTCAAAATGTTACTTCTTGCAGTCAATCGAGCCGATGGGGCTCGCAGACTGCAGGGAGCCTGAGATGAACCGAACCAAGAAGTTCGGAGTCGTTGTCGGCGCGGTGGCGCTGGTCGCCGGGGTCGTCGCCGGAGTCGGACGAGTGCCGGCCGTCGGGGGTGGGGTGGCGACCGCCACCCATCACCTCTGCTGCTGAGGAGCGAACGGGCGGTCGGCGCGCTGACGCCGACTGCCCGTTCGTCTGTGGACGGTTTCAGGCCGGTTCGTGGGTCAAGGTCGGGCTCCCGGCGACGGTCCGAAGTCCCGTAGAGGCCCCGGCTCGGCGGTAGGCATCGAGGGCTGCGGCAGTCTCGCCCACCTCGGTGAGCAACGCCCCGAGCTCGAACCACAGCTGGGCGGCGTCCTTGTCGGCACCGACTGCGGTGAGGTCCCCGACGGCCTGCTGGTACAGCGTGCGCGCATCGTCGATGCGTCCCTCCGCAGCGGCGACCTGACCCTGGAGCACCAGGGTCGACGCGCGGAGTACGGGGGCGTCGGGCGGCGAGGTCTCGACGCTCTTGGTCAGGGCTGCCGCTGCTTCGGCGGTCTCGCCCAGCAGGAAGTGCGCGCGACTGCGGGTGAGGAGCTGGTTCGCGATGTCGAACGCCGAGGCAGAAGACCAGGCCAGCTCGCGTTCGGCCCGATCCAGGGTCTCCAGGGCGCCGGCTGGGTCCGGGGGGTCGAGCAGGAGCTGCAGGTTGGCGATCTCGGCGCGGAGCTTGGCCAGGTTCCTGGAGTCTTCCCCGAGCTCGAAGTGCGCCATGGCTTTGCGGGCAAGGCCGAGGGCCGCGTCGGAGGCGCCACGGGTCGACTCGATGACGCTCGCGTTCCAGTAGGCGGAGGCCTTGGCGACCGGGGAGTTGACCGCCTCGGCGGACTCCAGCGCTCGCATGCAGGTGCGCAGCGCGTAGCCGGTGTCGCCCTGCAGCGCCTGCGCCCCGGCTACCGTGATCGTGAGCTGGATGGCCTCGGTCAGACCGCCGACCCCGAGGTCGTCGATGAGAGCTGCGGCCCGGTCTCCCACGGCGATGGCGCGCGCGAGGTCGCCCGAATCCCGGTAGCAGCGACTCAGGGCGATCAGCGCACGCAGCCAAGAGGCATCGGCAACTGGTTCGCTGGTCAGGTCCTCAAATACGTAGATCGCACCCTCCAGGTCGCCGACCTTCTCCAGGGCGATGGCGCGAACGTACTGGGCGGTGCGGATCATGGCCGTGCCGCGGAGGTGGTCGAGCTCGCTCAGCACTCTGTCCGCGCCGGCAAGTGCCGCCGCAGCGTCTCCGGAGGCGAGACTCAGCTCGGCATGGTCCAGGGCCACCTGGAGCTCGCGCTCCTTGTCGACACTCACGCCCAGCAGCAACTCCTCCAGCGTGGTTCCGATTCGTCCGGCCATGCGCTCCAGCAGCCCGGCTTCGGGCCGTCGCTGACCGTCCTCGATGCGCGAGACGTACGCCGTGGAGACGTCCTCGCCCGCTACCTGGGCCTGGGTCATGCCCGCAGCGATGCGGGTGGCCTTGATGCGGCGACCCAGCTCGGCGGCGTCGATCGTGCGGCTCAGCTCGGCGAGTTCGGGCGTCATGCCAGCCATTGTGCCTGGGTGTGTCCGACGGCGTCGAGACAGTCGCCGGTGGTTGACGCCGAGCCGTGGTTACTCCTCGCGCCCCGAAGGGCTAGGTTGCGCGGGTGAGCTTCGTGCTGGTCGACCGCCCCGTCCCCGAGATCGCCGTGGTGACCTTGAACCGTCCCGAGCGGATGAACGCGATGGCGTTCGACGTGATGGTGCCGTTCCGCGACCAGCTCACCGAGCTCGGCCACGACAACAGCGTCAGGGCGGTGGTGATCACCGGAGCCGGCAAGGGCTTCTGCTCGGGCGCCGACCAGGAGTCGGCCGGCACTCCGCCGCACGTCGACGGCCTGACCCGACCGACCTACGCGCTGCGCTCGATGGAGATGCTCGAGGACATCACCCGCACGCTGCGCGCCCTGCACCAGCCGGTCATCGCCGCGATCAACGGCGCGGCCATCGGGGGCGGGCTGTGCCTCAGCCTCGCCTGTGACATCCGGGTCGCGGCGCCGGCCGCCTACTTCCGTGCTGCCGGGATCAACAACGGACTCACTGCGAGCGAACTGGGCCTGAGCTACCTGCTCCCGCGTGCAATCGGCTCGTCCCGCGCTGCCGAGATCATGCTGACCGGCCGTGACGTCGCAGCCGAAGAGGCGGAGCGGATCGGCCTGGTCAGCGAGGTCACCGACGACGTCGTCGCGCGGGCCGTGGAGATCGGTCAGCGCATCGCAGGTTTCTCCCAGCCCGGCATCGAGCTGACCAAGCGGACGCTGATCCACGGGCTGGACGCGTCCTCGCTCGACGGGCACATGCAGGCCGAGGGCCTCGGCCAGCTGTACCTGCGGATCCTCACCGACAACTTCGAGGAAGCGACCCGGGCGCGCAAGGAAGGCCGGCCGCCGAGGTTCACCGACGCGCGCTGACCCGCGCGGGGCGTGATCGGGGTCAGCGAGTGGTGAGCACCGCGACCACATAGTCCTCGCTCGACGCGCCCAGCTCGTAGGTCCCGAACCGGTGCTGAACCGCCAGCCCGACGGCCTCGAGGTCCGCGGTGAACTCGTCGTAGGGGTAGTCGCGGGCACTGCCGTGACCGCCGTGCGGGTGGAAGCCGACGAGGATCCGGCCCTCGGGGGACAACAGTGCGGCCAGGGTGCTCAGCGCGCGGCGCTCGGTGTCCGGGGCGAGCAGCACGATCACGTTGCCGACCAGGACGATCAGGTCGAAGCCCGGCTCGAGGACCGGTGGGGCCAGGGCCAGGAGGTCGGTCTCGATCACCGGGAGGTCGGGGTAGCGGCTCCGGCTCTCGGCCACCAGGTGCGGGTCCTTCTCGGCGGCGACCACGGTGTGACCGCGTGCCTGGAGCGCGGCACCGATGCGACCCATGCCGGAACCGGCGTCCAGGATCCGTGCCCCGCGGCCGACCAGGGCGTCGGCCAGCCGGGCCTCGCCCTCGACGTCCGTGCCGTCGGCGATCAGGTCGGCAAACCGCTTCGCGTACCCGGGTCCGTTCCCGCCGGCCCGGGCACCGATCTCCCAGCGCGTTGCCGGTAGGTCCTCGCTCACAGCTTCCTCAGCCGCACCCAGGAGACCGAGTGGTCCCCGCCCTTGCGCAGCACCAGGGTGGCGCGAGACCGGCTCGGTGCGACGTTCTGCGACAAGTTGGGGCCGTTGATCTCGTCCCAGATCCGGCCCGCTTCGGAGACCGCGTCGCCGTGGGAGAGCCCGGCGTACTTCGCGAAGTACGACGCCGGGTCCCGGAAGGCAGTTTCCCGTAGTCGGAGGAAGCGCTCGGTGTACCACTGCTTGATGTCGTTGGTCGCGGCGTCGACGTAGATGGTGAAGTCGAAGAAGTCGCTGACCGCCATGCCGGTCCGGCCGTCAGGTCGGGTCTGGGCTGGCTGCAGGACGTTGAGGCCTTCTACGATGACGATGTCAGGACGGGACACCGTCACCTTCTCGTCGGTGACGTCGTAGGTCAGGTGCGAGTAGACCGGAGCCTCGACCTCGTCGCGGCCCGACTTGATGTCGATCACGAACTTGAGCAACGCCTTGCGGTCGTAGGACTCCGGGAACCCCTTGCGGTCCAGGATGCCGCGGCGCTCCAGCTCGGCGTTCGGGTAGAGGAAGCCGTCGGTGGTGACCAGGGCGACCTTCGGGTGCGCCGGCCAGTGCGCCAGCATCTGCTGCAGCACCCGGGCGGTCGTGGATTTGCCGACGGCCACCGATCCGGCCAGCCCGACCACGAACGGCGTCCGCGGTGGGGTCGGGCGGTCCAGGAAGTCCTCCTGGGCGCGGTGCAGGGAGCCGGCGGACTCGACGTACAGGCTGAGCAGGCGGGACAGCGGGAGGTAGACCTGCTGCACCTCGTCGAGGTCGAGCTGCTCCCCGAGCCCGCGGACCCGATCGATCTCCAGCTCGCTCAGCGGCTGGTCGGTGTGGGCACCCAGTTCGGCCCAGGCGGCCCGGTCGAGCTCGACGTACGGCGACGTCTCGTTGATGTGCCCAGCCACGTGCCCAGCGGTCGCCATGGTGATGATTCTTTCAGCCCGAGCGCCTGGGCGCAGGAGGTGGGTGCGCGCTCGCTCTAGACTGGCCTCTATGTGCGGCATCGTGGGATACGTCGGGGAGAAGCAAGCCCGGGACGTCGTGATCGAGGGATTGCGGCTCCTGGAGTACCGCGGCTACGACTCCGCCGGCATCGCCGTCGTCCAGAACGGGACGGTCGCCGAGGACAAGCGGGCCGGCAAGCTCGCCAACCTCGAGAAGGCGATCACCGAGACCCCGCTGCCGCCGTCGACCACCGGGATCGGGCACACCCGCTGGGCTACCCACGGCGCCCCGAACGACGTCAACGCGCACCCGCATCTCGGCCGGACCCGCCGGGTCGCCGTCGTCCACAACGGGATCCTGGAGAACTTCGCACGGCTCCGTGACGAGCTCGAGCGCTCCGGGCACGAGCTGCTCTCGGAGACCGACACCGAGGTCGCTGCGCACCTGCTGGAGAACGAGGTGTTGGCCGGCGCGGACCTGACTGTCGCGATGCAGAACGTCTGCCGCCGACTCGAGGGCGCCTTCACCCTGGTCGCGATCGACGGGGAAGACCCCGCTCGGGTCGTCGCCGCCCGCCGCAACTCGCCGCTGGTCGTCGGGCTCGGTGACGGAGAGAACTTCATCGGTTCCGACGTGGCCGCCTTTATCGAGCACACCCGGGAGGCACTCGAGCTCGGTCAGGACCAGGTCGTGACGATCACCCGGGACGGCGTCGCGATCACCGACTTCGATGGCAACGAGGCCCAGGGCCGGCAGTACCACGTCGACTGGGACCTCGCTGCTGCAGAGAAAGACGGCTACGACTGGTTCATGCGCAAGGAGATCTTCGAGCAGCCGCGCGCGATCGCGGACGCCTTGCTCGGACGTCACGACGAGGCCGGCCTGCTACAGCTCGACGAGGTCCGGATCAGTGACGACGAGCTCCGCGACATCGACAAGATCGTGATCATCGCCTGCGGCACCTCGAACTACGCCGCGATGGTGGCGAAGTACGCGATCGAGCACTGGACCCGGATCCCCTGCGAGGTGGAGCTCTCCCACGAGTTCCGCTACCGCGACCCGATCCTGACCCGGAACACCTTGGTGGTCGCGATCAGCCAGTCCGGCGAGACGGCGGACACGCTGATGGCGATCCGGCACGCGGTCAAGCAGAAGGCTCGGGTGCTGGCGATCTGCAACACCAACGGCTCGACCATCCCGCGCGAATCCGACGCGGTGATCTACACCCACGCCGGTCCGGAGATCGGCGTCGCGTCGACCAAGGGATTCCTCACCCAGCTGGTCGCCTGCTACCTGCTCGGGCTGTACCTGGCACAGGTCCGCGGCACTAAGTTCGGTGACGAGATCGGCGCGATCGTCGGCGAGCTCGCCCGGATGCCCGACCGGGTGCAGCGGGTACTCGACGGCGCGGATGCGATCTATGCGCTCGCCGAGCGCTTCAAGGACGCACGGTCGGTGCTCTTCCTCGGGAGGCATGCCGGCTTCCCGGTCGCCCTTGAGGGTGCGCTGAAGCTCAAGGAGCTCGCGTACATCCACGCTGAGGGTTTCGCCGCCGGCGAGCTCAAGCACGGGCCGATCGCGTTGATCGAGCCCGGCCTGCCGGTCTTCTGCGTCGTACCCCCGCGCGGTCGCGACCAGCTGCACCAGAAGATGATCAGCGCCATCCAGGAGGTCCGGGCGCGGGGCGCCCTGACGATCGTGCTGGCCGAGGAAGACGACGTCGAGGTCGCGCCGTACGCCGACGTCCTGATCCCGCTTCCCACGGTCCCGACACTGCTGCAGCCGCTGGTCGCGACGGTCCCGATGCAGCTCTTCAGCTGTCAGCTGGCGACGCTGTTGGGTCACGACGTGGACCAGCCGCGCAACCTCGCCAAGTCCGTCACGGTCGAGTGAAGGCCCCGGAGACACTGGGATGACGACGATCGCTGTCGGTATCGACGTCGTCGACATCGCGCGGTTCGGTGCGTCGTTGATCAGGACGCCCGCTCTGCGGGACAGGTTGTTCACCCCGGCCGAGGCGGTGCTGGCCGACCAGTCCCTGGCGGCTCGGTTCGCCGCGAAGGAAGCCCTCGCCAAGGCGCTCGGCGCCCCCGGCAACCTGGAGTGGCACGACGCCGAGGTGGTGTCCCTGCCGTCGGGCCAGCCGACGATGGTGCTGCGCGGGACCTGTCTCGCCCGCGCCGAGGAGCTCGGTGGCAGCACCACCCACCTCTCCCTCAGCCACGACGGCGGCATCGCGACCGCGGTCCTGATCCTCTCCCGTCCCTGATGAGACGGGCACACACGGTCGACCAGGTCCGGGCGGCCGAGGAGAGGCTGCTGGAACGGCTGCCCGAGGGCGCCCTGATGCAACGCGCTGCTGCGGGGCTCGCGGTCGTCATCGTGGAGGTCCTCGGGAGCGTGTACGGACGCCGGCTGCTGCTGCTGGTGGGGTCGGGGGCCAACGGCGGGGACGCGCTGTATGCCGGCGCGATGCTGGCCCGCCGGGGCGCTGCGGTCGAGGCGATCCTGCTCAGCAGCCAGGTGCACGAAGCCGGGCTGGCAACGCTGCAGGCCCTCGGCGGCCGGGTGGTCGGTGCCCACCAGGCGACCCGGCCCGACGTGGTTGTGGACGGCATCGTCGGGATCGGCGGCCAGCCTGGTCTCCGTGCGGACGCGGAGGCCGCCGTCGGGCTCTTTCCCGACGCGGTGATGATCGCTGTCGACGTGCCCTCCGGGGTGGAGGTCGACACCGGTCGGCTCGGCGGCCCGCACGTCCGGGCTGACGTCACGGTCACCTTCGGCACCTACAAGCCGTGCCACCTGATCGATCCGGCAGCCGAGGCTTGCGGCGTGGTGGCGCTGGTCGACCTGGAACTGGACCTGCCCCCGGCCGGCGTGGAGGCCTTTCACGCGGAGGACGTCGCGGCATTGGTCCCACGCCCCGGTCAGTTCGCGCACAAGTACACCCGTGGTGTGGTCGGCGTCCGCGGCGGCTCGACGCTCTACCCGGGCGCTGCGGTGCTCTGCACCTCAGGCGCTTCGTCCGGCCTGGCCGGGATGGTTCGCTACGTACCTGCGACAGGCTCAGGGCACGCGATCGCGGACGAGGTCCGTCGACGGCACCCCGGCATCGTCGTCGGACCGGGTCGGGTGCAGGCGTGGGTCGTCGGACCGGGCGGGGACGATCAGGCCGCCCCCGCGCTGGCTGCAGCGCTCGCCGACGACGTCCCGGTGGTCGTCGACGCCGATGCCTTGCGTCACCTCGAACCCGGTGGGTCGGACCCCTCGACGGGCTCGGGACCGCGCCTGGTGCTGACCCCGCACGCCGGCGAGCTCGCCGCGATGCTCGGCGTCGAGCGCGACCAAGTCGAGCGCGAGCAGTTGGCACACGTGCGCCGCGCTGCTGCGAGCTTCGGTTCTGTGGTCGTCCTGAAGGGCCGACACTCCCTGGTCGCGCACCCCGACGGACGGACCCGGGTCACCACGAGCGGCCTGCCCTGGTTGGCGGTCGCCGGTGCCGGGGACGTGCTGGCCGGGGTGATCGGCTCGCTGCTTGCCAGCGGCTTGGACCCCTACGACGCCGCCTCCGTCGGTTCGTGGATCCACGGCGCCGCCGCGATGATCGCCGGTGACGGGGGTCCGGTGACCCCGGAGGGTGTGGCCGACTCGGTCGGACGGGTCGTCGGCGCACTGCTCGCGTGATGGGAGGATGACCACATCATGAGCCCGTCTGCGTCCCCCCGCGCCGAGATCGTCGTCGACCTCGCCACCTTCCGCCGCAACGTCGACCGGCTCGGTGAGCTGGTCGCCACGCACGTCGACGGCCCGCAGGTGATGGTGGTGGTCAAGGCCGACGCCTACGGGCACGGCATGGTCGAGTGCGCGCGCGTTGCCCGGCAGGCCGGAGTTCCCTGGCTGGGCGTGGCGACCCAGACCGAGGCACTGGCGCTGCGTGCGGCAGGTGACGAGGGTCGCCTGCTCAGCTGGCTGGGCGTGCCCGGCGAGGACTACCGCGAAGCGGTCGACGCCGACATCGACCTGAGCGCCTCCTCGGTCGACCAGCTCGACGAGATCGTGGCCGGCGGTGTGGCGGCCGGACTGGTCGCCCGGGTGCACCTCAAGTTCGACACCGGGCTGTCGCGCAACGGCGCTCCTCGGGAGCTGTGGACCGAGCTACTCGAGGCTGCCTCCGCCCACCAGCAGGCCGACCGGATCGACGTCGTCGGGCTCTGGTCGCACCTGGCGTGCGCCGACGAGCCCGGCCACCCGGCCAACGACCGCCAGGTGGCGGCGTTCGAGGAGGCGATCGCGGCCGCCGAGGCCCTCGGACTGGATCCGGAGGTCAACCACCTGGCGAACTCGGCCGGCGCCCTGCTCCGCCCGGACACCTGGTTCGACCTCGTCCGGATCGGGATCGCGGCGTACGGCTTCAGCCCGGCGCCGGGCGTGGTGACCGCTGAGGACCTCGGTCTGGTCCCGGTAATGACCGTCCGCACTGCTCTGGCGCAGACCAAGGAGATCGGCCGCGGTGAGGGTGTCTCCTACGGCCACACCTTCGTCTCACAGTTCAAGCAGCACGTCGGCCTGGTGCCCCTCGGGTACGGCGACGGCGTCCCTCGGCACGCGTCGTCACGCGCCGAGGTCCAGATCGGCGATGCCCACTGTCGGATCCTCGGGCAGGTCTGCATGGACCAGTTCGTCGTCGCGGTACCCGCCACGGTCGCGGCCGGTGACGAGGTCGTCTTGTTCAGCACGGGTGCCGACGGCGAGCCAACGGCCCAGGACTGGGCTGGGTGGTGCGACACCATCAGCTACGAGATCGTTACCCGGGTCGGTGGGGCTGCAGGCCGGGCGACCCGCCGCTGGACCGACGAATGACCGAACTCCTCGAAGTCGGCGCCGAACGAGCCGACGACGTCCTCGCCGTCATCGGTCAAGCGTTCGCGGACCGGCCGCTCCTGGACCCGCCGGCGACAGCCCTGGAGGAGACTTTCGCCTCGGTGACAGCGGCGTTGGCCGAGCACGGTGGCCTGCTCGCCATGCACGACGGAGAGCCGGTCGGCACCCTGCTCTTCGCCGATCGCGGCAGCCTGCTCGGGCTCCGGCGGGTCGGCGTCCTGGCGAGCGCTCGACGGCACGGCGTCGCCAGCCTGCTCGCTGAGCGCGCCGAGGCCGTGGCTCGGGTGCGCGGCCACCGCGGGTTGGTGCTGGAGGCCCGCGAGGAGCTGCCGAGGACGGTGCGCTTCTGGGAGGGCCACGGGTACGTCGAGGTCGACCGTGACGGCCCCCGGTTGCACCTGCAGCGGCTGCTCCCGACCACGATCACGTTGCCCTTGCCCGAGGACACCCAGAGGGTCGGCCGGCAGCTGGGCGGGCTGTTACAGGCCGGCGACCTCGTGATCCTCACCGGCGGCCTCGGCGCCGGGAAGACGACGTTCGCCCAGGGCCTCGGCGACGGACTCGGCATCCGCGGCCCGGTGACCTCACCCACCTTTGTGATCGCCCGGGTGCACCCGTCCCTGACCGCCGGACCGGTACTGGTGCACGTCGATGCCTACCGTCTCGGCGATGCCGCCGAGCTCGACGACCTCGACCTGGACACCGACCTCGACGACGCCGTGACCGTCGTGGAGTGGGGGTCGGGACTGGCCGAGTCGCTGTCCGCCGATCGCCTCGAGCTCGCTCTGACCCGCGCGGGCGACGATGTCCGCACCCTGCGGATCAGCCCGGTCGGCGCCCGGTGGGCCGACGTCGATCTCCGCAGCCTCGCGTAACCTCGGGCCCGTGCTCCTCGCCTTCGACACCGCGACCCCCTACGTCACCGTCGCCCTGCACGACGGTGACCGGGTGGTGGCCGAGTACATCTCCGACGAGTCCATGAAGCACGGCGAGATGTTGGCGCCAGGGATCGCGGACGTGCTGGCCCAAGCGGGTGCGGTCAGCCGTGACGTCACCGCGGTCGCGGTCGGCGTCGGCCCGGGTCCGTTCACCGGGCTCCGGGTCGGTCTGGTGACCGCGCGGACGCTGGCTCTGGCGCTCGGCATCCCGGTCTACGGCGTCTGCTCACTCGACATCCTGGCCGCCGAGGCGATGGACGCCGGCCACGACGACTTCCTGATCGCCACTGATGCCCGCCGCAAGGAGGTCTACCTGGCCTCCTACGCGAGCCGGCACCGGGTCTCCGGCCCCGAGGTGGTGAAGCCGGCTGACGTCGCCACCGACCGGCTGGTGATCGGCCGCGGGGCGTTGCTTTACCCCGAGGCCTTCCCGAACTCCGCCGGTCCCGAGCACCCCGACGCCGCGGTGCTCTGCGACGTTGTCGTCTCCGAGCGCTTCGAGTTGCTGGACCCGGACCCGCTGTACCTGCGGCGCCCGGATGCGGTCGCCGGCCAGCCGCCCAAGAAGGTTTCGTGATCCGCCCGGCAACAGCCGACGACGTCGAGGCGGTCGTCGCGCTGGAGGCCCTGACCCAGGGCGAGGACGCCTGGAGCCAGGGGCTGGTCGGTGACGGCATCGGGGGCGGCCTGCCGACCGTCTCCTACCTGGTCGCTGAGGTCGACGGCGAGCCGGTCGGCTACGCCGTGGCGTCGTACGCCGGTGACATCGCCGAGCTGCAGCGCATCGGGGTCAGCGAGGAGGCCCGGCGTGCCGGTCTCGGCTCAGCACTGCTCGAGGCGGTCGTCGCGCATGCCCCCTCGACGGGTGCGGATCGGATGCTGCTGGAGGTCCGCGCGGACAACCGTGGTGCCCTTGCCTTCTACGCCGCCCGCGACTTCGTCGAGATCGACCGGCGCGTCCGTTACTACCGCGACGGAACTGACGCCGTGGTGATGCGGCTGCCACTCGTTACCGGGTGCGGAGGCCGCGAGTGACCAGCAACGAGCCGTTGGTGCTAGGGATCGAGACCTCCTGCGACGAGACCGGAATCGGTGTCGTCCGCGGGCACACCCTGCTCGCCGACGCGGTCGCCTCCTCGGTCGAGGAGCATGCCCGCTTCGGCGGCGTCGTGCCCGAGGTCGCCTCCCGGGCACACCTCGAGGCGATGGTGCCGACCCTGGAACGGGCCTGCGAGGAAGCCGGGATCGTGCTGAGCGACGTGGACGCGATCGCCGTCACCGCCGGCCCCGGACTGGCAGGTGCGCTCCTGGTCGGGGTGGCCGCGGCCAAGTCCTTGGCGATCGCCCTGGAGAAGCCGCTGTACGGCGTCAACCACCTGGCCGCGCACGTCGCGGTCGACCAGCTGGAGCATGGTCCGCTCCCGGACCCGTGTCTGGCGTTGCTGGTCTCCGGCGGGCACTCCTCGTTGCTCCGCGTCGACGACGTCACCCAGTCCGTGACGCCGCTGGGCGCGACCATCGATGATGCCGCCGGCGAGGCCTTCGACAAGGTCGCACGGCTGCTGGGGCTGCCGTTCCCCGGTGGGCCGCACATCGACCGGGTGGCCCGTGAGGGCAACGCCGTGTCGATCGACTTCCCCCGCGGGCTCAGCTCGCGGAAGGACCTGGAACGGCATCGTTTCGACTTCTCGTTCTCGGGGCTGAAGACCGCGGTCGCCCGGTGGGTCGAGGCGCGTGAGGCCAGCGGTGAACCGGTCCCGGTGGCCGACGTGGCCGCAGCCTTCCAGGAAGCCGTCGTCGACATCCTCACCCGCAAGGCGATTGACGCCGCAGCGAGCGAGGGCATCGAGGACATCCTGATCGGCGGCGGTGTCGCGGCGAACTCGCGGTTGCGCGTTCTCGCCGAAGAGCGCGCTACCGCCCGGGGGATCCGGGTTCGAGTACCGCGTCCGGGACTCTGCACCGACAACGGCGCGATGGTGGCCGCGCTCGGCGCGGAAATGGTGGCGAGAGGCCGAGCGCCCTCGGCGCTCGACCTCCCGGCCGATTCATCGATGCCCGTAGCCGTCGTCCAGCGGTAGGCCGAGGGCTCAGCCGAGCTTGAACGGCGAGACGTAGGTGTCGTCGTCCGGGGCCTTCTCGGTCGCGTACTCGCGGTTGCCGTCGATCCGGACCCGCAGCACCGCCCAGGTGGCCGCGTCGTAGACCGGGACCATCACGTGGGTGTCGTCCTCCCACCGCGGGTCGGCGACGAACGCGCCCGGGACGGTCTCGAGGTCGGCCACGTTGTCGCCGGTGCGGGCGTCCAGGATGGTGAGCCCCCCGCCACCCGGACCGTCCATGTACGCCGGCCCGGCCAGCAGGTACTTGCCGTCGGGGGAGAAGGAGAACAGCGAGTTCTCGCAGGTCTTCCAGAGCTGGGTGCCGTCCTGGTCGCGCACGGCCCAGCAGCTGCCTTGGCCGCTGTAGGACACCTGCCCGGCAACGAGGCCGTCGGTGCTGATGCCGGCGACGTTGAGCAACCCGTCGAAGACCGGCACGGCATCCTTGCCGGGGCTGATCGCGTAGACCTGCTGGCTCGGGTCCTTCTCCTGGTTGACCTGGGCGTAGACGGTGCAGTCGGACGCGTCGGCGCCGGCGGAGCAGTCCTCACCGACGACCGCCTCGACCTGGTAGCCGACACCGGCCGGCAGCTGACCGACCGCGTAGGCGTTGTCGCCGCCGTCCTGGACGGTCAGCACCCTGCCGTCGGTGTCCACGAAGGCGCCAACCTTGCGGTCGGGGGAGGTGGCGAAGCTGCTCGCCAGTGACCAGACCTCGCCCTTCGTCCTCCCGTCGTCGCCGACGAAGGACGCCTCCTGGTCACCGTTGCCGGACGGGTCGTACTGGGCCACCAGGAAACCGCCGTCGATCCGGGCGACCGAACTGGTCTCCCTGCCGCTCCCGAACGGGATCGGGTCACCGGCGCCGTACAGCTTGTCGCCGTAGGCGTAGCCGGCGCGGGGGGCGGCGCCGCGCTCGTGGTCGCCCAGGCCGATCGCGCTCGGGTCGGGTTTCGCAGCGACCTGGGTCTTGTCCTTGACCACCGGGTCGTTGCCGACCACCGTGATCCCCACCGGGACCGCGACCGCCACCACCACGGCCGCCATCGCCATGGTGGCGCGCATCCGGCGGCCGCGGCGGATCTCGCCGGCACGGGAGACGACCTGCTCGAAGTCGAGACCGGCACCGCCACGGGCGGCGAACCGGTCGGCCTGCCGCTGCAGGGTGGCGGCGAGGTCGTTCTGGGGGTCGTTTGGTGCTGAGTTCTGGGCCGGGGTCATGAGGTGGCCTCCCATCCGGCGAGATCCGTGCGCGCGCCAAGTCGCTCGCGCAGGGTGTCCAGCGCACGGCTGGACTGAGACTTGATGGTTCCGACGGTGACGCCGAGGGCCTCGGCAGCCTCCTTCTCGGAGAGCTGTTCGTAGTAGCGCAGGACGACTACGGCACGTTGACGATCGGGCAGCCCGGTGACGGCCTCCCACAAGGTCGCCGTCACGCCGTCGTACTCGGTGGCCGCGACCGGGACGTCGTAGCTGCTGGTGTCGCTGACGGTCTCGCGGTGACGCCAGAGCCGGCGCCACATCGAGGTGTGCTCGTTGACCAGGATCTTGCGGGCGTAGGCGTCGACCGACTGCGCCGCGGAGACCCTGTCCCAGGCCAGGTACACCTTGGCGAGCGCGGTCTGGACGAGGTCCTCGGCCGCGTGCACGTCACCGGTGAGCAGGTACGCCGTACGCAGCAGTCGCTGCTGGCGCGCCGCCATCCACTCGGCGAACTCTTCGTCGCGAGTACTCGTCGACTTGCTTGGGTGTGTCACGGTCGGCTCGTTCATGGCTGGGTTCCTGGTCGTCGTGAGCATCTTTCCACCCCCTTCACCCTGACCAGACGAGGTGAATCGCGGAAAGGTTGCACGGATCGGGAACTTTGTTCGGGCTTGGGTGAGAGCCGTGCCGGACCGCGGTCGGGGTCGGGGTGAGAGGGTCGGGGGAGCCGCGGGCTCCCGGCCCGCTCGACCTCGGAGGAGAACGACCGATGCAGCAGGTGCAGGGAGTCATTGCGCGGAGCAAGGGCGCATCCGTCGAGCTGGTCACGATCAACGTGCCGGATCCGGGCCCGGGCGAGGCAGTCGTGAAGGTGCAGGCCTGCGGGGTCTGCCACACCGACCTGCACTACCGCGAGGGCGGCATCAACGACGAGTTCCCGTTCCTGCTCGGCCACGAGGCCGCGGGGGTCGTCGAGGCGGTCGGTCCGGGTGTCACCGAGGTGGAGCCGGGCGATTTCGTGGTTCTCAACTGGCGTGCGGTCTGCGGTGACTGCCGGGCGTGCAACCGCGGCGAGCCGCAGTACTGCTTCAACACCTTCAACGCCACCCAGAAGATGACGCTCGCCGAGGGGGAGGGAGTCGGCACCCCGCTGTCCCCGGCACTGGGCATCGGTGCCTTCATCGAGAAGACCCTGGTCGCCTCGGGTCAGTGCACCAAGGTCGACCCCGAGGCACGCCCGGCCGCGGTCGGGTTGCTCGGCTGCGGGGTGATGGCCGGCATCGGCGCCGCTATCAACACCGGTGCGGTGACCCGGGGCAAGTCCGTGGCGGTGATCGGTTGCGGCGGCGTCGGTGCTGCCGCGATAGCCGGTTCGGCACTCGCCGGGGCCAGTACGATCATCGCCGTCGACCTCGATGACCGGAAGCTGGCGCAGGCTAAGCGCCTCGGCGCCACCCACACCGTCAACTCCACCGGGACCGACCCGGTCGCGGCGATCCAGGAGCTCACCGGCGGCAACGGTGCCGACGTCGTCATCGACGCGGTGGGCCGCCCGGAGACCTGGAAGCAGGCGTTCTACGCGCGCGACCTGGCAGGCACGGTCGTCCTGGTCGGGGTGCCGACCCCCGACATGGTGGTCCCGGACATCCCGCTGATCGACGTCTTCGGCCGGGGCGGATCCCTGAAGTCCAGCTGGTACGGCGACTGCCTGCCATCGCGGGACTTCCCGCTGCTTGTCGACCTCTACCGCCAGGGGCGGCTGGACCTGGACGCGTTCGTCAGCGAGGAGATCGGCATCGGCGACATCGAGGCGGCCTTCGAGAAGATGCACCAGGGCGACGTGCTGCGTTCGGTGGTGCTGTTCTGATGTGCGCTCGCGTCGATCACTGCATCACCAGTGGCACCTTCAGCCTGGATGGCGAGACCTTCGACGTCGACAACAACGTCTGGGTCGTCGGTGATGACTCCGAGTGCATCGTGATCGATGCGCCGCACGACGTCGAGGCGATCATGGCGGTGGTGGGCGAGCGGCGGGTCAAGGCGATCGTCTGCACCCACGCCCACGACGACCACGTCCGGGTCGCTCCTCAGCTGCGGGTGCGCACGACGGCTCCGATCCTGCTGCACCCCGCGGACAAGGACGTCTGGGAGCTCACCCACACTGATGAGCTGTGGGACGTCGACCTATCCGATGGCATGGACCTCACGGTCGGTGGGACGACGCTGCGGGTGCTGCACACCCCGGGCCACGCTCCTGGCGCCGTCTGCCTGTACGCCGAGGAGCTCGCTTGCGTCTTCACCGGCGACACCCTGTTCCACGGGGGACCGGGGGCGACCGGCCGCTCGTTCAGCGACGCCGACCAGATCGTCGAGTCGATCCGGGCGCAGCTCTTCGCGCTCCCGGCGGACACGGCGGTGCATACAGGTCACGGCGAGAGCACGACCATCGGGGCGGAACAGGAACGCCTCGGCTGACCGCCCACACCTTCATCAATCAAATGGTTGACAACCCGCGCGAACTGAGGCACGGTTATTCAACCAAGAGGTTTACAAGGAGCGCACATGGTCCAGTCGGATGATCGGCTTTCCCGGGTGTTCAGCGCGCTCGCGGATCCGACCCGGCGCGACATGGTCGCGCGGCTGACTGAAGGCGACGCCACCGTCAGCGAGCTCGGCTCGTCGTACGAGGTGTCGCTGCAAGCGGTCTCGAAGCACCTGAAGGTGCTTGAGGACGCCGGCCTGGTCAGCCGGAGCCGGGACGCCCAGCGTCGGCCTGTCCACCTGGAGGCGGAAGTGTTCGACCTGATGACGAAATGGATCGAGCGTTACCGCCAGCAGGCCGAGGAGCGGTACCGCCGCCTCGATCAGGTCCTGGTTGCGATGGACTCCGACAGCGACCTCACCGACACCTTGCAGCGAGGAGCATCATGAGCACCCTGGCCCCGTCATCGAAGAAGGCCGGCGAAACCGAGATCATCGCCCCCGTGGGCCTCCCGTGGATCGACATCATCCGCGAGTTCGACGCGACCCCGGACCAGGTTTTCCGCGCGCATGTCGACCCTGACCTGTTCGCTGCGTGGATCGGCCCGCGCGACCTGGACTTCACGCTCGAAGAGTGGGATGCACGCAGCGGTGGTCGCTGGGCGTACTCCTCAGGTCGGGGAGAGGAGCCCTTCGCGTTCTTCGGGTCCTTCCACGAGATCCGCGAGAACGAGCGGATCGTCCAGACCTTCACCTATCGCGGCGCCCCGGACGGGGTCGCGCTGGAGATTGCCAGCTTCGAGGCCCTCGCGGACGGTCGTTCCCGGCTGGTGAGCCGCAGCATCGGCTCCAGCGTGGAGGAGCGCGACGCGATGGTCGCGAGCGGAATGGAGCACGGCATCATCGAGGGCTACAACAAACTCGACGAGCTGCTCGCTGCCCAAGGCTAAGGCCTTATCAAAGCAGGCAAAAGCCGCGTAAGCCACTAATAGTGACAAAAGGGACATAACACCTTAGAATCGACTCATCGATGGGGATGGCAGCCTCACCGCAATCTGTGGATCAGGACGATCGCAGGCGGTGAATCAAGGCTCCTTCCCGGGGAGGAGTCGATATGCGAGTGGTGATGGCGCTCGTTACAGCGCTGTTCGGGACCGTCGTGCTGGCCGCGCCCGCCGACGCGCATACCGTCCGCGGCATCACCCTGAGGACACCCGCGGCTCAACCCGCCGGCACGGCGGTGCTGTTGACCGGCAGGGTCCTGGGCAGAGCACGTGCGGTGCGGATCGAGCAACGCAAGGCCGGCCGCTGGGTCGTGGTCCGCAGAGCCGCCGTACGCAGCGGGGTCTACCGGACCAGACTGTATGCGCCGGCCCGTAGCCGGCTCCGCGCGAGCGTCGACGGGCGGGTGAGCCGTACCGTCACGGTTACTGTTTCCCCCACGCCCACCGATGCGTGCGGCCCGATCCGGAAGAAGTCGGACGGGACCTCGTGGGCCTGCACCTACCGCGACGAGTTCAACGGCACCGCTCTGGACCGCTCGGTCTGGACCCCGCAGACGCTGTTCGCGATGGGCACCCAGGCCGTCCACGCCTGTTACCGCGACGACCCCTCGACTGTGAACGTATCCGGCGGCAGTCTGAACTTGTCTTTGCGCAAGGTCGACACCCCGACGAGCTGCGACTTCGGGTCGTTGGGCGGTCCGACCAGCTACGTCAGCGGAGGGGTGATGACGTACCGCACCTTCAGCCAGCAGTACGGCCGCTACGAGGCCCGGATCAAGAACACCGCGACCAGTTTGCCGGGGCTGCAGGAAGCCTTCTGGCTCTGGCCCGACGACCGGGTCCCGTCGACGACGCTATGGCCGTACGCCGGCGAGATCGACATCAGCGAGACCTACTCCTCGTACCCGACGCTCTCGATCCCCTTTCTGCACTACAGCGCAGACGCGTTGGGCAACCTGCCCGGGATCAACACCGCGTGGAACTGCTACGCCCCGCGGGGCCAGTGGCACACCTACGCCATGGAGTGGACCGCGAGCAAGGTGCAAATCTTCGTCAACGGAAAGTCCTGCCTGACCAACACCTCCGGTGACGAGGCCTTCGCCAAGCCCTACATCATGGCGTTCACCCAGGGGCTGGGAGCTGCCGGCAACATCTACGACGGCCGGGCCCCGCTGGGGACCATGAACGTCGACTACGTCCGGGTCTGGAAGTAATCGCCGACTAGATCGGCTCCACCAGCAGGCACACGCCTTTGCCCGCGACGCGGGTCATCACGATGGTGGCCTCCGCATCGCCGGCGAGGGCGAGGCGCTTGCGGAGCTCCTCGGGGACCACGGCGACTCCGCGCTTCTTGATCGTCAGCCGGCCTACGGCGCGTGCGCGCAGAGCCGCGCGCAGGTGCTTCTCCTTGTAGGGGAGCTCCTCGATCACCCGGTACGAGCGCGCGAAAGGCGTCCGGAAGCTGGCGTCCGCGGTGACGTACGCGATGTGCTCGTCGACCAGGCCGCCGCCGACCCCGGCGGCCACCGCGGTCACCAGTCCGGCCCGGATCACGGCGCCGTCCGGTTCGTAGAGGTACTCACCGACCGCGCGCACTTCAGCTGGCCGGTCGTCGTCCTCGGTCAGGGTGGCCAGGCCCACGTCACCGATGACCGTGGCACGGCGAGCCGTGGTGGCGAGCGCCCCGGACCAAAGCACGGCCTCCTTGACCTCGCCGTGGTCGCTGACCCACTCCGCCTCCACGCCATCGGGGATCAGGTGGTGGGGGATCCCAGGGGCGACCTTCACCGCGGCATTGCGCTGCAGCAGTGCTGTCACGAACGACCACGGCGGCGTCCAGTCGTCTACGTCGAACGTGCGACCTCGGGCGGAGCGTCGCGCCGGATCGGCGAACGCGACGTCAAAACCGCTGTGGTCCACGGTGGTCGCGTCAGCCACGGACACGGCGCCGGGGAGCCCGAGGGCGGCGAGGTTGGCCCGGGCGACCTCGACGCGGAGCGGGTCGAGGTCGACGCCGGCAACCGTCAGCCCGGCAGCCGCTAGAGCGAGCAGGTCGCCGCCGATTCCGCAGCCTAGATCGATCGCGGTGGCGGCCTGCGCAGCGACGAGCCGGGCGGCGCGGTGCCGGGCGACCGGTGCGCGGGTGGCCTGCTCCAGACCGTCCGGGGTGAAGTACATCGTCGCGGCGTCGGGTCCGAACTTCGGCTCGGCCCGGCGGCGGAGCTCCACCTGGGTCAGTGCGGCCGCGACGTGCTCCGGAGCCGCGTCGCGGCGCAACACGACGCTGGCCCGGAGCGGATCGGCGGGCCCGGACACCGCGCGCTCAAGCAGCTGCTGGCCGTCCGGCGAGAGCAGCCACCGAAACGCATCGAGGTCCACTCGGCCATCATCGCCTATCGGGAGCACACCCGGCGTTGGCACTCGGTTGTGCCGAGTGCTAAGTTTCGTTCTGGCACTCTCCCCGTGAGTGTGCCAGCGCCTGTGTCGACGTACGACCCCCGCGACGGCGTGCGACATCGCAGGTGCCAAGCGTGAAATACCCCAACGAAGTGTGAAAGTGGAGGTCGACATCGTGTCGGTCAACATCAAGCCCCTCGAGGACCGGATCCTCGTTCAGCCCCTCGAAGCCGAGCAGACCACGGCCTCCGGCCTGGTCATCCCGGACACCGCCAAGGAGAAGCCGCAGGAGGGTGAGGTCGTCGCGACCGGCCCCGGCCGCATCGACGACAACGGCAACCGGGTCCCGCTCGACGTAAGCGTCGGTGACAAGGTCATCTACAGCAAGTACGGCGGCACCGAGGTCAAGTACGCAGGTGAGGAGTACCTCATCCTCTCCGCGCGCGACGTCCTCGCCGTCGTTTCCTGACCAGTTACATCCAGAAACTCCGAGCCGAGTGCTCAAGCGGCTGCGCGAGCACCGCTTGAGCACTCGACTTGTTTCTCAGTGAACGCAGTCCCCCTAGCTAGGAGCAGCAATGCCCAAGATCCTTGAGTTCGACGAGAATGCACGACGCGCCCTCGAGCGTGGCGTCGACGCCCTCGCCAACGCCGTCAAGGTGACGCTCGGCCCCAAGGGCCGCTACGTCGTCCTCGACAAGAAGTGGGGCGCCCCCACGATCACCAACGACGGTGTCACCGTCGCTCGCGAGATCGAGTTGGACGACCCGTTCGAGAACCTCGGTGCCCAGCTCACCAAGGAGGTCGCGACCAAGACCAACGACGTCGCCGGTGACGGCACGACCACCGCAACCGTGCTCGCCCAGGCGATGGTCCACGAGGGCCTGCGCGCCGTGGCTGCCGGCACCAACCCGATGGGCATCAAGCGGGGTATGGACGCTGCCGCCGAGGCCCTGAGCAAGGCCCTCTCCGACCTGGCCGTCGAAGTCGGGTCGGTCGAGGACATGGCGTCGGTCGCCACCGTCTCCAGCCGTGACGCCGAGATCGGTGCCCTGCTCGCGCAGGCCTTCGACAAGGTCGGCAAAGACGGTGTCATCACCGTCGAGGAGTCCAACACCATGGGCACTGAGCTCGACTTCACCGAGGGCATGCAGTTCGACAAGGGCTACCTGTCGCCGTACTTCGTGACCGACCCGGAGTCGATGGAGGCCGTCCTCGACGACCCGTACATCCTCCTGCACCAGGGCAAGATCTCGGCGATCGCCGAGCTGCTCCCGCTGCTGGAGAAGGTCATCGGATCTGGCAAGCCGCTGTTCATCCTGGCCGAGGACGTCGAGGGTGAGGCGCTCTCGACCCTGGTCGTCAACAAGATTCGCGGCACCTTCAACGCCACTGCGGTCAAGGCACCTGCCTTCGGTGACCGTCGCAAGGCGATGATGCAGGACATCGCCGTCCTGACCGGCGGTCAGGTCATCGCTCCTGAGGTCGGCCTCAAGCTCGACCAGGTCGGCCTGGAGGTCCTCGGCACCGCTCGCCGGGTCGTGGTCACCAAGGAGAACACCACCATCGTCGAAGGTGGCGGCGACCACGCTGAGGTCGCCGGTCGCGTCAACCAGATCAAGGCCGAGGTCGAGGCCTCGGACTCCGACTGGGACCGCGAGAAGCTGCAGGAGCGCCTGGCCAAGCTGGCCGGCGGGGTCTGCGTGGTCAAGGTCGGTGCGGCCACTGAGGTGGAGCTGAAGGAGAAGAAGCACCGCATCGAGGACGCTGTCTCCGCGACTCGCGCCGCCATCGAGGAAGGCATCGTCCCCGGCGGTGGCTCTGCGATCATCCACGCCGCGGCCTGCCTGGACGGCGACCTCGGCCTGAGTGGTGACGAAGCCGTCGGCGTGCGCATCGTCCGCAAGTCGATCGACCAGCCGCTGCGCTGGATCGCCGAGAACGGCGGCGAGAACGGCTTCGTGATCGTTGCCAAGGTTCGCGAGGGCGGCCCGGGTGTCGGCTACAACGCTGCCACCGGCGAGTACGGCGACCTGGTCGCCCAGGGCGTCATCGACCCGGTCAAGGTGACCAAGTCGGCCCTGACCAACGCGACCTCGATCGCGGGCATGCTGCTCACCACCGAGACGTTGATCGTCGACAAGCCCGAGGACGAGGCGCCGGCAGCCGCGGGCGGCCACGGACACGGTCACTGACCAGTACGTCCCGACCGACTAGCTGAACAACCTTGGCGCTTGCGCCAAGGTTGTTCAGCGTCCGATCGCGACCAGGATCTCCGGGTCGACCTCGCCGAAGACGGTGCCGAAGATCCGGATGCAGCGGTCGGTCATCGCCTCGGGGGTGACGTCCGGGTGGTCGAGCCACCAGGTCACCAATGAGCGGAACATGCTTTCCCAGACCGCGTGCATGGCTGAGGTGTCGCCGCGGTCGGTGTTGCCGGCCAGCCGCATCAGCTCGCCGACGCCGTCCTCGCCGAGGACGAAGAGCCGGCGCTCGTAGTCGAGTAGCGCTTCGTGGCTGGCTCCGTCGCTCGGAGCGGTCGGGTCGAAGACCAGCCGCCAGATCCACGGCTGCGGCCCAAGTGCCTTGAACATGCCGTCGAGGGTGACCACCGCGCGTGCCAGACCGACGGTGTCGGTGCGCGAGGAGCGTTCGAACTCGGCCCAGAGCGTCTCCGCAGCGTGCTGGACGCAGAGCGCGTGCAGGCCGTCCTTCGACCCGAAGTAGTTGTAGATCAACGGCTTGGAGATACCGGCGATGTCGGCGATGTCGGCGACCGACGTGGCGGCGTACCCGGCGCTGCCGAAGGCGCGGCAGGCGACCTCAAGGATCTGGGCCACACGATCGGCGCGGGCGACCCCCTTGGTGCCGGCGTTGGCCCGCCCGGATGTCAACGTCGTCATAGGGACACCCTAGCCATTAATATGAACTCCTGGTAACTTACTCACGAGTCATATCGAAAGGACCTTGATGGACGAGCTGCTCGACCCGATGAAGAACCCGGTGACGTACGCCGTCCCGTTCTTCCTGATCACCATCCTGATCGAGCTCGCTGCGCTCAAGTGGCTCGATCACGATGACCGGCACGACTCGCCGGTGACCGGCTACCACTCCCGGGACGCGCGGACCAGCGCGGGCATGGGTGCGATCTCACTGGTCTTCAGCCTCGCGCTGAAGGTCGGTTCGTTCTTGGTCTACAGCGTGGTCTTTGCGCACCTCGCGCTGTGGAAGCTGCCTACCGACACCTGGTGGTACTGGGTGCTGCTGATCGTGGCGGTGGACTTGTCGTTCTACGCCTCGCACCGGTTCGTGCACCGGGTCAACATCGGGTGGGCGGCGCACCAGGCGCACCACTCGAGCGAGTACATGAACTTCGCCACCGCACTGCGCCAGAAGTGGAACCCGTGGTTCGAGTTCGTCTTCTGGCTACCGCTGCCTTTCCTGGGATTCGCGCCCTGGACGATCTACGTGGCCTTCGGCTTCAACCTGATCTACCAGTTCTTCACCCACACCGAGCTGGTCGGCAAACTCTGGCGTCCGATCGAGCTGGTGATGAACACCCCCTCGCACCACCGGGTGCACCACGGCTCCGACCCGGAGTACCTGGACAAGAACTACGCCGGGATCCTGATCATCTGGGACCGGATGTTCGGCACCTTCGTGGAGGAGCAGAAGAAGCCGACCTACGGGCTGACCAAGAAGGTCGAGACCTACAACATGATCAAGCTCCAGTACGGCGACTACGCGCAGATCGTCCGCAACGTGCGGGCAGCGGCGTCGGGGCGCGACAAGCTGGGCTACCTGTTCGGCCCGCCGGGCTGGGAACCGCCGAGCCATCCGGCCGACCCGGACCTGCAACCGATCAGGCCGCCGGCACCTGTGGGATAGGCCCGGGGCGTTTTGTGAGCGGATGTTGACGCGCTCGTAACCGAGGCGCAGCCGACCCGCAACACGTCCTGGGCACTCTTGCGTCATGTTCTACCGGGTACGTACCAGGCTCACCGACACTCCGGGGGCCCTCGCACTGCTTGCGCAGCACTGCGGGGACGCCGGAGTGAACATCCTTGCGCTGCAGATCTACCCGGAGCTGGGCGCGGTGACTGACGACCTCGTCGTCGAGACACCGGAGAGTTGGACCGCTGCGGCGGTCGTGGAACTCGTGAGTGGCGCGGGAGGAGACGAGGTGAGCGTCGTCCCCTGTGCCACTCACGACCTCGTCGATCAGCCGACGGCGTGGCTCAGAGCGGCGAACGCGGTCTTGGAGAACCCGGATTCGCTGCCGGCCGAGCTGACCGGGCTGCTTGGCGCCCGGGTGAGCTGGTCGGCGACCGAACAGGTCCGCGCGGCCGCGCTGACGGAGTTCGCAGATCGTGCGCGGTCGGCCGCAGACCTCCCCCCGGCGTCTGCGGCCGGCAGCGCCGTGGTCGAGTACGTCATCGAGGGCGAGACCGTGCTCGCCAAGATCGGCGCCCACGTAGTGGGTGCTGCCACGCTGACCAGGTTTCTCGACGCTGCCGCCGAGGCCTCCTTGGAGGTCGCGCCGGCCTGGCGTCGGCTCGGGGTCGGCCGTCAGCTGCTCCGCCAGGTCAGCGGGCTGGCCGCGGCCCGGGGCGCCGCCGAACTGGTGATGCTGGCCCCTGCGACCGAGGAGGGGGTCGCCCCCGTCCTCGCCGCGGCCGGGATGCGCGGCAGGATCCGGCTGACCGAGCAGGGTCTGAGCGTGCACGTGAGCCTTGCCGGCGTACGTCCGATCGGCGACCTCGTCGCCTGACCGCGGCGCTGATCTCTTAGACTGGAGCATGACCTCCGACGTCCCCGAGAAGTTCGCCGCCCTCGGCCTCACCTACGACGACGTCCTGCTCCTTCCCGGGTCCTCCGATCTCAATCCGACCGAGATCGACACCACCACCAGGCTGACCCGCGACATCTCGCTCAAGGTCCCGCTGATCAGCGCCGCGATGGACACCGTGACGGAGTCGCGGATGGCGATCGCGATGGCCCGCGAGGGCGGTATCGGTGTGCTGCACCGCAACCTCTCGATCACCGACCAGGCCTACCAGGTCGACCTCGTCAAGCGCACCCAGACCGGGATGATCTCCAACCCGATCACCATCGGCCCGGACGCGACCCTCGAGGATCTCGACCAGACCTGCGGCGAGTACCGGGTCTCCGGCCTACCGGTGGTCGACATCGACAACCGGTTGCTCGGCATCATCACCAACCGCGACCTCCGGTTCACCCCGGTCGCGGAGTGGGCCACCACCAAGGTCGACGAGGTGATGACGCCGATGCCGCTGATCACCGCACCGGTCGGCATCTCCCGCGACGACGCCACCGCGATCCTGCGCCAGCATAAGCGCGAGCGACTTCCGATCGTGGACGCCGACGGTCGCCTGGCCGGTCTGATCACGGTCAAGGACTTCGTGAAGTCCGAGCAGTTCCCGAACGCCTCGAACGACGCCGCAGGCCGGCTGATGGTGGGCGCCGCGATCGGCTACTTCGGCGATGCCTGGGAGCGGGCCACCACCTTGATCGACGCCGGTGTGGACGTGCTGGTTGCCGACACCGCCCACGGGCACGTGAAGCTCCTGCTCGACATGGTTGCCCGGCTCAAGTCGGACCCGGCCACCAGGCACGTCCAGGTGATCGGCGGCAACGTGGCGACCCGGGCCGGCGCCCAGGCGTTCGTCGACGTCGGAGCAGACGCCATCAAGGTCGGGGTCGGGCCCGGCTCCATCTGTACGACCCGCGTGGTCACCGGCGTCGGCGCCCCGCAGGTGACTGCGGTCCACGAGGCCTCCCTGGCCGCGGGTCCGGCCGGCGTCCCGGTGATCGCCGACGGCGGTCTGAAGCACTCCGGTGAGATCGCCAAGGCGATCGTGGCCGGCGCCGAGTCGGTGATGCTGGGCTCGCTGCTCGCCGGCTGCGAGGAGTCGCCCGGCGAACTGGTGTTCGTCAACGGCAAGCAGTTCAAGGCCTACCGAGGGATGGGTTCGCTCGGCGCGATGTCCAGCCGCGGCAAGAAGTCCTACTCCAAGGACCGCTACTTCCAGGCCGAGGTCAGCAGCGACGACAAGCTCGTCCCTGAGGGCATCGAGGGGCAGGTCGCCTACCGCGGCCCGCTGGCCGCGGTCGCCCACCAGCTCATCGGCGGCTTGAACCAGTCGATGTTCTACTGCGGGGCCCGGACCGTCCCGGAGCTACAGGAGAAGGGCCGGTTCATCCGGATCACAGCTGCCTCGCTCAAGGAAAGCCATCCGCACGACGTCCAGATGACCGTAGAGGCACCCAACTACTCCGGGCACTGACGAGTAGTCTGCTCCGGTGACTGAGATCGAGATCGGCCGCGCCAAGCGCGGCCGACGCGCCTATTCCTTCGACGACATCGCGATCGTGCCGAGTCGTCGTACCCGCGACCCCGAAGAGGTCTCGACCGCCTGGCAGATCGACGCCTACCGGTTCGAGCTGCCGATCATGGCTGCGCCGATGGACTCGGTGATGTCGCCGGCCACGGTGATCGCCCTCGGTCAGCACGGTGGTCTCGGGGTGCTCAACCTCGAGGGCCTGTGGACCCGGTACGACGACCCGACTGCGCTGCTCGAGGAGATCTCCGGCCTTGAGCCGACCGCGGCGGTGGCTCGGATGCAGGAGGTCTACACCGAGCCGATTAAAGCCGAGCTGATCACCGAGCGCCTCCGGCAGGTGCGGGACTCCGGGGTCACCGTGGCCGGCGCGCTGTCGCCCCAGCGCACCAAGGAGTTCGCCAAGGCGGTCGTCGACGCCGGTGTCGACATGTTCGTCATCCGCGGTACCACGGTCAGCGCCGAGCACGTCTCCGGGCAGTCCGAGCCGCTGAACCTCAAGGAATTCATCTACGAGCTCGACGTCCCGGTGATCGTGGGCGGTTGCGCCACCTACCAGGCAGCTGTGCACCTGATGCGTACCGGCGCTGCCGGCGTCCTGGTCGGCTTCGGCGGCGGCGCAGCGCACACCACCCGCGCCGTGCTCGGCGTCTCGGTCCCGATGGCCAGCGCCGTCGCGGACGTGGCTGCGGCGCGGCGGGACTACATGGACGAGTCCGGTGGTCGGTACGTGCACGTGATCGCGGACGGTTCGATCGGCCGCAGCGGCGACATCGCCAAGGCGATCGCCTGCGGCGCCGACGCGGTGATGATCGGCTCGCCGTTGGCGCGGGCCAGCGACGCCCCGGGCAAGGGCTTCCACTGGGGCGCGGAGGCGCACCACGAGAACCTTCCTCGCGGTGAGCGCGTCGAGATGGGGACGGTCGGCACCCTCCAGGAGATCCTCTTCGGGCCGTCCCGGGTCGCCGACGGCACCATGAACCTGATCGGTGCGCTGCGTCGCTCGATGGCGACTACCGGCTACACCGAGCTGAAGGAGTTCCAGCGCATCGAGGTCGTCGTCAGTTGACGTCCAGGCTCGCGATCAGGGTCTCGACGCGATTCTTGATGTCGTCCCGGATCACCCGTACCGGGGCGAGCCCCTGGCCGGCGGGATCGTCGAGCTCCCAGTCCTCATAGCGCTTCCCGGGGTAGAACGGGCAGGCGTCGCCGCATCCCATGGTGATCACGACGTCCGAGGCCTGGACGGATTCGGTCGTCAGAATTTTCGGCTGGGCGCCAGCGATATCGATCCCGAGTTCGGCCATCGCCTCCACAGCGGTGGGGTTGATCGCGTCAGCGGGCTGCGAGCCCGCCGAGTAGACGTCGACCCGGTCGCCGGCCAGGTGCTGCAGGAAGCCTGCCGCCATCTGGGAGCGGCCGGCATTGTGCACGCACACGAAGAGCACGGCGGGCCGGGACATCAAGACTCCTGGGTGACGGTGGGGAAGAGGAAGCGGACCAGCGCGAGTGCGAGCACGCCTCCGATGACCTGCATCAGCACGAACAGCGGCACCGAGACCGGGGCGATGCCGGCGAAGGTGTCGGAGAACATCCGGGCGACGGTGACAGCGGGGTTGGCGAAACTGGTCGAGGACGTGAACCAGTAGGCCGCGGCGATGTAGCCGCCGACCGCGAACGCGATCGTCTCCGGCCTGCCCGAGCGGATCGCCCCGAAGACGATCAGCACCAGGCCCAGGGTGGCGACCATCTCGGCCAGCAGCACCCCGCCCCCGTCGCGCTCGTGGGTGGACCAGGTGACGGCGTCGAGGTCGAACATCAGGTTCGCGACGACGGCTCCCACGATGCCGCCGACGAGCTGGGCGAGGGCGAGCACGCCGGCCTCGGACCAGCGGATCCGACCGCAGGCGGCCTCCACGGCGGTGACTACCGGGTTGAACGAGGCGGAGACCGGCTGCAGGGTCAGGATCAGTGCGACCAGCACGGCCCCGGTGGCCAGGCTGTTCTCCAGCAACTGGAGGCCGGTCTCGCCGGGGGAGAGGCGGGTGGCCGCGATGCCGGACCCGACCACGGTGGTGACCAGGAACGCCGTACCGACGAGCTCGGCGGTGGCGCGGCGGGCGAGGGTCACAGACCGCCGCCGATCATCGCGGCCACGTCGGCGAGGGCTTCGCGACGGACTCGGTAGTAGACCCAGACTCCTCGCTTCGAGCGGTCCAGCAGGCCGGACTCGTGCAGCACCTTCAGGTGGTGGCTGATGGTCGGCTGGGAGAGGTCGAAGGCGTCGTTGAGATCGCAGACGCAGGCCTCACCGCCGTCGTGCGCGGCGACCAGCGAGAGCAGCCGCAGGCGTACCGGATCGGCGATGGCCTTGAGCAGCGGGGCGATCCGTTCGGCGGTTTCCTCGCTGAGTGGCGCCGAGACCAGGGGCGAGCAGCAAGCGACGGTCTCGACCGGAGTAAGCGAGAGGCTGGACTTCGACATGCATCAATATTGACAGAGGTCGATGTTTACTGCAACCTAGACATCGACAGTTATCAATATCTAGGAGGAACCATGTCCCGCATCCAGCTTGCCCTCAACGTCGACGACCTCGAGGAGTCGATCGCCTTCTACTCGGCCCTCTTTGGCGCACCGCCGGCCAAGACCAAGCCCGGGTACGCGAACTTCGCGATCGCCGAGCCTCCGCTCAAGCTCGTCCTCATCGAGAACCCGGGTCAGGGCGGCTCGGTGAACCACCTCGGCGTCGAGGTCGCCGACACCGAGGTCGTCGACGCCGAGCTCACCCGACTCGGTGCTGCCGGGTTCGCAGCGACCCAGGAGCGTGAGACCACCTGCTGCTACGCCAAGCAGGACAAGTTCTGGGTCGAGAACGCGCCGAACGGAGAGCGCTGGGAGATCTATACCGTGCTCGAGGACAGTGCGACGTTCTCAGCGGTGGAGTCCGGCGACCAAGGTTGCTGCGGAGGCGCGGCCGGTGCCGACCCGACGCCGACGGCGGCAGCCTGCTGCTGAAACATGCGCCTGACAGACTGGGTCCATGGCGCTGACTGCTGACCTCGGACCGCACTCCCGGGCTGCTGCACTGACCGGGATGGCGGCCGAGGAGTTCGACGTCCTCGTCGTCGGTGCTGGGGTCGTCGGGGCGGGCGTCGCCCTGGACTCGGTCTCGCGCGGGTTGTCCACCGCGCTGCTGGAGCAACGTGACTTCGCCAGCGGCACCAGCAGCCGCAGCAGCAAGCTGGTCCACGGCGGCCTGCGGTACCTGGAGATGTTCGACTTCGGGCTGGTCCGCGAGGCGCTCGAGGAGCGCGGGCTGCTGCTGACCAGGCTCGCGCCGCACTTGGTCCGGCCGGTCCCGTTCCTCTACCCGCTGCACAGCACCTGGGAGCGCCCGTACGTCGGTGCGGGTCTGGCGCTGTACGACGTGATGGCGATGACGGGCAAGTACGACATGGGGGTCCCCAAGCACAAGCACCTCCTGCGCCGTCAGGTTGCTCGGATCGCTCCGGACCTGCGCACCGATCAGCTGACCGGCGCGATCCGGTACTACGACTGCCAGGTCGACGACGCCCGGCTGGTGATGAACATCGCCCGGACCGCGGCTGCGTACGGCGCGCACGTCGCGTCTCGGACCAAGGTGACCGGTTTCCTGCGCGAGGGGGAGCGGATCGTCGGGGTGCGGGCCCGCGACCTGGAGAACGACGTGGATCTCGAAGTGCGCGCCAAGGTCGTGATCAACGCGGCCGGGGTCTGGACCGACGAGATCCAGGACCTCCTCGGCGGCCGCGGCGCCCTGCGCGTCGAAGCCAGCAAGGGCGTCCACCTGGTCGTGCCGCGCGACCGGATCCGTTCCGAAGCGGGCTTCATCACCAAGACCGAGAAGTCTGTGCTCTTCGTGATCCCGTGGGGCCGGCACTGGATCATCGGCACCACCGACACCCCGTGGGACCTCGACCTGGCCCATCCGGCGGCCTCGCGCGCCGACATTGACTATGTCCTCGGGCACGTGAACACCCTGCTGAAGGATCCCCTGGACCACGAGGACGTCGTGGGCGTCTACGCCGGGCTCCGGCCGCTGCTCAAGGGGGAGACCGAGCCGACCTCCAAGATCAGCCGTGAGCACACCGTGGTCGCACCGCTGCCGGGCCTGGTGCTGATCGCCGGCGGCAAGCTCACCACCTACCGGGTGATGGCCCGGGACGCCGTCGATGTCGCTGCGGAGTCACTGCCGAGTGGCGCCCGCCCGTCGATCACCGACCGGGTCCCACTGCTTGGGGCGCACGGGTTCGAGACCCGCACCAACCAGCGATCCACGCTGGCTCGCTCGACCGGTCTGGAGCTGGCTCGGATCGACCACCTGCTGGGGCGCTTCGGTGGCCTCATCGACGAGGTCATCGTCCTGCTCACCGAACGGCCCGAGCTCGCCGAACCGCTGATCCATGCCGAGGACTACCTCGGGGCCGAGGTCGTCTACGCCGTGACCCACGAGGGCGCGCGGCACCTCGACGACGTCCTGACCCGGCGTACCAGGATCTCGATCGAGACCTTCGACCGCGGCGTTCTCTGTGCCCGGCAGGCGGCGGAGCTGATGGCGAGCGTGCTGGGCTGGGACGACTCGCGGATCGACGAGGAGGTCGATCACTACCTCAGGCGGGTCGAGGCCGAGCGTCAGTCGCAGCAGAAGCTGACCGACCAGGAGGCCGACGAGGCTCGGGTCAGTGCTCCGGAAGGCCCCTGGGCGATCTGAGTCCGGCAATTCACAACTCCGGTTGTGAAACAGCCGCTTCCCGTACGCGATCTTGTAAGGGAGGCGGCGGTTTCACAACCCAAGTTGTGAATTCTGCAATCGACAACCCCAGGGACCGCGGGCAGCCTGAGATAGAACTGGTCCATGACCTGTTCCGTCGCGCACACCACCGTCGACTGCCGGAACGCCTACGAGCTCTCCGAGTGGTGGAAACAGCTCCTCGGGTACGTCGATCTCGACGGCGACCCGAACCTACCGGGGCACGTGGAGTGCATGATCCAGCGTCCCGACGGCGGGCACCAGATCCTGTTCATCGAGACACCGGACATCAAGGCGGCCAAGAATCGCCTGCACCTCGACCTGCGCCCCGACGAACGGGACCGGGATGACGAGGTCACCTGGGCAGTCTCGCTGGGTGCCCGGATCGTCAACGACCAGGGCGACCACCATGCCCCGGGGGTCGGCTGGATCGTCCTCGCCGACCCGGAGGGCAACGACTCAATGGTACTCCCCAGACGGACGCGTGCGGACGGGGCAGTCGAGATCAACACCGGCTGGGTAACCATGCAAGATCCGGAAGGAAACGAGTTCTGCGTGTTTGCGCCGTCGGCGTGACAGCCGGAACTCGCTCGTTGTGTCCGGGAGATGCCCTAGCGTCTCGACCATGACGGAGTCGCACCCATGAGCACCTCGATCCTGGATCTGGTCGCGGCAAACGCGTCTCCCCGTGCAGAGTTCGCGTACATCGATGACACCGGGGACCCAGGCTGGAAGTCGGGTAGTACCAAAACCTTCGGGCTCGGGTGTGTTCTCGTCCCGCTGGATCATTGGTCAACGCGACTCGACCTGATGGTTGAGATGCGACGCGACATCAAACGTCTGTACGGCGTGAAGATGGGTGATGAGGTCAAGGGCGAGTGGCTGACCAACATCAAGAAGCATTTTCTTGACCTCGGCCTTGGAGACGGACAACTTCGCGATATCTATCAGCGCCACCTGCGGGTTGCCCCGGTGGTGGCGTCCGGCGCATTTGCCGTCGTGATGAACAAGGAGCAGGTCTACAAGAAAGACACCGACCTGGAGAACTGGTGCTGGGAGTACCTTCTCCAGCGCCTCCGGCTGCGAAGCATTCAGCAGCAAGCCCCGATCATCCTGATTCATGACAACGGCAGTTCCAACCAGCGGATCCGAACGCATCTGCGCAGATACCGCAAGGTTGGCTGGGTTCAGCAACGCACGACCGACGCCCCTCTCTTGATCGAAGACCCCGTTCCGCGCGACTCGCAGCACAGTTACTTCATCCAACTCGCGGATCTGGCCGCTTACGCTGCCACGCGAGCCGTGCTCCCTCCGCAGGGAAAGCGCGCCAAGATTTGCGGCGGACAGATGTGGCAGCAACTCGGCTCAAGCCGCATCGAGGCCGTGTCAGCGCGCCGTGACGGCATCGTCGTCTGGCCATAAAAAGGGAGGCCCCCTATGCGGGGGCCTCCTTGACCGCGAACTCGGGGGCCCGCATGCGCGGGTCGAGCTCACGGCATCACGGTAGCCGGGTAAGCCCCCATTGCTCAACCAACACGCGGACGCCCGGCGTGTGGCCGTGCAGGCCCGGCGGGAGCCTCCCGGGCACTGCACAGGCAGCACCCCCGGCTGGCGCGCCCATGCACGTGACCGGGGGTGCTGCTCGACCTCGACGCGTAGCGCGCGAGTCGGTCTAGGTGAGCGTCAACTTGGTCAGCATCGACGGGCGAACCACGGCTGTGGCGAACCGCTCCTCGACGCGCATGGTGCGCGTGTTGGTGACGAATCCGTCGCTGCTGGTGCCGATCTCGGCGGTGATGCCGCCTCTGCGGTAGATCACGACACCTGCGCCGTTGACGACCCACGCGGTTCCGGCTGCGGTCGCTGGGGTGCTGACAACGCGCACGCCGTGGATGGTGGTCGGCCCAGCAGTCAGCGGGTCCACGAAGTACGAGCCACCTGTGGAGGCCTTCGCCTTGCGG
>JBKJHX010000029.1:0-8495 GCA_046598855.1 Marmoricola sp. | reverse complement strand
ATGAAGCCGCGGACCGGCGACGGGCCGCTCGAGGTCACCAAGGAAGGTCGTGGCATTGTCATGAGGGTTCCCCTCGAAGGCGGTGGACGACTCGTGGTCGAGCTCAACGCGGAAGAGGCCGGCGCACTCGGAGACGCCCTGAAGGCCGTGGTCGGCTAACCGCCGATCACCCACGACCCACCCAGATCGCTTGCGATCACCGAAGGCCCCGACCCCCGTAGAGGGGGACGGGGCCTTCGGTATTGTCACGGGGTGCCGTCACAGACCGCCGTGGTTCCCCCGGCCTTCGTCCTGAGCTCGGAACCCCCCGGACGCGCGGCGCAGGTCATCGCCGTGCCGCTGGTCGACGAGGACGGGGAGATCGGGCTCGGTCCCGGATCCGTGGACGTCGCCGCCCTGCTGAGCGCGGACCTGCCCGAGGTGGATCTGCTGGCTCTCTTCGAGGAGGCTGGTGCCGAAGCGGCCGTCGGTGAGGTCACCCGTCTGCACCTGGCAGGCCGCACCATCCTGGGGGTCGGGACCGGGGACGCCGGGACGGACGCGCTGCGTGCCGCCGGTGCCGCGCTTGCCCGGGCGGCGACCGGGCGCGACGAGGTCGTCTCGACGGTCCAGTCCGTTGCTGGTGACGACGGCCTGACCGCGTTCGTCGCCGGAGCCGTGCTCGCGTCGTTCCGGTTCAGCCTGCGCACCGAGGAGACCGCGGAGCCGCCGGTGAAGCGGATCGTGCTCGCCTCGGCCCCCGAGGGCCAGCAGTCGGTCCTCGACCGGGCAGAGGCGATCGCACGTGCCAGTGCCGAGGCGCGCAGGCTCGCCACCACCCCGTCGAACATCAAGTCGCCGCGCTGGCTGGTCGACCAGGTCGTCGGCCTGGCCGAGGGCAGCGGTCTGAAGACCAAGGTCTGGGACCGGGCTGCGCTGGAGAAGGAGGGTTTCGGCGGCATCCTCGCCGTCGGGCGGGCGTCGGTCTCACCGCCGTACCTGGTGCAGGTCGACTACCAGCCGAAGGGTCGGCGGACCCCGCACGTTGTCCTGGTCGGCAAGGGCATCACCTTCGACACCGGCGGGCTGTCCATCAAGCCCGGCGAAGCGATGGTCACCATGAAGCGGGACATGACCGGGGCCGCTGTCGTCGCCGCGACGATGAGCACGCTGGCCGCGGTCGGTTGCCCGGTCCGGGTGACCGCGTTGCTGCCGATCGCGGAGAACGCGATCGGGGGAGACGCGCTGCGCCCAGGAGACGTGATCACCCACTGGGGCGGGCGCACCACCGAGGTCACCAACACTGACGCCGAGGGTCGGCTGATCCTGGCCGACGGTCTTGCGTACGCCGCCAGCAAGCTGAAGCCTGACCTGCTCGTGGATGTCGCGACGCTCACCGGCGGCATCAAGGTCGCGCTCGGTCTCAACATCGCGGGCTACTTCGCGACCGACGACACGGCTGCCGCGCACCTGGACCGTGCCAGCGCCGAGTCCGGTGAGCGGCTGTGGCGGATGCCGCTGGCCGAGGACTACGAGAGCTTCCTGTCCTCCAAGATCGCGGACGCGGACAACGCACCGGGTCGGGCCCCGGCGATCACGGCCGCCCTGTTCCTGCAGCACTTCACCGGTTCGCTGCCCTGGGTACACCTGGACATCGCCTCGGTCGGTGACTCGACCCGCGACAACGGCGAGTGGACCCCGGGTCCGACCGGTTTCGGGGCCCGGTTGCTGCTGCACTGGCTCGGGTCACCCGCTCCGACCGAAGGCATCGGCTGATGGCCGAGGAAAGTGTCGGCCTCACGGTCCGTTGGTCGCTCGCCGAAGCACCTGACGGGGTCGAGGACTCCCTGGCCGAGTACGTAGCCGGCACCTCGCACTCCCGGTTCACCGGGATGGACGGCCTGAGCCACAAGACCTGGCGGATGCGCCGGGGCGAGTGGTTCGAGGGCTGCTACGTCTTCGTGGACTCCGCCGCCCGGGCCGCGTTCCAGGCATCCTTCAGCGAGACCGCCGACGCGTCGCCCGGTTCGCAGATCATCGGCGCCCCGCCGATCCTGATCGAGGAGTGCGTGGTGGTCGCGGTCGCCGAGGGTGGCGAGGGATTCGTCGCCGCTGCGCGGTACTGACGTGCCGATGCTGCGCTCGCCGTGGCGGTTCGCCCAGGCGGTGGCGGTCGTTTTCGGCGCGGCTCTCCTCGGCTCCGTGGCCGGGGACTTCGCACCGCCGACGGCGGCCCTGGTCGTTGCGGTCCTGATCGCGCTCGTCGCTGCCCGGCTGCTGATCAGGACCCTGCGGCAGCGGGTGGTGCTCGACGTTGGCGGGTTCACCGTGCACGGAGTCCTGGGCAGCACCACGTTGGTGCGCGAGACGGTGGCGGACGTGGTCGAGGGTGCCGCCGGCGGGCGCAGGTTGTTCGCCTTCCCCCAACAGGTTCCCGTCGTGGTCACCGAGGACGACGTCCGCTACGAGCTCGCCCTCCTCGCGGGCATCGTGGGCCGCGACGGCACCAACCAGCGGGTGAACGCCCAGGTCGCCGAGCTCCGGGGGCACGTCGGCCTCCCCCCGGCACACATCGGCGGAGGTTGAGCCCGTCGAAACCTCCGCGCGTGTTGTGCAGTGGCCGGACCCGTCCGTGCACCCATCATGGAGCCGTGGAGATCCTGTTCTGGCTGTTACCTGCTGCCGTGATGACGGGATGCGCCATGCTCTGGGCGAGCTGGGTCGGACGTGCACGACCGGAGCGCGAGCGCTCCGAGGCCGACCACGAGCGGCTGGCTGCCGCGCTGAACCGGCCGATGCCGTCGGTGACCGTGCGCCGACCGGTCGAGCGCAGTACCGGCGTCGTGGCCCGGCCGGCCGCGCCGACTCCCGAGACCCGTCGCTCAGCCTGAGCACCCGGCTCGGACGCCCCGCGGGGCCGCGGTTGCCGGTGTTTGAGAGGGTTGACTCATGAATCACCGCGTGGGCGCAGGTCTGCTCGCCCTGGGCCTGATCGCTCTCCTGGTCCCGCAGATGGGCGACGAGCGGGTTCCCTGGGTGTCGTTCAGCCCGGGCCCGACCGTCGACGTTCTCGGGAGTCTGGACGGCAAGGAGATCATCACGATCAAGGGGCGCAAGACCTACGAGGACGACGGCCAGCTCCGCCTGGTCACCGTTTACGTCACCCCGCCCGAGCGGGACCCGAGCCTCTGGGCGGCGATGAGTGACTGGATCGACCAGGACATCACCCTGCTGCCGTACGACGCGGTCTACCAGCCTGAGGAGACCAACGAGTCCTCCCGGGAGGAGTCGGCCGGGCAGATGACGAGCTCCCAGGACAGCGCCACCGCCGCGGCGCTCACCGCAGCAGGCATCAAGTACCGCATCAATACCCTGATCGCGGACGTGGCCAAGGACGGTGCGTCCGAAGGAATCCTGAAGAAGGACGATGTCGTCCTGAAGGTCAACGGCAAAGCGGTCGACAGTTCTGAGGCCGTGGTTGCCGCGGTCAGTGCCCTCGCGCCCGGATCCAAGGTGGCCTTCGAGGTACGCCGTGACGGCAAGGTCCGCACGGCCGTCGTGACCACCCGGGCCGACCCCGAGGACAAGAAGAAGTCCAGGGTCAACGTCTCGGTCGGCATCGAGCCTCTCTTTCCGTTCGAGGTGAAGGTCAACCTCGGTGACGGCATCGGTGGGCCGTCTGCCGGGATGATGTTCGCCCTGTCCATCTACGACCTGCTGACGCCCGGCGCTCTGACCGGCGGCAAGTCGATCGCCGGGAGTGGCACCATCGGCTCCGACGGCGTCGTGGGAGGGATCGGCGGGATCGGCCAGAAACTGGTCGGAGCCCAGCGCGACGGCGCGGAGCTCTTCCTGGTGGCCGAAGAGAACTGCGCCGAGGCAGCGGCCTCGAACTACGACAAGGACGCATTGACGTTGGTGAAGGTACGTACGATCGCGGACGCGATCAGGGAGCTCGACGCCTGGAGCAAGGACCCGGGCGCGGATCTGACGGAGTGCACGACGTGACCGACGTACCCGAGCCGCTGCAGGACCACCCGGGCCCACTCTACGACGTGGTGCGTGAGCTCGAGGCGCACGCGAGCACGTCGGGATGGGACCAGCAGGAGCGGATCTTCGCGCTCGCCGACACCACCGAGTTGATCCACCGCGAACCGGACCTGGCCGCGAGGCTCGGACTCGATGCCGTCGCGGCCGCTGGGACCTTCACTCCGATCGAGCAGGAGGCGTTGACCGAGGGCCAGAGCCTCGAGGGCGTGCTCGCCCAGATCGCCTGGCCGGTCGAGGTCGTCGGGGTGGCTGCGATCGCCGAGCGGCTGGTGCTCCCCCCGGGCACCGACGAGGCGATCCCGGACGACCCGAAGGCGGCCGCGGATTTCGCCGCCAGCCATCCGGATCGTCAAGAGGTCCGGATCGTCGTGGCCGCATTGCGGACGGGTGAATCTGCTTGCGCTTTGCGGCTAAGGTCGCATGACTCGGACGAACTGGTTCTGACCGGACCGGACCTGGTCCCAGGCCTTCTGATCCAACTGCACGCCACGCTTGACCTTGAGGAGACAGCGCCCGATGAGTGACTTTTTCGCCGCCGACGCCGAGCCGGCGCGCCCGGTCCCGCCGCGCAGCGAGCCCGGCTCCAGGCGACCACGGCCGCTAGTGCTCACGCTCATCGTGATGGCCGTCCTGCTGATCGGCTTCTCGCTGTTCGCGAACATCTGGACCGAGAAGCTGTGGTTCGGGATGCTCGGGTACGGCGACGTGTTCAACAAGCTGGTCCTGACCAAGATCGGGATGTTCCTGGTCTTCGGTCTCGCGATGGGGCTGATCGTGGGCGCCAACCTCTGGTTCGCTTACCGGCTGCGCCCGGTCTTCCGGCCGAACTCGCCCGAGCAGGCGAACCTGGAGCGCTACCGCGAGGTGATCACTCCGATCCGCAGGCTCCTCCTGGTGGCGTCCGCCGGCGTCTTCGCGATCTTTGCTGGCGCCTCGGCGACCGGTCAGTGGCGGACCTTCCTGCTCTGGCAGAACGGGCAGTCGTTCGGCCAGAAGGACGCCTACTTCGAGCGTGACATCGGCTTCTATGTCTTCACCCTGCCGTGGCTGCACTGGTTGGTCGACTTCACGATGACCGCCCTGGTAATCGGCCTGATCGCCGGACTGTTCGTGCACTACGTCTACGGGGGTGTGCGCCTGCAGTCGCGCACCGACAAGATCTCCGGCGCCGCCCAGGCGCAGATCTCGGTGATGCTGGGTCTGCTGGTCCTGCTCAAGGCCGTCGACTACTACCTCGACCGCTTCGACCTGACTACGGCGAGCGGATCGCTGATCACCGGCATGACCTACTCGCGTGAGAACGCGATGCTGCCCAGCAAGAACATCCTGATGGCGATCGCGTTCGTCTGCGCGATCCTGTTCTTCGCCAACGTCTTCCGGCGCACCTGGATGCTCCCGGGCGTCGCCCTGGCCCTGTTCGCCCTCTCCGCCATCGTGCTCGGCATGATCTGGCCGGCCGCCGTGCAGCGCTTCCAGGTGAAGCCGGACGAGCCTGACAAGGAGTCGTCGTACATCGAGAGCAATATCAAGGCGACCCGGCAGGCGTACAACCTCTCCGGCACTGAGGTGAAGGAGTACGACGCGATCACTGCGTTGACTCCGCAGCAGCTGGCCTCCGACGCGGCCTCGCTGTCGGGCATCCGGCTACTCGACCCGAGCCTGGTCACCGACACCTTCGAGCAGCTGCAGCAGGTCCGCGGTTACTACAGCGTGCCCGAGGTTCTCGACGTCGACCGTTACCAGGTCGACGGCACCGAACGCGACGTCGTCGTCGCGGCTCGTGAGATGAACCTCGAGGGCCTTCCGGACCTCCAGAAGAAGTGGGCCAACGAGCACACCGTCTACACCCACGGGTACGGCATGATCGCGGCCTACGGCAACCAGCGGAACGCCGAGGGCACGGAGGTCTCCACCGGCGCCGACGGCGGCGAGGGCGGCCAGCCGATCTGGGCGGAGAAGGATCTGCCCCCCCAGGGGGTGTTGACCGACAGCGCCCCGGACGGCTACCGCTCGGAGATCTACTTCGGCGAGAAGAGCCCGCCGTACTCGATCGTCGGCAAGACCAGCACCGGCAACGACGTCGAGCTCGACATCCCGCAGGGTGACGGCACCCCGGGCACGTCCCGGACCAACACCTACGAGGGCAAGGACGGCGTCGAGGTCGGCTCGCTGTTCAACAAGCTGCTCTACGCGGTGAAGCTCGGTGACCCGAACATGGTGCTGTCCTCGCGGGTGCACGGTGACTCGAAGATCCTCTACGACCGCGCGCCGCGCGAGCGGATCCAGAAGGTTGCCCCGTGGCTGACGGTCGACAACGACGCGCTGCCGGCCGTGGTCGACGGCAAGATCGTCTGGATTCTGGACGGGTACACGGTCACCGACCGGTTCCCGCAGTCGGAGAAGCGTTCGCTGCAGGAGATGACCTCCGACGCGATCAGTCCCCGCTCGGCCTACGCGACGCTGCCGACCGACCAGATCAACTACATGCGCAACGCCGTCAAGGCGACCGTGGACGCCTACGACGGCACGGTGACGCTGTACGAGTGGGACACCGAGGACCCGATCCTGAAGGCCTGGGAGAGCGCGTTCCCCGGTGTCGTGAAGTCGAAGTCGAGCATTCCCACCGAACTTCTGGATCACTTCCGGTACCCCGAGGACATGTTCAAGGTGCAGCGCAACCTGCTCGCGGAGTACCACGTCGAGAACCCGAAGACGTTCTATGAGGGCAACGACAAGTGGGAGGTCCCGGAGGACCCGAGCTCGGCGACAGTCAAGCAGCCGCCGTTCCGGCTCTCGGTGACGCCGCAGACGGGAAAGAACCCGGTCTTCTCGCTGACCTCGGTCTTCGTGCCATCGAAGAAGCAGAACCTGTCGTCGTTCATGTCGGTGGGGGCAGACGCCTCGGATCCGACAACGTATGGCAAGTTCCAGATCCTGCGGCTCCCAGACTCCAAGCAGGTGCCGGGCCCGTCGCAGATCGCGAACCAGTTCAGCACCGACGAGAAGGTCGCCGACAAGCTGCGTCCGTTCAAGCAGGCGGACGCAACGGTGCAGTACGGCAACTTGCTGACCTTGCCCGTCGGCGGTGGCCTGCTCTACGTGCAGCCGCTGTACACGGTGCGGCAGGGTGGCTCCGGCAAGTATCCGGTGCTCACCTTCGTGCTGGCGTCCTTCGGCAAGGAGGTTGGGATCGGCAACACGCTGACCCAGGCGCTCGGTGACGTTCTCGGGGTCGACCCGGCTAACCCGACGCCGACACCGACGCCCGGGGCAGAGCCTCCGGTGACCGAGGAGCCGGGCGTGGCGCTTCCGACCGCGGCGCTGCGACTGCTGCAGCAGGCGGACGCCAAGTTCCGGGCCGCCGACCGCGCGCTGGGTCGTCGGGACCTGACCGCGTACGCGCGTCTGGTCGACGAGGGCCGGGACCTGGTCGAGCGGGCACTGAGCGCCGGGACCAAGAAGAACTGATCGACGGCGAGGGCGTCACCGGCTCCGGCCGGTGGCGCCCTCGGCCATACTGAGGACCCACCGAGCCGTTCGCGGAGAGCGGCCATCACCCCGCCGGGAGGGCACGTGCCTCGTCTCTCGGACACGCGTCCGCCCGCCGAGCCGAGCTCTGCCGGTCAGAAGCAGCGGCACCGGCGGATGCTCCAGGCGGCGGTCAAACTCGGGTCGGTCCAGGACTACGAGCGGGTGCAGATGCAGGACGTCGCGGTCGAGTCCGAGGTGGCGATCGCCACGCTGTACCGCTACTTCCCCTCGAAGGTGCACCTATTCGTCGGGGTGATGAAGGCGGAGCTCGACGTGGTCGACCTGTCCCAGTTCCGGGTCGCCGAAGGTCAGGACGCCGCCGAGGTGACGGCCGCACTGTTGATCGCCTTCACCCGGACGATGGGTCGCAACCGGCGGCTGTCGATGTCGATGATGCAGGCGATGATTCTCTCCGAGAGTCTCGACAGCCAGGACTCGGACACCATCGAGACCCACTTCCTCGACCTTCTGCTCCGGATCAACGGCTGGGGCGAGGACGCGACCGAGGACCAACGGCGCCGCTGCTGGCTAGTGATCCAGTGCTGGTTCGGCGCCCTGGTCACCACGCTGAGCGGTACCCGACCGGTCGAGACCGCCGAGCCTGACATCCGCCGCGCCTGCGAGCTCCTGCTCCGCTGACGTGCTCGCGGCCGACCCCGATTTGGGCGCACCCGCCTCCACCCGGTAATGTTCGGTTCACCGACGCGGGGTGGAGCAGCTCGGTAGCTCGCTGGGCTCATAACCCAGAGGTCGCAGGTTCAAATCCTGCCCCCGCTACAACTAAAGTGGCCCCTGACCTGCGGAAACGCAGATCAGGGGCCACTTGGTTTCTTGAACCAGATTGCCCTATTCCCCGTTTACTCCCCGAAAACTGTCTGCGGTGGCTCTCGATTCGGATGCCCCGAAGGTCTGACAGCTCGCGGCTGTGGCGATCT
>JBKJHX010000060.1:0-16200 GCA_046598855.1 Marmoricola sp. | reverse complement strand
CGGGGACTGATCGCGGTGTCACGGTCGAACTCGAATGCCATCTGCTCTCACCCGTCGGGTACGGTCGAAACGTCTCACATCGACTGTAGGGGGCTCCGAGGTGCAGGTACGTCGCGTGCCGCCGACCGCGGCTGTCGTGCTGCTCACATCGCTCCTGCTGAGCGGGTGTGGAGGCAACGACGACAAGCAGGCGGAAGCCACGGGCGTCGCCGAGTCGACCCCCACCGCGACCGTGACTGACAAGAGCGCGATTCCCGACGACATCAAGCTCGAGAAGCCGAAGGCGGGCTCGACGATCGCCCCGTCCGCGACCCTGACCGCCGTTCCGGGCGCCAGCCAGATGGCGGCGCCCGAGGAGGCTCCGCGGACCATCCAGGGATTCCCGGTTCCCGAAGGGGCGAAGGTGACGGACCCTGGTGCGATCGAGGAGACCTGGCAGTTCGACATCGACACCTCTGAACCGGACGAGGTGATCGCGTTCTACAAGCGGGTGCTGCCGCAGATGGGCTACACCGTCCGCACCGACGTGACGTACACGCTGGCCTACGAGGAGGTGCGCTGGGACGTCGTCTTCGACGGCCCGGTCTCCGGCTCGATGGCCGCTGACACCGCCAACGGCGTTGTCTTCGTCGTGGTCAACCCGCCGGGTCAGCCGGCCTTCGCCGGCGACGACCAGTAGCCCTCAGGGTGCCGCGAGGTCCAGCGGCTCCGGGGTGACGACCGTGCACCGGGTCCCGCTATAGATCGTGGGCATGCACTGGTTGCAGTGGATGCACTTGCCGCGGGTCGCCTCGCCGGCCTGCATCCGATTGACCAGGTCGGGCTCGCGCAGCAGTGCGCGCCCCATCGCGACGAACTCGAACCCCTCCAGCATCGCGCGGTCCATCGTTGCCTTGTCGTTGATCCCGCCGAGCATGATCAGCGGCATCGAAAGGGCCTCGCGGAAGGCCAGCGCCTTCTCCCGCAGATAGGCCTCCTCGAAGGGGTAGGCCTTGAAGAAGCGCTTGCCGACCGGCGTCCGCATACCGAGGCGTACCGCAGCCGGCATGTTCGCGGCGAACTCCTTGAGCGGCACGTCGCCGCGAAAGAGGTACATCGGATTGAGAAGTGACGAGCCGGCGCTCAGCTCGAGGCCGTCGAGGTGTCCGTCGGCCTCAAGCTGCTGCGCGAACTCCAGCGACTCGGGCATCGAGAAACCGACCGGCGAGCCCTCGGTCATCCCGATCTTCGCCGTGACCGCGACGGTGTCCCCGACCTCCTCGCGGACTGCGCGGGCGACCTGCCGGGCGAACCTCGAGCGGTTCTCCAGGGAGCCTCCCCAGCCGTCCTTGCGCCTGTTCTGACCGGGGGCGAGGAACGAGCTGAGCAGGTACCCGTGGGCCATGTGGATCTCGAGCACGTCGAAGCCGGCAGCCTTCATGAGCCGGGCAGTCCGGACGTAGTCGGCGGTGATCCGGGTGATGTCCGCCTCGGTGCACGACCTGATCATCTGCAGGCTCAGCGGTGACGGCATCCGGGAGGCGGCCAGCGCGTGCACCCCGTTGGAGCGGCCGTTGGCAACCGGTCCGGCGTGGCCTAGCTGGCCGGCGACCTTGGCGCCGGTCTGATGGATCGCGTCGGTAAGCCGCGCCAGCCCAGGAGCCGACTCGTCGTTGACGACAATGACTTCCTTCTGGGTGCGCCCCTCCGGCGCCACCGCGAGGTACGCGACGGTGGTCAGGCCGACGCCGCCGCGGGCGGGCGCCAAGTGGTAGTCGATGAGGTCGTCGGTGACCAGCCCGTACGGCGTCCGCCCCTCGAAGGTGGCGGCCTTGACGATGCGGTTGCGCAGCTGGACCGGCCCGAGATCAGCGGGCGCGAAGACGTCATTCACCATGGCGAAACTGTAACTCGTTCCAGTTATCGCAGGCGGGCTGTCCGGACGAGTTCGATGGCAACGCATACGCGGATTGGATACCGATGATCTCTTCGCACAAGCGGAGGATCGGATAATATTTTTGTTTGTTTGCGGAATGTGATGAACTGGGTCCATGACGTCGCTCCAACGCCTCGGCGCTCGCAACCTGGCGATCCTCGTCGCCGTCTTGGCGACCACCTCCCTGGTTGCGTGCGGCTCCGAGGACGCCAAGGACGGTGCAACGAAGGACGTGACCCTCACCGTCTTCGCCGCCGCGTCGCTCACCGACACCTTCACCGAGCTCGGCGAGCAGTTCGAGTCCGACCACCCCGGCGTCAAGGTGACATTCAACTTCGCCGGCTCCTCCGACCTGGTCGCCCAGATCACCGAGGGCGCGCCGGCCGACGTCTTCGCCTCTGCCGACACCAAGAACATGGACAAGCTCGCCGCCGAGGACCTGCAGGGTCAGGAGCCGCAGGACTTCGCGTCCAATACGCTCCAAATCGTGACGCCCGCCGACAACCCTGAGAAGGTCGCCTCCTTCGCCGACCTCGCGAGCAAGGGCGTCGACCTGGTGATCTGCGCTCCTGAGGTCCCGTGCGGCAGCGCCGCCCGGACCGTGGCGACATCGGCGGGAGTCATCCTGTCGCCGGTGAGCGAGGAGCAGTCGGTCAAGGACGTGCTCGCCAAGGTGACCTCCGGTGAGGCTGAGGCCGGCCTGGTCTACGTGACCGACGCGAAGGCTGCCGGGGCCGACGTCGAGGCCCTCGCCTTCCCGGAGGCCGCGTCCGCGGTCAACACCTACCCGATCAGCACCGTCAAGGACAGCGAGAACGCCACCCTGGCCGCCGAGTTCGTCGAGCTGGTACTCAGCAGCGAGGGCCAGGCCGTGCTGGCCGCCGCCGGATTCGCCCAGCCCTGATGAGCGGGCCCCGGGACGTCGGCCTGCCACGGTGGGTCTACGTCCCGGCAACCCTCGGGGCAGCCTTCGTGCTGCTCCCCCTGGTCGCGATCGTCGCCAAAGTCGACTGGCCGAACTTCATCGACCTGGTCACCTCCGAGTCGTCGCGCCAAGCACTGAGCCTGAGCTTGCGGACCTCAGCGGCGAGCACCCTGATCTGCGTCCTGATCGGCGTACCGATGGCGTTGGTACTGGCCCGCCGATCCTTCCCCGGGCAGTCGGTACTGCGGTCCCTGGTGCTGCTGCCCCTGGTGCTGCCGCCGGTGGTCGGCGGGCTCGCCCTGCTGTACACCTTCGGGCGCCGCGGACTGCTCGGGAACACCCTCGAGGTGATGGGTCTGCAGATCGCCTTCTCCACGATCGCGGTCGTTCTCGCCCAGACCTTCGTGGCGCTGCCCTTCCTGGTGGTAAGCCTCGAGGGTTCGCTGCGCACCGCCGGCCACCGCTACGAGACCGTCGCCGCCTCGCTCGGCGCCGGCCCGACGACGGTCTTCCGGCGGGTCACCCTGCCGTTGGTGCTCCCCGGTCTGCTGGCCGGGGCGGTGTTGTCCTTCGCCCGGGCGCTGGGCGAGTTCGGCGCGACCATCACGTTCGCTGGCAGCCTGCAAGGGGTCACCCGCACGCTGCCGCTGGAGATCTACCTGCAGCGCGAGAGCGATCCGGACGCCGCGGTCGCCCTCGCCCTGGTGCTCGTCGTCGCTGCGGTCGTCGTGATCGCCGTTGCTCGGCCGGAACGGGCGGGCCGATGAGCTTCCGCCTGACCGCGACCGTCGAACACCGAGGCCTGGGCGTCGACCTGAGCCTGGCCGACGGCGAGACGGTCGCGATCCTCGGTGAGAACGGCGCCGGCAAGTCCTCGATCCTTGAGATCGCCGCCGGGATGCTGCTCCCCGACCACGGCACCGTGACCGTGGACGAACGCCTGCTGACCGAGGTGGACCGCGGTCGCACCCGGGTCGACGTGCCGCCTCATCGGCGGGGCATCGCGCTCCTGGCGCAGGATCCCTTGCTCTTCCCCCACCTGACCGTCCGCGACAACGTCGCCTTCGGGCCGCGCAGCGCCGGCCGGTCGCGGCGCAGGTCCGAGGAACTGGCCGCGCACTGGCTGACCGAGGTCGGCGCCGAGGAGCTGGCCGACCGGAAGCCTGGCCAGGTCTCCGGTGGACAGGCTCAGCGCATCGCGGTCGCGCGAGCCCTGGCCGCCGACCCCCGACTGCTGCTGCTCGACGAGCCGATGGCTGCCCTCGACGTGGCCGTCACTCCCGCCCTCAGGCAGACGCTGCGCCGGGTCCTGGCCGACCGTACGACCGTGATCGTCACCCATGACGTTCTCGACGCGCTGCTCCTGGCCGACCGGGTGGTCGTCCTGGACCGCGGGGTCGTCGTCGAAGACGGTCCGAGCCGCGACGTCCTCGCCCGCCCGCGCAGCGGGTTCGCTGCCCGGCTCGCCGGGTTGAACCTGCTCACCGGGACCTGGACCGGCGACCACGTCAGGCTTGCCGACGGCACCGCTGTCGCCGGGATGGTCGCCGCGGTCGCCCCGGGCGTCGGTGACGCCGCGGTCGCCACTTTCCGACCAAGCGCGGTCGCGGTCTACCGGGAGATCGGTGCCGGCAGCCCGCGCAACGCGTTCCGTTCGGTGATCCAGGAGCTCGAGCCGCTCGGGGACGTGATCCGGTTGCGCACCGCGACCTTGAACGCCGACATCACCCCGCAAGCGGTCGCCGAGCTCGATCTGGCGCCGGGCACCGAGGTGACCTTCACCGTGAAGGCGACCGAGGTCTCGGTCTACGGGATCTAGTCCGCGAGCACACAGCCGGCCGCGTTGCGGCATGCTTCCTTCGGTGAAGATCACGACCCTGCTCCTGGTCACCGCTCTGGCCCTCACCGGGTCGGCGTGCGGCGACGACGCGCCTGCGGCGAAACCCTCCGCTCCGTCGAGCTCGCTGGTCCCGATCCCGGTCGGCACCGTCGAAGGGCGGCTGGTCGCCGTCGGTGGCCCGTCTGACGCCGGCAACCGGGTGCTGGCCGGGAAGCTGACCATCAAAGGGCCGCAGGGCGCCACCGTGAACGCGGAGATCGGATCCAACGGCCGGTTCGCGATCCAGCTCGCCCCGGGTGAGTACCGACTGACCGCGACCAGCGAGGTCTACCTCGACGGCACGGGGATCTGCGTCACCGAGCCGGCGGTCACGGTCCTGGTTGCCGACCAGACCGTCCAGACCGACCTGCTCTGTCAGCAACGCTAGTCTTCTGGCGCTCAGACCGACCAGTTCGGGACGATGAAGATGCCGTCCGCCTCGACCGCGACCCCCGCCTCCCCCTCGATCCGCGCCTGGACGAAGACCTTGCGGCCCTCCTCGCCGGAGACCGTTCCGTGCAGCTCGACCCGGCCCAGTGGCAGCGGGTTGCGGTACTTCAGGGTGAGGGTCCCGGTGAAGGTAACCCGGGTCATCTGGCTGGCCGTCACCCCCATGATGTGGTCGAGCAGCAACGCGCTCACCCCGCCGTGCGCCATCCCCGGCGGCCCTTCGTAGGCAGCCCCCAGCTGGACCTCGGCGTAGGTGTCCCCGTTGTCCCGGTGCTGTACCTCCATCGGCGGCGCTGCGGCGTTGCGTAGCCCGATCGCGGCATTGCCCCAGCTCCAGCTCCGGCCGGTCTCGTTGTAGTTGACGCCCGCCGGACCGTCGATCAACGTCGGCTTCAGCAGCGAGCTGGCCCGCTCGACGGCGGCCAGGGCCTCGGCGACGACCGCGTCGTCGGCCTGGGTCCGGATGGTCGCATCGAGCAGCTCGCGGACGGCACCGGCGAGCGGACCGTACCGCGCCTCGAGCACATCGACTTCCGCGTCGCTCAGGTCGACGAACTTGAAAACGTCTGAGTTCACGCCCAGGTCCTGTTCATGTCAGGTGCTCCAGTCCGGCCACGACCCGCGCCGCGTCCTCGGTTGCCTTACGGATCAGGCCCAGCCCGGTCGCATCCCCGACTACCTCGACCGGGATCTGCGGCAGGCGGACGCGTAGCGCGTCGTACAGGGTGAGGTCGGGCTGCGCCTCACCCACGAGGACGACGGAGTCCGCGGCGAGCGGCCGCGAGGTCCCGCCGTACGGGGTGAACTCAAGGCCGTCCGGGACGATCCGTTCGACCTCGGCCCGGACGTGCACGGTGACGCCGAGCCGGTCCAGCCGGTGCATGTGCTCGGTCTTCCGCTTCCAGCCAATCTCGGGCGCTAGCTCGCGGCCGGCTTGGAGGATCGTGACGGTGCGCCCCCGGCTCGCCAGGAACTCGGCGAGCCCGACGGCAACCAGGTCGCCTCCGACGATCGCGACCCGGGAACCGAGGGGCATCCAGGCGTGCGTGGCGCGACGTACCCGGGCGGGCGTGACCTGTCGCTGACGGCGGCCAGCGACAGCGCGCGCACCGAGTCGGTGCACCAGCGGCTGGCCCGGCGCCGACCGTCCCGCGAGGAGCTCGCGCAGGGCGGGACCTGTGCGGACGTGCGCCTGGTCGGCGCCCGGCAGCGACGGGATCTCGATGCGAGCGCCGGTCGCGACCACGACGGCGTCCGGTGCCAGGGCCGCCACGCTCTCGGCACCGGCCCGGACCCCCAGGCGTACGTCGACCGCGCTCATTGCGAGCTCGGCGCGCAGGTACGCCAGGAACGGCTCGTTGTCCGGGTTCACGATCGAGGCCCAGAGCAGCGCGCCCCCGAGCTGGCCGTTGGCGTCGAGCAGCGTGACCCGGTGGCCCGCACCGACTGCCACCCGGGCCGCCTCCATGCCGCCCGGTCCTCCCCCGACGACCACGACGTGTCGGCGCTGCCGGGTCGTCCCCAGGGTCAGCGCGAGCTCCTTGCCGGTGCGCGGGTTGACCGCGCAGTCGACCGAGAAGCGTTGCTCCAGGGAATCGATGCAGTTCTCGCACGAGATGCAGCGCCGGACCCTGCCTCCGGTCCGCAGCTTGTTCGGCAGCTCGGGGTCGGCCAGCAGCGGGCGGCCCATCGCGATGAAGTCGGCGCGCCCGGCGGCGAGGACGGCCTCGGCCAGGGCCGGGTCGTGCAGCCGCCCTACGGCGATGACCGGGACGTCGACGACCTGGCGGACCGCAGCAGCAGCACCGACGTTGAGACCGTCGCCGTCGTCGGACCCGTTGACCATCTTGCTGACCAGCCGGTCGATCACCCCACCGCTGACGTGGAACGCGTCCACGCCGGCCGCAACCAGGAGCGGAGCGACCTGGGCGGTCTCGTACATCGGCCGGCCACCGGCGACCCGTTCGAACCCGGAGATCCGCAGCGTGATCGGGAAGTCCTCTCCGACCTCGGAGCGGATCGCGGCGAGCGCTTCGAGAACCGCCCGGATCCGCCCCTGGACGGTGTCCCCGCGGTAGTCGTCGGTACGCCGGTTGCGCTGGGGAGCGAGGAAGGAGCCGAGCATCATGTAGCCGTGCGCGGCGTGCAGCTCGATCCCGTCGTACCCCGCCTCGCGGGCACGACGGGCCGACGCCTGGTAAAGGTCGAGGACCCCGCGGAACTGCTCCGCACTGATCTCCTCCGAAGGCCGCCCGGTCAGGTAGGAACCGATCACCGACGGTCCGAGCGAGGTCACGCCGTGCATCTCCGGTCCGAGCCCGTCCGGCCCGGCGTGCACGATCTGCGGCTGGATTCGGGCGCCGTGCGCGTGGACGGCGTCGACCAGTTCACGATGGGCGGCCACGGCAGCGTCGGTCCCGAGATGGAGGCCGCCGGGGGTCTCCGGGTGCTGGTGGTCGATGCCGGTGGCACCGACCGTGATCAGCCCGGCGCCTCCGGCCGCACGCGCGGCGAAGTACGCGACCGTGCGCTCTGAGGGCAACCCGTCCGGCGTCCCGTACATGGTCTCCATCGGAGACATGACGATCCGGTTACGGAGCTCCATCGACCCGATCCGGCCGGGGGCGAGGAGATGGGAGTAAGTGGCCATCAGGCGAAGGCTTGCACACCCACGAGCCCGCATCAAGACTTTCACAGAGGGTTCTATGAAACTTAGGTCTGGGAACTAGGGTGGCGCCGTGGACTTCGCGATCGTGGGCGCCATGCTGCCCACCGAACAACTGCAACCCATCGCCGTGGCGGCCGACGAGCTCGGCTACGCCAGCTTCGCCATCGCCGACCACGTCGTCGACCTGGAGACCCTGGCGACGCCGTACCCCTACGAGGCGGACGGCTCCCGGCGCTGGGACAGCACCTGCGAGTGGCCCGACCCCTGGGTGCTGGTCGGCGCACTCTCCGCCGTCACCACCCGGCTGACCTTCTTCACGTCGATCTACGTCACGGCCCTGCGCAGCCCCTACCAGGTCGCCAAGTCGGTCGGCACCGCCTCCGCGCTCTCCGGCGGCCGTGTACGCCTCGGCGTCGGCGCCGGCTGGTGCCGCGAGGAGTTCGACCTGCTCGAGCAGGACTTCGCCACCCGCGGCCGACGCACCGACGAAGGCCTGGACCTGGTCCGCCGCCTGTGGACCGACGAGTGGGTCTCCTCCGACGGCCCGCTGTACCCGACCCCGCGCCTCACGATGAGCCCGCGCCCGGCCCAGCCGATTCCGATCCTGATCGGCGGGATGTCCGAGGTCGCACTGCGCCGCGCCGCCCGGTACGACGGCTGGATCGGCGACGTCTCATCCACCGAGGACGCTGTCGGGTACGCCACCCGGCTCCGCGAGCTGCGCGCAGAGATCGGCGTGAGCGAGCAGGCGACGGTGATCGCGGCCCTGAACGACGCCATCACCCCGGAGCAGTTTGCTGCAGCCGAAGCCGGCGGAATAACCGACGCGATGACGATGCCGTGGCTCTTCTACCACGGCTTCGGGGCCACCCTGGAGCAGAAGCTCGACGGGATGGAGCGGTTCGCGACGGACGTGATGGGGCCGCTCAACGGCTGAGGTCGACCGAGCTGGTGACCAATCCGGACGCCGGTCGGTGTCGAACACCCTCACACCGCCACCCGATGACAGGACCGCCATGTTCAGCGAGCCACACGTCGAACGCAGCGATTACGACGGCGTCACCGCCGTCCGGCCGGTCGGAGAGTTCGACATCGCTGTTACCGAACTGCTCAGGTCAGTTTTCGCCGACGCGATCACCGCGACGAGCAACCGTCTTGTCGTCGATCTCTCCGCCACCACGTTCCTCGACTCGATGGCACTGGGCACCATCATCTCGGCGGGCAAGCGCGCCTCCGACCTGGGTGGCTGGGTGCGGCTGGTAGCGCCGCCCAAAAACATCCGCAAGCTCCTGCGGATCACCGAGATCGACCGCGTCTTCGGCCTCTACGACACGACCGAGCAGGCGCTGAGCCACGGTGCCGGCGCCACGCCGGCTCCGGTCGTACCCGAAGAGCCCACAGCCAGCGTCTGACGCGCGCCGCGATCAAGCCGACAGATAGGCCGTGATCGCGTTGCGCAGGCCGCGTTTGGCGTCGTCCATATTCGAGTAGGTGCTCAGGTGTCGCTCGGCAGTCAGGCCCTGCATCGCGCCGGGGATCATCGCGGCCATCTCACGGACCCGGACCGGATCGACGTCAAGGTCGGCGAAGGCCTGCTGGCACGACGCCACCCAGCCTGCCTGCCAGGTGGCGAGTTCGGCTGCGGTCTTCGGGTAGGCGCGCTCCAGTTCGTCGCGTTCGCGCGGCAGCGTGCTGCGCAAGGTGTCCATCGCTCGAGCATCGGCCGTGTCCAGCCCGCGCCAGAGGAGGTCGACGATCTGGCCGACCCGGTCCTCGAGGCTGGCATCGGCGTCACTGCGCAGATCGAGCGCGCCTCGCCGTTCGCCGATGAAACCGAGGACCGCCGCCCAGAAGTCGTCGGCGTCGCCGAACTGGTACTTCACCGCCCCCCAGGTGACGCCGACCTGCTTAGCGACGTAGTTGGCCGAGACCGCGTTCGGATCGCCGGTGGCCAGTGCGCGGAGCGCGGCCTCCAGCATGTTCTGCCGGGTCTGGCTCCCCCGACGGTTGGGACGGTGCGCAGCTGCACCCGACGTGGTCACCCGCCGGAGCATAGCCACCGACCTCGCCAGGGACGGTCCTGATGGTGTCCGAAACATTCCGTGGCCTGGGTCACGCGTGTTAGATTTTCCACTGCTATTTGTTCGCCTGCGCAAATAGGGCTGCTTCCGCGTCGAGACAAGGATTTCTCCACCATGACGATCACCGAACTGCCCGAGGGCTTCGACTTCACCGACCCGGACACGATGCTGGCGGGAGTTCCCCTCCCCGAGCACGCGCTCGCCCGGCAGACCTCGCCGGTCCACTGGGTCGAGCAGCCGCAGTCCGCGCGTGACGGCATGGAGGGCGGAACCGGCTACTGGGCGGTGTCCAAGCACGCCGACGTGGCTCGGGTCTCGAAGGACAGCAAGAACTTCTCCAGCGCCGAGAACTCCGCAATCATCAGGTTCCCCGAGGGGATGCTCCGCGAGATGATCGAGTTCCAGCGGGTGATGCTGCTCAACCAGGATCCGCCGGAGCACTCCTCGACGCGCCAGATCATCTCGCGTGGCTTCACGCCGCGCTCGATCGCCGCGCTCGACGACATCATGACCGAGCGCGCGCACAAGATCGTCGCGGACGCCATCGCCCAGGGCGACGTCGACTTCGTCACCGGGGTGGCCGCCGAGCTGCCGCTGCAAGCGATCGCCGACCTCCTCGGCGTCCCGCAGGAGGACCGGAAGAAGCTCTTCGACTGGTCCAACATGATGCTGGCCGGTGAGGACCCGGAGTTCGCGGGTCAGTCGGACGTGGCCGCCGCAGAGATCCTGGCCTACTCGATGATGATGGCCGCGGACCGCAAGGCGAACCCGCGCGATGACATCGTGACCAAGCTTCTCAACGCCGACAAGGACGGACGTGGGCTGACCGATGACGAGTTCGGTTACTTCGTCATCATCTTGACCGTGGCCGGCAACGAGACCACCCGTAACGCGATCTCGCACGGCATGAACGCTTTCCTGAACAACCCTGACCAGTGGGACCTGTGGGTCAAGGAGCGTCCGACCACGATGGTCGACGAGGTCATCCGCTGGGCGACCCCGGTCAACGTCTTCCAGCGCACCGCGATCAACGACGTCGAGGTCGGCGGCCAGCAGATCAAGGCCGGTCAGCGCGTCGGGCTCTTCTACGCCTCGGGCAACCACGACGAGGATGTCTTCACCGACCCGTACACCTTCGACATCACCCGCGACCCGAACCCGCACCTGGCGTTCGGCGGGCATGGTGCGCACTACTGCATCGGCGCCAACCTGGCCCGCCAGGAGGTCAAGATCATGTTCGACGCCCTGGCCGACCAGTGCACCAAGATCGAGCGTCGAGGCGACGCGGTCCGGCTGCGGCACAGCTGGATCAACGGCATCAAGGAGATGCAGGTCCGGCTCAGCTGAGATCAGCCCGCGGCGAGACCGCTGCTGGTAAACACCGCGAGCTGTTCGACGTACTCGGGGTCCAGGCCTTGGGGTCCGATCGGGCGGCCGTAGCCACCGAGGTCCGCAGCAGCCAGCGCCGTGAGCATCGTGAACATCGCGATCGGCGAACGTAGCTCGACCCCGGATTCGTCCAGCTGCGGTACGGCGGCGGCCGCGGTGAGGAAAAGGGTGGCAATGTCGCCCTCACCCTGGTCGGCGATGGCGAACGCGATCACGTCATCGCCGTTGAGGGCCAGCGTCATCACGATCTTCAACCAGCGGACGCCGTTCTCCGGATCGGTGTTGATCTCCTCGACGAACGGGATCAGGACCGAGTCGACCAGGTCACGGGTGTTGACGTCGGCACGATCCTGCAGCGCCCGCAGCCGCAGCCGGACCGCTTCTCCGACCGCGGACCCGCGACGCATCACGACAGCCTCGACAAGCGCGCGCTTGTTCGGGAAGTGGTGGGTCAGTGCCGCCGGCGCGACCCCCGCCTCCCGGGCGACCGACCGCATCGAGACGTTGTCGACCCCGTCGGCACCGAAGAGCACCTCGGCGGCGTCCAGCAGCACGACCGGGACATCGACGTCGACCCGGGGGCCGCGTCGACGCTGGTTGTCGGGTGCTGAGGTCACTGGCACACCCTAGGGGGTGAGCGGCTACGCGGGGGCTCGGTTGCTTCCTTGACTTGACCTCGGGCAGTAGCGTCCGGTCATGGCGTTCTCACCCCAGCACCTCGCGGCACTCCGACTGATCAGCGACACCTTCGCCCCAGGGGACGGCGCGACGATCCCACCGGCCAGCGCGGTCGGCGCACCCGAGTTCGCCCTGGATCTCGCCGGGACCAACCCACGCGAGGCCGAGCTCGCGCAGCTCAAGACCCTGCTCCGGCTCTGGGACACCCGGTTCCTCGGGTTCGTGCTGACCGGGAGGCCCCGGAAGTTCTCGACCTTGTCGCAGGCCCAGCGCGAGGCGGTGCTGCTCTCGCTCTCCGACTCCCGGCTGGCGGCGAAGCGTGCCCTCTTCGCCGCACTCAAGGGCGCTTGCCTGGCGCCGTACTACATCACCGCGGGCCCACCGTTGTGGGACAGCATCGGCTACCCCGGACCGCCGGGAGTACTGCCGGATGCGCCTGACCCTGCGCTGAAGCCCGAGCACGTCACCCAGGACGAGACGATCGTGTGCGACGTGGTGATCGTCGGTTCCGGTGCCGGTGGCGGCACCGCTGCCGGCGTGCTGGCGGCGGCTGGTCTCGACGTAGTGATCCTCGAGGCCGGCGAGTACCACGACGACCGCGACTTCGACGGCAGCGAGCGGACCGGGTTCAGCCAGCTCTACGCCGGGTCGCCGGCGGTCACCTCCGAGGGCCAGGTGCAGCTCGTCGCGGGCCGGGGCCTCGGCGGCGGGACGGTTGTGAACTACACGACCTCCTTCCCCACGCCCGACCACGTCCGCGCCGAGTGGGCCGCACTGGGCACCCCGCAGTTCCTGACCTCGGAGTACGACGACGCCCTGGAGGCGGTCAACGTGCGGCTGGGCGTCAACAAGGACCACCCGGGCGCCGGCGTCCGGGACCAGGTGCTCGAACGCGGCGCCCAGGCCATCGGCTGGAACGTCGACGCGATGCCCCGCAACGTGATCGGTTGCGACGCCGGGATCGAGTGCGGCCGGTGCGGGATGGGGTGCCGGATCGGCGCGAAGCAGTCGGTGACCAAGACCTGGCTCGCCGACGCCGCCGACGACGGCGCCCGGATCTACGTGGGCGCGAGCGCCAGGACCATCACCGTCCAGGGCGGCAAGGCCGTCGGGGTCACCGCGGTCTCCGCAGGCGGCAATGTCCTGACCGTGAAGTCGCGAGCCGTCGTCGTCGCGGCAGGTGCGATCCAGACGCCCGCCTTGCTGAAACGATCCGGACTCGAGAACGAGAACATCGGCAAGCACCTGCGCCTGCACCCGGCGACGGCACTGTGGGGTCGCGTCCCGGATCTGGTCAACCCGTGGGAGGGGGCGACCCAGGCCCGGTACGTCAACGAGTGGACCGACCTGGACGGCGAGGGCTACGGGGTCCTGTTCGAGACCGCGCCCCTGACACCGGCCTTCGGTACCGGCTTCGTCAACTGGCGCAGCGGCGCCCAGCACCTGGAGCGGATGCAGGACCTCAGGCACATGCTCGGTGTGGCCATCATCGTCCGCGACAAGGGTCCGGGCGGGACTGTCAAGGTAGGCAAGGACGGCGAGCCGATCGCCAGCTACACCCTTTCGCCCGGTGACACCGAGCTGCTGATGAAGGGCTTCGAGGGGGCCGCGCGGATCGCCGAAGCTGCCGGCGCCACCCAGATCTACAGCACCCACCACCGGACGATGGGCTACCAACCCGGCAAGCGCGGCAGCCTGGAGTCATTCGTCGCCGACATCCGCAAGGAGGGCGCTGCGCCGGCCAGGCTCGCACTCGCCGCCTTACACATCATGGGCAGCGCCCGGATGGGAGGGTCGGCGGACATGTCCGCCGTGAACCCAGACGGCGTGACCTGGGAGGTCGAGAACCTTGTGGTCGCCGACGCCTCCTGCTTCCCGACAGCGTCCGGGGTCAACCCGATGATCTCGATCGAGGCGATCGCCTACATGAGTGCGAAGCGGCTGGCAGCACGCCTGGCCCGGTGAGCAGGCACGACCGGTGACCCTCAGCTCTGCGTGACCGCGGTCAGCAGCTGCTCAGCGGTCGCGGCTGCACTCTTCCTCGGCGAAGTCGTAGGCCTGCTTCACGGCGCTGCGGCTCAGCCCTTGGGTCCACTCAGCCCGCATGCCGGCGATCTCGGGCGGCACCTGGCCGTCGACCAGGAGTTTGACCCGCGGGTCGCCGCCGTTCTCGGTGTAGTTGTCGTACAGCGCATCCCAGGACGCCGTCATGTTCTTCGCGGTCCTGCTGACCTCGTCGGTGGCGTTGTCGGGGAGCTGGCTGCTGAAGGCTTCGAGCGCCGGGCCGAAGTCGCCGACGTTCCCTTCCTGCTCGACCCGGTCCAGGGCGACCTTCGCGTCGCAGAACGACTCCAGGTCGTCGACGGTGTCGCCCGACCCGCATGCCGTCAGGGCGCCAGCAAATGCGACCACGGTCAGCAGCCTGGCGAGGTGTGAGTACATCGAGGTCCTGTCGTTGGAGCCCGAGCGGACTGGTCTCCTGCGCACGGAGCCCCTTGCCCCGTGTTCACCTCCCACCCTAGGCAACCGACCCCGCCGAATTCCCGTCGGGTGCCATCCGGCGACCACACAGATGGGTGGCTGGCCCCAGGGGCGCTCAGGTGGTTCTGTGTCACGGGGCCTCGACTGAGGCGATCCGGTACTTCGCGACCTCCGCCCCGACAATCTCCGGCAGGTCCGCTCCGTCGTCCTTGCTGCCGGCATTCCTGAACGCCGCCACGTCCTCGTCGCACTCCCAGCGCTCGTAGACGTTGATCCGGGTCGGGTCCACCGGATCGGCGGTTTGCACGAAGTCCAGGCAGCCGGGGGTTGACCGCGCCGCGACGGCGACGCCGGCCACTCGGGCCAGGTAGGCGTCACGCTCGGCCGCGTCGAAATGCAAGGAGCCCGCGATGATGATCATGCGCTTCAGGCTAACCAGCGAACCCCATCGCCTGCTGCATCCCGCGGGTGGCAAGCTCGTCGGCGAGCTCGTTGTCGGCGACCCCGGCGTGACCCTTCACCCAGAACCACTCCACCTGATGGCGGGCGCAGGCCTCCTGCAGCCGCTGCCACAGGTCGACGTTCTTCACTGGCTGCTTGGCCGACGTCCGCCAGCCGTTGCGCTCCCAGGCCAGCACCCACTTGGTGATGCCGTTCCTGACGTAGGTGCTGTCGGTGTGGAGGTGCACGATCGCCGGGCGCTTCAAGGCCTCCAGCGCCATGATCGGAGCGGTCAGCTCCATCCGGTTGTTCGTGGTCTCCCCGGGCTCGCCGCCGCAAAGCTCGAGCAGGTGCGGACCCTGGCGCAGGACCGCTCCCCAGCCGCCAGGCCCCGGGTTGGGGGTACAGCCACCATCGGTGTGGATCACCACCACGTCTTCACTCACCGCGCCATCATGCCCCTAGGCAAGGCGCTCCTCGCGCAGGTACGGCCAGACGTCCTTCACGGCACCTCCCATCGCGCCCGACCGACATCGGGGCCGGTACGCCGTACGTCCGTCGATTCGACGCGCCTGCGCTCTAGGCTCGGGGCGTGCCGTCCCGAACGAAAGCAGCGACGTACGCACGTCGGCGCAAGCGTCGGATGGGCAAGGTGGCCCACGACCTGACGGACGTCCAGTGGGTTGCTCTTCAAACAGCCTGGGCCGGCTGCGCCTACTGCGGCAAGGAGAGCGGCGCGCTCCAACGCGACTGCATGCTGCCGATCTCCCGCGGCGGGCGCTACACCCTGCTCAACGTGGTGCCGGCCTGCGGATCGTGCAACTCCAGCAAGTGCAACACCGAGGTCACCACCTGGATGCGCCGCAAAAAGCTCGACGAGAGCGCGTTCTTGGTCCGCCAGGCGGAGATCAACCGCTCCCTCGCGGAAGCCGAGCTCGTCGAGACGCCGTGACCAACCGCCGGCGGAACCGCCGGCGGCCGGACCTATTTCGCCGGCAGCGAGCGCGCGTACGTCGTCCCGACGTCGACCCAACGTGCCAGGTCGGCGTCGCCTAACCCGGCATCGGCGACCCGGAGCCAGCCGTCCATCTCCTTGCCGCGCATCACCATCCGAGAGACGTGGGCGTCGCTGAGGTAGGACGCCGAGCGCACCGGGTCGACCCGCACCATCAAACCGCCTTGGCCGCTGGCGACGACCGCCATGTTGCCGTGGACCAGGAACGCCAGACCGCCGAACATTTGCTTCTCGGTCAGGAACTCCTGGTCGTCAGTCAGCTCGCGGATCCGGTCGGC
>JBKJHX010000078.1:0-3949 GCA_046598855.1 Marmoricola sp. | reverse complement strand
CTGCATGCCCTCCCAGTACGCCGTGAACTCGGCGCGGGTGCGCGGCCACATGTTCTCGGTGACCTGGAGCGTCGTGCCGAGCACCCAGCCTTCGACATAGGTGCGTTCACGGGTGGCCTCGTCCATCGGGCCGAACGTCTTCTCGTACATCTGCTCGCCGCCGGCGGTCAGGGTGGCTGCCACCCACAGCTGGAGCTTCGGGTCGAACGCGGTGTAGCCGTCGCCGGTGATCGGCACGTGCGCCTTGTTCACCATCCGCGCGATCGCCGTGCGCTCCTCCTCGGTACCCAGGGTCAGCGCGAAGATGTAGGTCAGCGTGGTGCGCAGCCGGTCCAGCGGTCGCTCGAAGGTGTTGGAGTGCTCCGCGACGCCCCTGCCCACGCCCAGCAACGCGAGCTGGTTCATCACCGCGGACCCGGCGCCGAGCAGGAGCGCGGCCTCGCCAACGTAGTCGCTGAGGCCGAACCGGGCCTCACGGAGATCCGGACCCGGCACGAAGGACGTGGCCGGTGTGGGGACGGCTACCTCAGGGGCGGTGTGGTCACACGTGGTCATGACTGCGACAATACAACATAATTTGTCGCATTGTGTAGGATCGTCGCATGACCGAGATCGCCGTCGCGAGCATCCTGGACGCCGCCAAAGCGCAGTTCCTCCGCACCGGCGTACGGCGGACCAGCGGCGACGACATCGCCCGCAGTGCCGGGGTCAACCGCGCCACTCTCTACCGCCGGGTGGGCACGAAGGACGAGATCGTCCGCCAGACCTACCTCGCCGAGACTGCTCGGGTGCTGGCGGTCATCCAGGACGCCATCGGCCCCGTCGCACCTCCGGGCACCGCCGGTTTCGACGCTCCGGCGTACGTGGAGAAGTTCTTCGTCGTCACGATCACCCAGCTGCGCGGAAACGCACTGCTCCAGCAACTCCTGGTGATCGACCGCGAGGAGACGCTTGCCAGCCTGACCCTCGGCGCCGGCGAAACCTTGGCCCTCTCCTCGGCGCTGGTCGCCGACCGGATCCTGGCCCTGCGCGCGTACGTCGGCAACGGCGGCACCGAGGACGTCGAGGATCTCGCCGGCACGCTCGCCCGGCTGGCGCAGTCGCTGCTGCTGACTCCGGACGCGCCGCCGCGGCTGGGCACCGAAGCCCGGATGAAGACCTACGCCCAGGCGGTCATCGTGCCGATGATCCTGGGCAGCCAGGCAGGTTGAGGAAGGCCCGCCCGGCCGGTCCCGACACCACCGCTAGCCTCGTGCCGTGCGTATCGCGACCTGGAACGTCAACTCCCTCCGCTCCCGCATCGATCGGGTCGAGGCCCTTCTCGAACGCCACGACATCGACGTGCTGGCACTTCAGGAGACCAAGGCCCGCGAGGACCAGCTCCCCTTGATGGGGCTGCAGGCGCGCGGGTACGACATCGCCTCGGCCGGCTACAGCCAGTGGAACGGCGTCGCGATCATCTCCCGGGTCGGCCTTGAGGACGTGACCATCGGTTTCCCCGGGATGCCCGAGTACGACGGAGCGGCCGAGGCCCGCGCGATCGGCGCGCTCGTAGGGACCGACGGCGGGGGCAGCGGCATCCGGCTCTGGTCGCTCTACGTGCCCAACGGCCGCAAGGTCGGTGACCCGCACTACTTCTACAAGCTCGAATGGCTGGCGACGCTGCGTGCCGCCGCGGAGACCTGGTCGGCGGATCCGGTCGCACTCGTCGGTGACTGGAACATTGCGCCCTCCGACGAGGACGTTTTCGATATGGCGCAGTTCGCGACCTCGACCCACGTCACTCCCCCCGAGCGCGCGGCCTTCCAAGCCTTCCTCGACTCCGGCTACACCGAGGTCACCCGGGCGCACACCCCGGGACCGGAGGTCTACACCTACTGGGACTACTACCGGAACAGGTCCAACAGGAACCGAGGGCTCCGGATCGACTTCGCGCTGTGCACCCCACCGCTCGCGGGCCGGGTCACCGGAGCATTCATCGATCGTGACGAGCGGCTGGACGAGTCGAAGCCCGGGCCGAGCGACCACGCTCCCGTGATCATCGACTTCGCCGACTGACGGCGAGCCCCAGCTACGCCCCGCTTCCGACCACCAGCCGCCAGGTCTGACCGTCGTCAACAGATTCGTACACACCGCTCTCAGTCGCTGCGTGCCACCGGCCGGCGATGACGTCGAGTGCTTCTGCAGGCCCGTCCAAGCTCCCCGCTGCACTCCAGGTGCTGGCGTTGTCGCTGACCATCACGGTCCCGTCGGGGGCTACTCCGACCAGGGGGCCGTCGGCTTGCCAGTCGATGCCGGTGAGGATAGGGGCGCCCTCCACGGGCACCGGAGCAGCACCGCCCTTCGACACGACGAGCAGACCCCGGTCGGTGGTGGCGTAGACGACTTGGGGGTCAGCAGGGTTGGCGGCCAGGTCGTAGAGCGGTTGCACGCTGATGGTGGTCCAGGTGGAGCGGTTGTCGCTCATCAAGAGGGCGCCGGAGTGGGAGTCGTAGGCGTAGATCCGGTCCTCGACGGCTTCTATGGAGTGGAAGTCGGCGTCGCCCTGAAGCGATAGCGACTGCCAGGTTTCTGCGCCGTCGGTGGACTCGATAAGTCCGAGACTTGACGGGAGTTCTTCTCGCAGGTCGGGGTGGCCAGAGCCAAGGAACTGCCGAGGTCCGACGACGGCGAAGCCCATGGTGTCTTGATAGCGGTCCGCGACCCGTTCAGGGGTGCCACCCTTGACCACACGGAAAACGCCGAAGTGAGACGCCACGTAGAGCGTGCCGTCGCTGGGGTCGACCCCTAGTCCGTGGACGTGCCCTATCGCGGGCACGGGCGTGGCGTCCGCGGCCCCCGGCTGCGGGGTTGGGTCAGTTGCGTTGCTGCAACCGGTGACGAGAGCGGCTCCAACAGCGAGATTGACACCGATTCGAAGCAGGGCAGTACTAGACACGGTGACTCCTAGGCCGGTCCCAGGTGTGCTGCCGCCACGTCGGACGTACCGGCAGCACACGAGGACTCAACGAGTTTGGTTGAAGCGCTCAGGCCAGCGCAACGGACGAGTCGCGGCGCAGGAGCCACTTCACTGCCGGGTAGCCGGTCACGAGACCAACGACGACTCCGATCTGCATGAGGAACCAGAACGAACCGTCACTCACGGGCGGCATCGCCTCGTTGAAGTGCAGCAGGAGCATCCAACCCACCATGCCGACGTCGAACGCCACGACGGTAACAAGTGCGGCAACGAGGGCGGCACCGATCGAGAGCCGACGGGTGTGCCCGGTCGAGCTGCCACCAGCGATGCGTCCGTAGAGGGCCAGCGTGCCAGTGACGAGGATGGCGATGACGATGATCATCGGCCACATTTCCAGACCCGCGATGGTCCAGCCGATGGCGGCGACAAACGGCACGGCAATGAGGTGCGCCACTGCGGATGCGCCGCCGCCAGGCAGCACCGCCACCGCTACGTCACCAGACGTCCTTCCGGTGTCGTGATGCGCGCCCGTAGAAGGAGCGTTTGTCGTTGCAGCATCGCTGCGCCCCCGGCTCCAGTAGACCGGGATAGCGAACGGGCCGAGATAGAGGCCGGAGGTGATCCACACCAGCTCGGTGGCAACGCCGTTCTGGCGCCGGCGACCGAGGTAGATGTCGGCCGCGATGGAGGCCGTGCTCAACAGCGAAAGCGCGATGAAGGTCCACGCGACGGGAGTGAGCCAGTCGGGGACGGAGGATTGCATGTTCATGTCCATGAAATTGATTCCTTTGCGACGTAAGAGGGATTGGTCGGAGGCCACGGATGGCTGAGGTGCAGCGACCAAGCTGCGGCACGCTCAGGCTCGACCGGTGCGGGACTATGGCTAGCGCCACGTGAGGCACTAGCCGGCGGCACGGCTTGCTAGGCACTGTCGCGGAAGTTCGGCTCAAGGAAAGATCCCTGAGCGGCCTGTCAGATTCTCAACACACC
>JBKJHX010000024.1:0-11984 GCA_046598855.1 Marmoricola sp. | reverse complement strand
GACGCGGACGATCAAGGGGGAGGACCGCGAGTATCTCGTTCTCCGGATCGTCGCCCAGCAGGACCTGGTCGTTCGCGTACCTGCCTGCAACCTCGATCTCGTGGGTGTCCGCGACGTTGTCGACAAGGAGGGTCTCGACCGCGTCTTCGACGTGCTGCGGGCCGCTCATGTCGAGGAGCCGACCAACTGGTCGCGTCGTTACAAGGCCAACCTGGAGAAGCTGCACAGCGGCGACGTCATGAAGGTCGCCGAGGTCGTGCGTGACCTGTGGCGCCGCGAGCGTGACCGTGGCCTCTCCGCTGGTGAGAAGCGGATGCTGGCGAAGGCTCGCCAGATCCTCGTCTCCGAGCTGGCCCTGGCCGAGCACACCAACGAGGACAAGGCCGAGGCCATTCTCGACGAAGTCCTAGCTTCTTAAAGCACCTCAGCAACGCCCCCGGTCTCGGTGACCGGGGGCGTTCTGGTTTCCTGGGGTGGTGATGGACGAGGACGCAGGAGCGCTGGGCTGGGTCCCGCTGGAGGGTCGCGGCTCGCTGCCATTCGCGCTGGTGCACGGCGAGTCCCTGGTGGCCGCTGCCTCTTGGGCCGTCGGCGAGGCGGAGGTCCAGCTCTTCGACGCCTCGGTGAGCTTCGAGCAGGTTCGCGACTCGCAGCGACCGCTGTTGCTGCACGATCCCCTCTGTCCGCTGGCCCCGGCTGCCTTCCTCGCCGCCGCGGTCGAGGTGTGCCTGGAGACCGGGCGGACGGTGGTCGGGTACCGGCCGGTGACCGACACCATCAAGGTCCGCGACGGGGACGTCCTCGGCGCGACCGTGGACCGGTCCGGTCTCCGCGCGATCGCCTCTCCGGTGGTGATCCCGGCTGCCGTGCTGGCCGGGCAGGCCAGCCTGGATATGACGGACTTCTCGGCGCTGGTCGCGCACCTGGCCACCTTCGGTGACCTGGAGTGGATCGAGGCACCGGCCGTCGCGCGCCGGATCGCCGACGAGGACGACCTGCGACTGCTGGAAGCTCTCAGTCTCTCGCTGGGGTGATCAGCACGGAGGCGAACGCGACGTCCTCCGGAAAGGTGATCTTGAGGTTGGTCGCCTCGCCGGGGATCGCATGCATCCCCGTGGACGAGTAGCGCTCGAGACAAGCCGCTGTGTCCGTGCCGGCGAACCCGTCCGCGGCAGCCGCGTCGTACGCCTCGAGAAGGGTGCCTGCGGCGAACGCCTGCGGGGTCTGCACGGCCACCAGGTCCCCAGGCGCGGCGGTGCCGTCCCGGGAGCTGAGCGGTCCGGCCCTGAGGACCGGGACAGCGGCGCCGTACCGGGACGCGGCGTCGATCACCGCGGTGAAGAGTTCGACGGTGGCGAGCGGACGGGCCGCGTCGTGCAGCGCGACGATGTCGATCTCACCGGCGAGGATCTCGGCACGAAGTGCGTCTAGCGCCCGCGCCTCGGAGTCGTGGCGCTCCGCTCCGCCGTCGACTAACCAGAGGTCGTGTGTTCCCAGGTGCGGCTCGAGGGCGGCCACCACGGCCTCGCGGTCTCCTGGACGGACGACGACCACGATCCGGTGCACGTTCTCCAAGGCGAGAACGGTCCGGAGGCCGTGCGCCAGGACCGGGCGTGCGTCGAGGGGGAGGAGGATCTTGTTGACTTCGGCGCCGACCCGGTTCCCCGCGCCGGCAGCGAGCAGCACGACCGCGGCCCGGGCAGGCCCGGACGGAGCCTCTCCGGACGTCGGCGCGGCGCTCACAGGTGCGGGCGGATCAGCCTGACCAGCACACCTGAGACGAGCGCATCACGCTCCAGCGGAAGCATGTGGCCGGCGTCGGGTACCACCGTCAGCACGGCGCCGGAGATGTTCTCGGCGATGGTGCGGGCGTGACTGGGTGGCGTGAGGACATCGCGGGTACCGACCAGGACGTGCGTAGGGATGCCGTCGAAGACCTTGAGACCGGCGACCCCGTCGTGCATCAGGCAGTTCTCGTAGAAGCCCACGACCGTGTCCGCGGAGGAGTTGATCAGACCCTCGACGGTCAGGGCTGCGTCAACCAGCCGCATCGGTCGTCCGAAGAGGAACCGTCGGATGATCTGGCGCTCGATGATCGGGGCCCGGCGGCGGGCCTTCTTGGTCAGCGTGCGCGAGCGCAGCGCCAATATCCGGGGGATCTGCGAGCGCAGGAGCGGACCCATCTCCGGCAGGCCGAGGGTGACGGTGTGGATCTCGCCGGAGGAGGTCGAGACGAAGGTGGCGCCGACCACCCGGGCGAACAACTCGGGCCGCTGCTGGGCGAGCACCATCATGGTCATGCCGCCGATGGAGTGTCCGGCGAGCACCAGCTTGCCGGTGGGGGCGTAGGTGTCGATGACCTCCCCCATGTCGCGGGCGAGGTTCGCGATCTGGCAGGCGACCTTGGGGGCTGGGTCGGAGTCGCCGTGACCACGGTGGTCCCAGGTCACGATCCGGATCTGGTGGCCGAACTCCCGCTGCAGGTCGCGGACCTGGTAGTGCCAGTCGGACTGGTTCAACGTCCAGCAGTGGGACAGGACGGCCGTGACCGGTGCGTCCTGGGGTCCGTAGGTGCGTACGTCGAGACGCAGCCCGTCGAAGGTCCTCATGGGATCGAAGTCTGCCTGCTTTGCAGGAATTCGGGGAGCATTGTGAAGTATCCGACACGCCGTGTCTCAGTTACTTGGCGAGAGATCAGGTGCTCAGCGCGTCAGCAGCGCGGATGCGACCGCGGCCAGACCCTCACCGCGACCGGTGAGGCCGAGGCCGTCCGTGGTGGTGGCGGACAGCGAGACCGTGATGCCGTGCCGGGTGGACAGGGCGTCCTCTGCTTCCCCGCGGCGGGAGCCGATCCTGGGCCGGTTGCCGATCAGCTGGACGGCCACGTTGGCGACATCCCAACCCTCGGCCCGGACCCGGCTCAGGGTCTCCTGCAGGAGGGCGTCACCGGAGGCTCCGGCCCATGCCGGGTCCGCGGTCCCGTAGTTGCTGCCGAGGTCGCCTAGACCAGCGGCCGACAGCAGGGCGTCGCATACGGCGTGCAGGACCACGTCGCCGTCAGAATGGCCCTCCGGCCCGGAATTCTCCCCCGGCCAGTCGAGTCCGGCGATGCGCATAGGACGTCCGTCGACGAGTCGATGGACGTCGGTGCCGATGCCGGTTCGGAGCTCCACGCCCCTGATCATGCCCGTTCCTTGGACGGATGGGCGACGATAAGGGTGTGAATCGATCCAATCGTGCGCTCGTCTTGGCCGGTGTCCTGACCGGAGTCGCGGGCCTGGTCACCAGCCAGGCGACCGTCTGGATCCTCGGTGCGCGCAACGGTCCGGTCGATGCAGTCGCTGCTGCGGTGCGTGACTTCACCCCGGGCGGTCTCGCCCACGAGCTGGTGAACCTCGTCGGCAAGGCGGACAAGCCGCTGCTCCTCGGCGGCACCGCGATCCTGCTGCTGGCTCTGTGCGGCTGGGCCGGCGTCCTGGCGCGGACCCGGCCCGCGGTGCCGGACATCTTGTACTTCGTCCTCGCCGCACTGGGCCTCGGCGCGGTCCTGCGGCTGGAGGACTCGGGGACCGGCTCGGCCGTGGGGGTCGTCGTCGGCCTGATCACCTGGTTGGGCGTGCACCGCCTGCTGACCGGTCCGGTGGTCGCAGCCGGGCCCGAGCTCGACCCGGCGTCCCGGCGAGTCTTCCTGCAACGGGTCGGCTGGGGCGGCGCTGCGGTAGGAGCCTTCGGCATCGGCGGGGTCTTCAGCAACCGGTCGAAGCGCGACGCCGAGCAGTCCCGGGACCTGGTCCGACTGGACCGAGTCCGGCGCGGGGTGCAGCCAGAAGGAGCGGACCTCGGAGTCGACGGGATCGCGAAGTGGCGGACCTCCAATAGCAGCTTCTACCGGATCGACACCGCGTTCCGGGTGCCCTACATCAATGCCGGCGAGTACCGGCTGCGGATCCACGGCATGGTCGAGCGCGAGCTGGTCCTGACCTACAACGATCTGGTCAGTCGGCAGTTCACCGAGGACTGGATCACCCTGTGCTGCGTCTCCAACGAGGTCGGCGGCGACCTGATCGGCAACGCCTTCTGGTCCGGGGTGAAGATCAGCGACATCCTGGCCGAGGCCGGAATCAAGGACGGCGCGAACGCGGTGCTGCAGACCTCCGACGACGGCTGGAACTGCGGCACCCCGCTTGCCGCGCTGACTGATGACCGCAACGCGATGCTGGCCCTCGCGATGAATGGTCAGAAGCTGTCCTTCGACCACGGCTACCCGGTGCGAATGGTCGTGCCCGGTCTGTACGGGTTCGTTTCGGCCACCAAGTGGCTGGTCGACCTCGAGGTCACCACCTTCGACCAGATCGATGCCTACTGGACCCAGCGCGGGTGGGCCGAGGAGGGTCCGATCCTGACCCAGTCGCGGATCGACACCCCGCGCAACGGTGACAGCACCGGGACCGGTTCGCTGAAGATCGGCGGCAGCGCCTGGGCCCAGCAGACCGGCATCGCGTCGGTCGAGTACCAACTTGACGGCGGTGCTTGGCAGCAGGCGACGCTCGGGGCGATCCCGCTGGTCGACACCTGGGTGCAGTGGACCGGGGACGTCGACGTGGACAAGGGCAGGCACAGCTTGGTCGTCCGGGCCACGGACCTCTCCGGCTACACCCAGACCTCGGTCCGTACCGACGTGATCCCCAGCGGCGCGACGGGATGGCACAACATCGAGTTCGAAGCGGGCTGAGCCTCTACGCTTCGGCCATGACGGCATACCCGGACGGCGACTTCGCGGGGCGCCCCGGCGCGGCAGTGGTGGTCGGAGGCAGCGGCGGACTCGGGCGCGCGATCGTCCGGATGCTCGGCGAGCGCGGCAGCTCGGTCGTAGCGACCTACCGCTCCGGCAAGGAGAAGGCCGAGCTGGCCGTCTCCGAGGCCACGGCGTACGGCGTGCGCGGTGAGGCCCGTGGACTGGACACCGGCGACGCTGCGGCCTGCCAGGCGTTGATCGCCGACGTGGTCGCTACCTACGGCGGTGTGCACACCCTGGTCTACGCCGCCGGCCCGCACGTGCCGATGAAGCACCTGAGCCGGGTGGACCCGGCCGATCTGTCTACTCAGTTGGACGCCGACGTCGGCGCCTTCTTCCGGATCGTCTCCGCCGCGCTCCCGGCCCTGCGGGAGTCCAGCGGCAGCATCGTCGCGGTCACCACCGCGGCGACCGCCCGGTTCCCGATCCGCGACGGGCTCTCCTCGGCTCCCAAGGCTGCGGTCGAGGCCCTGGTCCGCGGGCTGGCGGTGGAGGAGGGACGCTTCGGGGTCCGGGCCAACTGCGTCGGCCCGGGGATGCTCACCGACGGGATGGCTGATCGGCTGATCAGCTCCGGCGAGCTCGACGACCGCGCGCTCGAGATAACCCGCGGGAACATCCCACTGCGCCGCTTCGGTCAGGCGGTCGACATCGCGGAAGCGGTCTGCTTCCTGGCCAGCGATCGTGCCGGGTTCGTCACTGGGCAAAAGGTGGACGTCGACGGCGGCTACACGGCCTGAGCCGCGAGGACATCACCAGGCGTGGACGCCGGCCGGCCTGACCGGCAGCGGGTGCCGGGCGTCGCGGACGACGTACGCCGTCCCGCCGGAGCGCAGCCAGGCCCGCTCGAACTGGGCCCGGTCGTAGCTGCGGCGGACCGCGGAGTTGGTCGAGGCAGCCGGGTCGTTGACGATCGGACGGCCGGTGGCCGTCAGTCCGGTCAGCACGAGCAGGTGACCGTTTGTCGCTGAGATCGGCGCTCCGGTGAGCTGTCCCTGGCTGAAGCGGATGGAGAGCACCAGTGGGATGCCGGCACGCAGGAAGCGCTCGGCCATCCGTAGGTTCGCGAGCCGGGTCACGAAGGCCTCGCCCGTCCGGGTGGCCGCATAGGCGGTGTTGAACGACCAGTTCCCGGTGCCGTCATAGCGGTGGTCGAAGGTCAACCGGGCGATGTGGTTGACGAAGCGGTCCGGGTAGGTGCGTCGTACCCAGGTGTAGGTCGACGGGTCCGGGAGGCGGCCGTAGTAGCCGAGCACCATCGCCAGCGACGTCGGTGAGCACCAGGCCTCGCCACCGCCGCCGTACTCGGGGTTCTGGCCGAGGTGGGTCATCTGCGAGTAGCGCGGGACCGGCAGGGAAACGGCGGTGCTCTGCAGCGGCGCCGAGACGGTCGGCACCGTGGTCGAGGGAACCGAGGTGACCGCGCCGATCGAGCCGAGCGTCGGCCCGGCGCCGCCGAGGGAACGCATCAGGCGAACGGTGAGGCGGTAGGCGGTCAGGGGACGGCCGGTCGCGACCAGGGTGTCGGTGGCGATCCGCGCCACCGCGTCCTGCTGGCCCGCTCCGCTGGACCGCTTCACGACGGCGTCCCCGGTGGCCCAGTTGGCCAGGACCTTCGTGCCGCTCAGCTTCCCGGTGTCGTCCTTGGCCCGGACCAGCACCTGGATCCAGGAGCCGGCCGGCGTCGTGGCTGTCCAGGACCCGACGAGCTCGCGGTACGGGCGGGAGGTGCTCACCCACGGAGAGGACCAGGTGCCGAACTCGTAGGTCCGCCCGCCCCAGGACCGCGTGTTGGGTGCGGCGCCGATCCGCACCGACCCGGACATGATCGCCGTGCCGGACCGGGTCCCGCGCGAGAAGTCGGCGTTGGTGGTGAACGCGCCGTAGGCACTGGGGACCGCTGATGCGGTCAGGCGCAGCGCGTCGTCGGGCTGGCCCTCGTCGAGCCCGTGGCTCAGGAACCCGAGCGGCACGACGATCAGCATCAGGGCGACCAGCGACACCACCACCCGGGGATGGCGGAGCGCGGACCGGGCCTTTTCTTGCAGCACCTAGGAACGGTAACCCCTTCTGTCCCACTAGGCACCAATTTTCACACGGCCCCAGCGCCATTAGACTCCTCCGGTGACCCTGAGGCTCTATGACACCGCTACCGGTGACGTCCGCGACTTCGTGCCCCTGAAGCCTGGACAGGCCGGTATCTACGTGTGCGGTCTCACGGTGCAGAGCGAGCCGCACGTCGGGCACGTCCGGTCCGCGGTGAACTTCGACGTGCTTCGTCGCTGGCTCGCCGCGACCGGGTACGAGGTGACGTTCATCCGCAACATCACCGACATCGACGACAAGATCCTGATCAAGGCCGCCGAGCAGGGACGGCCCTGGTACAACCTGGCCTATGCCATGAAGCGTGAGCTCGACCGGGCCTACGACGACCTGCACGTGCTGCCGCCCACCTACGAGCCGGCTGCCACCGGCCACGTGCCCGAGATGATCGAGCTGATCGAGCTGCTCATCGACAAGGGCCATGCCTACCCGGCGGCCGACGACTCCGGCGACGTGTACTTCGACGTTCGCTCCTGGCCCGCGTACGGCGAGCTGACCCACCAGGGCATCGACGACATGGAGGCCGCCGCCGACGCCGACCCGCGCGGCAAGCGCGACCCGCGCGACTTCGCACTCTGGAAGGGCTGGAAGCGGGAGACGGAGCCTGCGACCGCCTCCTGGGCGGCGCCCTGGGGGCGCGGTCGCCCCGGCTGGCACATCGAGTGCTCGGCAATGGCGGGCAAGTACCTCGGCAGCGCGTTCGACATCCACGGCGGTGGTGTCGATCTGCGCTTCCCGCACCACGAGAACGAGCAGGCGCAGTCCCGTGCGGCCGGCGGCGCCTTCGCGTCGTACTGGCTGCACAACGCCTGGATCACCACGTCGGGCGAGAAGATGAGCAAGTCGCTCGGCAACTCGCTGCTGGTGCCCGAGGTGCTCAAGAAGGTCCGCGGGATCGAGCTCCGGTACTACATGGTGGCGGCGCATTACCGCTCGCACGTCGAGTTCTCCTTCGAGGCGCTGGCTGATGCCGCGTCTGCCTTCGGTCGGATCGACCGCTTCCTGGCGAAGGCCGGCGGAAGTGCCGCAGGAGTCTCCTTGCCGGACGCTTTCGTCGCAGCGATGGACGACGACCTCGGTACGCCGGCCGCCGTGGCGGTCCTCCACGACCAGGTCCGGGTGGGCAACACCCACCTCGCCGCCGGGGACGAGGCAGCCGCGCTGGAGGTCGCGAGCTTCGTGCGCGCGATGCTCTCGGTTTTGGGTCTGGACCCGGCTGATCCACACTGGACCAAGGACCCGGGTACCGGCTCAGCAGATCTCCAGGGTGTCATCGACGCCCTGATCGCCGGACTCCTCGAGCAGCGCCAGGCCGCTCGTGCCGCCAAGGACTTCGCCGCAGCGGACGCGATCCGCGACCAGATCGCGGCAGCGGGCGTCGAGATCGAGGACACCGCAGCGGGTGCTCGATGGACACTGACAGGAACAGACTGATGACACGGAACTCGCTAGGCCCCACCACCGGAACAGGACACTGACGTGCCAGGAAACTCTGCCCGCCGCGGCGCGATCAAGAAGACCGGCAAGGGCAACCCCACGGCCGGATCCGGTGGCCGGGTCAAGCGCGGCCTGGAGGGCAAGGGACCTACGCCGAAGGCGAAGGACCGCCCCAACCACAAGGTCTACAAGGCCAACAAGCGCGTCGAGAACGCTGAGGCCAAGCGACCCAAGCGGCGCCAAAAGCCCGGCGAGGCCGAGTGGATCGCCGGCCGGAACTCGGTGGTCGAGGCGCTGCGCGCCAGGATGCCGGTGATCGCGGTGTACGTCGCCGAGGGCGCCGAGCGCGACGCTCGGCTCCGCGAGGCCTTCACCCTGACCTCCGAGCTCGGTGTCTCCCTGATGGAGGTGCCGCGGGTCGAGCTCGACCGGATGACCGGGGGCGCCGTTCACCAGGGCCTGGCCGCCCGCGTCCCGGCGTACGAGTACGCGCACCCCGACGACTTCCTGGAGCTGGCCGCCGAACGGGGCGAGAAGCCGTTGATCATCGCGCTCGACTCAGTGACCGACCCGCGCAACCTGGGTGCGGTGGTCCGTTCGGCTGCGGGCTTCGGCGCCCACGGCGTCCTGGTCCCGGAGCGCCGTGCAGCCGGGATGACGCCCTCGGCGTGGAAGACGTCGGCAGGCGCGGCGGCGCGGATCCCGGTCGCCCAGGTGGTGAACCTGGTCCGTCAGCTGAAGGCATACCAGGCAGCCGGCTGCATGGTCATCGGCCTCGCGGCCGACGGCGAGGTGGCACTGCCCGACCTCGACCTCGCCGACGGTCCGCTGGTGATCGTCGTCGGCTCCGAGGGTGACGGCCTCGGTCGGCTGGTCTCGGAGACCTGCGACCAGCTGGTCTCGGTGCCGATGAGCTCGTCCCTGGAGTCGCTGAATGCAGGCGTCGCTGCCTCGATCGCGCTGTACACGGTCGCCCAGAAGCGCCTCGGCTGACCGACTGCAGCCACGCCTTTGGTCGTCCTACCCAGTCGAAACCATGGAGTCGACTGATCTGAGAGACTTGGTCCATGCGCGTCACAGCCAAGTCCGACTACGCCCTGCGAGCACTCATCGAGATCGCACGGCGCAACGACGGCGCGCCCGTCAGCGCAGAGGAGCTCGGCCGGCTGCAGGACATCCCGCACGGGTTCCTGCAGGCGATTCTCGCGGATCTCCGCCGGGCCGGAGTGGTGATCGCCCAGCGCGGGCAGTCCGGCGGGTGGCGGATGAACAAAGACGCCAGCGAGATCTCGGTGGCCGACGTCATCCGAGCCGTCGACGGTCCGCTGGTCTCCGTTTACGGCCTGCGTCCCGAGGCGGTCAACTACAACGAGTCCGCTGCGGTGCTCCAACATGTGTGGATCGCCGGACGGCACTCCCTTCGTGACGTCTTCGAGCACGTCTCGGTCCAGCAGCTCGCCGATGGCAAGCTGCCCAAGTCGGTCACCAGCAGGACTGCCGACGACGACGCGTGGACCTCGCACTGATCCTGGGCTGCCTCAGCTTTCGACGAGCCACACCCGGGCACGCGGCGCGATCCCGCTCTCGCCCACTGCGAAGAGCTCCGCACCGCGACTGAGTCCGTCCAGCTCGGACCGCTCGGCGCCGTTGCGGGACAGACTGACTAGCAGGGTCTCGTCCTGGTGCTCGCGCAGGAACGCGACCTGGTCGGCCTCGACGTGCACCCACCGCAGGCTGCCGCGTCGCAGGGCGACGTGCTCGCGGCGGAGGGCGGCCAGCTCCGCATAGACCTCGCGGGTGCGGGTCTTGAGCGCGACTGGGTTGTCCCAGGGCATGGTCCGACGCGAGTCCTCACCATCGACGCCCTCGAGGCCGAGCTCGTCGCCGGCGAAGACCATCGGGACGCCCGGGAGGGTGAACTGCAGCAAGGCGGCCAGGTGGTGCAGTGCGGCCGCGCCGGTCGTCGTACGGATCCGGGGGGAGTCGTGCGAGCCGAGGATGTTCCAGCTCGTCGACGTCGCTCGCCAGCCGAAGCTCGCGGTGAAGGCACGCACCGCGGCGACCATGGCGATCCCGTCGCGGCGCGGGACGCCGACCGGGAGGCCGAAGCTCGGCACCGGGCGGCGGGGGTCCCGCAGCCACTCCCAAATCGGGAACGAGAAGCCGTAGTAGTTCATCGTCCCCTGCCAGCCGTCGCCGTCCAGGTCGCCGGTGGCGTCGTGTCCGTGCTCGGCGAGGACCAGGGCGTCGGCCTTGACCCGTTGGGCCGCGGTGCGGATCTCCCGGGCGACCCGGTGCGCGATGTCGACCTCGCCGTGCCGACCGGTCATGTTGGCGACGTCGATCCGCCAGCCGTCGAGGCCGAACTCGAGCCAGCGGGTGACCACGCCCTGGAACCTCTCGGCCAGCTCGGGCGCGGTGTGGTCCAGCTTGGGCAGGGTGTGGTGTCCCTTCCAGCCCTCGTGGCTGCCGTCGGGTCCGAAGTAGTAGAAGTCGCGCTCGGCGCATCCGGGGTCGGCGACCGCCCGCTGGAACCACTCGTGGGTATCGCCGGTGTGGTTGCTGGTGAGGTCGCCGAGGACGCGGAGCCCGCGCTCGTGGGCGGCGTCGATCAGACGCTGGTACGCCTCGTCGCCCCCGAGCAACGGGTCGACGCAGTCGAAGGTGCTGGCGTTGTAGCGGTGGTTGCTCTCCGCGGGAAAGACCGGGGTCAGGTAGAGCGTGTTCACGCCCAGGGCGACGATGTGGTCGAGGTGCTCGATGATGCCGTCGAGGTCGCCGCCGTAGAACTGCAGCGGCGTGTGCGGCCCGACGTGGATGGGAGCGTCGCCCCACTGGGCCGGTACCGCCCACGGAGGGATGTCGTGGTCGTCGGCCTGGGCCGAGCGGGCGAACCGGTCAGGGAACACCTGGTAGACCACGGCATCGCGACCCCACTCCGGCGGCTGCTCGTGCGACGTGATCGTGAAGTCGGACGCGTCCGGTACGTCGTGGTCGAGGACGCCCGCGAGGTTGAGCCAGCGGAACGAGTCGCCGGTCACGAGCATGAAGCGGTAGCGCTGGACCGGGTTGTGCACCGTGACCGAGCCCGTCCACCAGACGGTGTCGCCCTCAGCGGGTTGGGCGGTGCACGGGTAGAAGAAGGGCTCGCCGTCCTCGACGGTGCGCAGCCAGACCGCGTCGTAGGGACGGTGCACGCTGGTGCGCACCCGTACGTCGACCTGACTGCCCAGCGGCGCGCTCTCGGTTTCGGTGTACAGCAGGGATCCGTCGTGGTGGGGTTCGTGCAGCAGTGGGTCCACGAGGACCATCCTCCCTGATGGCTGGGGTTCTCCCGACAGCAAGAAGACGGCGCAACCTCGCTACGATGACGCCGCCGACCAACCTCGGCGTGCCGATGTAGCTCAGTTGGTAGAGCGCCTCACTTGTAATGAGGATGTCGCGGGTTCGACTCCTGTCGGGGGCTCTAGGGAAAAATGAACTCTAGGTTCTTGGACGCGTGCCCCCGGCGTGCCCCCGCCGGTTGAGGGAGTCCAGGCCGGCCTTGTCGGCGGAGTCTCCGAGGTAGTGCACGTAGATCTGCGTCGTCTGCAAGGACGAGTGTCCGAGCCAGGCCTGGACGGTGGAGATGGACACGCCGGAGGCCAGC
>JBKJHX010000053.1:0-27143 GCA_046598855.1 Marmoricola sp. | reverse complement strand
GCCGTCGCCAACGGGGTCATCACCTTCGCCGGCTACGACGGCGCCTACGGCAACAAGACCATCCAAACCCTCCCCGACGGCACCGAGATCTGGTACTGCCACCAGTCCGACATCGGCGTGAGCGTCGGGCAGACGGTCGTCCAGAGCACCCAGATCGGCACCATCGGCAGTACCGGGAACGTCACCGGCCCGCACCTGCACCTCGAGGTCCGCCCCGGCGGCGGCGACCCGGTCGACCCGTACCCGGCATTCATTCAGCACGGGATCACTCCCTGACGTAAACCTCGGCACTCCCTGACGTAAACGTCGGCACCCCCTGACGTAACCTCGGCGGGCACCTCACCGGGTTTCGTCACGCTCGGTTTCGGCTTCGTCCCTCAGCCGAACTCGCTGCTCAACCACCATCAGAAGTTGTTCGCGGGCTCACAACTTCTCAACCGGGGCGTACCGGAGTAGCAGCCTCTTCACGCCCTCGCTGCCGAAGTCGATGTTGGCGACCGCCTTCTCCGCGGCGCCCTCGACGCTGACCACGGTCCCGAGGCCGAAGGTGTCGTGCTGGACGCGGTCCCCCGGGTTCAGGTGCGGCACGTCGTGACCGGCCATCGACTTCCTCGAGACGTCCGCGCTCGCCGTGGCGCTGCTGAAACGGTTCTGCATGGCCTGACGCCCGCGGCCGGTGAGGTTGCCCGAATAGGCGGGACCGGAGCCGCCGCCGCCGAAGTCCTGGCGGACCCAGCTGGTCTGCTCGGCCGCGGTGCGCTTCCAGTCCACCAGGTCGACGGGGAGCTCGTCGATGAAGCGCGAGGCGGGGTTGTGCGAAGGGGCGCCCCAGGCGGAGCGGACGATCGCTCGGGAGACGTAGAGCCGCTCGCGGGCGCGGGTGAGGCCGACGTACGCGAGGCGCCGTTCCTCCTCCAGCTCGGGGCGGTCCCCCAGCGAGCGCATGTGCGGGAACACGCCGTCCTCGAGGCCGGTCAGGAACACGACCGGGAACTCCAGCCCCTTGGCGGTGTGCAGCGTCATCATCGTGACCATCCCGGGAGCGCCCCCACCCTCAGCGGAGTCGCCCTCGGGAGCATCGGGGATCTGGTCGGAGTCGGCGACCAGGGCAACCCGTTCCAGGAAGTCGATGAGGCCGGGCGTCGGAGCGTCTGCATCACCGGCCTCAACCGCCTCCGCGTCAGCAGGGTCGGCGCTCGGGCCGAGCAACGGGTCCTCGGCGAACTCCCGGGCGACCGCGACGAGCTCGGCGAGGTTCTCCACCCGGGTCTCGTCCTGGGGGTCGTCGGACTCCTCCAGCTCCTTGAGGTAGCCGCTGGTGGTCAACGCCTGCTCGAGGACGACGTCGACCCGCTCCCCTGCCTCGACCATCTGCTGGAGCTGCTCGATGATCTCGACGAAGCCCTTGATCGCGTTCAGCGAACGGCTGGCGATGCCTGGCGCCTCGGCGGCGCGCTGCAGCGCCTCCCAGAAGGTGATCCGCTCGCGGGTCGCGAAGGCGTCGACGCAGGCCTCGGCCCGGTCACCGATGCCGCGTTTCGGGGTGTTCAAAATCCGGCGCAGCGACACTTGGTCGGCAGGGTTGACCAGGGTACGCAGGTAGGCGAGCGCGTCGCGGACCTCTCGGCGCTCGTAGAAGCGGACGCCGCCGACGACCTTGTACGGCATCCCCACCCGGATGAAGACCTCCTCGAAGACCCGGGACTGCGCGTTGGTCCGGTAGAAGACGGCGACGTCCCCAGCCCGGGCACTGCCGTCGTCGGTGAGCTTGTCGATTTCCTCGGCGACGAAACGGGCCTCGTCGCGCTCGTCGTCGCCGACATACCCGATGATCTTGGCGCCGTCGCCGGCATCGCTCCACAGCCGCTTCGGGGTCCGTCCCTCGTTGTGCCCGATGACCGAGTTCGCCGCGGTGAGGATCGTCTGGGTGGAGCGATAGTTCTGCTCCAGCAACACGGTCCCGGCGTTCGGGAAGTCCTGCTCGAAGTCCATGATGTTGCGAATGTTGGCGCCCCGGAACGCGTAGATCGACTGGTCGGCGTCACCGACGACCATCAACTCGGCCGGCGGCACCCGCTCGGCAGCAGCCTCGGCAGTAGTGACTTCCTCCATCGCGTCTGCACAGAGCTCCTGGATCAGCGCGTACTGGGCGTGGTTGGTGTCCTGGTACTCGTCGACCAACACGTGCCGGAACCGCCGGCGCCAGTTCTCCCGCACCTCCGGGAAGGTCCGGAACAGCACGACGGTCATCATCAGCAGGTCGTCGAAGTCGAGCGCGTTCGCCTGCTGGAGGCGGTCCTGGTAGAGCTTGTACGCCTCGGCGTAGGTGCGCTCCTGGTCGTTGCGGGCATCCGCGGTGGCTTCCTCGACGTCCTGGAGCTCGTTCTTCGCGTTCGAGATCCAGTTGAGGACGGCGCGCGGCTGGTACCGCTTGACGTCGAGGTCGAGGTCACGGCAGACCAGTGTCATTAGCCGCTTGGAGTCGGCGGCGTCATAGATCGTGAAGTTCGACTTGTAGGCGATCCCACCAGGATTCTGTTCGGAACCGGCATTGAACTGGGTGATCTCCTTGCGCAGGATCCGTACGCACGCCGAGTGGAACGTGCTGACCCACATGATCTTGGCGCGGCCGCCGACCAGCTCCTCGACACGTTCCCGCATCTCGGCGGCGGCTTTGTTGGTGAAGGTGATCGCCAGTACCGAGCCTGGGTGCGCGCCCCGCTCCGAGATCAGCCAGGCGATCCGGCGGGTGAGCACCCTGGTCTTGCCGGATCCGGCCCCCGCGACGACCAGCAGCGGCGCGCCCTCGTGAACGACGGCGCGCCGCTGTGGCTCGTTGAGACCCTCGAGCAGCTCCTCGGAGGTAGGACGCCGACGGGACCGTTGCGGCGACGCCTCCCCGGCCTCGACGGACGGGAGACCGGGAATCGGGAACTGCATGCTCATGTCAGGCCAACCCTACGCAAGCGCAGGGACGTTGCGAAGGTCGGTGCTTAACCGTGAGTCACGCTTGGGCGCCCATCGAGCGCCAGTAGTCGTTGAGGGCACCGTTGGTCTTCACGAACCAGACGATCGGCAGGAAGACCAGGAACATGCCCGGGAAGTACCAGAGCCCGGTGATTGCGGAGACCGGCTGGGCCTGACCGCGACGCTCGTACAGCTTGCCCACCTCGTCGGAGGTCAGGAAGGCGGCCACCGGCGAGATCAGCAGCGCGATGACGAACGCAAGCGGTCCACCGAGTCCCTGACCGGTGTGGTTCTTCATCTCCTCGTGCACCTTCCACCACCAGACGAAGCCATAGATGCTGAAGGTGACCACGAAGAGCAGGAACGAGATCCCGGTGCCGCGCACCTGACCGATCGGGCCCGGACCCATGTGCATCGGGGCGCCGTACTGCGCGGGCGGGGCGCCGTACCCGGGCGGTGCCGGCGGCGGAGGCGGGAGTGGCGGATCGAACGGCGGCGGTGGGTTCTGATCTGTCATGCGCGCAATCTAGACCCGTCGCCTCCTGCCGACCAGCCTCAGCTCGCGCGGCTGGAGCGTGCCACCTCGCGCCACCACTCGCCGGTGGGAACGTTCACGGCGTCGAAGCGCTCGCCGGGCCGGGGGACCACCACGGCGACGTCGTGCTCCGCAGCGTCCTGGACCAACCACTCCACCGGTGCGGACCAGCTGTGGAACGCGAGGTCGAAGGTCGCCCAGTGGATCGGCAACAGCAACCGGCCGCCCACATCACGATGGGTCTGCACGGCCTCGGCGGGATTCATGTGGATGTCGCCCCAGCGGGCGTCGTACGCACCGATCGGGAGGATGGTCAGGTCGAACGGGCCGTGCACCTTCCCGATGTCGGCGAAGGCCGGCGTGTAGCCGGTGTCGCCGCCGAAGAAGACGCTGCGCCGTGCGGTCCCGGTGCCGGCGTGCAGGACCCAGGACGACCACAGCGTCTTGTTGCGGGTGAAACCGCGGCCGGAGAAGTGCCGAGCCTCGGTACACGTGAGGACGAGGTCAGCTCGACCCTGCAGGCTGAGGGTGGCGGACTGGTCCCAGTCGAGCTCGATGATCCGGTCCTCGCTGACACCCCAGGAACGCAGGTGCGCTCCGATGCCCAGCGGCACCACGATCGGCATCGTCTGGTGCTCGGTCAACCAGTCGATGGTGGCGGTGTCCAGGTGGTCGTAGTGGTCGTGGGAGATCAGCACCGCCGACAGCTCGGGCAGGTCGGCCAGCTCCAACGGCACCGGGTGGCTGCGCTTGGGCCCCACGGTCGCCGAGGGCGAGACCCGGTCGCTCCAGACGGGGTCGGTGAGCACCCAGTGCCCGGCGACCTCGAGCAGGACGGTGGCGTGGCCGAGCCAGGTCGCGCCGAAGTCGGCTGCCTGCTCGGGAAGGTCCGGCGTCACCAACGGGATCGGTCCGCCGGGGCGGCCGACGTCGCCCTTGCGCGCGAAGTCCATCGCCATCGAGCCCTGGTTGCCGGCCTCCAGGACGCCCGAGGGGAGGCGGTTCTGGAAGGCGCCATCGCGCCACTGCGGGGAGTCGCTGATCTCCGGAAGGGTGGCGAGCGGGGTCGCGCCCATGGCGCGACGCAGTCCCCGGGTCGCATTGGTGACCGGGGAGACGAGGGCGGCCGTCGCGCCCACGGCGGCGGCGAGGAACGGAATGCGGTAGCGGCTCACCTCTCCATAATGCGCCCTGGCCGGCAGCCATTCCCGGATCACGGCGCTGACGAGACGTCGAACGTCAGGCGAACACCTGCGTACTTGCGCCCCGACGCGTGGCAGGCTCGGACCTATGAGCGAGCGCAACGTGCTGGGCGGCCCCTTGGAGTCGTGCGGGACCGACCCGATGACCGGGTTCGGCCGCGACGGGACCTGCACCTGCGGACCAGAGGACGTCGGGCTGCACGCGGTCTGCGCGGTGATGACACCGGAGTTCCTCGCCCACCAGCAGTCCGTCGGCAACGACTTGGTCACTCCGCGGCCGGAGTGGCAGTTTCCCGGCCTAGTCCCCGGCGACCGTTGGTGCGTGGTGACGCTGCGCTGGCAGCAGGCGTACGCCGACGGCGTCGCGGCGCCGGTGGTGCTCTCGGCGACCAGTGCACGCGCGCTCGAGCTGGTACCCCTGGAGTGGCTCCAGCAGCACTCCGTCGACGTACCTGACGATCCGGGCGCCCTCGGCTGACCTAGATTGCTTCCGTGACCAAGCTGATCGCCGTCCACTACGGCACCGATGTCTCTGCAGCGCTCCGCGACCCGGCCCTGCACCAGCAGCTCACCGCGGCGGGCGCCACCGCGATCCAGGTGAACGTCGAGGACGCCGAGGTCGCTCCCGCGATGCGGTTCGGCCCCGGGGATGCCGAGGGTCGGCCGATCACCGGCTTCCTGACCGTCTGGACCGAGGACGTCGAGGCCACGCTGCCGGTGCTCACCGAGGTAGCGGACGGCGTCCATGCCTATCGGGCCACCGAGCACCGGCCGGTCGAGCCGCCCGTTGTCCCGGCCGGCCTCCGCCACGACGCGCTCGCGAACATCGCGGTGCTGCGCAAGCCCGAGACCCTGAGCCAGGAGGAGTACCTGGAGATCTGGCTGGGCAGCCACACCGCGATCGCCTCGGAGACCCAGCACACCTTCGGCTACATCCAGAACGTCATCGAGGAAGCCCTCACCCCGGGCGCTCCGGTGATCTCGGCGATCGTCGAGGAACTGTTCCTGATGGCCGGGATGACTGACTCGCACGCCTTCTACGGCAGCGGCGGTGACGACGCGGAGCTGAACCGCAGGATCACCAGGCTGATGACCAGCGTCGCCCGGTTCGGGGCCGACACCGGCCTGGACCTGGTGCCGACCAGCCGGTATCTGTACGACGTCTGAGAAATCTCGGACCTGGGTGTCGAAAGTACGGTGGGCCGCTCGACGTAGGTGCACGAAGGCAATCACCCCCAAGCAGAAGGACTGATCACCATGCCGAAGTTCCTGGGTTTCGTACGGATGGAAGAGGGCGCCACGGGACAGCCGCCGCAGGCGCTGATGGAGGCGATGGACGTGTTCATCAGCGAGTTCATCGGGAAAGGCATCTTCCTCGACGGCGGCGGGCTGTACGGCACCGAGGACGCAGTCAACTTCGTCGTGCGCAACGGCCAGACCACCCGCGTCGACGGCCCGTACGCCGAGGCCAAGGAGGTCGTCGGCGGCTGGGCGCTGCTGCAGCACGACACCCTCGAGGAAGCGATCGAAGGCCAGCAGCGGATGGCCGATCTGCACACCGAGCACTGGCCAGAGTGCGAGCTCGTGATCACCCTGCGGCAGATCTCCGACGGCCCGCCCGAGGCCTGAGCGCCCTGCTGGTTTCGAGACGGTCGCCAGCGCGACCTCCTCAACCACCGATTCCTGGGTGTTGAGGAAGGCGCCCGGCGCCTGTCTCGAAACCCCCGCACCCGCCAGAGGGACGGTGGTTGAGGAAGGCCCGGCGCCTGTCTCGAAACCCCCGCAGCACGGCCCTAGGCTGGCATCGTGCCAGCGACCCCCACCACCGAGGCGATCACCACTGCCTGGCGCGCGGAGTCCGCGAAGCTGATCGCGGCCCTGACCCGCATGACCCGGGACGTGTCGATGGCAGAGGACCTCGCCCAGGACGCGCTTGTGGCTGCTCTCGAGCAGTGGTCCGACCAGGGCGTTCCCGACAACCCCGGCGCGTGGCTGATGACCACCGCCAAGCGTCGAGGGATCGACCAGTTCCGACGGGCGGACACGCTGCGCCGCAAGACCGAGGAGCTCGGGCACGCCCTGGTCGAAAGCGGAGAGGAGGACGGTATGCCCGATCTCGACGCCCAGGTCGACTTCATCGAGGACGACGTCCTCCGGCTGATCTTCCTGTCCTGCCACCCGTCACTGACCCCCGAGTCCCGTGCCGCGCTGACCTTGCGCCTGGTCGGCGGACTCAGCACTGCCGAGATAGCGCGCGGGTTCCTCGCCACCGAGTCCACGATGGGCCAGCGGATCTCCCGGGCGAAGAAGGCCCTGGCCGAGGCCCGGGCGGAGTTCGAGCTTCCCACCGGCGAGGACAGGGTACGTCGCCTGGACGACGTGATGGCCGTGATCTACCTGATCTTCAACGAGGGCTACACCGCCACCTCCGGGTCGGACTGGCTGCGCCCCGAGCTGACCGCAGAAGCGATGCGGCTCGCCCGGATGCTCGCCGACCTGATGCCGGACGAGCCCGAGGCGCACGGACTTCAAGCGCTGCTGGAGCTCCAGGCCTCCCGGGACTCTGCGCGAACCGACATCGACGGCAAGCCGGTGCTGCTGGAGGAACAGGACCGCACGGCCTGGGACCAACTGCTGATCCGTCGCGGTCTCGGCGCGCTGGCGAAGGCAGAGCTCCTCGCCGTCCGCGGCAAGCCCGTCGGCCGCTACTACCTGCAAGCCGCGATCGCCTCCCAGCACGCCCGCGCCCGGACCCCTGCGGAGACCGACTGGCGCCGAATCGCCGTCCTGTACGACGTCCTGGCGCAGGCGGCGCCGGGTCCGGTCGTCGAGGTGAACCGGGCTGTCGCCCACGGACGTGCCTACGACCCCGGCGCCGGGCTGGCGGTACTCGAGGACATCGCGGCCGACGACCTCGCCGGCTCGCACCTGGTCCCGGCGGTCCGGGGCGACCTGCTGGCTCGCGGCGGTCGACACACCGAGGCGGCCGAGTCCTTCCGGGAGGCCGCCGGGCTGACAGACAACAAGAGCGAGCAGGCGGTCCTGCTTCGCCGCGCGGAGGAAAGTACGCGGGCGCTGTCGAGTGACACCTGAGTCGCTCTGCTCCCCTCAGACTTCCTGGTGCAGGCAGATCACGTTGCCGTGCGGGTCCCGGAACCAGGCCGCCTTCTCGCTCCCCATGACGCAGATGTGGTCCACCGTCTTGATGTCAGGGAGGTCGTAGTCCTCGAACTTCACGCCGCGACCCTCGAGCGCGGCTACCTCGGCCTGGATGTCGCTGACCTCAAAGCTCAGCGCGGTGCTGGGTGACGGCTCCTGGTCGGGGCGCGGCAGCAGCACCAGCTGGGTGCCGCCGGCGAGGCGGTAGAGCAGGCTCTGCTCACCGTTGGTGCCTTCGTAGGACAACCCGAGACTGTCGGAGTAGAACTCGCGAGCGCTCTCCGGATCACTGATCGGGAGCATCACCGCGACGGTGTTGTCGGACAGGGACATGTCGACCTCCTCGGCGTCTGCCTGAAGCCTGCTCCTGGGGCGACGTAGGACGCAAGAGGTCCGGGGCAGTTCAGGAAATCTCAACGCGCCCGTTGCGTGCCCGTTCCGCTCGACCTCAACTGCCCACGACTCCGCCACGACAGCGCAGAACCGATCGACCGACCGGACAGCGCAGACCCGAGGCTGAGGAAGGAACCGATCGAGAATGCAGACCCGAAGGAACCGATCGAGCCGATTGAACCGACCGATCCGATGCTGCGGATCGACAGAATCGAGCCCTTCGACCGAATCGAGAGGATAGAGCCGTCGGACTTGTAGGAGAGCAAACTGTCCGCCATGCGATCTATCCTGCACGAGCGCACCGCGCCCGGCTTCACCCGACGCGGAACGCCTCCGGCACCTGCAGCACGAAGCGCTCCAGCGTCTGCCGGTGCGCCAAGTGCACCGGCCAGACCCGCCCGCCGATCTCGTCGGCGGCGCCGACGAGGAACCGCCCCCACGCGCGGTCGCTGACTGTCCAGGGAGCTCCACACGGGCGGGACATCAGCAGCGCCACGGATCCGCCACCTCCAGGACCGTCGAGGATCTCGCGGCACAGCACCACTAGGTCCTCGCGCTCCATGTCGTACGGACCGTCCGGAAGGTTGTCAACGGTGATCACCGGGCCCGCCGGTCGCCCGGTGCGCTCGAGAAAGAGTGCCCAGAGCGCCCGGAACCGGAACGGCTCGGTCTCCAGGTACCGCTGCCACCGTTCGGTGAGTTCGTCGGCGGAGTGGATCGGGGTCTGGTCGGCAGGGGGTCGGCGGATGCTCATCGCCGCATGGTGGTGGAGCCGAGCGGTCGCCCGCAGACTGGATCCACAGGCCGCCAGTCGACCGTCGCCCGTGCGGCTGCCGCCGGGACCTGCGCGACCGCGTCGCCCGCGGACCAGGTGAGCACCCGAGCCAGCAGATCCTCCGGTACGCCGTCCGGGTCGATGTCCGTCTCGACCCGGTGGGCCACCTCAACGAGGCCTACGACCTGAACGTCTCCGGATGGTCACCGACGCACCGGACCCGGCGAACGAGACGAGGTTCATCTGCTCGGTGGGGCTGCCGGGCTGAGTCAGCGGGACGCCTGCGCGACCAGCAGGTCGCGCAGGCGCCCAGGGTCCGGGTCGGCGTCGTCGAAACCGTGGGCGTCGAGGACGGCCCGGTCCACCCGGGCGATTGCGGCCCGCAGGTCGGCGATCACCCGGTCCGCCGAGTCACCGTGGACCAGGTTGAGCAGCTCGGTGATACCCAGGCCCAGCTGTTCCTGAGCCGCGGCCACAGCAACCGCCAGCGCCTCTCCCGCCGGGCGCACCGACTCGATCGACTCCGGGAACGGGTAGGTACGCAGCAGCCTCGACGGGTTGTAGCGGTGGCTCTGGTTCAGCCGTGAGCCACCTTCCTGGGTCGCCCAGATCCGGTGTGCGGTCGAGGCGAGGAACCCGTAGACCGAACGGTCGGCCGTCGGGTAGACGATCACGCCGTTACTGAAGATCGGACCGGTCGGGACCAGCACCGGCCAGGTGTACTTCGCATGCTTGGTGAAGGCGATCGCCTCCTCGAGTCCGGCGAGCTCGTCGTACAAGCGGTCGACGCGGTTGAGGAATCCCCACCACCGGTTTGCGAGCTGCGGGTACTTGCTGAGCTGCGCGTCCCGCTCCGCCCGTACGGCGTGCAGCCGGCGCGCGATCGGCGAGATGGCGAGCAGCGACTCCAGGTCGGCGGCGCCGAGGTCGAGCACCTGCCGGGTGCTGGTCGGGCCCAGCGTGGACACGATGTCGTCGCCGCTCAGGTAGTCACGGATCAGGCGTTCGGCGCGCGCGTCCTCGGCGATCATCTCGGCCGCCTGGTCGCGGGTGAGCAGCAGGGACTTGCCGAGGACGATCGACGCCTGGAACCCGTGCGGCATCCAGGTCGGGCGGTCACGGGCGGAGGTCCGCGATCGTCTCGGCGCAATGGCGGCCACCGGCACGCCATCCAGGACCGGGCCGGGGACATCCTCGCTCTTCGACAACCACACCAGCGCGATCCGCACCCCCGCATCCGACGGCCAGGGCCGGGAGGTGTCGGCCCGGTACAGCTGGAAGCCGTCAGCCCGAGCCCGCTCGATCCCATAGACATAGCTGTCGCCCTCCCAGACCGCGTCCGGGAGCACCAGGGCCACGACGTTCCGGGAGAGCCGACCGGCCTGGGCGAGAAAGAAGATCGCCAGGTCGGAGCGCCCGGACTCCCCCGCCAGCAGCGAGTCGGCCAGGTGGTCGCGCAGTTCGCGGCCGATCACGTCCCGGATGCTCTTCACCCCCAGGAACGGCGGATTGCCGACCACGGCGTCGAACCCGCCGCTGGCGAACACCTCGGGAGCCAGCGTCCTCCACGCGACCGGCTTCCACCGGGCGTCGTCGCTGGCGGACTCCTCCACCAGCGCGTTCCCGTGCACGACGCGACCGGCCAGGAAGTCGAGCGGCAGGTCCGGGTCGCCGGCGAGCAGCCAGAGGGCGAGGGTGCAGATCTCGACCGCGTCCGGATCCAGGTCGGCGCCGTACAGACAGGTACCGATCACTTGGGCCAGGCCTCCGGGCCCGCCCGCCTCGAGCCTCCCGGCCAGGTACCGCGCGGCCGCGAGCAGGAACGCCCCCGAGCCCGCAGTGATGTCGGCGATCCGAAGGTCCAGGATCTCGGCGCTGGGCCGGAGACCTCCGGCATCGCAGGTGAGCGGTTCCAGGGCGTGCTCGACGACTTCCTCGGCGAGTGCCCGTGGCGTGTAGTGCGCGCCCGCCTGCCGTCGCGTCGACGTGGGGACGACGGCGAACCCACCGTCGGCCCCGCTAGTACCGGTCCACCCGAGCAGGCTCTCGTAGACGATCCCGAGGTCGTCGGGCTCACGTACTTGGTCGACGATCGCGAGCGCGACCACCGGCAGCGTCGCTGCCGGTTCGGCGAGCAACGCGCTCCGGGCGGTGGACCTCGGCAGGCCGCCGCGGAGCTCAGCCAGCCGGAGGAAGGTCGCGCGCAGCAGTGCCCTGCCGGCGGCACGGTACCGGACAGCCGCGTCCCGGTCTGCGTCCAGCGCTGCAGCGATCTCGACGACCGCGCGCCGTACCCCCGGTGCGTCCATGCTCGGCAGCATAGGGATTGAAGCGTTCGCTGCGCCCTAGGCTCTGCGGGGTGAATACCGAAGCTGGTACTGAGGAGGGCGGGCAGCGCCCGTCTCGAAGTGAACTCCAGGTCACCCGCAGCAGCGGCGTCGTCGAGGTCGTGTTCAACCGGCCCGAACGGCGTAACGCCTTCACCAGCGCGATGTACGCCGGGATGCGCGAGCTGTGCGACGAGCTGGCCGGCGACAGCAGCGTGCGGGTGCTGGTCCTGCGCGGAGCCGGCGGCAAGGCTTTCGCGGCCGGGAACGAGATCTCCGACTTCCTCGACCGGGACGCGGTGGCTTACGAGGAGAGCATCCGTTCCTTGCTGGTCGCCCTCTTCGAGCTGCCGCAGGTGACGATCGCCGCGGTCGACGGCGCCTGCGTCGGCGGCGGTCTCGCCGTCGCCACCCACTGCGACCTGAGGATCGCCACCCCGGCGTCGAAGTTCGGCTACCCGATCGCGCGGACCTTGGGCAACGCGCTGAGCGCCTCGATCGTCTACCGCTGCGCCACCGTCTTCGGGGAGTCGCTGACCCGGGAGATGCTGCTCACCTCGCGCCTGACCACCGCCGACCGCGCGTACGCCGTCGGGGCGGTGATGAGCGTCGTCGACGACCTGGACGCCGAGGTGGCCCACGTCGTCGAGGGTCTCCTGAACGCCTCCGGGGTGACGCTGCGGGCCACCAAGGCCCAGCTCACCGCGCGCGCAGCCGTCCTGGAAGCCGAGCCGGAGTCCGACGCCGCCCTGCTCGCCGAGGTCTACCAGGGCACCGACTTCGCCGAGGGCGTGCGGGCGTTCCTGGCCAAGGAGAAGCCAGCCTTCGGTCGCTGATCGTGAACCCACCGGCACACCCCTCACCTCCGCCGCCGGAAGCGGACGTCCCCGCTTGGCAGGTCCTCGGTGAGGTACCGCAGGTCGTGCGCGCGGTGATGGTGGAAGTTGCAGAGCAGGACCCCGTCCGCGAGGTCCGTGGTCCCACCGCGCGACCATGGCTTCCTCCGGTGATGGGCGTCGCACCACGGCGCCGGGACCGTGCACCCCTCAGCCCGGCAACGTTGGTCGCGGATCCGGAGCGCCTTGCGCTGGGCCGGTGAGAACAGCCGGGAGGCACGACCGAGGTCGAGGACCTCGGAATCTCCGCCCAGCACCGCCGGGACCACCTTGGCGGTGCACGCCAGTCGTCGTGCCTGGGCGGCGCTGATCCTGTCGTCCTCGCCGAGGAGATCCGCCGACGCCAGCCCGGCACGCAACGCCTCCAGCGTCACCGTGACGACCACGGTCGTTGCGTCGCCCCCGTGTCGCGGCAACCGGCCGGGGTCCACGGCCTCCAGCAGCGCACAGAAGGCATGCCCGCGCTGCTGCTCCGGCGCCACCCGATCGGCACCGACCATAGTCTCGTGCCGAGGCGAGGTGAAGGCATCAAGGTAGGTGCCCAGTCGGTGCGCGACCGCATCGGGCACCGTCGCCACGATCCGCGAGCACCCGGCGCCGAGCCGGTGCACGCTCAGCGACAGCCGCTGCTGGGCCCGCTGCTCCTCGGACGCGAGTGCCTTGGCCTCTTCGACCTCACCCACCTCGGGGGCGACGACGTCCAGGATCCGTCGACCCAGCACCCGCAGCTGGTGCGGTGCGAAGTCGGCGGCGAACCCCACCAGTCGCGCCTCCGCATCGGCCAGCACCGAGGACTCGACGCCCGGCGGCAACGCGTCGAGCGCGGCGACGATCACTCGCGCCTGCGCCTCGTTGACCTCACCACCCGCCAGCGCGGCTGCGACCCTCGTCCACCGGGATGCCAACGCGTCGGCGAGGCGCAGGTCACGTCGAGCTGGCCCGGCGTCGACCCGGGTGTGCTGGGCGAGCCAGGCGCCAGCGTCCCGGGCGCCGTCCGCGGCCACCAGGTCGGCAGAGCAGGCCAGCAGGCCGAGCTGGGCCGCCGCCGCCTGGCTCCTCACCAGGTCGAGCAGCAAGTGCAGCTCCTGCTTCTGTTGGAGGTCCATCAGCTCGACCGGGACCTCGCGGTATTCGACAAGGGCCGCCGAGGCTTCCCGGACCCGCGCAAGGGCAGGGTGGTCGAGGGTCGGTTCGAGCAATTCTGCTGCCACGGCGCCACCCCTCGACGAAACCGGGCCAGGCGGCCCGATGGATCTATTCGAACAGGTGTTCGATACGTCGGCAAGGCCCTGGCCCCCATCTGTGGAAACCCGTCAGGGGAAGCCAGTTGCTCACCTGGCGACCGACGTTACGCAGCCACCAGCTCGCGGTCCTCGGCGCGCAGACCGGCGTACTGGCCGACGGTCAGGCCGAGGACGACGGCGGCCTGGGCCAGCACGAACGCGACGCCCAGGTCGGTCAGATCAATCCAGTCGGCGACCGTGATGACCACGCTGATCACGACGTAGACGACGTTGAGCGCAACGACCTCGTTGGCCAGGGCGCGCGACGAGGTGGTCGAGACCCAGCTGACGAAGGCTGCCCAGCCGATCATCACCAGGGCAGCGCCGATGGTGAAGCCCACCGGCAGGCCCAGCTCGTCCTCGGCGGGGTTGATCAGCACCAGGAGCAGGACCCCGACGCCGCCGGATGCGAAGGCGTCGAGACGGAGAAAGGTACGAAGGTCGGGCATGGGTGCCTCCAGCGGTAGTGGTTGGTGGCACCACGATGGGCCCAGAACGGAATGGCGTCGATTACCTGTCAGGTCATGGCCGAGCGGCCAGCCCTCGGCTACGTTCCGTGGGCATGACGGCTTCCCTGCGCACCGACTCCCCTGACACCTGCGGCGATCTGATCCGTACCTGGCGGCAGCGTCGGCACCTCAGCCAGCTGGAGCTGTCCTCCCAGGTGGAGGTCTCCACGCGGCACCTGAGCTTCGTGGAGACCGGGCGGGCCAAGCCGAGCCGGGACATGGTGCTGCACCTGGCCGACCACCTCGACGTACCGTTGCGCGACCGCAACCAGCTGCTGCTCTCGGCTGGCTTCGCGCCGATGTACCCGGAGAGCTCGCTGCACTCGCCGCAGATGCTGGCGATCCGCGAGACGCTACGGAAACTGCTCGCCGGGCACGCGCCGTACCCGGCGCTGGTAGTTGACCGCTGGTGGAACCTGGTCGAGGCGAACGAGAGTCTGTTGGTGCTCCTCGGCGGGGTCGCACCGCACCTGCTGGAACCGCCGATCAATGTGCTCCGGCTCAGCCTGCACCCCGACGGAATCACGCCGCAGATCCTGAACCTCGGCGAATGGCGGTCACACCTGCTCGGCCGGCTACGCCGCCAGGTCGCGCTCACCGCGGACAACGAACTCGCGGACCTGCTGACCGAGCTCGAGAGCTACCCGTGCGACCAGGCCGAGGTGGACGTGCACGCGGCCGACGAAGTGGTGGTCCCGCTGCGGCTCCGGCTCGGTGACGTCGACCTGGCGATGATGTCGACGGTGGCCACTTTCGGCACGCCGCTGGACGTCACGGTCGCGGAGCTGGTGATCGAGACGTTCTTCCCAGCGGATGAGGTCACCACCCAATGGCTGCGCGAGAACGCCTGACTGGGGTCACCCGACAGACGATGCACCGCTAGTACCGCAAGGTCGACTAGGCAGCGCACCCATCACCACGTGCGTCGCGGCCAGCCTCGATACCGCTTGGGGCTCAGGCGACCGAACCGGGCGCCGAGTGCGTCGAGACACCCGCATCCGACGCGCCCGGTGGAGCGCGACCGTGCCGATCCCCGTGAGCTAGTCCGCGACCCGCAACGCCTGGAACCCGACGTCCCCGGCGTACCCCTGCTCACGCAGCAACGCCCCGGCCCGGCGGACCCGCTCGCGGGCGAGCGCGGCGATCGTCGCGAAGCCCTCGGCCGCAGCCGCCGAACCCGGCTTGCAGGTCTCGTCGAGCTGCACCATCACGAACCGCCGCCGACCGCCGTCCCGATGGTTGCGCGCCATCACCGCGTGCGCGGTGGTGGCCGACCCGGCGAAGAAGTCCAGCACCAGATCATCCTCGGACGTGGTGACCGCGATCAGCGTCTCCAGCAGCGCGACCGGCTTCGGCGTCTCGAAAGCCCGGCGCAGCCCAAGCTCCTCCAGATCGGCCTGCGCGGTCATCGTGGACGGGCCGATGATCAGGTCCTTCAGCGCCATCCCATCGACGTCGCGGATCTTGGTGCGGACCTTGAAGGTGTCCCCGACGACCTCGAACTCCAGCTCGTTGTGCTCGGCCAGGATCTTCGCGCGACTCCACCGCCAGGCGTGCCAGTGCAACCCGGGCCGCGCGTTCGGGTGCGGCAGCGCGGTCAGGAAACCGGGGAAGGTCTGGTCGTCGTCGAGGTCGGTAACGCGGACCTCATTGATCTCCGGGTGGAAGTGGATCTTGAACACCATCGTCGGGGCGGTCTGGTCGTTGAACTTCGAGTTCGTGTTGTAGAGCTCGTTCTTGGTGACATACGGGCCGCGGTCGTCGTGCTTCACGGCGTACCCGGCGCCCTTGTAGACCGCCGGCATCAGCGCCCGGAACTCGGCCGCGGACCCGCGGAACTGACCGACGTTCGCCCGGTCCTTCGCGAAGCAGAGAATGTACTCGTGCGTCCCGGCCGGTCCGCCGTCCGAGAGCTGCCGGCCCTTGAGGTTGCTGACCCAGACGAGGGTGGCAAGCACATTCTCCTCGCCGACGATCTCCTCGAGCAGGATCTTCAGCTGTGCGACCTGGTTGCCGTCGATGCTGATGAACCCGACACCATCGGCGCGGAGCAGGTCGCGGGCGAGCAACAACCGCGGGTACATCATGCTCAGCCAGGCGGCGTGCCCGGCGAACTTGTCGGCGTACACGAACTCGCTGCCGGTGTTGTACGGCGGGTCGACGTAGATCAGCTTGACCTGGCCGGCGTGCGAGGAGGCGAGGAGCTTGAGGGCTTCCAGGTTGTCGCCCTCGATGAAGAGGTTCTCGGTGGTGCCCGCGTCGACGGACTCGGCCGCGTCGGGGACCAGCGTCGAAGCGACGGGACTCGTCGCGAGCTCGGCCGCTGCGCGCTTGCCGGGCCAGGTCAGCCCGTAGGTCTCCTCGTCGGTCATCGACTAAGGCCGGTTACGGCCCAGGTCGTCGTGCGCCTGTACCCATTCCTCTGCGACCACCGCGGAACCGAGTGAGAGCTCCCCGGCCAGCACGGTCGCGGCGATGATCTCGGCCAACTTGTAAACCCCACCCTTGCCGTAGCAGTCCATCATCTCCAGGCACTCGCGTTGGGTGGCCAGGCCGGTGCCGCCGCCGTACGTGGCGATGATCAGCGACGGCAGCGTGATCGAGGCGTAGAAGTCGCCGTTCGGGAGCAGTTCGGAGAACCCGTACGCCGCCGAGGACTCAGCGACGTTGGCGACGTCCTGGCCGGTGGCGATAAACATCGCGGTGATGCCGTTGGCGGAGTGGTTACCGTTGTTGTTGGTGACCGACATGATCGCGCCGAGCTGGCCGCGGAGCCGCGCGCTGAAGAGCTTGTCGGTGCTGACGTGCATCTGCTCCTCGACGAGCGCCGCCGGCAGCGTGATCTCGGCGACGACGCGCTTGCCGCGGGTGTGCAGCATGTTGACGACCGAGGTCTTCTTGTCGGTGGCGAACTGTCCCTCGAGCAGGAAGTGCAACTCATCGGGGTAGTTCTGCTTGATCCAGGCGCAGGCCGCGAACGTCGCCTTGCCGGTCATGTTCTGCCCGGCGGCGTCCCCGGTGGTGTAGTTGAACCGGGTGTACAGCAGCTTGGAGACTGAGAACTGTTGGATGTCGATCAGCTTGCCGGAACTCGTGGTCGTCTGCGCTGCGGCAGCGATGTCGTCGAAGTGCGCGGTGAGCCAGTTGCCGAATTTCTTCGCGTCCCGGGCGTTGTCGAAGCTGAACACCGGCGCACGCTGCATCTTGTCGTCGAGCACGGTGGTGGTGATCCCGCCGGCTTCGCGGGTCAGCTTCATCCCGCGGTTGTACGACGCCACCAGGGTGCCCTCGGTGGTGGCCAGCGGGACAAAGTACTCACCCTGGGCGTGCTCACCGTTGACCAGGACCGGACCGGCCAGCCCGATCGGTACCTGCGCGACGCCGAAGAAATTCTCGACGTTGCCCGGGAGGGTCAAGGGGTCCAGCGAGTAGTTCGCGACGTGCTCGGCCGGGCTGCAGGTGTGTTCCCGGATGAACTCCTGCCGCGCCGTGATCGCCGTCGGCGAGTAGTCGTCGGCGGGGTCGCGGGGGATCTTGCGCTCGGTCATGGCCGAAGCCTGCCAGAGGTCCGGCGGTTGAGGAGGGCGCCCGAGCGCCCGTCTCGAAACTCCCGTCGCCGGGTCAGCCGCGCTTCGGCGGCGAGAAGATCAGGACGACGATCGCGACGGTGAGCAGCACGCCGACCGCGACGAGGATCTTGATGCCGGCCGGGACGTCGACGAAGAAGGCCGGCAACGAGGTCAGGGTGATCACGATCAGGCTGGCAGCGGTCAGCCGCGCAGCGGGTCGGCTGCCCTGGCGCCACGCCATCACCCCCGCGACGAGGGCCACCACGCCGAGGATCGAGCAGACGACCAGGATGGCCAGCGGCGGACCTTCCTCTCCGTCGGGCGTGGGCACGGCGGCGCTGGGGATGTTGATGACGGCGTAGAAGATCGCCAGGCCGAGGCCGATCTTGTTCTTCTTGCTCCAGACGGCAGGGGCGTCGGTGGCGCGGGTCGCGGTGGTCATGGGAACTCCTTCGATGGGGTGCTGGTGTCTCCAGGTTGGTGGCCCGACCACCCCGCCGGCATCGGCGTACGTTCCTCATTGTCCGGGACAACTCCCGGGTCGAATAGGTGCTGGTTCCTGGGCCAAACCCACGCCGAACCCCGACGATGGAGTCATGAACCCGATCCGCGTCGTCCTGGTCGACGACCACCCGGTGGTGCTGGGCGGACTACGCGCGTTGCTGGAGTCCCTGCCCGACTTCGAGGTGGTCGGCGAGGCGAACGACGGTGAGGCCGCTGTGCGGGAGGTCCAGCTGACCAAGCCGGACGTCGTCTTGATGGACATCCGGATGCCCGGGATCGACGGCCTGGAGGCCACTCGTCGAATCCGGGAGACCGCTGCCGACGTGGCAGTCCTGGTGTTGACCATGTTCGACGACGACGACACCGTCTTCGGCGCGATGCGGGCCGGGGCGCAGGGTTACCTGCTCAAGGGTGCCGACCAGGTCGAGATCGACCGCGCGATCCGGGCGGTGGTGGCCGGCGAGGCGATCTTCAGTCCCGGGGTCGCGCAACGGGTGCTCGGCTACTTCGCGGCCCCGCCCGCGGCCGCCGACCCGTTCCAGGAGCTGACCGCCCGCGAGCGCGAGGTCCTCGACCTGGTCGCGGCCGGCAAGCGCAACCCGGCGATCGCCGAGGAGCTCTTCCTCGCCCCCAAGACCGTCGCCAACCACATCTCCTCGATCTTCGTGAAGCTTTCTGTCGCCGACCGGCCCGCGGCCATCGTGCGGGCGCGGCAGGGCGGACTGGGCGGTTCGTGACCGGGCTGCTCGCTGCCACCGCCGGCTTCGGGGTGGTCACCGCCGTCTCCGGATGGTTCATCTGGCAGTCCCGCCGGGCCCGGCTCTCCGGGGCGGGCCTGTTGCTGGGCGGCGTACTGCTCCTGGTCGGCTCCGGGGCGGTGCTGCTCGAGGTGGACGACGTCGCGGCTGCGGCGTTCCGGCTGGGCGCCTGCCTGCTGCTGCCGCTGGCCGTGCTGGCCTACCCGCGGCTGGCCTGGCGGGACCCACTGTCCTTCGTGCTGACCGTGCTGTCGGTCGGGGCGGGCCTGCTGAGCGTGTTCTGGGCGGACGCCGTCGAGCCGATGGGCTTCGTGATCGTCTGCGCGTTGCTGGCGCATGCCTGGTGGGCGATCGAACGCAGCGAAGGGGAGGACCGCCGGGCGCTGACCTGGAGCTCCCTGGCCTGGATCAGCACGGGCCTGGTGGTGGTGTTCCTCGGCTTCCTGAGCGAGTCCGTCGGCGCCGCCGACATCCCGGACCTGGAGGGGCTCTTCGTCGCCTGTCTCGCCGTCGGCCCGGTGGCGATGACCATCGGCGTGGTCCGTCCCGACGTGGTCGACGTCCGCGGGCTGGTCACCCGGGCGGTGGTCGCGGCGACCGTCCTGGTCGCGTACGTCGCCACCGCTGTCGGCTCGGCCTCGACGATCGAACAGGTCGGCGGCAAACCGTTGGAAACCACTCCGCTCGTCATCCTCTGCGCGGTGCTTGCCTTTGGGGTGCGACCGTTGCAGGTCATGCTGCGCGGCGTTGTCGATCAACTGCTGTTCGGTGACCGACCGGACCCGCTGACGGCCGCAACGTCGCTCGCGGACCGGATCGGAGACGACCCCGCGCTGGCGCTGGACGTTATCCGGGAGGCGCTGGTGCTGCCCTACGCCAGCCTCCGTGCGGGCGGCGAGGTGCTGGCCACGTCCGGCTCGGAGGTGACCCACACCCGGGCTCTGCCGCTGCGGCTCGGGGACGACGAGGTGGGGGAGATCGTGGTCGGGCTGCGCGCCGGTGATCTTGGTTTGTCCTCCGCAGACGAGGACGTGCTCCGGATCGTGGCGCCGCTGCTCGCCCAGACCCTGCGGGCCCGGGCGATGAGCCGGGACCTGCAGCTGTCCCGCGAGGCCGTCGTCACCGCAGTGGAGGAGGAACGGCGCCGGTTGCGCCGCGACCTGCATGACGGGCTGGGGCCGACGCTGAGCGGCGTCGCCTTCGCCACCGACGCCGCCCGCAACCAGCTGCGCACGGACCCCGCCAAAGCCGACGAGCTCCTGGTGCTGCTGCGTGCCGACACCGCGGGTGCGATCACCGAGATCCGGCGGTTGGTCGAGGGACTGCGCCCGCCGGCCCTGGACGAGCTCGGCTTGGTCGGGGCGATCCGACAGCACGCCGCGACCCTGCACTCCGCTTCCGGTGTCCCGCTCCCGGTGGCGGTACAGGTGCCGACGCCGCTGCCGCCGCTTCCGGCCGCGACCGAGGTGGCGGCGTACCGGATCGTGATCGAGGCCCTGACGAACGTCGTCCGGCACGCGGCGGCGTCCTCGGCAGTCGTCGAGCTCACGGTGCGCGATCAGGTGCTCGCGCTGGCAGTCCGGGATGATGGTGCCCGTTCCGAGGAGGCCTGGACCCCCGGGGTCGGGATCTCCTCGATGCGGGAGCGTTCGCAGCAGGTCGGCGGGACGCTCCGGGCCACGGCCACCGGGACCGGCGGGCTAGTCGAGGCGACGATCCCGTTGGGCCGGGTGGGCTAGCGAGTTCGCTCGGACCCATCCGGGCCGGCGGCGGCACCGAAGACCAGGTGTGCCACGGATCCGGCACGCCCCCGTGCCGGAGGAGCACCATGCGCAGTCTCGCCCTGAGCGTCATCGTCGCGGTCATCTACTCCCTCTCGGGTTGCGGCGACGACACCTCGTCGGACACTGCCGACGCGCCGACCACCTCGACAGCGCCGGTCATCGAGGCGCCCTCGCAGTCACCCGCTCCCGGAGTGTCCCAGGCGCCGAAGCCGACCGACGACGGCGTGGAGTCCACCCAGGAGAACGCCGAGACCTTCGCCGTCACCCTGGAGCAGGTGTTCTTCTCCAGCGGGTACCCGCGCGACCTCGCCGGGGCGAAGGCCGCTGCGAAGAAGGCCGGTCTGAAGCTGTCGGCGGGCAACTCGATCGGCAGCTACACCTACGACCCGGACGACGTCGAGTTCCGGTTGTGCGTGGAGAACGTGTCCGGCGCCTTCGCGACGTACGACACCCGGCCGATGTCGATGCGCGAGGCCGGCGACCAGGGCGGCTGCCCGACCAGCTAGCGCTGCCCCGGTCGCCGCCGCGCCCACACCACGAAGGCGTAGACCCAGGCGAGCAGCGCGGTGAACAGGATCACCGCCTCGATCGAGCCGATCCCTCCCAGGAACGTCACGAAGCCGAACACCGGCAGCAGGATCAGCAGGTTTTTGCGTCGGGGGGTCATCGGGTCTCCTAGCCTTCGGTCTTCCAGACCCAGGTGCCGTTGTAGTAGGACCTCAGGGTGTTGGCGGGATAGAGGGCGCCGAGGCACCCGTACTTCATGACGCAGTTCTCGAACCTGCCCTGGCGGTAGTACTTGTAGGCGCTCACCGGGTGGCCGTCATCGGTCCCGTAGTCGTAGTAGTCGAACTCGCGGTTCACCATCCCGCGCCAGTAGTACTCCGAGTCGACGTCCTTGAGGTACCAGCCGGTGGTGACGTCGCGAACTACCTGCCTGGTCCTGTTCCAGCACCAGCTCGTCCAGGTGTTGAACCAGTACGCCGTGAAGCCGAGCAGGGTCTCGGACTCGTTCTTGACGGTGACGCGACGACAGCCGCTCGAGGTGGTCGTCCCACCCTTGCCGGAGGAGTACGCGCGCTGGCTCGACGGGGTCACCCCGATCCGGTCACCGCGCAGCACCGTGCCTGCGGTCTGCGGTCCATAGGTGCGCCGCGAGACCAGGGTCGTGCGGTCGGCCTTGAAGGTCTCGACCGTGACGGAGCTGTGCGACCTCAGGGTGGGCGGATCTGGCCGCGTGTTCGCGACCTCAGCTGGGGTCGACGACCCGGAGGCGAGGACGCCAGCGAGGACAGCTGCAACAACAAGGACCATGCGATCTCCCGAGAGTCAGTGACAAGGCAGCCAGCCTTGCGAAGTCGGCGGACGCGCGCCTGGTGGGGAGGCGGACCTGTGGACAACCACCGGCCAGTGTCGGCTGGGACTTCGCTACGGCGCGCCCCGGACCTGGCGGTGTCACTGGCGCCGGGCACCGACCTAGACAGGGGCTGGTCGGTCGCTCTCCGGAGTGGTAGGTGTGGCGGAACCGCCTAGATTTGCAAGGAGCTCACGATGGTTTCACTCAGCAGGAAAGTTGTGGTTTCGGTGGTCGCGCTCGGCACGGCCGCGGCCGTCGGCTCGGTGCCGCCCACCTCGTCAGCTGCGGGTAGCGCCGGGGTCACGGTCGTCGCCAGGTCGCTCGACGGGCCGTTCGGACTGCAGAAGGCCGGCGGCGACCGTCGCGGGTTCGTGGTGGCGGAGAGCGAGTCCGGCCAGGTCACTCGGGTGTACCCGAATGGCAACAAGTACGCGATCCTCGGCGGCGTCCCGGGTGTCGCCGGGGTTGCCGCCACTCCCAGGCGGGTCTACGCCGTGATCGGCGGGCCCAACGAGGAGGGCAGCCCCTCGGGCGGCAGGTACGGCCCGGCCCGGGTGTTGCGCATGGACCACAGCGGCCGGAACGTGAAGGTGATCGCCAACCTGCTGAGGCACGAGCGGTTACACAACCCGGACGGCCAGGTGCAGTTCGTCAACGGCCAGCCCGTCGACGCGCTGTCCAACCCGTTCGCGATGACAGCGTCGCGGTACGGGCTCTTCGTCGCGGACGGCGGCGCCAACGACGTCCTCCGGGTGAACCCGCGCACCGGCAAGATCACCACCTTCTTCGTGCCACCGAATGTCAGGAACGTGGCTGACTGCAGGGGGCCCAACGCCAACGCCAACCCGGGCACCAGGGGCTGCGACTCGGTGCCGACAGGCGTCGCAGTCGTCGGCCGCAACCTCTACGTCAGCACGCTCGGCGGCGAGGCGCGCGGAGCGGGACGCATCTACAAGGTGAGTGCACGCACCGGCAAGATCAAGCGGGTCTGGGGTGGCTTCACGGGTCCGACGGGCGTCGCGGCACGTCGTGACGGAACGATCTATTTCTCCGAGGTCCTCGAAGGTGCCCCCCAAGGCGAGCCCGGGCCGAACTTCGACCCGTCCACGATTGGCCGCATCACCCGGATCCGCAACGGTCAGGTGACCCGCGCCGAGGTGACCATGCCGATCGGCCTGGTGCTGAAGGACGGGCGTCTGTTCTCGACTGCCTGGAGTGTCGGATTCTTCCTGGGCATCCCGCACGCGGGTCAGGTCGTCCGGGTCCGGGATTCGGCCTTCAACTGATCGGTGGGACCGGGGGCTTCCAGTCCTCGATCCGCGGCAACGTGGCGAAGTGCGCGCGCAACCACGCGCGCACTTCGTACGTCGCCCGTACGTCGTCGCCGTTGTACCGCCGCAACCAGTCGATCGCCGACTGGTCGCCGGCAACGGCGGCTACGTGCTGGAGCATCGAGAAGTCGCCGCCGGTGTCGCCTTCGTCCCAGCTGAAGCCGATCGATCCGGCAACCTGCTTGAGCTTGCGGCCGTGCCCGGTCAGGACGTGGTCGTTCCACACGGCCGCCAGGTCGACCCACTCGGACGCAACGACAGCGTTGAGCTCGTCGAGCGTCGGGAGGTCGGGGTGCGCCGCGGTCTTCACGATCCGCTTCATCGTGGTGACCTCGGCGTTGGTCCAGTAGTAGATGCGGAGCGCTCCGCCGAGCGCGGCGGCGTTCGCCCGCTGCTCGGTGAGCCAGGCCCAGAACCGCACGAACACTGCGGCTTCCTCGGCGTCGGTGAGCTCGGCGTAGCTGTCGAACGGGACGTACGCACCCGTCGTGCCGTCGACCGTCGGCAGTGCGCCCCAGAGGTAACAGCGACCGTGGGACCCGACCGCACTCGCGCTGGACTCCATGTCTACGTCGATCTCGATTGCCGCTGGCGGTAGGTCGAGCGCGACCTTGCCCCGTTGGCGGTGGGGACTACCGGCGACGATCGCCCGCGCGGTGTCGATGTGCTGGGGGAACGCCGCACCGCCGGGGCCTGTCCCGCTGAACGCGAGCGTCTCGGCGTGCAGGCGCCCGCGGAGGTCGCCGGCGCTGGTGCAGCCGAGGGCGGCGAGCTCGGCGACGACGGCGGGACGCTGGTCGAGGAGCTCGGCTAACCGTGTCGTGTCGGGCGCCTTCCGGACCTCGGCGAGCATCGGAGCGGTCAGCGCCGAGACCACCTTGGCGGTCAGCGGGTCGAGCGCCGCCAGCGCAGCGCGGCTGACGACGCCACGAGTTGCGAACGCGTCCATCCACCCCGCCCGGAAGCTGGGCAGCAGCGAGATGTGGTCGGAGTCGTGGAGCTCGGAGGCGCAGGTCGCCTGCCACGGACACCTGCCGCACTCGGAGATGGCCATCGGCAGCACCATCCGAACAGTGGCAGGGTCGTCGATCCGAGCCTGGGCGTGGCGGGCGACCTCGTGGCGGTATTCGAATTCGTGGTCGTAGCGGTGTTGCAGCGAGACAGGATCCGCCGACCAGGCGACCCGCTCGGTCGGTGCGGCGAGGTCGACCCAGACGAGCTCCCCGGAACGATCGATCACGGCTCCGCGTGGCGACCCGGTCACAGCGCCGAGCGACTCCAGCTGGCGCCAGTAGTGCGCGAGCGGGAACGCGTCCTCGATCAGACGGGCGGCCTTCCAGCCGAAACCGTCGCGCGGGTTGATGGCGGTCGGTGCGGCGAGCGGCGAGACCTGCACTGACTTCTTCGCATACTTCTCGGTGGTGCCGTGCAGCCGGATGTCGACGGGCACGTAGCCGTCGCTCATCCGGAGCAGAACCGGCGGACTGCCCATCCGACCGTTGACGGTGTCGACGGGCAGGCGCGGGTGCAGGATCAAGGGCGCCTGGGCAGCGAGCGCAGCGAGGGTGTGCTCTTCGGAACCGGGGTCGATCACGGTCGCGTCGGGGTGCAGGCGGCGCAGCGCCTGGAGCATCTCGGTGCGGTAGTCCGACGCGTTGTCCAGGTGGCCCTGGGCCGTGGTGGAGGCCTCGGAGCGGACCGCGTCAGCCGGCGGGAGGACGTCGTACTGAACCCGGACGGCGCAGCTGGACGCGGCGCGCGGACCTAGCGGCTTCACAGCGCCCATCGGGTCCTCCTTGTCGTTCCGGGGCCTGAGATTACGACGAGCCCCCGACACACATCACCGCCGGTGATGGGCAAGCAGCTCGGCAGCGACCTCGCCGACTGCAGAGATCATCGCGGGCGGGTCGATGACCGAGGCATCCGGGCCGGCCGCGAGCAGCATCAACCCGACCCGCCGCTCGACCGGCGGAAGCAGATCGAGATCGAGCGTGACGTCGACCTCGCCGTCCTCGATCACGCGAACCTGCTCGGCGTACACGTCGCCAGCCCAGCGTGCCGCGTGCGGGACCCGGACGCGGACGGTCCGGGTGGCGCGCTGCGCCTCGAGCTTGGCCTCCCGCTCAGCCGGTGGCTCGAAGGTCTTCGGCAGCACCTTGAAGGAACGCACGTTGGAGAACAGGAAGGTGCGGATCTCGCCGTTGTCGTCCGGGGGCCCGGCGTCGATCTCCCAGCCGCGCCGGGTCTGGACAAGCCGGTACGGATCGATGACCCGCTCGATGACACCTTCGCGCCAGGCACGGGAGTACACGATCCAGAGCTGCCGTCGATCGCGCGCAGCGTCTTGGAGCGCCTCGAGCGAACTGCCGTCGGTAGGCGCGGTCTCCGACTCGATCGGCTGCCCGACCATGGTCTCGGCGAGGACGTCGAGAGCCCCTTGGAGATCGACATCGTCCGGGTCGATCTCCTGCAGGGCGCGGGCCGCGTTGTAGACCAGACCGAGCGTGCCGGCGTCGACGTACTCGACCCCGAGCTCCTCGGCCGGTCGTTCGTCGACGATGCGGACGACCTCCGCCTCGTTGGGGTCGGCGTCGTCGCCGTCGGGACCGAGGAATTCCAGGACCGATGGACGGGTCAGGCCGAGCAGGCCACCCAGGTCGGCACTGAAGAACGCGAGCAGGTCAGCACGCAGCTCAGCAGCAGGGATGCCGAGCCGCTCCGCGAGCTCCACCAGCGGGAGCCCGTCGGGATGCGCGGCGAGGGTCGCGAACACCTCGGGTAGCCGGGCGACGCGCTGCACGTACCGGGGGGCCTCAGTCATCACTCACCTGCCATGAAAGAGAGCTCGTCGATGAGCTCAGCGCGAACGTCCTCGGGCCCGAGGAGCTCGACCCGAGGACCGAGTTCGTACAGCCGGGAGCGCAGCGCTGCCCGGTGGGTGACGACGTAGTCGAGCTCGACGGCGGCGCCTTCGCGTCGCGCCTGCGGTTCGCCGAGCCAGCCGAGGACGTCCGGCACGTACTCCGCCGACGCACGCAGGGTGACGGTCACCGGTGGGTCGATCTCCCAGGTCATCGGGTGCAACCCGGTGTGGCGAGCGGTCGCTGTGCGGACGGCCGAGCCAGTCGCGTCTGCCGTGACGTCGCTCATCCGCGAAACCACGAACGACTTCACCAGGTCGGCGCCGTCCTCGTTCCCGCGCAGGTACCACTTGCCGTTCTGTGTACGCACTGACTCCGGGTGTACGACGCGCGCCGAGCCGTTATAGCGGAACCTGAGGATGGACTGGAGTCGGACCGCCTGGGTGACCGACGTGAGCGCCGCATCATTCCCGACCGGAACCGCGGCCACGACCTCCGCCGGCCGCTCACTTTCGGGAAGTCCGAGCCGCTCGACCAGGTCGTCGCGGTTCGCGAGGAGTACGGCGCGCAGCAGCGCTGCTTGCTGACCGGGCGTGAGCTTGAGGCGGAGCCGGTTGTCGACCGTGACCATCCGATAAATGCCGGCCTCACCGTCGCCCCCGATGTTGTCGATCTGCCAGCCGAGCGAACGCAGGTGTCGGAACTCGCGGCCCAGCTGGCTGACCGGGTCTCCCCCGCCGTCGAAGCCGGCGATCTCGATGAGGTTGGTCGTGGGGACCCCACGCTTGCCGGCGCGCTGGAGGGTGGCGGCGAGGCGGATAAGGCGCTCCATGGGCTCGCGCTGCTTGCCGCCTAGTTGGCTCATGGGGACAGTGTGACCTGTCCCCCGACTCTGCTGGGTAGCCACAGCCCAAACGAGTACCTGTGATCTGC
>JBKJHX010000018.1:0-49991 GCA_046598855.1 Marmoricola sp. | reverse complement strand
CGAGCGCAAGCGCACCTTGAGGGCCGAGGAGCTCGCCCACGACCGGGCGATCATCGAGCTGACCGCCACCGGATCGCCGGTCCGCATCGACGACGAGACCTCGGGCATCCCGCTGGTCTCCACGGCTGCCGGGGCCTTCGCCGGGGAGCTGATCAACCCGCGCGGCTGCTACATCTGCAAGACCGACTTCACCCTGGTCGACGCGTTCTACCACTGGCTCTGTCCCTCGTGCGCAGCCATGAGCCACACCAAGCGCGACCAGCGCACCGACCTCACCGGCAGGCGCGCGCTGCTCACCGGCGGCCGCGCCAAGATCGGGATGTACATCGCGCTGCGGCTGCTGCGCGACGGCGCCCACACCACGATCACCACGCGCTTCCCCAAGGACGCGGTCCGCCGATTCGCCTCGCTGCCCGACGCCGCCGACTGGATCGACCGGCTCAAGATCGTCGGCATCGACCTGCGCGACCCGACCCAGGTGGTGTCCTTGTCCGACGACGTCGCCGCCGACGGGCCGCTGGACATCCTGATCAACAACGCCTGCCAGACCGTGCGCCGTACGCCGGGCGCCTACTCGAACCTGGTGGAGATGGAAGCAGCACCGCTTCCCGACCTTCCCGTACTCCCCGAGATGGTCACGTTCGACCGGATCTCCGATGCGCACCCGGCGGCGATCTCCGGCGCCCTCGGTTCGCTGGCCGTGGCCCACCACGAAGGTGAGTCGGAGGAGCACGCGATCGCGATGCACAACGCCGCGTCGCTGACCGCGCTCGCCCTGAAGGCGGGCAACGCCTCGCTGGAGGCGCACCTGGCCGGGACCGCAGTCGACGCCGGCGGTCTGCTGCCGGACACCCAGACCAACAACTCCTGGACCCAGGTCGTTGAGGAGGTCGACCCGCTCGAGCTCCTCGAGGTGCAGTTCTGCAACTCGATCGCGCCGTTCCTGCTGATCTCCCGACTGCGGCCGGCGATGCGGGCCGCGGTGCAGGCCGGCGCCCGCCGCGCGTACGTCGTGAACGTCTCCGCAATGGAGGGCCAGTTCTCGCGCCGCTACAAGGGCCCTGGCCACCCGCACACCAACATGGCGAAGGCCGCGCTGAACATGCTCACCCGGACCAGCGCCGGGGAGATGTTCGAGACCGACAAGATCCTGATGACCGCGGTGGACACCGGCTGGATCACCGACGAGCGTCCGCACGCCGAGAAGCTGCGGATCGCGGCCGAGGGCTGGCACGCTCCGCTGGACCTGGTCGACGGTGCCGCCCGGGTCTACGACCCGATCGTGCTGGGCGAGGCCGGCGAGGACCTGTTCGGGTGCTTCGTGAAGGACTACCGGCCCAGCCCCTGGTGAGGTCTCAGTCGACCTCGGCGATGATCTAGCGCAGGGCGGCCGCTGCCTCATCGGGGGTCGGGATGCCGCCGGTCGGAGTTTCCACAATGGAAAGCGTGGAGGTCACTTTCCACTATGGCAATTATGAGCCGTTACTTCACCCACGCTCGCGCAGGTACTTCCCGAAGTGCGGCACCGTGAACGCGATCCGGCCTCGTTCGCCGGAGTAGATCAACCCCTTCTTCAGCAGGGCGTCCCGCGCCGGTGAGAGGGACTGCGGCTTCTTGCCGAGGACGCCGGCGACGTCCGAGGTCGGAACGGAACCGATCTCGTCGAGCTCCGCGCCCTCGGCACGCAGCTGCACCGCAGCATCGGCCATCGCACGCAGGTACTCCCGCTCCCCCGGGGTTGCGCGCTCGTAGCGGGAGCCGAAGAAGCCGACCGCTAGCTCGGCCTCGGCCTCGGGAGCCGCCACCGCGACGTCGGCCGCGGTGATCGGGGACCGGGCCGCTGCGTCCCAGACGGCCTTGCCGTAGGCCTGAATGAAGTAGGGGTAGCCACCGGTGGCGGCGTACATCGCGGCGAGTGCCTCGTCGTCGTACGCCGCGTCCTCCTCGACCGCCGGGGCACTCAACGCCTGGTCTGCCGCCTCCCGGGCGAGCCGGTCGATGCGTTGGTAGCCAAACAACCGCTCGGAGTAGGACTTGCTCGCCGAGAGCACTGCCGGCAGGTGCGGGAGCCCGGCGCCGACCACGATCACCGGGAGGCCCGACTGGCTGATCTCGTGACAGGCGGCGCAGAGGGCGGAAACGTCGTCAGGTCCGAGGTCCTGCATTTCGTCGACGAAGACACCGATGCCCTTGCCGACGTCGGCGGCGAGCCCACCGACGTCGGTGAGCAGTTCGACCAGGTCGATCTCGATGTCTCCCGAGTCCGCCCGGCCTTTCGCGGCTGCCACCTCGATGCCGGGGTTCCACAGGTCGCGCAGCTTGGTCCCGGTAGCGGCATCGCGGTGGGCGAACGCCTTGATCACACCGAGCACCTGGTCGACCTGCTCGGACTCGGGGTGGCCGAGCTCCCGGACCGCCTGGTGCAGCGCGCTGGACAGTGGCCGGCGCAGGCTCTGGTCAGGCCGCGCCTCGAGCTTGCCGGTCCCCCAGCCCTTGCGGACCGCGGCCGAGCGGAGCGCGTTCAGGAGCACCGTCTTGCCCACGCCGCGCAGCCCGGTCAGGACCAGGGAACGCTCCGGGCGACCCCGCGCGACCCGCTCCAGGACGACGTCGAAGGCCTTGAGCTGTTCGTCGCGCCCGGCCAGCTCGGGCGGCCGTTGACCGGCGCCAGGGGCGTAGGGATTCCGGATCGGGTCCATGATCGCAGAGTATCGGAGAGTCTAGGAGAATCCTTAGATAAACCTAGCGTGTCCTAGTGGACGATTTCGGCTCTCGTCGGCCCTGCCCTTAGGATCGAGCGGTCGTCCGACTCGGGAGAACCCACACCATGGCCATCACACTCGCCGCCGATGAACTCGGCGACGCCGTCGTCACCGACAACATCGGTCACGGTGAGGTCGCGTCCGCGGCTCTGCTGTGGGTCCGGTACTGGCCGACGGCACTGGTTGCCGCCCGCGAGTGCGTCGAGCCCGCGGAGGTACCCGGCCTCGCGGCGGAGGCGCTGATCGGCACCGTCGCGGCTATCACGATCGGACGTGGCCCGCGCGAGGACCCGGCCGCCTTCGTGGCGGCCGCCGTCCGGGAGCTCGGCGAGGACGACGGACCGGCACCGGACCCGGCCATCGCCGCCGCCTACCCCGACGTGTTCCCCTCCCCGATGATGGCTGCTGCCTTCGTCGAGCTCGACCCAGACACCCAGCGCAGTCTGCTCGCCATCGCCGCAGACGGTCTGGTCGACGAGGATGGCGCCCGTTCCCTGACGGTGCTGCAGCACTACTACCTGGCCGAGCACGCCGACAGCGCCCCGACCACCGACTGCCGCCGGGCGCACATCGCGCTGATGGCGGTCGCCGAAGGTTCGACCAAGGTGATGGCCGGCGCGAGCTGGGTCCACCTGAGCACCTGCGCCTGGTGCACCGAGGCCTTCCACGAGGTCTGCTTCAGCAACGTCGAGCTTGGCTCGCTCCTCGGCGCGGCGGTCCTGGACGACGTCCCAGCCGCCCCGGTTGTCCCTGTCGTCGAGCCGGCCGCAGCCAGTGCCGTCACCGCTGTCCCGATGATCGAGCCGTGGGTCGAGCCGGACGCCGGACCTTACGACGGGCCGGATTCCGGGCCGACCCCGGCGCCAGCCCCAGCCCCGGTCCCGCTGGAGGACACTGCGCCCCTGGTCCGCGAACCTGGCAGCACCAAGCGTGCTCGCTTGATCGCCGCCGCAGCCCTGACCGCCGCGGCCGTCGCGGTCGTCGCCGCGGTCCTGACCGGCGTCGACGACAACACCACCCCCACCTCGGCCGGGGCGACGCCGAGTTCGACCCCCACCGGATCCACCGCCCCGTCGCTTCCGGACCTTGAGGGGACCGACTTCACCGGGACTCCGCTCCCCTCCGCCGCCACCTTCGCCGCCGCCCCGAGCGCCGTCGCGTCAGCCTCTGTCAGCGCAGCCGCGGCCGCAGCGGCCCAGGAGCCGACTCCCAGCGCGACCCCTACCCAGAAGCCCACAAGAAAGCCGTCGCCGACCGCGAAGCCCAGCTCGAGCGCGCCCCCCACCACGGCCGCCCCGTCGCCGACCGCGACGCCGACCCGACGGTGCACCGGGCTGCAGAAGCTGCTCGGCGTCTGCTGAGAGCCATCGCGGGTAGATTCCCCCCATGCCCGAGCTGCCCGAGGTGGAAGCGCTCGCCCACGACCTGGCGAAGCGCCTCGACGGACGAGCGATTGTCCGGGTCGACATCGCGAATTTCAGCTGCCTGAAGACCTACGACCCGCCGATCAGCGCACTGTCAGGCGGAATGGTCGACGGCGTCACCCGACACGGCAAGTTCCTCGACTTCGACGTCTCCGGCACGCACCTGTGCCTCCACCTCGCCCTGGCCGGGTGGATCCGCTGGAAGGACGAGGTGCCCCAGCTCCCGGCGAAGCCGAACAGCAAGTCGCCGTTAGCCGCGCGGGTCATCCTCGACAACGGCAGCGGTCTGGACATCACCGAGGCGGGCACCCGCAAGAGCCTGGCCCTGTACGTCGTCCGCGACCCCCAGGACGTCGAGGGCATCGCCCGGCTCGGCCCCGACCCGCTCGCCGATGCGTTCACTCGCGATGTCCTCGCCGGCATTCTCACCAACGCCGGCAAGGCTCAGCTCAAGGGCGTACTCCGCTACCAGAGCACCATCGCCGGGATCGGGAACGCCTACTCCGACGAGATCCTGCACGCCGCGAAGATGTCGCCGTTCAAACCGGCCAACAGCCTCACCGAGCACGAGATCGACCTGCTGCACGCGACCATCCGCGGGGAGCTCTCCGACGCGGTCGCACGCTCGGACGGCCTGCCGGCCAGCGAGCTCAAGGGCGAGAAGAAGTCGAACCTCAGGGTGCACGGCCGGACCGGCGAGAAGTGCCCGGTCTGTGGCGACGCCGTCCGCGAGGTCTCCTTCGCCGACCGCAGCCTGCAGTACTGCGCCACCTGCCAGACCGGGGGCAAGCCGTTGGCCGACCGTCGGATGTCGAAGCTGCTGAAGTAGGTCAGACGGACCGGGCCGCGGCCCTCCGGCGTCGCTCGCTGCGATTGCCGGCCGCCTGCTGCAACGCCAGGGTCAGTGCGCCGGCGAGCACCATGCCGATGATGTTGATCCCGAGCTGGAGGAGGCTGCCCCACAGCTCGTCGGCGACACCGAACGCGACACCGAGGGCGACGTTGCCGGCCGCCGGGATGGTGGTCAAGGAGATGAAAACGCCGGACAGTCCGCCCAGCCGCGACGAGGTCAGCGAGAGCACCCCGGCGGCAGCAGCGATCACGGCGACGATGAAGGACCACTTATCCGGGGAGTAGATGAACGCGGTGCCAGGCCGCTCGCGGGTCACGTCCGCGACCACCACCCACCCGAGTGCGCGTGCCAGCAGCGCGAACAGGATGGTGAGGCCGATGGCCAGGACGAACCCCGTCACCAAGGTCTGGGCCGCCCTGTGGAACAGGTGGCCGCGGCGTCGTACGACTGCCAGCCCTAGGGCCGCGACCGCGACGAACTCCGGGCCGAGCACCATTGCCCCGATCACCAGGATCTGCGAGTCCAGCACGATCGCGATGCTGGCCAGCAGTGTCGCCATCGTCATAAAGGCCAGGTAGGTCCAGTTGAGCTCGGACTGCTCGTAGGCACGCTGGGTCACATCGGCCCACACGACGGCATCCGCTCCACTGCCCGGCGTCTGCCGGGCGGCGTCGAGGCCGGCTTGGGAGACCCAGGTGGTGACCGGTTCGACGTGGATGGTGCCGCGGTGCGGCAGCCCGAGGGCTTCGAGACGCTCCACGATCTCGTTGGCGCCCTCACGCGCCACGTCGGCCAGGACGATGTCGCCCTCGGGGTCGATCGCGGCACCGCGCAGAACGGCGAGGGTGCTCACCGCCTCGTCACCGGTCAACGCCTCCAGGATCTGGTCGGTGAGGTCGGCGGGGGTGGTGATCCGAAGGTGCAGCACGACGTCAGTGTGCCGCAGTCCGTAGCCTGGGGTCATGACTGGCATCCCCGCGATCACTATCGACCAGATCCCCGACCCACTTCCGCCTGCCCTGACGGTGCTCGACGTCCGCGAGCCGGACGAGTGGGCACACGGCCGGATCGACGGCGCCCTGCACATCCCGCTGATGGACCTGGTCGAACGTGTCGGCGAGATCCCGACCGAGACCCAGCTCCTGGTGGTCTGCAAGGTCGGCGCTCGCTCGGCCCAGGCCACCGGGTTCCTGGTCGACGCGGGTCACGAGGCGATCAACCTCGACGGCGGGATGCTCGAGTGGGCCGCCGCGGGTCGCCCGATGGTGTGCGACGAAGGCGACCCGACGGTCCTCTGAGCCTCGGCTCGGACTCCGCGGCCCGCTGGTCGCGGAACTCCTCGTCAACCAGCGAACGGTGCCGGCAGCGGCAGGGTCAACGCCCGGGTTAACCGGTTGAGGTACTCGGCCCGGCTGATCTCGACCACCCCGAGCGTCGCCAGGTGCTCGGTCCGCCACTGAGTGTCCAGCACCCGCTGGTCGGCGTACTCGTCACCCAGCAGACCCACCAGGTGCACCAGCGCGACCTTCGAGGCGTCGCGCGACCGGGAGTACATCGACTCCCCGGCGAACAGTCCGCCAATCGCGATCCCGTAGAGCCCGCCGACCAGCTCGCCGCCGTGCCAGGTCTCGACCGAGTGCGCCCAGCCGAGCTCGTGCAGCCGCTGGTACGCCGCCCGGATGTCGTCGTCGATCCAGCCGCCGTCGCGCGCGGGATCCGCGCACCCGGCCACCACGTCCGCGAACGCGGTGTCCACCCGGACCTCGTAGCGGCGTACCGAGGCGCGCAGCGAGCGCGAGGGGCGCAGCTGGTCCAGCGGCAGCACGCCGCGGAGCTCCGGCGACCACCAACCGACCTGACCGCGACGCCGGGACCCGTGCGGCATCGGGAAGAGGCCAGCGCGGTACGCAGCGAGCAGCGTGGCGGGGTCCAGGTCGGCACCGACCGCAACCAGGTCACTGGGATGCTCGACCGGATTCGGGAGCACCCAGCGCGACGGACCGGGGTCGAGGGGCACCCGTCCATCATCGCGGATCGCCGCCGCGTCGGAGTTGAGGTGCCGACTAGGCTCGCACCATGAGCGTTGCCAAGAGACTCGGAGCTGCCTTCGCCCCGAACATCACCCAGGTCGCCCCGAACCTCTCGGCCGCGTTCGTCCACCAAGCCCTCACCAAGGCGATCACCGGTGTGGGCCCGCTGCCGAGCGCTGCCTCCGCCTCGGACAAGCAGCTGGCCGAGCACGACGGCGACCTCGAGGGCGCTACCCACGACGTCATCGAGAACCACGTCCGGTACGCCGCCGCCCAGGGCTTCGCGACCAATCTCGGCGGCTTGGTCACGATGGCCTTCACGGTGCCGGCGAACATCACCGGGCTCGCGCTGATCCAGTGCCGGATGGTTGCCGGCATCGTGCACCTGCGCGGCTACGACCTAGACGACCAGCGCACCCGGGACGCCATCCTGGCCTGCCTCCTCGGTGAGGAGGCAGTGATCAGGATGATCAAGAAGGGCGAGCTGCCTGGGACCCCGCTGGAGGTCGCCAGCACCGCGATCCACGACCCCGCCCTGGACATCGTCCTAGGCAACGAGGTCGCCTCCGAGCTGATCTCGCGCGCTGCGGGCAAGCGTCTCGCCACCACCGTTGGGCGACGGGTGCCGGTAGTCGGCGGTGTGGTCGGAGCAAGCACCGACGCCTTCATCACCTGGAAAATCGGCCGCTACGTCGAGCGCGAGTTCCTGCCGAAGCGGACTCAGCCGCGCAAGCGGCGATAGGCAGCCAGACCCTTCGCCGCGACCGCATTGGTCCGGGCCTTCGCCACCAGGCGCTGCTTCGCCCGGTAGACCGGGGTCGAGTGCGCAGCTTCGACGGTGCGGTGCAACTCCTCGATCTCCTTGGCCAGCGCCACCTCGGTGTCCCGTAGCCGGGCAGCCTCGAGGGTCATCGCGGTCAGCGCCTTCAGGGCCACCGCCAGCCGCTCGGCGTCGGCCGCAGCGTCGGGGTCGACGAAAGGGAGCGGCGGCACCGGCAGCAGGTCGTCGAGGTCGCCGACCACGTCGTACCCGCGCAGGGCGATCTCCGCGACCCAGCGGCGGCTGAGCTGCTCGGCCCATTCCCACACCTCGGGCGGGACCGAGAGCCGGGCCGAGACCCGCTCCTGGGAGAGGTTCTGGTGGACCAGGTTCTCGCGCACCAGCGCGCGATAGTGGTGGTTGGGGACGATGTCCTCGAGGGTCGCGTTGAGCTCCCGCAGGAGCGCGGCCTCGGCGACTCCGAGCGAGGCGTTCGTCTTGGTGTCCGCCAGGGTGAACTCGGTCGGATCGAGGCCGAGCACGGTCGAGAACCGACTCCAGAGCAGGTCCGCAGGAGCGCCGGCCGGTGGCACCGTCACCAGGTGCACCTGGTCGCGCGGCAGGGTCGAGCCCCACCGGTCCAAGATGTCCGGCACCTCCTGGACCCCCCAGAACCAGCGCGCCACCACGCTCGGCCGGGACGGGTCGCGCAGGGCGTCGAGGAACGTCGCGTACGGCGTTGTCCGGCGGTGCTTGATGTTCTCCTGCCACTCCGCAGGGATCTGCCGGACCAGGTCGCGGGCCGAGAGCACGATGTGCACCTCACCGCCGAGCGACTCCAGGGCGTGTGCAGCCTGGGCGCGGGACGCGGTGGCCAGGATCTCATGGCTGATGATCGCGGTACCGGGCCAGGCTCGGACCTGGGCGGCCAGCCGGTCCCAAGCGCCGACAGCCTCCCTCTCCAGACCGCCCCACGGAAGCTGCAGGAGGTCGAGAGCGGCGAGGAAGTGTGCGTCGAACCTGTCCGCGGGGTAGAGGACGCCGCGCTCGCGCAGCCGGTCCTGCTCGCTGAAGAGCATGTCCTGGATGAACGAGGTGCCGGTCTTGGGAGCGCCGATGTGCAGCAACACTCTGCTCGCCATCAGGGCCTCCCTTCTGTCCGGCCCTGGGTCCGCGCCCACGCCCGGGCCACCACGTCGAGGGCGAGCAGGAGCACCTGCTCGGGGTCCAGCTGCCGGACGACGTCGGCGTCCTGCTTCGGTACGACGAGTTCCGGATCTCCGTGGACAGCGTAACGACCCTGGGCAGCGCCAGCCCGCAACCCGGCGGCCATCCGCTCGCCCGCTGCGCGAGCCCAGGCGACCCGCGCATCCGGAGCGCCGAGCCGTACCTCGTCCGAAGCGTCCGCATCCACCAGCGCGGGCCAGACCTGCTCGACGATTCGCCGCCGGGTCTCCTCGCCCACCGCGAGGGCCAGGAAGGGGTTGAGAGTGCGGAGCAGGTCGGTCGCGAGCGGGCCGCGGGTCGGGGCAGGTCGGACCAGGGAGGCGAGCCGGACCCCGAGGACCTCGGCGATCACCGCGACGGCGGCTGCCGGGTCATCGGCGAGGACCACGTGTACCCGGTCGGACCCGACCTTCTGGGCCAACCGACCTGCGAGGTCGGCGAGCCGGACCCCCGGCGGGAACCGGTCACGGGCCTCCGCGCGGCGCCACAGCCGGGGCCAGCGGATCGCCGCGCCCGCGGACACCCGGGCGGCCCAGCGCTGGGCCATCAGCTCCTCGACCGAGTGCCCGACCACGACGTACATCGGGCGCCATCCGCTGCGCGCCCCGAAGGTCGCCCGCGCGAGCGCCACCGTGGTCGGTGCGCCTAACACCACCAGTCCGCGCTGCCACGGGAGCTGCCGGGCCCGGACCGGAGGATTCTGGTTCACCTCGGCGCCGGCGAGCAGCCGCACCAGGACGCCGCAGCAGGCCCGGACCAGCTCGTCGGCCGGGAGCAGGTCGGGCTCCACCGGTGTCGGCCCGAACGTCGCCGCGTCCTCGTCCCAGGTAAGCGGTACGTCGGTCAGTCCGCGGCCGGGGAGAGAGGTGGTCAGCACCAGGTCCGCCAAGGACTCGAAGCCGACGATCCCGCGGCCGGCGAGGCGTCGTACCAGCTCCAGGCTCACCGCGCTCGGGACTACCGGGGGCAGGACCGCGGACCCGGCCGGGGAGCCGACCGGAGAGCCGGCCGCCCGGAACTCGGTCCAGGTCAGGCTCGACCCGGCGCGCAGCTGGGCGGCCCAGGCCTGCACCAGGGCTTCGTACTCGGGGTGTGTCGTCACCCGCGGATCAGCCTGCGGGCGAGGCGTCGTACCGGGGAACGGTGCTCGGGGGCGACCGCAGCGATCACTGCTGCGAGGGCCTCGATCGCGGCGTCGGCCACCTGCTCGGCGGGCGGCTCGTCGGGGTGGACCCAGACGTGGTCCGGGTCGGGACGGGCCGGGGTCAGGTCGGCGAGGTCGCCCACGACGTGGACGCGAGAACCGTCGAGCCACTCCAGCCACTCCGTCGTGACGGCCTCGATGAACTTCCACCGCGCCTCGGGAACGACCACCGGGATCATGTCGGTCCGCTCGCCGAGGGACCCGCGCACCACGATGTCGCGAACCAGGTCGATGTAGATCGCCCGCGGGATCCGCTTCGGGCCGAGAAGCTTGTTGAGCCGACGCAGCACCAGGGCCTCAGCGACGCCCAGGGAGGCGTTGAAGTTGGTGCTCTGAGCCATCGCTGCTGAGGGGTCGAGCCCGACGACCTGCGCGAACCGCGCCCAGAGTTCGCCGGGGGGTCCGTCCTTGCCCGGCACGGTGACAAGGTGGATCCGCTCCGGCGGAAGGCCGTTGCCCCAGCGGGTGAGAATGTCGGGGATGCTCTGCACCCGCCAGAACCAGAGCGTCGCGGCGCTCCGACGGCCGCGGACGATCCCGGCCATGAACTTCTTGAACGACTTGCGGCTGCGGTGCTTGACCAGTTCCTGCCACTCGGCAGGGATCTGCCGAGCGAGGTCGCGTGCGGTCAGGACGACGTGCACCTCGTCGTCAACGAACGCGGCCATCGCCTTCGCCACCTGCTGCGGCGAGGCGGCCGCGAGGATCTCGTGGCTGATCAGGATGTCGCCCGACGTCCTCCGGGCCTCCGCGACCAGCGCCGGCCACTGGCCGCGCGCGACCTCGCGCTGACCGGCCCAGCGCTCCTCGATGAGATCCAGGGCAGCCTCGAAGTGATCCCCGGTCCTGGTCTGCAGATAGGTCAGGCCGGCCCGGGCGATCTCGTCGCGGTTGAGGGCGAACTGGTCCTGGAGGTACGACGTCCCGCTCTTCGGTGTCCCGATGTGGAGAAAGACGCGGCGAGCCATGGGCGCATTCTGCCGCACGGGGCGCTGTCGAACTCCCCAGGGACGATGTGAAACGTCGCGTCCGCACCGTGACTACGCGCGGAGGTGACCAATTCACGGGGTCCTCGGGAGATCGCGCCGCGTCACCCGAGCGCGGTGACGACCCGCGAAGGGCTGGGTCGGCCGAGGATGCCGGCCATCCAGGTGCTCGTGGAGACCAGGGCATCCAGGTCGACACCGGTCTCGACGCCGAGCCCGCGGAACATCCAGACCAGGTCCTCAGTGGCCAGGTTGCCGGTGGCGCTTTCGGCGTACGGGCAGCCGCCGAGCCCACCGGCAGAAGCATCGAAGGTGCGAATCCCGTGCTGCCAAGCGGCGTAGGCATTGGCAAGCGCCTGCCCGTAGGTGTCGTGGAAGTGCACGGCGAGGAGGTCGTCGCCGAGTCCGGCGGCGTTGAACCCGTCGAGCAGGGTGCCGACCTGACCGGCGGTGCCCACGCCGATGGTGTCGCCCAGGGACAGCTGACTGGCGCCGAGGTCGAAGAGACGCTTTCCGACGCCGACCACCTGGTCGGCCGGGACCGCGCCTTCCCACGGGTCGCCGAAGCACATGCTCAGGTAGGCACGCACGTCCATCCCGGCTTCCCGGGCACGGATCACCGTCGGCTCGAACATCGCGAACTGTTCGTCCAGGCTCCGGTTGAGGTTCCGCTGCGCGAAGGTCTCAGTGGCGCTGCCGAAGATCGCGATGTGCTCGCAGCCCAACTCGATCGCCCGGTCCAGCCCGCGCTCGTTGGGGACCAGGACCGGGTGCCGGCGACCGGCCGGCCCCAGCAGCTCCATCAACTCGGCGGCGTCGGCGAGCTGCGGCACCCAGCGCGGGTGCACGAAGGACGTCGCCTCGACGACTGGGAGCCCGGCCGCGACGAGGCGCTCGATGAACTCCGCCTTGGCCGCAACCGGGACGATGCCTGACTCGTTCTGCAAGCCGTCGCGGGGACCGACCTCGTAGATCGTGACGTCCCTCATCGCTGCGTCTCGACAGGCTCGGCACCGGTGGGGGCAATCTCGAAGAGCAGCTGCTTGAGTTGGACCTGCCCGCCGACGCTGGCGCCGAGGTGGGTCACGGTGCCGTCGAACGGCGCCTTGAGCGCCAACTCCATCTTCATCGCCTCGATAACACCGAGCCGCTGGCCTTCGGTGACCTGGTCGCCGATCGCGACATCGACGGCCAGCACCGTCCCGGGCATCGGCGCCAGCAAGGAACCGCCACCGGCAGCCGGACCGTGGTCACGGAACGGGTCCGGGCTTTCGAAGACGAACCGCTGGCCGCGGTGGACCGCTTCGAGGACGGTGGGCTGGACGTTCACGACCGTCTGCTCCCGCTGCCCGTCGATCTCGAGCACCACGACGTGGTCCTCCGCAGAGACCTGCCGCACGCTGTGGCCGTCGACCGACCCGATCGCCCGGTCGACCCGCACCACCCGGTCGAGCTGGATCAGGTACGGCGCGTGCTCGGCACCGGCCCGCCAGCCGTCGGCGCGGAACGGACCTTGTCTGGCGCCGTCCGCGAGCATCGCGCTGACCCAGGCGACGGCGGTCCGGGCCACGTCCGCGGACGGCTCGGACGGCGTGTGGTGGTCCAGCCACGCCGTGTCGATGGCGGCGTCGCGGAACTCATCGGTGGCCACCAGGGCGCGCAGGAACCCGACGTTGGTGGTGAGACCGAGGATCGCGGTGTCGTCGAGCGCGGCGAGCAGTGCCCGGCGGGCGGACTCGCGGTCGGCGCCGCGCGCGATCACCTTGCCGAGCATCGGGTCGTATGCCGTGCTCACGACCTGGCTCGACTCCAGCGCGTGGTCGGTGCGGGCCAGCGCCGACCAGCGGACGATACTGGCGACGCCGGCCTGCGGCAGGAACCCCGCAAACGAGTCCTCCGCGTAGACCCGGGCCTCGATCGCGTGCCCGACCAGGGCCACCTGGTCCTGGGTGAAGCCGACCGGCTCGCCGGCGGCGATCCGGAGCTGCAGCGCGACCAGGTCCAGCGGCTGCCCGGCGACCTCGACGACCGCCTCGGTGACCGGGTGCTCGACCTGGAGCCGGGTGTTCATCTCCAGGAAGTAGACCTCGCCGGAGGCGTTGTCCAGCAGGAACTCGACGGTCCCGGCGTTCTCGTAGCCGACCTTCTTCGCCAGCGCGACAGCGGCTCCGGTGACCAGCGTGCGGACCTCCTCGGTGATCGTCGGAGCCGGTGCCTCCTCCAGGACCTTCTGGTGCCGGCGCTGCGTGGAGCAGTCGCGTTCGAAGAGATGCACGACATTGCCGTGCGCGTCGGCCAGCACCTGGACCTCGATGTGCCGGCCGGACTCGACGTACTTCTCAATCAGCAGGGTGTCGTCACCGAAGGCGTGCGCCGCCTCCCGGGCTGCCGACTCGAAAGCGGCGGCGTACTCCTCGACCGAACGCACGATCCGCATGCCCTTGCCGCCGCCGCCGGAGGCGGCCTTGACCAGCACCGGGTAGGCCAGGTCGTCCGGGGACGCGTCGTTCGACCACGACGGAACGACCGGCAGCCCGGCCGCGAGCGCGATCTCGCGGGCAGCGTCCTTCCGGCCCATCTCGTCCATCACCCGCGCGGAGGGACCGACCAACTTCAGGCCCGCCTCCTCGACGGCCCGGGCGAACGCGGCCCGTTCGGAGAGGAACCCGTAACCGGGGTGGACCGCCTGCGCGCCCGACGTGCGGGCTGCGCCGACGACGGCGTCGATGTCGAGGTAGGAGCCGACCAGGACGGCGGTGTCCGCCGCGCGGACGTGCGGAGCGGCGTCGTCCAGCTCGGTGTGGATCGCGACGGTGCGGATCCCGAGCGCCCGCGCAGATCGCAGCACTCGCAGAGCGATCTCGCCCCGGTTGGCGACCAGAAGGGTGTCGATCATCAAGGTCCCACTCACATCCGGAAGATTCCGTAGCGCGGCTCCGGGATCGGCGCCAGCGCGGCGACCTCGAGGCCCATCCCGAGCACCCTGCGGGTGTCGGCCGGGTCGATGATGCCGTCGTCCCAGAGCCGGGCTGTGGAGTAGTACGCCGAGCCCTGGGCCTCGTACTGGGCGCGGATCGGGGCCTTGAAGGACTCCTCGTCCTCGGCACTCCACTCCCCGTCCTTGCTCTCGATGCCGTCGCGGCGGACGGTAGCGAGGACGGAAGCCGCCTGCTCCCCGCCCATCACCGAGATCCGCGCGTTCGGCCACATCCACAGGAACCGCGGATCGTAGGCGCGTCCGCACATCCCGTAGTTGCCGGCGCCGAAGGAGCCGCCGATGACGACCGTGAACTTCGGCACCACCGAACAGGCCACTGCGGTGACGAGCTTGGCGCCGTCCCGGGCGATGCCGTTGTTCTCGTACTCGCGGCCGACCATGAAGCCGGAGATGTTCTGCAGGAAGATGATCGGCGTCCGGCGCTGGTTGCAGAGTTCGATGAAGTGCGCGCCCTTGAGTGCCGACTCGGAGAACAGGATCCCGTTGTTGGCCACGATGCCGACCCGGTGTCCCCAGATAGTGGCGAAGCCGGTCACCAGGGTCTCGCCGTACAGCTTCTTGAACTCGTGGAACCTGCTGCCATCGACGAGCCGCTCGATCACCTCGCGGACGTCGTACGGCGTGCGCGGGTCGGTGGGGACCACGTCGTACAACGACTCGGCCGGGTGCCGGGGCTCCTCGACCTCTGACATCGAGCCACCCCCGATGACCGGCGCAGGCAGCGTGCCCACGATCGAGCGGACGAGCGCGAGCGCGTGCGCGTCGTCGTCGGCGAGGTGGTCGACCACCCCGGACCTGCGGGCGTGCACGTCCCCGCCGCCGAGGTCCTCGGCGGTGACGACCTCACCGGTCGCCGCTTTCACCAGCGGCGGGCCGCCGAGGAAGATCGTGCCCTGCTCCTTGACAATGACGGTCTCGTCCGACATCGCCGGCACGTAGGCACCACCGGCGGTGCAGGAGCCCATCACGGCAGCGATCTGCGGGATGCCCTCGGCGGACAAGTTCGCCTGGTTGAAGAAGATCCGGCCGAAGTGCTCCTTGTCGGGGAACACGTCGTCCTGCATCGGCAGGAACGCACCGCCGGAATCGACCAGGTAGACGCAGGGGAGCTTGTTCTGGCGGGCCACCTCCTGCGCGCGCAGGTGCTTCTTGACCGTGATCGGGTAGTAGGTGCCGCCCTTCACGGTGGCGTCATTGGCGACGATCATGCAGAGTCGGTCGTTAATCCGGCCGATCCCGGTCACGATGCTCGCGCTCGGTACCGCGTCGGTGTCAGCCGGCGTCGTCCCGTACATCCCGTAGGCCGCCAGCGCGCTCAGCTCCAGGAACGGGCTGCCCGGGTCGAGCAGGGTGTCGATCCGGTCCCGGACCAGCAGCTTGTCCCGGTCGGTGTGCTTGCGCCGCGCGGTCTCGGAACCGCCCTGGCGTACGACGGCGAGCCGCTCGCGCAGCTGCGCGACGAACTCCAACATCTCTGAAGCCACAGCCATCCTCACCCGAAGTTAACGATCGTTAACCTATCGTAGGCCGAACGCCGACGAAGCGTCCAGCGTGCCGGCGGCCCGCTCAGCCGAGCAGGGCCCGCCTGGCCATCGGGTTCAGGATCTCGCGCATCGCCTCGTCGGAGACCAAGGCGCTGTGCGGGGTGGAGTTGATCAGCCCGAACGCGGCGTGCACGGTGGCCCGGCCCTGGGCCGCGGTGAGCTCGGGCCGCTGGGCGCGCAGCACCTTCACCCACACCTCGACATACTTGCGCTGGGTCTCCCGGACCTTCTCGCGCGCCTCCAGCGGCAGCGCGGACCAGTCCCGGTCCTGGACGACGATCAACGGCTTGTGAGCGAGCGCGAAGTCCACGTGCCAGGCGATCAAAGAGACCAGGGCGGCTTCGGGTTCCGCCGAGTCGCGGACCCGTTGACGGCCCTCGCGCAGCAGCTCCTCGCTGATCGAGACCAGCATCTCCGAGAGGATCGCCTGCTTGCCGCGGAAGTGCTTGTAGAGCGCCGGTCCGGAGAAGCCGCAGGCGGCACCCAGGTCGGCGATCGAGACGCCGTGGAAACCGTGCTGGGCGAAAAGCCCGGCCGCGATCTCGAGGATCTCTTCGCGGCGGGTGGACACGGACAGGAGTTTAGACCGCGCGTTGACGGGGGTTCACCGGACGCGCGATTCGAGACAGGCACGGTCAGATCGGCTCGGCGACCGGTCGTGCTCACAACAATCGGCTGACCTCGTCGTCGTACGCCGCCACCGCGGTGTCGGCCAGGCCGTGCCCGGTCGGTGCCTCGTCGGCCATCGCCAGGATCGTCGACGCCCGAGCGGCCGCGTCGCTCGCCTCGCCGCTCAGAAAGGAGCCCGGGTCCTGGACTTGCTCGCGGGTGCGGCCGCGCAGGAGCAGCAGTGCGTACGGGTCGACATCGATGTGCCAGGCGAGCTGGTAGAGCAGGGCCAGCACGTGCAGGCACGGCTGCGCCCAGGCGTCGCACTCGCAGGCGGTGTCGAGGTCACCGGGTCCCGGCACGATCTCGACCCCGGCCTCGTCAGCGTGCTCGACAAGGTCGGTCGGTAGGTCCCCGGCCTCCAGCGCCGCCAGGTTGCCGGCCTCGCGAGCGACCTCGGTCGCGAAGGTCTCCCACTGGGCGTCATTGAGCCGGCGGACCCGGACCTGGGCGATCACGGCGGTCGGGCTGCCGGGATCCATCACCGCCGAGGCCATCCCGGAGATGATCATCACGGCGCCGAGCCGTCCCGACCGCGCCAGACCCCGGGCGGTGATCAGGTCGCTTGGCTCCAGCACGGTCTCCTCGAAGCTGCGTACCCAGGCCTTGCCCCACCAGGTGCCGCTGCGCGCTGCCGCACCACGGACTCGGCCGAGGCGCCCGAAGACCATCGGGTCGCCGCCGAGTTGGTGTCCGCGGTCAGGCATCCGGTGTCCGAAGAGCAACCAGGTCCCGGAGCTCAGCGTTGGAGAGCTCGGTGAGCGCGGCCTCACCGGCACCGAGCACCGCGTCGGCCAGACCGCGCTTGCGCTTCAGCAGGTCACCAACCTTCTGCTCGATGGTGCCTTCGGTGACGAACTTATGCACCTGGACCGGCCGAGTCTGCCCGATCCGGTACGCGCGGTCGGTCGCCTGGTCCTCGACCGCCGGGTTCCACCAGCGGTCCACGTGGATGACGTGGTCGGCGCGGGTGAGGTTGAGGCCGGTGCCGCCCGCCTTGAGCGAGAGCAGGAAGACCGGCACGTCGCCGGCCTGGAAGGCCTCGACCATCTGCTCGCGTTGACGGATCGGGGTGCCACCGTGCAGAAAGAGCGTCGGTATCCCTCGCCCGGCCAGGTGGCGTTCGAGCAGGCGGGCCATCGCGACGTACTGGGTGAAGAGGAGCACCGAGCCGTCCTCGGCCAGGATCGTGCCGAGGAGCTCGTCGAGCAGGTCGATCTTTTCCGAACGTCCCTTGATCCGCCCATGGGGCTGACGCAGGTAGTGGGCCGGGTGGTTGCAGATCTGCTTGAGCCCGGTCAGCAGCGCCAGCACCAGGCCGCGGCGGGCTTCCGGGTCGGCAGACTCGATCCGCTCCATCGAGTCGCGGACGAGGGCCTCGTAGAGGACCACCTGCTCCTGGGTGAGGCCGACGACCTGGTCGGTCTCGGTCTTCGACGGCAGCTCGGGGGCGATCCCCGGGTCGGACTTGCGTCGACGCAACAGGAACGGTTCCACCAGCTGCGCGAACTGGCGTGCGATCGCGGGATCCACCCCGCTCTCGATCGGTGCAGCCCAGACCTTGCGGAAAGCGTTGCGGGAGCCGAGCAGGCCCGGCGTCGTCCAGTCCAGGATCGCCCACAGCTCGGTGAGGTTGTTCTCCACCGGCGTGCCCGTCAGCGCGACCCGGCAGCGGGACCCGATCAACCGCAGGTTGCGCGCGGTCGAGGAGGTCGCGTTCTTGATGTGCTGCGCCTCGTCGGCGACGACCAGGTCCCAGTCGACGGCGGCCAGCGCCTCGTGGTCGACGCGCATGGTGCCGTAGGTCGTGAAGACGAAGCCGTCGGTGATCCCGCGCAGGTCGCGCTGGGTCCCGTGGAAGCGGCGGGTCTCGAGGTGGGGCGCGAACCGGCGTACCTCGTTCTCCCAGTTGCCCATCAGGGACGCAGGGCAGACCACCAGGGTCGGGCCTTGGGCGAGCCCGCGCTCGCGGCGGTGCAGGTGCAGGGCGATCAGCGTGATCGTCTTGCCCAGCCCCATGTCGTCGGCCAGGCAGGCGCCCAGCCCGATCCCGGTGAGTTCGGCCAGCCACGTGAAGCCCTGGCGCTGGTACTCGCGCAGGGTCGCCTGCAGCGCGGTCGGCGAGTCCAGCGGGCTGAGGACGGACGCATCGACGATCCGGTCCCGGACCTTCTCCAGGGTGGCGCCGGCATGCACGTCGACGGTGGCGCCGTCATAGTCGATCTCGCCGGTCAGTACCGCCCGTAGCGCGACCGCCGCGGTGACCGGCTTGCCGTCGCGGTGCTTGCCCATCGCGATCTTGGCGCGGCGGGCCAACGCCGGGTCGATCACCATCCAGTTGTTGCGCAGCTTAATCACCGGTGTGCTCGCTGCGGCGAGCTCGGTCATCTCCTGGTCGGTGAGCGGGTCCGCGCCCAGCGCCAGCCTCCAGTCGAAGGCGAAGAGAGCCTCGGAGCCGAACAGGCCGGTCATCAAGGCCTCGTCACGCACCGTTCCCGGAGCAGACCGGACGTCGACGCGCGCCTGCGGGGTGAGCTCCTGGCGGAGCCCGCGCGGCCAGTAGACCTCGACCCCGATCTCGGCCAGTGCCGCCAGCCCGGTCTCCAGCAGGTCGGCAAGCTCATCGGCGCTGAGCACCAGCCGGTCTGGGACCTGCCGACGCAGCAGCCGGTCCAGCACCGGCCAGGCGGTGGCCGCCCGCCGCAGCGCCACGCTGGCACTGACTCTCGCCTTGCGGGAAAAGCCGTGGCCTCCGGTCCCGTCGGCCTCGGTCAACCACAGCGCGGCGGCGTCGCTGACGTGGGTGGCCACCTCGATCTCGTGCACTTGGGGCACGACGCTCAGCGTCCCGGCGGCGAGCAGCTCCTCGGGTGCCTCGACCCGCAGGCTCAGGTAGACCTCGGCAGGAAGGTCGTCGACGAGGCGGTCCGCCAGCCGCTCGGTGACCGAGGGCCGAGTCGGCGCCGTCGACGGTGGGCTCCCAGCGGCCACGGCCCGCGACGGTTGCCGGGTCATCGTGTCGGCGACCGCGTCCAGCAAGGCACGGATCAGGTCCTCGGCCTCTTCCGCGTCGATCTCGGCGTGCGCCCGGGCGACGGCGAGGGCGCGGACGCGGTCCTCGTCCTCGCGCACCAGTGGGCCGACCTGCCAGGCCTCACCGGTGTGCGCGCGGCTCAGCGTCCCGGCAGCGACGAACTTCATCGCCATCATCGTCGCCGCACTCAGCAGCGTCACCGACGCATGCGCGTCCGGGGCCCGGAGCGCCCGGGTAAGCACCGGGATCGCTCCGCGCATCGGGAGCCGCACGCTGCGGTGCTGGCCGGTGAACTCGATCTCGCTGTCCCGCGGTGGGTCGGCCAGGTGCAGCGTCGCCTCGCCTTGCAACGGAACGAAACTCACGCAACGGCCTCCAGCGCTTCGAGGGGACTGCAATCTAACGCCAGGGCCCGACAGGAGGTTCCCGTCAGCGTGACCTCGGTCCCGGCCAGGAGGTCCGGTGCGAGAGTCAGCCGCAACCGGGTCAGGTAGAAGACCGGTGAATCTCTCCCGTGCTGGGCGAGCCGTCTGGCGACAACCGCGCGGGGACAGTCCCGCCTGCGCACCCAGTGACTCGACCGGCATACGGCGCCAGCGGCTTCCTGGCCCAAGGCCGCACGCGCCAAGTGACCACCGCCACGGTTTCCCCATCAGGCGACTTGGGCATCGCTCTCAGAGACTGTTCCTCTCCCCGGGACGGTCCTGGTCCGGCGGGTGCAACTGTGCGGGCCTATCGCGCCGGCGGTGTCTGGTAGGTCTACCCAGGTGGGCACTGCCGGTCGCGTAGGGGACGAGCAGGACGACAGGACGCGGTGCGATGGCGAAGCTGGAGAAGGCGTGGGGTCAACATCGTGCCTCGGGCGAGGTGCACTTCATCCTGGGTCCCTACGGGGACGGTTCCGGTGTTGACGCCGGCTACCAAACGTTGTGCGGCCACCTGAGCGGTGCACGCGGCTGGAACCGAACAGAGGCGATGCGCGACTTGTGCAGCAGGTGCCTGCAACAGCTGGCGTCAGCACGGGTGCGATGAATCGGCGCGCCAACGAGGGGTAGCCCTCCGCGCCTGCCGGTGACCCCACAAAGCCGTGCGACCCGCCATGATGGGCGGGTGACTGACCCCCTCCACCCCGCTGACACCGTCGGTCCGGTGCACGGTGCCGTCCAGGCGTACGCCGAGCTCCAACCGCAGCTGCTTGAGGTCGCCGACCACTACGTCGACCTGATCACCCAGCTCCTCGACGACGCCGGCATCAACTACCTCTCGGTCACCGGCCGCGCCAAGAGCGTCGCGTCCTTCGCCGCGAAGGCGAACCGGGCGCAACCCGGTACCCCCGCCCACGACGACCCGCTGGCCGGGATCACCGACCAGGTCGGCGTCCGGGTGATCACCTACGTGCTGTCCGACGTGGCCGCGGTGGCGGACCTGCTCTCGGACCAGATGAAGGTCCTCGACGACCGGGACATGGCCCAGGAGACGGCCAGCAAGGGCAGCTTCGGCTACGCCAGCAGGCACGTCCTGGTCGACCTCGGCGCGGCCGCGATGATCCGTCCGGCATCGGTACAGGTCCGGACCGTCCTGCAGCACGCCTGGGCGGAGTTCGAGCACGACATCCGCTACAAGGGCACGATCCCCGAGGAGTACGTGCCAGACCTCGACCGCCGCTTCACCTTGGCGGCCGGACTCCTCGAGCTCGCTGACCGGGAGTTCTCCGAGATACGGGACCGGTTGCAGGCGGCGACGCCGAAGCACCGCGACGGCGAGGACCCCGGCGATCCGCGGCTCTCCGCCCAGGACCTGGCTTCCTTCCTCTCCGGTCAGTACGCCGACGCCGGCTGGTCACGTACCGACCACTACGCCTGGATCTCCGGACTGCTGCTCGAGCTCGGGATCACCTCGCTCGAAGAGCTCGCCGGCTTGCTCACCTCCGTCGACAGCGAGGTCATCAACGAGCGGCTCGCCTACAAGTACCCCCCGGGTGCGGTCCGCCGCCTCGACGACTCCCTGCTCGCCGTCTTCGGGCAGGGCTACGTCGACCTCTACGGCAACGCCCACCGGACCGAGCTGCTGCGGACGCGGTTGGAGAAGCTGCGAGCTGAGGCCGAGTAGGTCGAGCTGGCTGCAACCCGGCTGACTCTTTCTGGTGCGGGGATCTTGCCGCTGAGTACGCCGTACGCCGCGTGTTCAGCGACCATAACCCCGCGCTACAGCGTGTCGTTTGGGTCGGCTCTAGGTCTCCGAGCCCAGCGCCAGCGGAAGCACGGCCGCTGCTCCCGCCTGCCGCAGCCAGTGCGCTCCGAGGGTCATCGACCAGCCGGTGGCGATCAGGTCGTCGACCAGCAAGACGCTACTGCCGGTGACGTGGTCCGCCTTCAGCTCGTAGCGTCGCGACACCGCTGCGATCCGCTGGGCGGAGTTGGTGGCTCCTTGCCCGGGGGCGATCGAGTCGTCGCGGATCACGATGCGACCGAGGACGGGGACCTTGAGGTACCGGGTCAGTCCGTCGACGAGGCTGCCCACCAGCAGCGGATGCGTCCACGACTCGAAGCCGACGATGCCGTCGATCTGAGGTCGCCAGTCCCCCAGCGCCGCGATCACGCCCTGGACCAGGGCAGCCGGGACCTCCTGGTCGGCAGTGCCCGGGCGGAACACATCACGCAGTGACTGTCCGAGGCCAAGGTCGGTCAGTCGCGCCACCACCCGGCCCTCCGCGGCTGGCTCGGCGAGCTTGCCCTTGAGGTCGAGGCCGAGGTTGGTCAGCGCGCTCGGCCACATCTTGCGCGGCTGCACGGCGACGCCCGGCCGGGTAAGCCGGTCGCCCGCGCCCTCGATGGCACCCTCGCTGATCGCGGTCGGCAGTTTCAGGCCGGCGCAGTTGTCGCACCGGCCGCAGTCCTGCGCGCCCGGGTCGTCCAGCGCTTCGCGCAGGAAGCGCATCCGGCAGCGGTCGGTGGAGATGTACTCCAGCATCAGCGCCTGCTCGTCACGGCGCGCGGCTGCGACCCGGTCGTAGCGGTCCTGCTCGTAGACCCACTCCTGACCAGTCGCGGTCCAGCCACCCTGCACCCGCCGAACGGCACCGTCCACGTCGAGCACCTTCAGCATCATCTCCAGCCGGCCGCGGCTCAGGTCGACGTAGGTCTCCAGGGTGGCCGTCGACATCGTGCCGCCGCCCCCGGTCCCGCCGGCCAGGGCGGAGAGCGCCGTGCGGACGTGCTGCTCCGACGGGAAGGCCAGCGAGGCGAAGTAGCGCCAGATGTCCCGGTCCTCGTACGCCGGCAGCAGCAGCACCGTTGCGTGCGCCGTCCCGCGGCCGGCACGTCCGACCTGCTGGTAGTACGCGACCGGTGAGGCCGGGGCGCCGACGTTGACCACGAAGCCGAGGGTGGCATCGAAGCCCATCCCGAGAGCGCTGGTCGCGACCAGGGCCTTGAGGCGACCGCCGAGGAGATCCTGCTCCAGCGCCTGCCGCTCGGTCGGCTCGGTCTGCCCGGAGTACGCCGCGACATTGTGCCCGCGGTCGCGCAGGAAACCGGCGATCTCCTGCGAGGCAGCCACCGTCAGCGTGTAGATGATCCCGGAGCCCTCGAGCTCGTCGAGGTGGTCAGCCAGCCAGCCGAGCCGCTCCTCGGGTCGCTTGAGGTTGAGCACGGCGAGGCTCAGCGACTCGCGGTCGAGCTCTCCGCGCAGCACCAGGACGTGGTCGCCCTGGTTTCGAGACGGGCCGGGACGGCCCTCCTCAACCACCGTCTTCAAGGCCGTGTCGTCCGACGGTGGTCCAGGAGGTTGCGCAGCAACCGTCCCCTCCGACGGTGGTCCAGGAGGTTGCCCAGCAACCGTCCCCTCCGACGGTGGTCCAGGAGGTTGCCCAGCAACCGTCTCGAAACCAGCATTCGCCTCCAGCTGCTCAGCGACATCTGCTGTCACCCGGGCATTAGCCGTTGCCGTGGTGGCGAGCACCGGGATGCCCTGGGGGAGGTCGGTCAGCATCTGCCGGATGCGGCGGTAGTCGGGACGGAAGTCGTGACCCCAGTCGGAGATGCAGTGCGCCTCGTCGATCACCAGCAGACCGGCGGACTCGGTCAGCCGCGGCAGCACCTCGTCACGGAAGCCGGGGTTGTTCAACCGCTCGGGGCTGACCAGCAGCACGTCCACCTCACCGGCGGAGATCTGGGCGTGCACCTGCTGCCACTGCTCGATGTTGGTCGAGTTGATCGTCACCGCCTTGATGCCGGCCCGATCGGCTGCCTCGATCTGGTTGCGCATCAGCGCAAGCAGCGGGGAGATGATCACCGTCGGCCCGGCCCCACCCGCCCGCAGCAGCGCGGTCGCCACGAAGTACACCGCGGACTTGCCCCAGCCGGTCCGCTGGACCACGAGCGCCCGGCGGCGGTCCACGGCGAGCGCCTCGATCGCGGCCCACTGGTCGTCGTACAAGGTGGCGGTCTCCGAGCCGACCAGCGCCCGGAGGTGCCGCTCGGCCTCAGCGCGCAGCTCGGTCCGGTCCATGGGTCCTGTCTACCGGACGCGACGGACATCGTCGTAGCCACTCCACAGCGTGGCAGCACGCCTCGGCGTCGACGTCCTGCTGCTCGACTAGCCCGAGGGAGATTCCGGTGCCTCGCGCCGCGCGACGATCCCGCCGGTGTTGGTGACCACGCCGAGCACGTCCTCGGTGACCAGCAGCTGGTAGGGCCAGTACGTCGTGCTGACGCCGTCGACCGGCAGCGGGTAGGACACCGAGGAGGCGTCGCGCAGGTCCAGGACCTGCAACGCGGTGGTCGTCGGCAACAGCACGTGCTCGGCGTCCAGCGACGGCATCTGGCCCAGCGTGAACCCGTAGGGGAAGAAGGTGCGGTCGGTCGGCGTCGGCAACCGCCACCGCAGCGAACCGTCGGCGGAGTCGTACCCGGCCAGACCAGCCGGGGAGCGGGTCACCACCACACCGTCACGCAACGTGGCCTCGTGGGCGAACCCCGACGTCTGCGCGCGCCAGAGCTCGGTGCCGTCCTCGTCGTTGAGCGCGACCAAGTCGTAACCCGCGGTAGTGGTGACCATGACGACCACCCGGCCGTCCGCGACCCCGACCACGTGCGCCACCGAGTCAGACCCAGGCGACCAGGTCCAGTCGGTCTCGCCGTCCTCGGTCGCGAACGCGGTGAGTACCGGGTCGGAGCCACCGGAGCGGCGCGCATCGGGGAGGGAGAACTCCTCGATACCCCCGACCAGGGCGGTGTCACTGTCCAGCTGGCTGAGATGGTCGGCGCGAGCGGCACCGGCGAAGGTCCGCTGCCACTGCCGGTCTCCGTCCTGCGCGGCGAGGCTGGTCACGGTGATCCCGCTACCGTCGTCGGCCTCCAGGGCGGTGAGCAGGTCGCCACCGTCGAGGAAGGTGGTGGAGACCGGCGCGCCCTCGTCGTGGGCCTGGGCGAGATCGGTGCACCAGCGCCGCTCCCCGTCACCCAGCCCGTACAACGACACCGTCGTGGGCGCGGCCCGGTCCAGGCCGAGGAGCAGGAAGTCGTCGTCCGAGGCGTCCCAGGCGGTCCGCTTCGTCGCCGGCCGTAGCGACCAGCGGGCCGCCAGCGAGGTCGGGTCGAGCAGCGTCACCTCGGCACTGTTCTTCGTCCAGGCGAGCACGCCGTCATCGACGCCGTACAGGCGCAGGTACTGGTCGTAGTCGAAGCCGACGCCGGCCAGCACCTCCCCGAAAGGCGGTCCCAGGCCAGTGATCGCGTCCCCCAGCCGGTCCAGGCGCTCGTCCGGCTGATCGGCCATCCCGGCGTCGTCGAGCAGCGGACTGCGGGCAGTGCCGAGCCGCTCCGCACCGCACGGCCGCGGGTCGTCGCCGGTCTGGTCCACGACCACCACGGTCACCCCGACCGCCACCAGGGCCGCCGCGACCAGCGCCACGGTCCAGCGGCGCGGCAGGTTCAGCAAAAGACTCGGCACCGGGCCGTCACCAGATCCGGACGCGGTCCTGCGGGTCGAGCCAGAGACCGTCGCCTGGCTGGGTGGCGAAGGCAGCGTGGAACTCGTCGAGGTTGCGGGCGATGTTCGCCCGGAACTCCGGCGGACTGTGCGGGTCAGTGGTCAGATATTGCTGCTCGAGCTCGTTGCGGCGCTTGGTCCGCCAGACATAGCTCCAGTTCATGAACAGCCGCTGGATGCCGGTGAGACCGTCACGCTCGGGCACCGGCTGGCCCGCCAACGAGATCTCGTACGCCTTATGCGCGATCGTCAGGCCGCCGAGGTCACCGATGTTCTCCCCGACGGTGAGCGACCCGTTGACATGCTCGCCCGGGAGGTTGCGCGGCTCGAACGCGTCGTACTGGGCGATCAGCGCCTTCGACTTCACCTCGAAGGCGGCTTTGTCGTCGGCGGTCCACCAGTCGTTGAGGTTGCCGTGCCCGTCGTACTGGGCTCCTTGGTCGTCGAAGCCGTGGCCGATCTCGTGACCGATCACCGCACCGATCCCGCCGTAGTTCTCGGCCGGGTCGGCGTCCGGGTCGAAGAACGGCTTCTGCAGGATCCCCGCCGGGAAGCAGATCTCGTTGGTGCCCGGGTTGTAGTAGGCGTTCACCGTCTGCGGGAGCATGAACCACTCGTCGCGGTCGACCGGCGCACCGATCTTCTGCAGCTGCCGGTCGGTCTCGAAGGCGGCGATCTTGACGATGTTGCCGACTAGGTCACCGGCGTCGATCGCCAGGTCCGAGTAGTCCTTGAACTTGACCGGGTAGCCGATCTTCGGCACGAAGGTGTCGAGCTTGTCGAAAGCCTTCGCCTTGGTCTCCTCGCTCATCCAGTCCAGCGCGGTGATGCTCTGCCGGTAGGCCTCCAGCAGGTTCGCCACCAGCTCGTCCATCAGCTCCTTGGACCGCGGCGGGAAGTGCCGGGCGACGTACTCGCGGCCGACCGCCTCGCCCAGCCCGCCCTCGACCAGCCCGACACCACGCTTCCAGCGGGCCCGGAGCTCGGGGGTGCCGGACAGGGTCCGGCCGTAGAAGTCGAAGTTGACCTGCACAAACGCGTCCGGCAGGTACGCCGCGGCCGACCGGATGGCGCGGACGGCCAGGAAGGCCCGCCAGGTCTCGATCGGCGTCTCGGCGAGCACCTTCTCCAGGTGGGCGAGGAACGACGGCTGCCGCACGACCGTCTCGGCCAGGGTCGTCCCGGAGCCGCCGAGGTTGCGCACGTAGACCTCGAAGTCGAACGACGGCAGCGCGGTCCGCAGGTTGGCGTACGAGGTCAGGTTGTAGGTCTTGATGACGTCGCGGGTCTCGGAGCGCTCCCAGTGGCCCTCGGCGATCCGCTTCTCCAGCGCGAAGACGGTCTCGGCGGTCGCGCGCGCATCGGGTCGATCGGCTAGGTCGAGCAGCTTCTCGAGGTAATCGACGTACTTGGTACGGATCTCCTCGAACTTCTCCTCGCGGTAGTACGACTCGTCGGGGAGCCCGATGCCGCCCTGGGTGACGTTGACCAAGTAGCGGTCGGAGTCGCGGTCGTCGGTATCGATATAGGAACCAAAGATGCCGCCGCCTCCGGTGCGCTCGAAGTCGCCGAGGAAGGCGGCGAGGTCGAGCAGGCTGTCCAGCTTGTCGATCGCCTGCAGGACACCGAGGATCGGGGTCGTACCGAGCTCGTCGACCCGGGCCTCGTCCATGAAACTCGCGAACAGGTCGCCGATCTTCTTGGCGTCCGGACCCTCGACGCGTCCAGCCGCGCAGTCCTCGATGATCACCCGGACGTGCTCCTCGGCCACGTCCGCGAGCATCACGAACGGGCCCCAGGAGGACCGGTCGGAGGGGATCTCGGCCTCGGCCAGCCAGGCCCCATTGACATGTCCGAACAGGTCGTCCTGCGGTCGGATGCCGTGGTCCATGCCCGGGCGGGCGTCGTCAAGAATCGTCACCGGGCAACCCTAACGGGCCGGGCCGCACCGAGCGGTCGCGACAGCGACCCCGTCACGAGAAGCAGGCGTCCAGACCCAGGTCGGTGCCCTTGGTCTTGGCCTCCTGGAGCGCCGCGCTGGCCTCCTTGTCGGCGGCGACACCCTTCTCCTTGATCGCCTCACCGGCCTCCGAGATCGACTTCAGCAGCGAGTCGACGTCGGCCGCAATGTCCTTCGGCGGCTCCAGCTTCTCGATCTTCTCGACCTGCTGGACGAACAGCGCGCCGACGGCCCGGTAGGCATTGTCAGTCGCCTCCTTGGTCGCGCCCGCACCCGGGTTGAGTTTCTGGATCTCCGTCGAGGTGGCCTCGCAGATGGCGACGACCTTCGTCTTGAAGTCCTCGGCGCTCAGCGGCTTGTTCTTGTCCTCGGAGTCCCCGCAGCCGACCAGCGCGAACAAGAGAACGGCGATTGAGCCGACAGCGATCGAACGGGAAGCCTTCATGGCATTACTCCTAGGGCGCAGGTGCGTCCGATCAGGAATGTCAGCGCACGCGGAGAACAGTCTTGCCCAAGGTCAGGCGGTCGTCCATCTCGTGCAGTGCGCGCCCCATCTCTTCGAGCGGGTACACCGCTCCGATCGGCGGTGCGATGATCCCCGAGGCCATCATCGGCTCGAGCTCCCGCCACTGCTGGGCCATGTACCCGGGACGGACCATCGCGTAGGCCCCCCAGCCGACACCGCGGACGTCGACGTTGTTGAGCAGCAGCCGGTTGACCTTCACCTCGGGGATGGTCCCGCCGGCGAAGCCGAGCACGAGCAGCCGCCCCTGCGCCCCCAGCGAACGCAGCGAGTCGGTGAAGAGGTCACCGCCCACGACGTCCACGAGGATGTCGACCCCCGCGCCACCGGTCAGCTCCTTTACGGCAGCCAGAAAACCGTCAGCCAGCACCACCTCGTCAGCCCCGGCCGTACGCGCGACCGCCGCCTTCTCCTCGGTGGAGACCACGGCGATCACCTTGGCTCCGTACCCGCGGGCGACCTGGATCGCCGCGGTACCGACACCCCCCGCGGCACCGTTGACCAGCACCGTCTCGCCGGCCCGGATCTGGCCACGCTCGTGCAGCGCGAACTGGGCGGTCAGGTAGTTCATCGGTATCGCTGCACCCTGCTCGAAGGAGATGCCGTCGGGCAGCGGGAAGACGCTGTCGGGACCGAGCGCCACCGTCTCGGCGCCACCGCCGTACGGCAGGCAGCAGGCGACCCGGTCACCGACCGAGAGTCCGGTGCCCTCCGGCGCGCTACGCACCACCCCAGCGAAGTCGACGCCGAGGGTGAACGGCAGCTCCGGCTTGAGCTGGTACTCACCCTTGCTCAGCAGCAGGTCCGGGAACGAGATCCCGACGGCATGGACGTCGACCAGAACCTGTGGTCCGAACGGACCCTGCTCGCTCGGCTCGTCGATCTCGTGGACCTCGACGGCATCGGGGCCGTCGAGCCGGGTCACCTGGGCTGCACGCATGCCCGCACGCTACTAGGCGTGCTTGCGCCCGCGTGGACCTAGCAGGCTCGGCTGATCGGTAGCCTCGGCTCGTGGACATCGACCCGGGCTGGCCGGTCGCCGTAGCGCTCGCGGCCCTGCTGATGCTCGCCCTCGGCGCCCACCTGGCCGGCGGGTACGGCCTGACCAGGACGGCGTTCCTGGCCGCGGTACGTGCGCTGGTCCAGTTGAGCGTGGTCGCGCTGCTCATCGGGGCGGTGATCGACGACCTCGTTCTGTCGGCTGCGTTCGCGGTGTTGATGTTCGCGATGGCGGTCCTCACCACCTCGCGGCGGACCGCCGCGCGCAGCGCCTGGCCGTGGGCTGCCCTGGCGATGGCCTGCGGGGTCGTGCCGGTGCTGGCGATCGTGCTGGTCAGCGGGGCGATCCCCTTCGAGGGCGTCGCAGTCATCCCGGTCGCCGGGATCGTGATCGGCAACGCGATGACCGCCAACACCCTGGTCGGCCGGCATGCGTACGCCGCCCTCAACGAGGAGCACCCTTACTACGAGGCCGGCCTCGCTCTCGGGATGAGCCCGGCGCAGTCCATCTCCGAGATCATCCATCGACGTAGCCCCGAGGCCCTGCTCCCCGGCCTCGACCAGGTCAGCACCACCGGCCTGGTCACCTTGCCCGGAGCCTTCATCGGCGTGATGCTCGGCGGCGGTTCCCCCGTCCAAGCGGCCACCGCCCAGGTCCTGGTGCTTTTCGGGATCATGGCGGCGCAGACCATCACGGTCGCGGTGGCCGAGAGACTGATCGCGGCCAAGAAGCTGCTGCCGAAGCCCCTGATCGTTTCGCTGATCGACTAGCCGCGTCAGACGCGGCTAGCGGACGGCGACGATGCGGGCCAGCTCGAAATGCATCGGGTCGGTGTAGTTCCAGTACCCGCCCCAGCTGAAGCCCCACTTCTCCATGATCTTCACGACCGTGCGGTCCATCAGACCGACGGTGCCGCGCAGGTTGCCGGGCACGTTCAGGTCCAGGGCGGTGCCGAAGGTGTGGAAGGACAATCCCTTCGACGGGTCGCGGGCGATGAACCGGGGCACGTAGCAGCCGCCGTACTCGCCACGGTTGATCTTGTCCGCCAACCCGGCCTTCACGATGTCGGTCAGTGCCGCACGCAGTTGGACCAGCATCACCTTGTTGCAGCGCACCTCGCCAAGGATCGGCACCTGCTCGCTGCGGATGTAGTTGGCCACCCAGCGCGAGTCGGGGTTGACGGTGCCGTCGCGGTTCGCGGTGTAGGTGAACGACCCCACGGCCTTGGCCACCGATCCACCGGTGAGGACCGCGATCTGGGCGACATTCGGGTCGACGTTCGGGGCGAGCAGGATCACCGAGGCCCGGTCCCCGACCAGCGCGGTCAGTGCCTTGCGGATCGGGCCCGGGTCCCGGGACCCGGTCGAGATCAGCAGCGCGTTGCCCTGCGGCATCTCCAGCTCGTCGGCCCAGCGCTCGTTGACGACCACGGCGATCTTCGACCGGTCCACCAGGGGCGCGAACGCACCGACGTGCACCTTCTCGGCATCATCGTCGTTGCCCATCGGCACGAAGTCGTCGGCCGTGACAAGACGCGCGCGGAGCTCCGGGCGGATCGCCATCTCGCCGTCGGCGACCCGGTCCCAGACCTCGGTCGAGGTCGCCGTCGGTCCGGTGGTGAAGCGTCGGAACGTCGCCGGGTTCACCGCGGCGTAGGTGATCTCGTCCTCTTCGCGGTAGAAGGTGGCCTGGGAGAACTGCTCGGTTGCCACGACCCCCTTCATCGCCTCGGCCTGGGCGACGACCGCGTCGGGCAGCGGGTCCTGGCTCTGCACCAGGATGTCGGGCGAGGCGAGCGGCGGTTTGAAGGCCCCCGGTCTTTTCATCGCCACGGCCTGCAGCGCCTCCGGAACGTCAGAGCGGGTCGCGATCGGCTCGGTCTGCGCCTTGGCTTTGGACTTTTCCACCGACCCTCCGCAGGCGGCGAGGGCGAGCGCCAGGGCAGCGCACAGCATCAGCGCACACGCGCGCCCGACTACCCTCATCGCTGCTCCCCGATCTCCCGCTGTCTATCGTACCGATCGGGTGGAACTTCTCGGACAAATCGCCGCGGATTCCGGTCAGGAGCGGGCGAGGACCTGTTCGGCTATCCATGCAATATCGTCGCCGGTCTTCTCCGGGGAGCCGCTCGGCGAGGTGACGTGGCTGAGCACCAACCGGACCACCATGTCGACCAGGGCGTCGATCCGGTCCTCGGGCACCGGGACCTCGTACTCGGCCAAGTGCGCACGGATCAGCACACCAGCGGCGCCGAGAATCGGCTCGACCTGCGTGGTCAGCAGCGGCAGCAGGGTGCTCTCCGCACCGTGGCTCGCCGAGAGCACCGCGTGCAGCAGCGGGTTGGTGCGCGCGTCCCGCAGGACCCCGGTCGCGGCCGCCCGGATAGAGGAGACCAGGTCGCCCGGGTGCGCGGCGAAGGCGGCGTCGACGTCGCGGAGGAAGACCTCGAGCTCGCGCATGATCATCGCCTCGGCGAGCTGCTGCTTGGAGCCGATCTCGTTGTAGACCGTCTGCCGGCTCACCCCGACCCGGTCGGCGAGCTTGGCCATCGTGATCGCCTGCCAACCCCCCGAGCGGGTCAGCTCGGACGCCTCGACCACGAGCCGCTCGCGCCAGGTGCTTCCGGTCCCGCCCGAGCCCGCGGCGCTCTGCCCGCCGGAGAGGGCGGGCAGCAGGGCGGTCAGCCCTGCGCGCGGAGTCACCTCGGTACTCACGGTCTGCTCTCCTCCTCCCAAGTTCCAGGGGCTCGACGTCCGGTGGTCGTCAGTCTTGCAGGGTCAGGGCGAGGACCGGGCACGCTTGCGTCGCGGCATGCACCTTGTCGCGCTCGGACTCCGGCGGGGACTCGTCCAGGACATGCATCACGTCGTCGTCGTCGACCTGGAAGTACTCATGTGCCATCGCTTCGCACATGCCGAGGCCCTCACACTTCTCACGGTCCACGACGATCCTCATGGTGCTCACACCGCGGCCGGGTCGACCGTAACGAAGTCCAGCTTCTCCCGGACACCGCAGTCCGGGCAGCACCAGTCGACCGGGATGTCGGCCCACGCCGTACCGGCAGCGAAGCCCTCGTGCTCGTTGCCGGCAGCGACCTCGTAGGTGTAGCCACACCCGGGACAGCGAGCGGCGAGCACCTCGGCGGCGAGCTTGGCCGCAGCGGCAGCCTCCTCGGCGGCGACGTTGTCGGCCTTGCGCTCGGCCTCCTTGGCGGTTAGTCCGTACTTCGCGAGGATCTTGTCGCGCTTACCGGGTTGGATGTTGGCCAGCGTCAGGTCGCCGTCGAAGTGGGCCAGCACGCGCGGGTCCATCACCCGGCGATAGACCGGCGGGATCAGCGCCAGCACGATCATCCCGGCGTACCCGGTCGGCAGCACCGGCGACTCCTCGAAGTCGCGCAAGGTCTGATAGCGACGGGTCGGGTTCGCGTGGTGGTCGCTGTGCCGCTGGAGGTGGTACAGCAGCACATTGGTGGCGATGTTGTTGGAGTTCCAGCTGTGGCTCGGGTCGACTCGCTCGTAGCGCTGCTTCGAGCCGGCGCCTACCTTCTGGCGCAACATCCCGTAGTGCTCCATGTAGTTCACGACCTCGAGCAACGAGAAGCCGATGATCGCCTGGATCACCAGGTACGGCGCGATCTCGAGACCGAAGACAGCGATCAGGCCGCCGAAGAGGACCGCCGACATCACCCAGGCGTTGAGCACATCGTTGCCGATCCGGAACGGATGCTGGTTCTTGCGGGCGTACCGCTTCTTCTCCAGGTTCCAGGCGCTCTTCAGCGAGCCCCAGACCGTGCGCGGCCAGAAGGCATAGAAGGTCTCGCCCATCCGGCTCGACGCGGGGTCCTCCGGCGTGGCGACCCGGACGTGGTGACCGCGGTTGTGCTCGATGTAGAAGTGACCGTAGAAGCTCTGAGCCAGGGCGATCTTGCTCAACCAGCGCTCGTTCTCCTCGCGCTTGTGACCGAGCTCGTGGGCTGTGTTGATACCGATTCCGCCGATCACGCCGATCGAGATGGCCAGGCCGACCTTGTCGACGACGGACAGGCCGAGGCTTTCGCCCATCAGGCGGTCGGCGAACGGGAGGCCCATGCCCCAGTCGTGCAGGCCGATCGTGTTGACCAGCCAGCCGGCCGGGTTCTCCCCGGCGATGACCGCCATCGCACCGATGAAGCCCAGATACTGGATCGGCAGGAAGAGATAAGTGATCCAGCGGTAGTACTTGTCCTTTTCGAGCGCCTCGATGGCGTCGTCCGGCGGGTTGGCCTTGTCCAGGCCGATGAACAGGTCGATGGCAGGGACGGCGCCGAGTACGACGACCGGGCCGATCCAGAGGAAGGCACCCCACCCGCTCACGATGTAAGCACCAGCTGCCACGAAGGCGAGGCTGGGGACGACGAGACCGATCAGCCAGAGGTAACGCTTGTTGTCCCTCCAGGCCTCGGTCGAGCCCTCAGGGATCGTCGAGTTCGCGATGTCGCTGGCGTTGGTCAGGTTTGCCATCGGTGTCTCCTCCATGCCGGTCGCGCCGGTGAATGCGCGATCACTTGACACCAAGGTAGTTAATGTAAAGACGTTTGACAAGAGGGTGCCACTTGTAAAGTTTCGTGGCCTGGGTCACTCCCTAGGCAACCCTCCACTGGTCAGTTGCGGGGGCGCAGCCCCGTCGGCGGAGGGCGGGGGTCCGGCATGTCGCCGGGATGTCGCCGGCGATACAGCGAGAGCACGGCGATCGCGACCAGCACGACATCACCGACCACCGCGACCACCGTGAACAACGAGCTGGCGACCAGGCCGTCAGGCCGGTTCGCTCCGGGTTCGTCCTTCAGCACCCGGACCCCGATCCGGTCGCTGGCCCGCGCCTGCTGGTACGTCGCCGCGTCGACGCTGGCCGAGAACCGAATCGCGTCCGGGTCTTCGCTCTTGGGGAGCTGGTAGTCGACCAGGTACCTGCCGTCGATCTCCCGGGTGCCGGTCACCGTCGCCGCCACGTCGTGACCTTCGTTCGCGATCCGGGTGTCGGTCCAGGTCTCGTGCGCGTACGGCAAGTTCACCAGGAATGCCACGAAGAGGAACAGGAGGACGCGCACGCTTCCAATGTAGGCGTACGGCCCGCGCGACCCGCCCCTCGATAGGTTGTCTTCATGAGCGAGATCGAGGTCGAGAACAACACCGAGCTAAGCCGGTACGAGGCGCACATCGACGGACAGTTAGCCGGGTTCGCCGAGTACCACCTGCGCTCGTCGTCGATCGTGTTCACCCATACGGTGGTGGACGACAGGTTCGAGGGCAAGGGCGTCGGCTCCGCGCTGGTGCGCTCCTCGCTGGACGCGATCCGCTCCTCCGGCGTGTACGACGTCGTGCCGACCTGCTCGTTCTACCGGACCTGGATCGAGAAGCACCCCGACTACGCCGACCTTGTCCACCAGGAGGACTGATGTCTTTCCGGCCTGCAGACCTGCCCGACCTGACCGGGAAGGTCGCCGTAATCACTGGCGCGAACTCCGGGATCGGCTTCCACACCGCGAAGGAGCTCGCCAGGCACGGTGCAACCGTGGTGCTCGCCTGCCGCGACGTCGCTTCCGCCGACAAGGCCGCGACCAAGGTCCGGGCTACCGGTGACCCGTCAGCCGTCCGCGTCGAGGCGCTCGACCTCGCCTCCCAGGCATCGGTGAGGTCGTTCGCCGACCGCTGGGAGGGTCCGCTGGACTTGCTGATCAACAACGCCGGCGTGATGCGTCCCCCGCACTACCGGGAGACTGAGGACGGCCACGAGCTGATGTTCGGGACCAACCACCTCGGCCACTTCGCGCTGACCGGCCGACTGCTCCCGGCGCTGCTCGCGACGAGGGCTCCCCGGGTCGTGACCGTGGCATCGATCGCTCACCTCGGCGGCAGCGCCCAGGTGATCGAGGCCAACCCGGAGGAGGGGTACGAGCCGGAGAAGTACTACTGCCACTCCAAGCTCGCCAACGTGCTCTTCGCCCGCGAGCTGCACCGGCGGGCGACCGCCGCCGGCAGCCCCCTGGTCTCGGTCGGCGCGCACCCCGGTGTCTCCGCGACCGGGCTGGTCGGCGACCCGAACGGAATGGGCTCGAACGCCGCGCTGCGTGCGGTCGCCCCGTTCCTTCTGCCCATCATCTTCCAGTCGGCCGCCGCCGGCGCCAACCCCAGCCTGTACGCCGCAGCCGTCGCTGAGCCCGGTTCCTACACCGGTCCGCAGCGAATGGGGGAGAGCCGCGGCCGGATCGGCCCGGCGAAGCTCAACAGGCACGCGCTGGACGAGGACCTCGCGGAGAAGCTCTGGAAGCTCAGCGAGGCGAAGACGGGCGTCTCGTTCGCCTTCTGAGGCCGCTCGCAGCACCTGATAAACCGGTCGCTCGATGTCGGCCCCGCCAGCGATAGTGGGGCCATGGGCGATCCCCTCACCGCAGAGGTCACCGACGCCGCGCTCGACCAGGGCCGCGGCGGGCGGGAGCTCCCACGCGCGCTCACGCCGTTCCGGTCGCCGTCGTACCGCAAGCTGGCGCTCGCCCTGGTGCTGAGCACCTTGGCCGGCGGGGTCTGGATCGTCGCCCTGGTCTGGGAGGTGATCCGCCTCGACGGCGGGCCGGGCCAGCTCTCGATCGTGTCCACCGCCGCCGCGATCGGCGTTGTCCTACCGGCGCTTCTCGGTGGCGTGGTCGCCGACCGGGTCCCCCAGAAGTCCATCCTGCTGTGCGTCGCGGCCGTCGAGCTCGTCGGGATGGCGGTGGTCGCGCTGCTCTCCTTCTCCGATCTGACCCAGATCTGGCACCTCGCCGCGGTCTCGTTCGTGACCGGGATGGGGATGGCGTTCTACTACCCGGCGTACTCGGCCTGGTTGCCGGCGATGGTCGCCGAGGAGGACCTGCTCGCGGTCAACGGATTCGAGGGGATGATCCGGCCGACGATCGGACAGGCGGTCGGTCCCGGCATCGCCGGCATCGCCGTCGGGCTGGCGAACCCGGCGACCGCTTTCATCATCGCGGCCGCCGCCTCGGCCGCGGGACTACTCGCGCTCTCGGTGGTGCCCAAGACGGCGGTACGCCGCGACCTCGTCAGCGGTGGGCACCCGGTCTCCTCGGCCCTGCGCGACATGGCCGAGGGTTTCCGCTACATGGTGCGGACGCCGTGGCTGCTGGCGACGCTGCTCTTCGCCTCGTTGATGATTCTGGTGATGATGGGCCCGCTCGAGGTGCTGGTCCCGTTCCTGATCAAGGAGAAGCTCGGCGGCGGCCCCGGTGACCATGCCCTGGTGCTGGCCGCCTTCGGGGTTGGCGGTGCCCTCGGCTCGCTGCTGATGGCGTCGCGGCCGATGCCGAAGCGCTACCTGACGGTGATGAACCTGATGTGGGGTGTGGGCTGCCTGCCGTTCGTCGTGATGGGGATGACCTCGCACATCTGGGTGGTGATCGCCTCGGCGTTCGTCCTGGGCGCGCTGTTCTCCGGACCGATGGTGATCTGGGGAACGCTGCTGCAGCGCCGGGTCCCGCCCGAGCTGCTCGGCCGGGTCGCCTCCCTCGACTTCTTCGTCTCGGTCAGCCTGATGCCGGTATCGATGGCGCTGGCCGGGCCGGTCGCCGACGCGATCGGGCTGAGGAACACCTTCCTGATCGCCGGGGTGGCCCCGGGTGCCTTTGCGGTCGCGGCGATCCTGATCTGGCGACTTCCTCAAGACGAGCTGGCCCACCCGCTCGGTTGATCAGCCGAGGACGATCACGGCCTTGCCGCGCACCCGACCGGCGACCAAGTCCTCGACGGCCGTGATCGCTGCGGTGAACGGGTAGGTCGTCAGCACCGGCCGGAGCCGGCCCTGGCCGACCAGGTCGACCAGCTCGGCCATGTCCTCGCCGAGCTCGCCCGCGACCAGCCCGGTGAGCCGCTGGCGGACGAACGGGGTGAGCAGCACCGCCGCCAGCGGCCGCTGCATGCCACCAAGCACCCGGCCACCCTGGTCGCTGCCGATCAGGACCAGGGTGCCGCGCTCGGTGAGCAGCCGACGTCTGCTGCGCAGCGAGCCACCCCCGGCAATGTCGAGGATCAGGTCGTACGGCCCGGAACTGGCGAGGTCGTCGCGCGCGTAGTCCAGGACGGTGCTCACGCCAAGCCCGCGGACCAGGTCTGCCTTCGCAGCGCTGCACACCGCGACGACGTCGGCGCCGCTGGCCACCGCCAGCTGGACGGCGTAGGTGCCGACCCCGCCGGAGGCGCCGGTGACCAGTACCCGCGCGCCGTCGGGCAGCGGACCGGCCTTGCGCCACGCCTGCAACGCGGTGAGCCCGGAGACGGGCAGCGCCGCCGCGTCGGCGAAGCTGAGCGCCGCGGACTTGGCAGCCAGGCGCTGGACCGGAACGACCGCGAGCTCGGCCAGCGATCCGTGCGCCGTACCGAGCACCTCGTCGCCCACGGCGACGCCGTCGACCTCGGGGCCCAGCGCGACCACAACGCCGGAGACGTCGCGGCCCGGGATCGGGAAACGGAGCCGGCGTAAGCCCGAGTACGGCCGGACCAGGTACGGCGTGCCCTCCATCAGGTGCTGGGTGCCGCTGTCGATCGCCGCGGCGCGGACCTCCACCAGCACCTCGCCCTTGCCGGGCGTCGGGTCGGGCACCTCGGCGTAGGTGAGTTGCTCGGGTCCGCCGTAACGCTGCTGAACGACTGCGCGCATGATTTCTACCTTACGTTGTAAGTCTGAGTGGCCACGCTACCCTTACGCCGTAAGCCTGTCCATCGGAGGTGCGATGACCCACCCCACTCCCCGGGTGCGGCTGCGGCTAAGCCGCGAGTCGGTGCTCCGGGCCGCCACCGAGGTGGCCGACTCAGACGGCCTGCCCGCGCTGTCGATGCGCTCGGTTGCCCGCCGCCTGGGCGTGGAGGCGATGTCGCTCTACCACCACGTCGCGAACAAGGACGCGATGCTCGACGGGATGGTCGACCTGGTCTTCGCCGAGTTCCACCGGCCCGTGATCGGGTCCGCCTGGCGGACCGAGATGAGGACCCGGTCCGAGTCCGCGCGCGAGGTGCTCAAGCGACACCCGTGGGCCATCGGCCTGATGGACTCGCGGCGCAACGCAGGCTTCGAGACCCTGCGCCATCACGACGCCGTCCTCGGCTGCCTGCGCGAGTCGGGCTTCTCCTGGTCGCTGGCCGGTACCGCCTTCGCGTTGCTCGACGCACACCTGTACGGCTTCGTGCTGCAGGAGATCGCGCTGCCCTTCGACGGCGAGGAGGACCTCGCAGACCTGGCCGACTCGATCACTTCGTCCCTGCCCGAGGGTGCGCTCCCGTACTTCCAGGGCTTCACCGTCGACCAGGTGCTGGTGCCCGGGTACGAGTTCGGAGCTCAGTTCACCATCAGTCTCGAGCTGATTCTGGACGGGCTGGAGTTACAGCTCGCCCAATGACTCAGACCGAGACCGGGAGCCTCGGCTTCGTCTCCTCGTGCAGCACCGACGGTTCCACCCGCAGCACCCGGGCCACCCAGTCCGGCAGGTACCAGTTCCACTGCCCGAACAGGGAGATCAGCGACGGCACCAGCAGGGAGCGCACGATAGTGGCGTCCAGCAGGATGCCGAAGCCGAGCGCCGTGGCCAGGATCTTCAGATCCGTCCCAGGCCCGGAGGCGAGCGCAGCGAACGCGAGGAACAGGATCAATGCAGCGCTGGTGACCAGCCGGCCGGTCCGGCCGATGCCCTCGATGATCGCCTCGTCGGTCGACATCCCGGCGTCGTACTCCTCCCGGATCCGGGCGAGGATGAAGACCTCGTAGTCCATCGAGAGCCCGAAGAGGAATGCGAAGACCATCATCGGGACCCAGAACGTCACCGCCCCGGTCTCGGGGATGCCGAACAGGGCATCCGATCCGTAACCCAGCTGCCAGAAAAGCACCATCGCGCCGTACACAGCGCCCAGCGAGATCAGGTTCAGCAGGACCGCCTTCAGGGGCAGCAGCAGCGAGCGGAACGCCCGCACCAGCAGGACGTAGGTGAGCAACGCGATGATGGTGAGCATCAGCGGGAAGTTGCCGTACACCGCGTGCAGGAAATCGACCTGATCGGTTCCCAGGCCGGCTACTCCCTTCACCCCGTCCATGTCCTCGGCCGCGGTCCGGACGTCTTTAACGACCTGGACGCTCTCGGAGTTCACCGTCTCGGATTCCGGGATCAGCACGATGACCGTGTCGCCATTGGCGTTGCTCGACTCACCCGAGGAGACCAGGGCGTGGTCGATGCCGTCGACCTCAGCGAGCTCCGCAGCCACCGCCGGCGCCTTGTCGGCGCTGGCGAGGACCTCGATCGGGGTCGTCGCGCCGGTAGTGATGCCACCGGCCTCGAGCTGGACGAGGGCGTCCCGGGCAGCACCATTCTTCGCCAGCGATTCCGAAGACGGGGCGCCGATCTTGATGCTGAAGAACGTCACCACCAGGATGCCGAGCACGGCGAACGCTGCGGCAGCAGCCAGCCAGCGGCGGCGTACGACCATGCGCGCCCACCGGCTCCAGCCGGCGCTGGCGGTGTTCTCGTGCCGGATCTTGGGCCAGTCCACCTTCGGTCCGATCCCGCCCAGCAGCGCAGGCATCAGCGAGAGCGTGACCGCGACGCTCGCGAACGGGATCAGCGCTCCGCCCATGCCGATGCTGCGCATGAACGGCACCGGCAGCACCACCAGGGCGAGCAGGCCGATCGCCACCGTGAGACCGCTGAACAGCACGGCGTTGCCAGCGGTCGTCATTGCCGAGACCACCGCGTCGTGGTTGTCCTTGCCGTGATCTCGTTCCTCGCGCCATCGGGTGACCAGAATGAGCGAGTAGTCAATCGCGACGCCGAGCCCGATCAGGGCGATCAGGAACTGGACGATGAAGGAGACGTCGGTGGCATAGGTCAGCGGGAGGACCAGCAAGAAGGTGGTCATGATCGAGACCGCAGCGATCAGCATCGGCAGCAGCGCGAGCATCGAGGCGAACACGAAGGCCAGGACCGCCAGCGCCCCGATGGCACCGAACAGTGTCTCGACCAGGACGCTGGTCCCGGCCTCCTCGTCACCGGTCTGCAACGCCGGGATGCCGGTGACTCCCACCGCCGACCCAGGTAGCTTCGAGGCCTCCAGTCCCTCCCTGAGCTCGTCGGTCGGTGGCAGCTCGGTCTGGGAGCGGGGGAAGGGGTAGAAGACCATCGCGTACGACGTCCGGTCGTCCTTGGTCCGGAACGCCTGGTCGCCTCCGGTGTTCTCCTCGTCGACCAGCCGGGTGTTCGGCACCTTCGCGACCGCACCCCTGAAGGCCTCGGCGACCGCATCCTCGTTTCCGGTGATCGTCTGCCCTTCGGGCAGGGTCACCGAGATCAGCAGCGGCGAGGTCGATGCGCCATTTCCGAACTCCTGGGTGATCTTGTCGGCCGCCTCCGTGCCGGGCTGGCCGGGCAGCCGGAAGTCGACGGTGAGCCGCTCGGTCGTCGTACCGGCGGCGGCGCCGCCGGCGACCATCACGACCAGCCAGAAGGCCATCACCCAGCGGCGGTGTCGCAGTACGAACTCGGCCCAGCGTTCCACGGTGATCTCCCTCGGCGGCGGACGATGCCCACCTATTCTGGGGGAAGAACGGCCGTTAGTACGAGCGCATTTCCAGCGAGGGAACGCCTGGTCCAGTCAGGTCCAGGCAGCCGGCCTTGCGCCCGGTCATCGCCATCAACAGCGAGAGCATCGGCCCAGCGACCTCGTCGCCCCGGCCGTGGGACCACTCGATGTCGGTCGCGCGCAGCGACAGGCCCGCGATCCGGCTCTTGGTCCCGATCAGGGCGTTCGACCCCTTGTAGAAGTCGGCGACCTGGCGGACCGCGTCGAGGTCGTAGGTGTGGCTGATACCGAGCGGGCGACGGATGTCCTCGGCGTGCACGATCGCCTCACCGAGCCAGGAGGCCGGCGGTCCGGGCGGCGAGCTCGTCGAATGCTGGATGGCGCGGAAGTTCGCCAGCGTCTCGTCCGGTCCAGAACCGAGGTGCTTGTCGATCTGGGTGTGGGCGAACTTGTCGAAGCTGAAGCCGGCCTTGGCGAAGTGGCCGAAGAACGTGAGCGGGGTCAGCGTCCCAACGCCCGTCATGTGCGCCAGCGTCTGGGCCACGGTCCAGTTCTGGCACAGCGACCGGGTCTTCCACTGGTCCTCGGTCAGCCCGACGAGGTCGTCAGCGAGCGCACCGCGCTCGGCTGCAACAGCTGTCCACAGGTCAGTCATGGCTCGATGCTGTCACGACCGCACCTGGCGAGAAAGGGTGCGATGCCGACGATGAGCCTAGCTGTAGTCCCTGGCGAATCGGGTCAGGGCCAGCAGCAGCCCGATCCCGAACGTCATGCACGCTAGTCCGATCCAGAGTCCCAGGATCATCTCGAGGCTCCCTCGCTCATGGGTCGCGGCCTGATCCGCTTGGACGGAACCTTCCCCGGCTTGGCGCGGTCAAACCTGCGTCCGGTACGCCGTTTCCGTAGCCGCTTCCCCTCGATCTATTGACACGTGTCAAGTAATCCCGTTCGATACCAGGATGACCTACGACGTGATCATCCGTGGCGGCCTCTGGTTCGACGGGACAGGCGGCGCGTCCGCAGTACGCCACCTCGGTATCAAGGACGGGTTGGTCGCCGCAATCTCGGCCGAGCCGCTGGAGGAAGCCGGCTGCACCGAGGTCATCGACGCCACCGGCTCGTGGGTGCTACCGGGCATGGTCGACATCCACACCCACTACGACATCGAGGTCCTCGGCGACCCGACCCTGATCGAGTCGCTGCGCCACGGCGTCACCACGATCTTCCTCGGCTCCTGCTCGCTCTCCACCGTGCACGTCGACCCGGTCGATGCCGGCGACCTCTTCGGCAGGGTCGAGGCGATCCCGCGGCGACACGTCATCGAAGGCGTCCAGCGCTTCAAGACCTGGTCGTCGGCCTCGGAGTACGTCGACGCACTCGAGTCGCTGCCCTTGGGCCCGAACCTCGCCGGCTTCCTGGGCCACTCCGACATCCGGGCCGCCGTAATGGGCCTGGACCGGGCGACCCGCAAGGGAGTGAAGGCCTCCAGCGCCGAGGTCGGCCAGATGGAGGCGATGCTCACCGAGGCGCTCGACGCCGGATTTCTCGGGATGAGCTCGCAGCAGCTGCTCTTCGACAAGCTGGACGGTGAGACCTGTCGGTCCCGGACGCTGCCGTCCACGTTCGCCGGGACCCGCGAGTTACGCCGCCTCAACGCGGTGCTGCGCCAGCGCGACCGGGTGCTGCAGTCGGGGCCCAACATCAAGAACCCGTTCAACATCCTGGCCCAGTCGCTCTCCTCGCTCGGCGTGTTCCGCAAGCGTCTCAAGACCAGCCTGCTCTCGGCCGCCGACATCAAGGCGTTGCCATTCGTCATCAAGATCATGGGTCCGATCGCGAAGGTGGTGAACGCTCTCGGCGGCAACTTCCGCTGGCAGCACCTGCCGGTCCCGTTCCAGGTGTACGCCGACGGCATCGACCTGGTGATCTTCGAGGAGTTCGGGTCCGGCGCGGCAGCCCTGCACCTGTCCGAGGAGGTCGCCCGTAACGGCCTGCTCGCCAACGAGGAGTACCGCCGCCGGTTCCGCAAGGACTACGACACGAAGTACGGACCGCGGGTCTGGCACCGAGACTTCTTCGATGCCGACATCGTCGAGTGCCCGGACACCTCGGTGGTCGGTAAGTCCTTCGGTCAAGTCGGGGTCGAACGCGGTGGCCTGCACCCGGTCGACGCATTCCTCGACCTGGTCCTCGAGCACGGCACCGCGCTCCGCTGGCGCACCACGATCTCCAACCACCGACCCGAGTTCCTCAAGAAGATGGCGCAGAACCCCGGCATCCAGATGGGCTTCTCCGATGCCGGCGCGCACTTGCGCAACATGGCGTTCTACAACATGGGGCTGCGGCTGCTCAAGCACGTCCGGGACGCCGAGGTCTCCGGCGAACCGTTCATGACTACCGAGCACGCGGTGCACCGACTCACCGGCGAGCTCGCCGACTGGTATGGGCTGGACGCCGGCCACCTACGTCTCGGTGACCGTGCCGACGTCGTCGTTCTGGATCCCGAACGGCTCGACGCCACCCTGGAGGAGTACGCCGAGAGCCCGGTGGACCAGTACGACGGACTGTCGAGAATGGTGAACCGCAACGACGCCACCGTCGGCGCCGTGTTGGTCGCCGGCCGGGTGCTGCTCCGCGACGGTCAGCCCGCTGAGATTCTCGGCCAGCAACGGACCGGCCAGTTCCTGCGTGTCGACGAGGCTTCCGACACGGTGGCGTCCTCGGACGCGCTGGCGTCCTAGCCGGACGGACGTAGACCCCGGGCCGGGAGTTCGGCCCGGGGTCCGTCCTAGGACCGAGGAAGTCCGCGGAGCGCGAGCGTCGCCGAGCTGATAACCAGCCAGAGGGGACCGGTCAACCCTGCCCCGGCGACGGCGCCGGATCCGGCCAGCACGCCCAGCGGAGGCAGCAGCGCCAGCACGCAGACGATCCCCAGCCAGGTCGGCAGGATGGTCGTACGGAAGGCGAGGTAGGCGCTCACGCCAGCCGCGACCAGCACCCCCCACCAGGCAAACCACGGGGCGGTGTCGTGCAGCATAAACAGAACGTAGAGCCCTTCGGCCGGGAAGTTGTCCTCGTTGATCCCACCCTCGGCGTACTCGGCGAGGCCGCCGCGGAGGCCGGTGGCGAACAGGACCAGGGCCGCAGTGGTGGCGAGGCCGGTCGCGACCGCAGGACCGGCGATCCCCCGCTGGGTCCCAGACCAGCGCGCCCAGCCGGCAGCCAACAGCAGCAGCGCTACGAAGGAGATCAGGCCCAGAGCGGTTCCGACGTGGTAGGCCCCACGCCCGACCGACGCCAATGCGGTATCCGGGCCCGCGTCGGTCAGGGAGTCGTGGGTCGAGACGAAGTTGCCGCCCAACCCGGCGACCCCGGCGACCACGCCCCACCAGAGCCAGGGTGATCGAGATGATCGATTGCCGGACGCAATCGTTGCTGAATCGGAGTTCGTGGTGGAGGTGGACATGGCTGCTCCTCTGCTCGGGTGCTGACTGCTCCCACGCTGCCGTGGACCGGTGCCGGAGTCATCGCCCGGAGGTCGCGCATCCCCTCCGTCGCGCGGCTGATCCAGAACGGCCCGCACTCACTCCTCCGTCCGATGTGATCGTGTCGAGCGGGCACTACGGTGATCAGGTGATTCCCCTGCCCCCGCGACCGCCGGCCTTCGACGTGGCAGTGGCAACAGGTTTGCTGGTCGCCGGGCTCGTCGAGGCGGCGACGTCGGACGTGAGCACCTCTCCCGAGGTGCACGTCCTGATCACGGTGGCCGTCACCGGCGCCTTGGTCTGGCGGCGCAGTGTCCCCCTGTTCGCGGTGACGGTCGCACTCGCCGGGATCCTCAGCGGCGGACGACCGGACACCCCGTTCTCGCTCTTCGCCGCGATCGTCATCGCGACCTACACCTGCGGCCTCGTCCTTGACGCGCGCTGGTCCCTGATCGGCCTGGCCGTAGCGGTGGTACCGCCGTTCGTCGGCATTGCCCTCGACGACCCGCAACCGGCCGATCTGGTGGCCATCGCCGTGCTCTACGGCGGCGCCTGGGCCGCTGGTCGCTTGGTCCATATCCAAACCGACAGGGCAGATCGCCTTGCTGTCCGCACCGCCGAGCTGGAGACCGGCGATGCCGAACGCCGGGCCGAGGCGGCAGCAGAGGAGCGCGCCCGGATCGCCCGCGAGTTGCACGACGTCATCTCCCACTCGATCAGCGTCATCACCGTTCAGACTCAGGCCGTGCGCAAACGTCTCGGCCCTGAGCACCGTCGTGAGGCGGACGACCTGCAGGCCGTCGAGAACACGGCCCGTCAGGCGATGGTCGAGCTGCGACGGCTCTTCGGTGTCCTGCGCTCGGACGGCGAGCGGGCGCCGCTGGCCCCGCAGCCGGGACTCGACCAGCTGCCTCGGCTGTTGGAACGGGTCCGAGCGACGGGGGCCGACGTCGAGGTCGAGGTGTCGGGTGATCTGTTGCCACTCTCCCCGGGGGTCGATCTGACTGCCTACCGGATCGTCCAGGAGTGCCTGACCAACACCATCAAGCACTCCGGCGGAGCGGCAGCCGTGGTGCGGCTTACGTACGGCCGCGACGACCTGTTGATCGAGGTCACCGACGACGGTCAAGCGCCCTCCGGCACCGGAGCCGGGCACGGACTCGTCGGGATGCAGGAACGGGTCACCCTGTACGGCGGGTGGCTGGACCACGGACCGGCCACGGGGGGCGGGTTCGTCGTCCGTGCCTGGCTGCCGCTCGGTGAGGGGAGGCGCTGATGATCCGGGTCCTGATCGCCGACGACCAGGGGATGGTCCGCTCCGGGTTGCGGTCGCTGCTCGAGGACGAGCCGGACATCGTGGTGGTGGCCGAGGCCGTCGACGGACTTGATGCCGTCGCCGCTGCCGGCCGGCATGCGCCCGACGTCGTGCTGATGGACATCCGGATGCCCGAGCTGGACGGGATCGAGGCCACCCGCAGGCTCCTCGTCGACTGCCCCGGGACGCGGGTGCTGGTACTGACCACGTTCGATCTCGACGAGTACGTCTTCGACGCGCTGCGGGCGGGAGCCGGGGGATTCCTGCTGAAGGACGCTCCAGCCGAGGACCTGGTTGCGGCGATCCGGGTGCTGGCGCGCGGCGAGGCCCTGCTGGCTCCGGCGGTGACCCGCCGGGTGGTCGAGCTGTTCGCCAGCACCCCTCAGATCGAGACGCCCCCGGCTCTCGCGCTGCTCAGCCCGCGAGAGGCTGAGGTGCTGATCGAGCTGGCCCGCGGCCGTTCCAATGCCGAGATCGCGCACAGCCTGTTCGTAAGCGAGGCCACCACCAAGACCCACGTCAGCAGCATCCTCGCCAAGCTGGGTCTGCGGGACCGGGTCCAGGCGGTGATCTTCGCCTACGAGGCCGGCCTGGTCCGTCCGGGCAGCTGACCTACTGCCTCGTCCGAACGCAGAAACCCCGGCTCAGGATCCTGAGCCGGGGTTCTACGACAAGCGCGGAACTCAGCCCTCAGGCTCGTTCTCCAACGCGGCGGCGACGCGGCGGTGCGCCTCCCAGATCGCCTCGGGCAGGCGCTCGAACTGCGCCAGGTGCTCCTCGCGGTTGGCGATCTCCTGCTTCCAGCGCGGGACGTTGATGGTGAGGATCGTGTTCAGGTCCTCGGGGGTGATGTCGACGCCCTCGAGGTTGAGCTCCTCCTCAGTCGGGATGATGCCGACCGCGGTCTCCCGGCCCTTGACCTCACCGTTCTTGAGCTGAAGCAGCCACAGCAGCGGGCGCAGGTTGTCGCGGTAACCGGGCCACAGGAAGCGGCCGTCCTCGCCGCGCTGGAACCAGTTCACGTGCGCGAAGATCGGCTGGTCCTTCGCGGCACCGACGACGTCGAGGTAGTGCTGGGCGTAGTCGCCCTCGCCGTACGCCATGAACGGGCGATTCGACATCGGGTCGTAGCGCAGCACGCCTTCCTTGCCCTCGGCCGCGGCGGTCGCCTCGGCACCCAGGGTCAGACCGTCGTAGACGCCCTCGGCAAGGTCGTGGATCGCGCGGATCAACGGCTCGCGGTCACGGGTGCGACCACCGAAGATGATCGCGTCGATCGGGACTCCCGCAGCGGCGTCGAAGTCCGTCGCGATGTTCGGGACGTTCGTCAGCGTGGTGGTGAAACGGCTGTTCGGGTGCGCCCACGGCGAGTCGTCGCCCGCCTCGCGGTCCACGATCGGCGCACCGAGCCAGTCGACCCAGCCGGAGACGTCTTCCGGCGGGTTCGGCGTGCGGCCTTCCCACCAGACCTCGTGGGTCTCGGTGTTGTAGGCGATGTTGGTGAAGATCGCCCCAGTGCCCTCGCCGATCGAGCCCAGGGCCGTCGGGTTGGTGCCCTCGTTGGTGTCCTTGGCTACGCCGAAGACGCCGTACTCGGGGTTCATGCCGTAGAGCTTGCCGCTGGCCTCGTCGACCCAGAGCCAGGCGATGTCGTCGCCGTAGAAAGAGACGTGGTAGCGGTCGCCGAGGACGTCCGGGGCCAGCATCATCGCCAGGTTGGTCTTGCCCGACGCGCTCGGGAAGCCGCCGCAGATGTGGTAGTCCTTGCCGGTTTCCTTGTCATGGATCCCAATCAGCATGTACTGCTCGGCAAGGAACTTCTTCGAGACCCAGCCGTCGTACGCCGCCTGGCGCAGACCGTGCGCGATCTTGCCGAGCAGCGCGTTGCCGCCGTACGACGAGCCGTAGTGCAGGATCGTGCGCTCGTCGGCGACCGTGACGAAGTAGCGCGAGTCCTCCGGGGTGCCCTGGCCGAGGTTCTCCAGGTCTCCGGTCACGTGCACGGCGCGGACGAACTGGTCCAGGTCCTCGAGGTCGTTGACGTACTCGACGCCGACGCGGGCCATCCGGATCATGTGCAGCACGACGGTGCGGGCGTCGGTGAGCTCGACACCGGTGGCCCACGGAGCCAGCGCGTTGCCGACCGGTGCCATCAGGTAAGGGATCACGTACATCGTCTTGCCGGCCGAGGCTCCGCGCATGTTGTCCTTCTGCAGCGCGGTCATCTCGGCGGCGTCGCGCCAGTTGTTGTACAGGCCCTTGTCGGTCGGCGTGCTGGTCGCCACGACGGTGCGCTCCTCGGAGCGGGCGGTGTCCTTGTGGTAGCTGCGGGAGTAGTAGAGACCCTCACCGGCAGGCTCCAGCTCGCCGGCCTCGAGGCACTCGGCGATCAGGCGGGCGTCGTCGGCGGCGGAGACGACCTCGATGCGCTCGGCACCGGTCAGCTCGGCCCAGTACTTCACATAGTCACGCACGCTCGGGTTGGTGAGTCCGGCAGCGTCCAGAACGTTGTCCATGGGGGACATCATGGCTTCTTCCTGTTTTGGTCGACGAGGCGCCGATGAGACTACATGGGCTGAACGGGCCCTCATCGTGGTGTCCGTGGGGCGTCCACCGCAAGAAATCCGCGCAACCGGCTGCTTCTCGCACGGCGGAGCGGAAGCATAGGACAGGGTGACACCCATGAACCCGGACGAGGACGCCCGGCGCTCCTCGTTCGAGCGCCTCGCCGCCGAGGTGGTCGAGCCGGTCCGCAGGTTCCTGGCCCGTCGTACCGACCCGGTCACGGCCGAGGACGTGCTCGCTGACGTCCTGCTGGTGCTGTGGCGGCGGCTGGATGCCGTACCGGCCGAACCACTGCCGTGGACGTACGGCGTCGCACGCAACTGCCTGGCCAACGCCGAGCGCGGCGCCCGCAGGCAACGCCGGCTCGCTGCCCGGATCGCCGCCGTCGATCGGGGCCAGGAGTCCGGACCCGAGGACCCGGGAACCGACCAGCTGGTCCTCGACGCCCTCGCCCGGCTCCGGCCCGCCGACGCCGAGCTGCTCCGGCTGTGGGCCTGGGAGCAGCTGACCCCGGCTGAGATCGCCGAGATCGCCCAGATCACACCGAACGCCGCGAACATCCGACTGCACCGTGCTCGCGGAAGATTGCGGGACCAGCTCCGAAAGTCTGGCGACGGTCCTGGACATGAACCGATGAACGAAGGGAGCACGACGTGAACGACGACGAGATCCGCCGACTGATGCACGACGCCGATCCCGGTCGAACCCTGCTCCCGGCCGACCCGGACGCATTGAACTCACTCCTGGAGGACACGATGAGCCAGCACAATCCCGAGACCAGCACCAACGCCGGCACGGAGTCCGATGACCTGAGCCGGCGCCGGAAGGCACACCGGGCCCTGATCGCTGGAATCGCAGCGGCGGTGGTGATCGGCGTCGTCGGTGTCGTCGTGGCCCTCTCTCTCGATGACCCGGCCCAGGATCCGGCCCAGGACCCGGCAGAGGTCCCGAGCGCTGGTGCGGCGACCACCACCAAGCTCGTCGCTGGCCCCGCGGTCGAGGCCAAGTGCGCGGCACCCGACGCCGGGGCGGTTGCCGGCCAGCCGATCGCCTTGGAGGGCAAGGTGATCAGCAAGACTGACGAGCTGGTCACCCTGGAGGCGATCCGCTTCTACAACGGCACCCCCACCGACCTGGTGCAGGTGGACAAACCCGACCTGGGAGTCACCGAGATGCCGGTCGACTTCCAGGTCGGTTCGACGTACCTCGTCGGTGCGATCGACGGCCAGGTCTCGATCTGCGGCCTGTCGGGCCTGGCGACCGACGAGCTTCGGGCGCTGTACGAGAAGGCGTTCCCCCAGTAGCGCTGTAACGCGGGGTTATGGTCGCTGAACATCCAGTACGCCGGTCACTCAGCGACCAATACCCCGCGCCAGTCCAGACAGGGTGTCTCTCCGTTTCGGGAGACACCCGATTCACACGTGCGCGAGGGGGGATTTGAACTCCTACGAACTGCGTCCAGCCGCGTCTTCGGACATCCGGCCTAGTCCTGTCTGATCGGCCTAAGCCTGCCTCGCTAGCTAGGTTGTCCGTGCTAGTCCGACCATGTCCCGCTCGGTTCGTGACCAATCGTGTGACCAGCACGGTCTCGTGGCATCGCAAGCCATATCCCCAACATGCATGCGCGAGAGGTAGGAACGAAAAGCAAACGAACCCTGTCTGGCAGGAACGACTCCGCGATGTCGGGAGCCCACGGTACGTTTGGGAATCGACCCGAGGAGAGTTGAGATGCAGATCGTCTATGCCGCCCACATCCCGATCGTGGTGTCCTCGGCACACCTCGAGTCATCGACCCCGGAGGACGAGTTCAAGCAGACGGTCGCTTCGTGGGCCGAACGCTTCGGCATTTCTATTGAGGACTGGGCAGCAGGCCAGTCCGACAGCCCTCGGGCCCACGCCGAATGGGAGTCTGCGGAGGGCGCTCCGGGTCGGCTGCTCAGGTTCACCCTCACCCACCCCGACCCACACAGCCCGCTGAACTGGCGCACCACAATCTGGTTCGGCATCACTGGGGCCGGCTCGTGGCTAAGGGTCAGCGTGGCCCTCGAGCCCAGAGTCGAAGGAATCGTA
>JBKJHX010000008.1:0-54237 GCA_046598855.1 Marmoricola sp. | reverse complement strand
CGTCCTGCCGCTTCGCTCGGGCACCGTCCGCGACCTGCGCGACGGCACCATCACCACCGCTGTCGAGGGCGACGGCGTACGCATCCAGACCTGCATCAGCGCCGCGGCCGGACCGTGCGACATCGACGTCTGACATCCCCCTCTCTTCCGTTCCTTTCGCCTGACCCTTGGAGAACCGCATGACCGCGATGCAGAAGAAGGACCACAACCCGATCGCTCACCTGAGCGCCGAGGACATCGAGCAGCTCGGCCGCGAGCTCGACGCGATCCGCGAGCAGGTCATCGCCAGCCGCGGTGAGCGCGACGCGGTCTACATCCGCAAGGTCATCGACGCGCAGCGCAAGATCGAGCTCGCCAGCCGGGCCGTGCTGCTGTTCTCGCTGTTCCCCCCGGCCTGGGTTGCCGGCACCGCCGGCCTGTCGATCTCCAAGATCCTCGAGAACATGGAGATCGGTCACAACGTCATGCACGGCCAGTGGGACTGGATGCGCGACCCCAAGATCCACTCGATGGCGTGGGAGTGGGACAACGCCTCCCCCTCGGACATGTGGAAGCACTCGCACAACCAGATCCACCACACCTTCACCAACGTGCTCGGCCGTGACAACGACCTGGGCTACGGGATCATGCGCGTCGACGAGGACCAGCGCTGGATCCCGTTCTACCTGGCCCAGCCGCTGTGGAACTTCATCAACGCGTGCTTCTTCGAGTACGGCATCGCTGCCTACGACCTCGAGCTCGGCAAGAACCTGGCGATCCCCAAGGAGAAGCGCAGCGAGGACTTCAAGGCGCGCGCCAAGCAGACCCTGACGAAGATCCGTCAGCAAGCGACCAAGGACTACCTGGTGCACCCGGCCCTGTCGATCCCGACCGGCTCGTTCGTACCGACCCTGGCCGCGAACTTCACCGCCAACGTGGTGCGCAACCTGTGGACGCACTCGGTGATCATGTGCGGTCACTTCCCCGAGGGTGTCGAGACCTTCGAGAAGGCCTCGATCGAGGGCGAGACCCGCGGCGAGTGGTACCTGCGGCAGATGCTCGGCTCGGCAAACATCTCCGGCGGTCCGGCCCTGCACATGATGACCGGCAACCTGAGCTTCCAGATCGAGCACCACCTCTACCCGGACCTGCCCAGCAACCGGTACGCCGAGATCGCTCCCCAGGTCCGCGCGATCTTCGAGAAGTACGACCTGAACTACCACACCGACTCGATGCCGAAGCAGGTCTACTCCGCCTGGCACAAGATCGTCCGGCTCTCCCTGCCCAACGGCTGGCTCGCCGAGACGACGCCCGTCAACGCGCCGAAGCAGCTGGCCAAGCTCTACAAGATGACTACTGGTGGACCGAAGGTCCGCCGTGCGATCGAGGCCCGCAGCAAGCAGGAAGCCCGCCGTCGGGCCGAAGCAGCCTGAGCCCTAGCTCAACCGGGCCTTGGGGGCGCTGCGTCGCGAGACGTACGCCCTCCTAGCCGGCGAGCCGGACCGGCGCCGTTCCGAACGCCACGTTGAACCGGTCGCACCAGATGACTGCCGAGCGCAGCCCGCTGAGGTCGGCGTCATCCGGGATCCGGTAGTTCTGGTTGCCCCGGGTGGCCTTGAGGTCGCCGAGACGCACATACTCGCCGTCGTCGTACTTCCCCCAGCTTCCGCCGGGCTCCGCGTCGGAGAGCCAGACGTGCAGGTCCGGACCGTCCGAGGTGTCCAGGCCCTCGAGGCGCAGGAACCGGGTGCCGTCAGCCAGCTCGAGGATTCGGGCGGTGCCCGAGGTGTCGTGCTCAGCATCGACGAACTCTCCCCGGGAGAGAACGGTCGGGCCGGGAGGTGGCGCCGTCGTCGCAGCCACACCTGAAGGAACGGCAGGAGCGGTGGCGACGACGCTGGCCACGGGCAGGCCCTCGTCGATCTCGCTGCTGGTGAACAGGCGCCACGGTTCGAAGAACCACAGGCCGAAGGCGGCGACGACGACGCCGACCCCTGCCAGGACGACCAGGACACGCTTCATGCTTCGACCCTAGGGCGGGGTCGGTGGGAAAGTTCTGACGAACTGCTGACGGTTCAGCCGGCGACGTCGACGTGCACGTGGTCCCGGTGCTCCAGGATGCGGACACTGGCCGCGCTCCGGTTGCCGCGCGAGACCCGGTAGTCCCGCCAGCCCTTGTCGGCCCGGCGTGCCGTCCAGATCCGGCCGTCGAAGATCACAGTGGAGACCTCCAGGCGTGCGGCCTGGGCGACCAGGTACTGCGCCAGCGCCCAGCCGCGGGTCTTGTTGGCCGCGTTGATCGGCCGGAAGAAGGCGTCGATGGCGCGCCCCTCGTAGTGCGCCGAGCCGGCTATGTGGCCGGTACTGACACCGCCCGGGGCGAACCCACCGAGGGAGACCTGGCCGAACATCTGCTCGATGTCAGTGCGTACCCCCGAAGCTCGTTCGGTCAGTCCGGCGGAACTGAGCTGGTCGGTCTCCTCGCCGCCGGCTCCGCCGTAGCTGCAGACCAGGCTCGCTCTCGTGCGCCCGGTCAGGGCGTCGACCACGGTGGACGCTCCGCTCGGGGTCAGCTCGGCCCGCCGGGCAACTGTGCCGACCAACGTCGAGGTGCTCGCCGATCCGCGTACGGCGGGTGCCAACGCCCGGGCGGCAGCCTCCGCCTGGTTCCGGGCGAGCTCCACCTGCGCGTCGCCCTCACCGACCGTGCAGTCGGGTCCGCGCAACCGGGTAACCGACACGACCGTGAGACCAACCACCAGGAGCAGGGCGCCAAGGACGGCGATCACCCGGTTCCGGCGTACGCGGGCACTGGTCATGGCTCCAGTCTCCGGGCGGTTCCAAGGTGAGCGCCTCCTCCTCAGGTACTGGTGAGGTAGCCCACAGGACCGGTCTCCTTGACGCTGACAGCTCTACTGTCACAATGGGGACGGCGCTAGCGCAGCTCGTTGCTGTCGACAGATCACCTCTGGTCATCTCTGGGTCACCTCTGGAAAGCCTCTGGGCGCCTCCACGCATCACCGAGTCAGTTGGGACGGACATGGCACAACCCGAAGCATTTGTGTACGACGCCATCCGCACGCCGCGCGGCAAGGGCAAGAAGGACGGTTCGCTCCACGGGACGAAGCCCGTCGACCTCGTCGTCGGCCTGATCGACGCCATCCAGGAGCGCAACCCGAGCCTGGACCCGAACCGGATCGACGACGTCGTTCTCGGTGTGGTCTCGCCGGTCGGCGACCAGGGCGGCGACATCGCCAAGACCGCTGCGCTCGCCGCCGGTCTCCCCGACACCGTGGCCGGTGTGCAGCTGAACCGCTTCTGCGCCTCCGGCCTCGAGGCCGTGAACCAGGCTGCCGGCCGAGTCCGCAGCGGGTTCGAAGACCTGATCCTCGCCGGTGGTGTCGAGTCCATGTCCCGCGTCGCGATGGGTTCCGACGGCGGCGCCTGGGCCTCCGACCCGGCGACTGCGTTCGCTGCCGGGTTCGTCCCGCAAGGTATCGGCGCCGACCTGATCGCCACCCTGGAAGGCTGGGACCGCGAGGACGTCGACACGTTCGCTGTCGAGTCCAACCACCGGGCCGCCAAGGCCTGGGCCAACGGCCTGTTCGACAAGTCCGTGATCCCGGTCAAGGACCGCAACGGTGTGGTCATCCTGGACCGCGACGAGTTCATCAAGCCGGAGTCCTCGGTCGAGGGCATGCAGCGGCTGAACCCGAGCTTCGCCGGGATCGGTGCCGACGCAGGCTTCGACGACGTCGCACTGGAGAAGTACCACTGGGTCGAGAAGATCAACCACGTGCACCACGCCGGTAACTCCTCGGGCATCGTCGACGGTGCGGCCCTGGTCGCGCTCGGTACCGAGCAGGTCGGCATCGACCTCGGTCTGACCCCGCGGGCGCGGATCATCGCCACCGCCGTCTCCGGCGCCGACCCGACGATCATGCTGACCGGTCCGGCTCCGGCCGCCCGCAAGGCGCTGGCCAAGGCCGGCCTGGAGGTCAAGGACATCGACCTCTTCGAGATCAACGAGGCGTTCGCCGCAGTGGCGATGCGCTTCATGCGGGACATGGGCATCAACGACGAGATCACCAACGTCAACGGTGGCTCCATCGCGATGGGTCACCCGCTGGGTGCGACCGGCGCGATGATCCTCGGCATCCTGATCGACGAGCTCGAGCGTCGCGACCAGAAGCGTGGCCTGGCCACGCTCTGCGTCGGTGGCGGCATGGGTATCGCGACCATCGTCGAACTCGTCTGAGTTCACCCACCCTTTTCTAGGAAGAATCCATGACTGAATCTGCTGTGAAGTACGAGCGCGGATCGGACGGGATCGTCATCCTCACCCTCGACGACCCGACCGCTTCCGCCAATACGATGAACGATCTGTACAAGGAGTCGATGGCCAAGGCCATCGATCGCCTGTACGCCGAAAAGGACGACGTCACCGGCGTCGTCATCACCTCGGCGAAGAAGACCTTCTTCGCCGGCGGCAACCTGAAGAACATGATGTCCGCGACCCCCGAGGACGCCGACGAGATCTACGCGCTTAGCCAGGGCATCAAGGCCGACCTGCGCAAGCTCGAGCTCTTCGGCAAGCCGGTCGTCGCCGCGATCAATGGCGCCGCCCTCGGTGGCGGCCTGGAGATTGCTTTGGCCTGTCACCGGCGGATCGTCGTCGACGACAAAAAGATCGACTTGGGGCTTCCCGAGGTCACCCTGGGCCTGCTCCCGGGTGGCGGCGGCGTCACCCGGATCACCCGGATGTTCGGCATTCAGTCCGGTCTGATGGACTTCCTGCTCCAGGGCCCGCGGTTCAAGCCGGCGGCTGCTGCGGAGAAGGGCCTGGTCGACGAGCTCGTCGCGACCCAGGACGAGCTGGTCCCCGCCGCCAAGGCGTGGATCGAGGCCAACAAGGACAACCCGGACGCGGCCACCCAGCCGTGGGACCGCAAGGGCTACAAGATGCCCGGCGGCTCCCCGTCGTCCCCGGCTTTGGCTGGCTTCCTGCCTGCCTTCCCGGCGCTGTTGCGCAAGCAGACCAAGGGCGCGATGTACCCGGCCCCGCGGGCGATCATGGCCTCGTCGATCGAGGGCGCCCAGGTCGACTTCGAGACCGCCAGCAAGATCGAGTCGCGGTACTTCACCAGCCTGGTGACCGGTCAGAACGCGAAGAACATGATCCAGTCGTTCTTCTTCGACCTCTCCGCCATCGCAGGTGGCTCGCTGCGCCCGAAGGACGTGCCGGTCTACAAGCCGACCAAGGCACTGGTGCTCGGCGCCGGCATGATGGGCGCCGGCATTGCGTACTCCTGTGCCCGCGCGGGCATCGAGGTCGTCCTCAAGGACGTCTCGATCGAGGCCGCCGAGAAGGGCAAGTCGTATTCCGACAAGCTCCTCACCAAGGCGGTGTCGCGCGGCAAGATGACCGAGGAGAAGAAGGCCGAGATCCTCGGTCTGATCACCCCCACCGCGGAGCCCGCCGACGCCGCGGGCTGCGACCTGGTCATCGAGGCCGTCTTCGAGGACCCGGCTCTGAAGGCCAAGGTGTTCGCGGAGATCGAGCCGCACATCAACGCTGACGCGCTGCTGTGCTCGAACACCTCGACGCTGCCGATCACCGAGCTCGCCGAGGGCGTCAGCCGCCCGGCCGACTTCATCGGCCTGCACTTCTTCTCCCCCGTGGACAAGATGCCGCTGGTCGAGATCATCAAGGGCGCGAAGACCACCGATGTCGCGGTCGCCCAGGCACTCGACGTGGTCACCGCGATCCGCAAGACCCCGATCGTGGTCAACGACTCTCGAGGCTTCTACACCAGCCGGGTGATCGGGACGTTCGTCAACGAGGGCCTCGCGATGCTGACCGAGGGTGTGCACCCGATGTCGGTCGAGCGAGCCGCGACCCAGGCCGGCTACCCGGTGGGCACCTTGCAGCTCTCCGACGAGCTAAACCTCGAGCTGATGGCCAAGATCCGCAAGGCCACCAACGACGCCGAGGCCGCTGCTGGTCAGTCGATCAGCAGGCACGCCGCCGATGGTGTCGTCGACGCAATGATCGCCGAGGGCCGCTCGGGTCGCCTCAAGGGCGCCGGGTTCTACGACTATGACGAGAACGGCAACCGCGGGGACCTCTGGAAGGGCCTCGCGGAGAAGTTCCCGTCGAACGCGGAGCCCGCGGACCTCGAGGACCTCAAGGACCGCTACCTGGTCATCGAGGCGCTCGAGACCGCCAAGTGCTTCGAGGAGGGCGTCATCGAGTCGGCGGCCGCCGCCAACATCGGCTCCATCATGGGCATCGGCTATCCGGCGCTGACCGGCGGTGCCGCGCAGTACATGCAGGGCTTCGAGGGCAAGGCCGGCAAGGGCCTGCCTGGCTTCGTCGCCCGGGCCCGTGAGCTCGCCGCCGCGTACGGTGATCGCTTCGAGCCCACCGCACGCCTGGTCGAGATGGCCGAGAAGGGCGAGTCCTTCCCCGCCTAACCCCAACCGCTGACCCGGCGTGAAAGTGCAAGTACACATGCACTTTCACGCCGGGTCAGCGGCATTTACTTGCACTTTCACGCCAGGTGAGGGGTGGTATGGGGGAGAATGTCGCTTATGGGGGATATCCGCGTCACCGGGCTGTGGGTGCGCTTCGGGTCGGTGGACGCGGTGCGCGGCATCGACCTCGCGGCGTACGCCGGCAGGGCCACCGCGTTGCTCGGCCGCAACGGTGCCGGCAAGTCGACCACCATGCGGGTGCTGGCGGGGGTGATCCCCCCGACTGCCGGGATGGTGCTGGTCGACGGGGTCGACGTCAGCGTCGACCCGCTCCGGGTCAAGCGCGGTACCGGGTACTGCCCGGACGTCGGCGGTCTGGTCCCGCGGGCCACGCCCTGGGAGCACCTGCAGCTCGCTGCCCGGCTGCGCCGGCTCGAGGACTGGGACGACCGGGCCCGCGATCTCCTGGACCGCTTCGACCTCGGCGGCGCGGCCCACCGCGTGACCGGCGGTTTCAGCCACGGCATGGGCCGTCGGCTCTCCGTGGTGCTCGCAGCCTTCCATGAACCGTCGGTGCTGCTCCTCGACGAGCCCTTCGACGGGGTCGACCCGCTCGGCGTGGATGCCACCCAGCGGGTGATCGGAGAGGCGAAGGCGCGGGGTGCCGCGGTCCTGGTCTCCACCCATCTGCGCGACCTCGCGGTCGACGCCTGCGAGGACGCCCTGGTACTGCGCGGCGGCGCAGCGGTCGCCGGTCTCGCTGCGGCCGACCTCCTCGGAGAGGCAGGGGCCAGTGCCTATCGGTCGCTCCTGGACTGAGCGCCGTCCGCTGGCCTCGCTCCGCGCCGGGGTCGACGACCTGGCTGCGCTGCTGGCCTTTCGTCGTACGGGTCTGCGGGCGGCGTCGCGCCGACGGCTCCGACTCGGCGGCACGTTGGTGCTCGTCCTGACCCTGGCCACGGTGGTGGTGCCGGCGTACCTGCGGGAGCCCTTAGGCGCGCGCCGGGTCGGTGAGCTGGTAGCGATCCTGCCGACCTTCTACCTGGCCTTCGCCCTGTTGACGGTGGTCGCCGCGATCAGTTCTGGGGGCGGGCGCGAGGTGGTGCCGCGCGAGCAGGCGGTCGCCTTTCCGGTCTCGGCGATCAGCGAGCACCTCGGGGCGCTTCTGCTCGCGCCGCTGAACGTCGCCTGGTTGCTCCAAGCGTGGGCGATCCTCGGTACCACCTCCTATGTCCTCGGTCCCCGGAACCTCCCCGGGGCGGTCGTTCCGGTGCTGATCTGGATCGCCCTGGCGACCGCGCTCGGGCAGGCCGTCGGCTGGTGGTTCGAAGGTGTCCGTCGGGGGGTGCACGGGATCCTGGCCGCGCGCACGATCACCGCAGCGGTGGTCGCGGCCGCGGCTGCGCTGGTGCTCAGCGGGAGGACGACCGAGGTCCTCGACCGGAGCCCGACAGTCGAGATCTTCTTCGCCGCAGGTCGCGCCACCGGGGGGCAGTGGTGGCAGTGGTTGCTGTCCGTCCTGGTGCTCGGGGCATTGACCGCGACTGCCGCGATCGGCGGCGCGGTCCCTGCCCGCTGGGCACTGCACCGGCCGCAGCGCGAGGAGCTTCGGCTCGAGTCCGGCCACCGGGACCAAGCCCCTGACCCGCGATCGGACCTGGCCGCGCTGATCCGTCTCGACCGCGCCTCGATCTGGCGCTCGGTGCCGCTGCGGCGCGGCCTCCTTATCCTCGGAGTGATGCCGGGAGCGGTCGCCCTGGCCGGCGACCTCTCCTGGGACCTGGTCACGATCCTGCCGGGGCTGGTTGCCTCCGGGGGCGCGTTGCTGTTCGGCGTGAACGCGTGGTGTCTCGACGGCCGCGGGGCGCTATGGCGCGAAAGCCTTCCGATCGACCCGGCCACAGCCTTCCTGGCCAAGGTCGTGGTGCTCTTCGAGGTGCTGCTCGTCGCTGGTGCAATCACGATCCTGCTCGCCGCGCTGCGCGCCGGCCGGCCGACGTCGGCCGAGCTCGCCTCGGTCCTGCTCGCTACCGTGGTCGTCGCCGCCCAAGTGGTCGCGTCGTCGATGCGGTGGTCGGTGCGCAGCCCGTACGCCGTTGACCTGCGCAGCGCGCGAGCGACCCCGGCGCCGCCGGTGGTGATGGCCGGCTACAGCGCCCGGCTGGCGCTGCAGACCACGCTGGTCGGCCTGGTCTTCTCGGGCACCTCGTTGTCAGCGGACTGGCGGCTGCCGGTGCTGGTCGCCGTACCGCTGCTGTGCTGGTCGGCCTACCGGCTGCTCCGGACCGCCGAGGCCTGGTCGGACCCGCCGGTGCGGGCCCGGGTCATCGCCGTGGTCGCGAGCTGACCGGACGAGGGCGACCGACCTACTTGCGGGACTTCTTCTCGCAGGCGACGGCCTTCCTCTGGGATGCGGCGAGCTGGGTGTCCGCGTCCGGGGCAGCAGTGAGCCGCGCGACGATACCGGCCTTCAGCTCGGCCGGGTCGATCTCCGTGCGCAGGCATGCAGCCAGCTTGGCCAGGCTGAGCGCCTTGTTCCTGGCGACGGCGTCCTGGGCCTGGATCCGCGGGTAGTCGACGCAGCCGAGCAGGGCGGTGGCGAACTTGTTCGCGGTGCTCTCGTCGTAGGCCTCGCCGGGATTGAACTCGCCGGCGTCGTTGAGGAAGCGTGACGCGAACAGCTGCGCGACGCCGACCTCGGCCACGAAGGCCTTGATGATGCAGGCAACCGGTTGCGCACCCAGCGCACCCGACGTCAGCGCCGCGTAGCTCGCGGTGGTGTTCTTCTCCACTGTCGCGAGGACGTCGGCCTCGTCGCGACAGTCGAGCAGCGCGTCGGTGTACGCCGCCGCCGTCGCGGGGTCGAGAAGGGCGCCGTTGGAGACGTACTGCGACTTCTCGTCGACCGCCTTGATGGTGGTGAGCTTCGCGACGCCGACGTCCTCAACGAACGCGGCCGCGACGCAGGTGGCGTCGTCCTCGGTCAACAGCCCGCCGGAGGGCTTGGCGATGGTCTCCGCCATCGAGGCGATGACGGTCTCCTGGGTCGATCCGTCGCTCGACGGGTCCTCCTTCGAGTCGTCGCTGCAGGCAGCGATCAGGACCATCATCAACGCGGCAACCAATGCCGGCGCGACCTTCTTCATGAGCTCTCCGATGTCGGTGAATTTCAAATCCGGAACGGGTCAGACTCTGCCCCATCCGGGTGAGGGTGTGCACGCAACCGTCTCACTCGTGTCCCACCGGTGAATTCCAGCACGCCGCGTAACTTCTGGGTACTGGTCTCGTTGAGCCGAGTGTCGTGGCCTGATGTGATCCGGGGGGAGATCTCAGGCCTGGAGTAGTTGTTCTGGGAGACCGCCGATGAAAAAGCTCTGCTGTGTCGTTGTTGCGGTATTTGTCGCAATCTTTGTCAGCCTTGGCTTCGGTTCCGTCGCTCAGGCCTACCCCGAAGTCCAGATCTCCCTGTCGGTCGACAACAAGACGGTCGCCAGCAGCGGGTCCTTCACCGCCACCGCGACCTCCAACGTCGACTGTTCCTGGAACCTCGCCATGAACGACAAGGTCCGCGCCGGCGGTGGCACCCGCTACGTCACGACGTACACGGCTCCCCGGGTCACCGAGATCACCGAGATGCCGCTGACCGGCAGGTGCACCTACACCGCGTCCGAGGGTGCTGCTCGGGCCGCGGGGGAGCTGAGCACCTGGGAGCGCACCGTCATGATCACGGTCCTCCCGGCTGCGAGCGCCGCCCCAGCTGTCGCACCTCCGGCCCAGAACGGTGCCGACCTCCCCAACACGGGCGGCCCGAATTGGGTGGTCGCCGCCGGCGGCCTGACACTGCTCCTGGCCGGTGCGACCGCGGTCACCGTCGCTCGCCGCCGCGCCGAGGCCGAACTTCCCGCGTGGACCGCTTAGTCTTCCCCCTGTGGGGATCGCACCAGACGTGAAACTGACACGCCGCAAGGTCGTGATCGGTCTAGTTGTCGTGATCACCTTCGTCGTTGGCCTCTTCCTGTGGCAGGCCTTCAGCGCTTCCCGGGCTCTGCTCGACGCGCGCGACGAAGCCGAGCTGGTGCAGACCCGGATCCGCGCCGGCGACTTCGACGGCGCGAACCGATCCCTCGCCAACCTGCGTGAGCACACCGAGAAGGCCCACGGCCGGACCGATGGTCTGCTCTGGGACATTGGCCGCCGCATCCCGTTCCTCGGCCGGAACGTCGGTGCCGTGCAGACGGTCTCCGAGGTGCTCGACACCGCCACCCGGATCAACGCCCCGATCGCGCTGCAGCTGAGCCAGGCGCTGAACAACGGCACCTTCAGGCCGGACAACGGCCGGATCAACCTCTCCGAGATCGCCCGGCTCACGCCGGCGGTTCGACAGGCTGCGGGATCGATCAGCAAAGCGGGCGACGATCTCGACGAGATCCGAGCCAACAAGCTCACCTTCCCTTTCAACGACCTGGTCGGCGACCTCCAGGACCAGGTCGGCGACGCCCGCTCCGCAGCGGTGGCCACCTCGACGGCGTTCGACCTGATGCCGGCGATGCTCGGGGAGAGTGGGCCGCGCGACTACCTGCTGATGATCCAGAACCCGGCCGAGCTCCGGTCCACCGGCGGCCTCCCCGGCTCGCTGGCGATCCTGCACGCCGAGGGCGGCCGGATCACCATGAAGGAGCAGTACTCGGCCGGGGACATCAACCCGTTCTCCGGCCCGGTGGTCGAGCTGCCGAAGGACACCATGCAGATGTACGGCGCCTCGATGGCCAGCGACTTCCGGGACATCAACTTCACCCCGGACTTCCCCGAGACGGCCCAGATCGCCCGGATTATGGTGAAGCAGAAGACGGGATCAGACGTCGACGGCGTCATCTCGGTCGACCCGATTGCCCTCGGCTACCTGATGGTCGGGACCGGGCCGGTTCCCGTCCAAGGCGTGACGTTGACGGCCGCGAACGTGGTTCCGACGCTGCTCAACAAGACCTACCTGAGCGACGGCACGCCGTCGGTGCAGGACGCGATCGCCCAGGACGAATTCTTCGAGCAGTCGGCCAGGGCGATCTTCGACGCGGTGATGTCCGGCCAGGGCGATCAGCAGAAGGCGATCAAGGGGTTGGCCGACGGCACCTCCCAGCGCCGGGTGCTGCTCTGGTCCGCCGATGAGACCGAGCAGGCGCGGCTGAATGGGACCGCGATCTCCGGGGAGCTGGCCGGCGAGACCGGGTCCACCCCTCAGGTCGGGATGTACTTCAACGACAGCACCGCCGGGAAGATGGACTACTACCTCCAGTACCGCAGCTCGGTCGCTGCCGTCGAGTGCCGCAAGCGTGGCGCCCAGGACCTGCGCGCCACTCTTGCGCTCACCTCGACGATGCCGAAGGACTTCGCCAAGTTGGGACCCTTCATCCTCGGCAACGGGGACTTCGCCGACCAGGGATCGATCGCGTTCAACCTGCGCATCTACGGTCCGGCCGGCGGCGAGATCACCGGGCTCAAGATCGACGGCGTGGAGCACTCGGTGACCGCCGACCGGCACCGGGACCGTCAGGTCGCCTTCCTCCCGGTGCTCCTCAAGCCCGGCCAGATCAGCACCATCACTGCAGATCTGCGGACCCCCGATGGCCAGGACGGCGACGGGATTTTCAACTTCACCCCGGGCATGGTCCCGGCGCCGAACGGCACCAAGATCGCCAGCGCCTGCGACTGACCCCCGCGGATACGTCACGGGCGGACACGCGCTTCCGGGGGCGACCGTGACAGCGATAGTGTCAGCGTCATGGACTTCTCCCCCACTCCCCGGGCCGCTGAGCTCGCTGCGCTGGTCTCCGCCTTCGTCTCCGCCGAGATCGAGCCGGTCCACGACGACTACCACCGTGACGTCGCCGCAGCCCGGGCGTCCGGGACCTGGGCCGAGTCGCCGATCCTGGGTGAACTGCGGGCCAAGGCGCGGGCGCAGGGGCTCTGGAACCTGTTCCTCCCGGTCGGTCACGACCAGCCGTACGCCGAGCAGTACGGCACCCATGGCGGAGCCGGACTGAGCAACTCCGACTACGCGCCGTTGGCCGAGTTGATGGGTCGCGCTACCTTCCTGGCGCCGTACGTCTTCAACTGCAACGCGCCCGACACCGGCAACATGGAGGTGCTGCTGAAGTACGGCACCGAGGAGCAGAAGAAGGAGTGGCTCGAGCCACTCCTCGACGGGAAGATCCGCTCGGCGTTCGGCATGACCGAGCCGGGGGTCGCCTCCTCGGACGCGACGAACATGGCTGCCACCGCGATCGTCGACGGCGACGAGGTTGTCGTCAACGGCACCAAGTGGTTCTCGACCGGCGTCGGTCACCCGGACTGCAAGGTGATGATCTTTATGGGGCTTGCCGACCCTGAGGCAGACCGTCACCACCGGCACACGATGGTGCTCGTCCCGCTGGACACCCCGGGCGTGAAGGTCGAGCGGATGCTCTCCACGATGAACGTGTACGACGAGCCGGTCGGTCACGGCGAGGTGTCCTTCGACGACGTCCGGGTGCCGAAGGCGAACATCCTGCTCGGAGAGGGACGCGCGTTCGAGATCGCCCAGGGCCGGCTCGGACCGGGCCGGATCCACCACTGCATGCGTTTGATCGGGCAGGCCGAGGTCGCCTTGGAGATGGCGATCAAGCGCGGCCTCTCGCGGACCGCCTTCGGCAAGCCGCTGGTGAAGCTCGGCGGCAACTCCGAGCGGATCGCGGACGCCCGGATCGCCATCGACCAGGCCAGGCTGCTCGTGCTCAACGCCGCCTGGAAGCTGGACGTGGGCGGTCCCATGAACGCGCTGTCGGAGGTCAGTCAGATCAAGGTGATCGTCCCGAACGTGGCGCAGCAGGTCATCGACATGGCGATTCAGCTGCACGGCGGTGGCGGCATGTCGCAGGACTTCCCGCTGTCGGCGATGTGGACCAACGCCCGCGCGCTCCGGCTCGCCGACGGTCCGGACGAGGTGCACCGCGGCGTCGTCGCCCGGCTGGAGATCGGCAAACACCGGTGACGGAGCGGACCGACGAGGCGAACGCTCCGGTCCTCGCCACAGCCCCGCGGTTCGAGGCCGGCGAGGGCCCCACCCGGGCTGTGGTCACCGGCGGTGCCTCCGGTCTGGGCGCTGCGCTCTGCCGGGCGCTGGTCGCTCGGGGCGACCAGGTCCTGAGTGCGGACCTGAACCTTCCGGCTGACCCGATCGACGGGGTCGGGTACCTCACGCTCGACGTGCGCTCCGACCAGCACTGGTCCGACGCGGTGGCGTGGGTCGACCGAGAGTGGGGTGGGATCGACCTGCTCTTCAACAACGCAGGGGTTGCCGGCGGCGGACGGGTCGATGTGGCCGGTCTCGACGAGTGGCAATGGATCACCGAGATCAACCTCTTCGGCGTCGTTCGTGGAACCCGGGCGTTCGTCCCGATGATGAAGCGGCAGAGCTCGGGCGCGATCGTGAACACCGCCTCGCTCGCCGGCCTGGTGCACCCGGCCGGGATGGGCTCCTACAACGCCGTCAAGGCAGCTGTCGTCGCCTTCACCGAGACCATGGGACACGAGCTCGCCGAGTACGGCATCACCGCGCACGTGGTCTGCCCGTCGTACTTCAGGACGCCGCTGATCGAGAACATGCAGGGTTCCGACGTCGCGGTCGGATCGGTGATCGGTGCCCTGGTCGCGAACTCGCCGGTCAGCGCGGACGACATCGCGGCCGCGGTGCTCGCCGGCGTCGAGAACGGCGACGAGCTGATCCTTCCGGACGAGGCCGCGCGAGCGGCGTACGGTTTGAAGGTCACCGACCGTGAGGGGTACGACGCCCTCATGCGCAAGCAGGCCGCCCGACTGAACGCGATGGAGTGACATGCCCCAGGACCCCGAAGGCGCCGTGATTGAGGGTGCGTCCACCGTTCGCGAGGAGGATGCCTTCGACCTGGAGGCGGTCCGGACCTGGCTCGCGTCCCACGGCGTCGAGCTATCCGGCGACGTGCAGATCCAGCAGTTCGGGGGCGGTGCTTCCAACCTCACCTACTCGCTACGCACCGCCGACCAGGACCTAATCCTGCGCCGGCCACCTGCCGGCAAGAAGGCGGCGGGAGCCCACGACATGGGCCGGGAGTTCCGGATCCAGTCGGCGTTGAAGGGGCCGTTCGGTCTGGTTCCCGACATGGTCGCGTTCTGCGACGACGAGTCGGTGATCGGCTCGGACTTCTACGTAATGCAGCGACTCGACGGACTGATCCCACGGCGCGACCTGCCTCCGGAGCTCGAGCTCGACGAGAGCTCGGCCCGGGCGCTGAACAAGACCTTCGTCGACACCTTGATCCAGCTGCACCGGGTCGACACCTCGCTCCCGGCCGTCGCGGCAATCGGCAAGGGCACCGGGTACGTCGAGCGCCAGATCACCGGCTGGTCCGGTCGTTACCGCAACGCGATCACCGACGACGCTCCCGGGTTCGAGAAGGTGATGAGCTGGTTGGCCGAGAGGATGCCGGCCGACGTCGCGAACTGCGTGATCCACAACGACTTCCGGTTCGACAACGTCGTGCTGGACAAGGCAGACCCCAGCCGGATCATCGGCGTCCTGGACTGGGAGTTGGCCACCCTCGGCGACCCGCTGATGGACCTCGGCGGGACCCTGGCCTACTGGGTGCAGCCCGATGACGACGAGGGCTTCCAGCTGGTCCGCCGCCAGCCGAGCAACGTGCCGGGGATGATGAGTCGTGCTGAGATCGTGGAGTACTACTGCGAACAGATGGCCCCGCTGATCGGGCGCAGCAGGCTCGATGCCGAGGAGTGGAAGTTCTACGAGGTCTATGGGTTGTTCCGGTTCGCGGTGATCGCCCAGCAGATCTACTACCGCTACTTCCACGGCCAGACCACCAACGAGATGTACGCGCTGTTCGGTCAGGCCGTGCACTACTACGAGGACCGCTGCCTGCGGGTCATCGCGGGCACGTTGTGACGGGTCCTCGCTGATGGGTCAGGTCCTCCTGGTCCGGCACGGGCAGGCGTCATTCGGCTCGGAGGACTACGACGCGCTCTCACCCCTCGGCTTCGAGCAGTCCCGGCTCCTCGGTGCGGCGGTGGCACATCGCAAGATCGGTGTCGACCACGTCGTGCACGGCACCATGCGCCGGCACCGCGAGACCGCGGAGACCTGCGTCGCCGCAGCCGGCTGGAACGTGGCCGCGACCGTTGACCCCGGGTGGGACGAATTCGACTTCCTGTCGGTGCTCGCGGTGCACCCGCAGGAGAGCGACGGCGAGCCGAGCAAGGCAGAGTTCCAACGCTGGTTCGAGAACGCGACGGCAGCCTGGATCGCGGGGGAGGACCGGCCGTACGCCGAGTCGTTCAGCGCCTTCACCGAGCGCGTCGACGCGGCGATGGAGCGCACCGTCGCGCTGGCGGCCGGCGGCGATGTCGCAGTGTTCTCCTCCGGCGGGCCGGTGGCGTGGGCGGTGGCCGGCGTCCTGGTCGACGGCGGCGCTGCGGATCTCTGGACCCGGCTGAACCGGATGGCCGTGAACTCCGGACTGACCCGACTGGTCGCCGGCTCCCGCGGTGTCAACCTGCTGTCGTACAACGAGCAGTCCCATCTCGACCCGGTCCCGGGTGCCCTGTCCTACCGCTGACGAAGGAACCAACCATGTCGAAGACGATCCTGATCACCGGTGCGAGCAGCGGGCTCGGCGCCGAGATGGCGCGACAGTTCGCCGCCAAGGGCTACGGCCTCGCCCTGTGTGCCCGCCGGCTGGAGAAGCTCGAGGAGCTGAAGGCCGAGATCGCGACCGCGCAGCCGGGCACGAGGGTGGAGCTCCGAGTCCTCGACGTCACCGATGACGACCAGGTCTTCGAGGTGTTCCGCGGTTTTCAGGCCGACTTCGGCACCATCGACCGGATCGTGATCAACGCTGGCCTCGGCAAGGGCGCGCCGCTCGGCACCGGCCGGTACGACGCCAACCGGGAGACCGCGATGACGAACTTCGTCGCGGCGCTGTGCCAGTCCGAGGCGGCGATGGAGATTTTCCGGGCGCAGGACGCCGGACACTTCGTGATGATTTCCTCGATGTCTGCGGTCCGCGGGATGCCGAAGGCGCTCACCACGTACGCCGCTACCAAGGCCGGCGTTGCCCACCTCGCCGAAGGGCTGCGCGCCGAGCTGTACGGCAAGCCGATCAAGGTGACGGTGCTCTACCCGGGCTACATCCGTTCGGAGATGAACGACAAGGTCGACCAGGCCACTCCGCTGATGGCGAGCACGGAGAAGGGCGTGAAGGCGATGGTCGCCGCCATCGAGAAAGAGGTCGGATCGGCCGCGGTCCCCGGCTTCCCGTGGGCACCGCTCGGCGTCGTGATGAAGCACGCCCCGATGCCGGTGTTCAAGAAGCTCATCTGAGCAACGACGTTCCAGCGGCCCAGCGTAGGGACGCTCTCACCTAGCGCAGGAACTGCCTGACCAGTCCCGGCACCGCGGCGGCTGCCAGCGCATCAGCCTGCCCCTGGGGGATGTCCATCACCTCGTAGGCCTGCCCCCCTGCCGCGGTCGTCGCGGTTAGCGTCACCAGCCCGGCCCGCCGCTGGAAAAATGTCTGCCGGATGTTCCAGCCGATGATCCCGTCGCGCTGGAGCGCGTCGCGGCGTCCGCGGAGCGAGCCCCACCGCATCACCAGGTGCGCCTCGGTCAGCGCATGGCCGAGTCGTCGATAGCGGTCGAGCCCGAGGGCGAGCCCGGCCAACGGAAGCGGCAGTGCGAGCAGCGCGACCCAGAGGGGGAGGTCGGTGGTTCCGGCGAGCAGTACGAGCACGGTCGGCACCGGCGCCAGCGGAACGATTCCGCGGATCAGGCGGCGTCGCCGTGCGGCTGGACCGTGCTGGACCAGATTGACGTGCATCGGCCCCTGCTCGGCGAGCACGGTGTCACCCACGGTCAGCACCACGCTGCGCGGCGCAGCTGGGACCAGGGGGGTGCTGCCACGGGCCTGGCGCTCGACACCGGTGACGATCGCGTTCAGCCGGGCACCCCCGGCCGCGCGCAGTCCGAGGGGCTCGTGCACCTCGACTCCCCGCAGCCGATCGGCGTCGATGGCGGTCTCCCTGGTGGTCAGCGCGCCGCGACGGACGTGGAGGGTCCGGCTGGCCGGGTCCCGGCTCACCGTGAAGCCCCAGTTGGCGAGCAGGTAGCCGACGCTGGCGAGCACGGTCGAGGAGACCGCGAGCCCGATCAGCGCGACCAGGACGAGAACGGGAATCGCCAACGCGCTCAGCCGGTCGACGACGTCTGCGTCCTCCAGCCGGACCTGGGCGTTGCCGAAGAGAGGTCCGGTGAGGGCGCCAATCGCGGCCAGCGCGATCACCAGCCCTCCGGTCGTCAACGGCGCGTACCGGACCCAGCCGGGATCGAATCTCAGCAGCACCTCGCTCGCCGGGGCTCCGGTGGCTGGGCCGACCGCACTAGTCGCGGAGCCGTCGGCGGACGCACGGTGCAACAGTTCGGAACGCAGACGCCGAGCCTCTGCCGCCCCGAGCGAGTCCAGCTGCAACCGGTCGTCGCCGTCCTTCGAAGCGCTGCCAGTACCGATCTCCACCTTCTCGAGACGGAGCAGCCGGTGGATCGGGGTCGCGGTCAGTTCGACGGTCCGGACCCGGTCTAGCGGTGCGGTGAGGATCCGGCGGCCAATGAGGCCGCGCTGCAGCTCGATCTGGCCGGGCGTGATCCGGAACCGGGTGGTGACGAACCGGAAGACACCGATGGCGATCGGCAGCACTACGCCGATGAAGTGCCACCAGTCGCCGTCGCCGCCGGAGCCCAGCAAGAACAGGCCGATCAGCAGCGGCAGAAACCGGAAGACCTCGGTGACTGGGTGCACCAGCAGCATCCGACGGTCGAGCCGGCGCCAACCGAGGTCCTGGGCGAGCTCGCTGCCCGGCGGCGGCGGGACCGTCTCGCGAGCCTCGGTCACGTGGCGTCGCCGACCTCGGCCTCGGCCCGGCGGGTGAGCTCCTCGACGAGACGCTCGGCCACCGCGGTGTCCAGCGCCTCGATCCGCAACGGGCCGGCCGCGGAGGCCGTGGTCACGGTGACCTGGGCGAGCCCGAACAGCCGACCCACCGCGGTTTGCTGGAAGTCGACCGTCTGGACCCGCGACATCGGCGCGATCCGGCGCTCCCGGGTCAGCCAGCCGCTCTGGGTGTAGACCGCCGTGTCCGTCGTCTCCCAGCGGTGCACCCGGTAGCGGTACAGCGGCATCACCACGGTGTAGGCGACGGCGAGGACGCCGTAGGCAACCCAGAGCCAGATGGGCGGGTCGAGGTCCCAGACCAAGGACACCCCCGCCGCCGCCGCCGCGAGGAGGACTGACCGGACGGCTGCTCCGAGCCGCCAGATCCCCGGGGCGCGGGAGGAGACCAGGTTCGCGGGGTCGCGGAGCGCCGGGGCGCCGGGGGGGGTCTCGGTCATGCCGTCACCCTAGAAGGTCCGGGTCTAGGAACTGGCGCCGCTAGCCTGTGCGGCATGCCCACTGATGCCGACGTCATCGTCGTCGGGGCCGGCCTCGCCGGCCTCGTCGCCACCGCCGAGCTGGCCGATGCCGGCAAGAAGGTGCTCCTGCTCGACCAGGAGCCGGCCCAGAGCCTGGGCGGTCAGGCGTTCTGGTCGCTCGGTGGCCTCTTCCTTGTCGACACTCCCGAGCAGCGCCGGATGGGCATCAAGGACTCCTACGACCTGGCGCTGCAGGACTGGCTGGGCGGCGCGCAGTTCGACCGCGAGTCCGACCACTGGCCCCGCAAGTGGGCCGAGGCGTACGTCGGCTTCGCCGCCGGGGAGAAGCGGCAGTGGTTGCACGACCAGGGACTGCGGCTCTTCCCGGTCGTCGGGTGGGCCGAGCGCGGCGGCGGCCTCGCCGGTGGGCACGGCAACTCGGTCCCCCGCTTCCACCTGACCTGGGGCACCGGACCCGGCGTGGTCGCCCCGTTCGAGCGCCGGGTCGGCGAGGCGGTGGCGAAGGGCCTGGTCGAGATCTGCCACCGGCACCGGGTCGACGACCTGGTGAAGACCGACGGTGCGGTGACCGGCGTCCGCGGGGCCCTGCTCGCCGATGACGACATGGACCGGGGCAAGGCCTCGAACCGGACCGAGATCGGCGACTTCGAGTACGCCGCGCAGGCCGTGATCGTGACCTCCGGCGGCATCGGCGGCAACCACGACCAGGTCCGCAAGCAGTGGCCGGTCGACCGGCTCGGCCAGCCTCCGGAGTTCATGGTGGCCGGGGTGCCCGCGCACGTCGACGGGCGGATGCAGTTCATCACCGAGGCCGCCGGCGCCGAGATCATCAACCCCGACCGGATGTGGCACTACACCGAGGGTCTACGGAACTGGGACCCGATCTGGGAGAACCACGGCATCCGGATCCTGCCCGGCCCGTCCTCGCTGTGGCTCTCCGCAACCGGTGAACGGTTCGGGGCGCCGTACCTGCCGGGCTTCGACACCCTGGGCACTCTCGGGGCGATCATGCGCACCGGCTACGAGTATTCGTGGTTCGTGCTCACCCAGAAGGTGATCGAGAAGGAGTTCGCGTTGTCCGGGTCCGAGCAGAACCCGGACCTGACCGGCAAGGACATCAAGCTGCTGCTCAAGCGGATCGGGTCCGGGGCGCCGGGCCCGGTCGAGGCGTTCAAGCAGCACGGCGAGGACTTTGTGGTCGCAGACAACGTTGCCGACCTGGTCGCCGGGATGAACAAGGTCTCTGGCGACTCGCTGATCACTGTCGAGGGGCTGACGAAAGTGATCACCGAGCGCGATCGCGAGCTCGACAACGAGTTCACCAAGGACATCCAGATCACCTACCTGCGTGGGCACCGCAGCTACCGGGGCGACAAGCTGATCCGGGTGGCCTCGCCGCACAAGTTCGGCGACCCGAAGAACGGCCCGCTGATCGCCGTACGGCTCAACATCCTGACCCGCAAGTCCCTCGGTGGCCTGCACACCGACCTCGACGCCCGGGTCCTCCAGCCCGACGGCACCCCGCTGCCCGGCGTCTACGCCGCCGGCGAGGTAGCGGGTTTCGGCGGCGGTGGCGTGCACGGCTACAACGCGTTGGAGGGCACCTTCCTGGGAGGGTGCATCTTCTCCGGGCGGACCGCCGGTCGGGCGGCGGCCGCAGCGATCGGATGAACCCACCGATCAGCTCATCCGGTGCTTGCACCCCGCTAAAGTGACCTCATGACCGGACGAGTTGTGCATTTTGAAATCCCCTTCGACGACGGCGACCGTGCCCGCAAGTTCTACTCCGAGGCGTTCGGCTGGACGATCAACGTCGTCCCCGAGATGCACTACTCGATCGTGCAGACCGGTCCAACCGACGACGAGGGTTTCCCCACCGAGTCCGGCTACATCGGCGGCGGGATGCTCAAGCGCGACTCGCCCACCGACCGGCCAGTGATCGTGATCGACGTCGACGACATCGACGCCGCCGTGACCAAGGTGGAGGAGCTCGGCGGCATGGTCGTGATCGGTCGCCAGGACGTCGGCGAGATAGGCTACGCGGCGTACTTCAAGGACGTCGAGGGCAACCTGATGGGCCTCTTCCAGTCCCGCTGACCGCCGCGCCCCCTCCCCCGACCCCACTGACGGTGGTTGAGGAGGTCGCGCAGCGACCGTCTCGAAACCCTCCCGCCGCCCTCCACGCCGACGGTGGTTGAGGAGGTCGCGCAGCGACCGTCTCGAAACCATCACCGCGGACGGCGAAACCGGTCCGCACGCGACGCCAGGCCGGGCAGGTCGTCAAACCTGCCCTCGATCAGCGCTTCGCGTTTGCGTCGGGACCACCCCTGGACGCGCTTCTCGAAAGCGAAGGCCTCGGCGACGGAGCGGAACTCGGCCGACCAGACCAGTTCCACCGGCCGACGGTGACGCGTGTACGACGCGCTGCGGCCGCTCTGGTGCTGCTGGAGCCGCATCGGAAGGTGCGTGGTGCTGCCGACGTAGTACGTGCTGTCACGGCAACGCAGGATGTAGACCCAGGCCATTGGCCAACCCTGGGTCGGCGATGGCAGTCGGGGTGATGCGTGGTTCGCGGATGTGGAAACTGGTTTCGAGACAGGCGCTGTGCGCCTTCCTCAACCACCGTCAACCGGGGGGTGGGGTGCGTTGGTTTCGAGACAGGCGCTGTGCGCCTTCCTCAATCACCGTCAACCGGGGGGTGGGGTGCGTTGGTTTCGAGGCAGGCGCTGTGCGCCTTCCTCAACCACCGTCGGCCGGGGGGGGGCGAGACAGGCGGCGCCCTGGGCTGGGTAGTGGTCAGGCTGCCAGGAGATCGCGGATCAGGGTGCGGAGGCGGGGGAGGTCTTCAGTGAGGCCCAGGGGCTCGGCCTGGTCCTCGATCATCGCGCGGAACAGGTGTGCTTCCTCGACGATGCGCGGGTCGATGTGTCGGAAGACCTCCAGGGTGACGGTGCCGTAGAGGCGAGACCAGGCGCGCTCCAGCATCCAGACTAGGCCGCGCATCTCCTCGGGTACCTCGGTCAGGTCGGCCGGCACCTGGGGGTTGCGGAGGATTGCGGCGAGACCGGGCTCGAGGTCGTTGAGCGCCGGGATCGGGAAGCGGTTCTTCTTCCAGAGAGCAAAGAGTGCGCCGGAGAAGAACAGGCCTGTCCCCGGGGAGCTGATGTCGTCGAGGCAGTCGACGTCGACGTTGGTGAAGACGAGCGCGAATTCCTCGCGGTTGCCCAGCGCCCATTGCCGGAACTCGACGGAAGCAGCGATCAACCGGCCCGCTGGGTCGTCGTCGGACTGCGTGTCGGCAGCGGCGCTGATCCGTTCGGCGACGTCGGCGTCGATCGCGATCGCGACCATCCGCACCAGGTCCTCGTGGCTGGATGCGTAGCGGTAGAGCGCCGGCGCGGTCATCCCCAGCTCGCGGGCCACCGCGCGCAAGGTCACCTCGCCCCGGTTGGCCAGCAGCGATCGCGCAGCATCGACGATGCGCGCCGTGGTGGCGGCGTGGGTCCGGGCGCGGGTGCTCTGTACGGCGGTCATCGAATCCTTGGGGTCGAACGACTTGACAAAACCTAGTTTACACCGTTTACAGTTAACGGTGTAAACCCCTCGAAGGAGTCGTCATGCTGAATCGTTGGACCCAGTTCCTGCTGACCCGGGCCAGGTTCGTCCTGACCACCGGCATCATCGTCACGATCGCGGCGGCGGCGTACGGTCTCGGCGTCTTCGACTCCCTGGGGCAGGGCGGCTTCGACGACCCGAAGAGCGAGTCGGCCAAGGAGTTGGCGCAGGAGCAGAAGACCTTCGGCAACAAGAACGTCGACGTCATCGCGCTCTACACGAGCAAGACGCTGACCGCCGACGACCCGGCGTTCCGGGCCGAGGTGGAAGCGACCCTGGCCCAGGTCCCCGCCGGCGCCACGACCTCGGTCGACACGCCGTGGGAGACCAACGATCCGGCGATGATCAGCTCGGACAAGAGTGCCGTCCAGGTCTACATCTCGCTGGCCGGGGCCACTCAGAACGAGCAGGCCGACAGCAACGACCTGGTGCTACCGGCCCTGGAGTCCGACGAGCTCGAGACCGACATCGCCGGACCCTGGGCGGTGTACACCGGCGTGAACGAGACCGTCAGCGAGGACCTCGCCCGGGCCGAGCTGATCACCCTCCCGATCGTCTTGATCCTGTCGCTGTTGATCTTCGGCAGCCTGGTCGCCGCGCTGATGCCGGTGCTGGTCGGCGCCGTCTCGGTGCTCGGCGCGCTGGCCCTGGTCCGGGTTCTCACGAACTTCGGCGAGGTCTCGGTCTTCTCGATCAACGTCATCTCGTTGCTGGGCATGGGTCTGGCGATCGACTACGCCCTGTTCATCGTCAGCCGGTTCCGTGAGGAGCTGGCCGACCTCCCCACCGAGGACCCCACGGCTGCTCGCAAGGCAATGGCCGTAACGATGCAGACGGCCGGTCGCACGATCCTCTTCTCCGGGCTCACGGTCGCCGCAGCGATGTCGGCGCTGCTGGTGTTCCCGCAGAACTTCCTGCGCAGCCTCGGGTACGGCGGGATCGCCGCCGTGCTGGTCGGCGTCGCCACCGCCCTCACCGTGCTGCCGGCGTTGCTGCTGATCCTGGGCCGCCGGATCGATGCCGGCCGGATGCCCTGGCGGCGTGGGCGACCCGTCACCACCGACACCGAGCACGGCACCTGGGCCCGGCTTGCGCACGGGGTGATGAAGCGTCCGGTCCTGGTCATGGTTGCGGTCGTCGGGCTGCTGCTCCTGGTGGCCTCGCCGTTCCTCGGCGTCAAGTGGGGCTCGGTCGACTACCGGGTGCTGCCGCCGGACCATCCGGCCCACGTGGCCGCGGAGAAGATCAGCCAGGAGTTCGGCGAGGAGAAGTCCATTGCGAACATCCTGCTGCAGACCGAAGATGCCGGCGCGGTCGCGGCGTGGACCGACCGGGCCAAGCAGGTCGACCGGGTTCTCGACATCCGGTCCGTCGAGGCGAAGGACGGCGTCACCCTGCTGCGCGCCATCTGGTCCGGCAACTCCCAGACCGAGGCCTCGCGCCAAGTGGTCACCGACCTGAGGGCGGTCCCAGGAGCCTCAGGCGAGCCGGTGCTGATCGGTGGGCTCAGCGCCGACACCGTCGACCTGCTGGCCTCGATCAAGACGCACCTGCCGTGGATGGGCGGGATCATCATTGCGGTGATGCTGGGGTTGCTGTTCCTGGCCTTCGGATCGCTGGTGCTGCCGCTCAAGGCGGTCGTGATGAACCTGCTCTCGATCAGTGCGTCGTTCGGGGTGATCACCTGGATCTTCGCCGACGGGCGCCTCGAAGGTCTCCTCGGCTACACCTCCACCGGGTTCCTGGATGCGACCCAACCGATCTTCATGCTGGCGATCCTGGTCGGCCTCTCCATGGACTACGAGGTCTTCCTGCTGAGCCGGGTGCGCGAGGAGTGGGACCGCACCCACGACACCATCACCGACAAGACCGAGCGGAACGCGAACGCGGTCGCGGTCGGCGTTCAGAAGACCGGCCGGATCATCACCTCGGCAGCACTGCTGCTGGCGGTCGTGATCGGCGGGTTCGCCACCAGTGGCATCGTGTTCATGAAGATGATCGGCGTCGGCATGCTGGTCGCTCTGCTGATCGACGCGACCATCGTCCGTGCGCTCCTGGTGCCCGCGACGATGAAGCTGCTCGGCAGCGGGAACTGGTGGGCACCCGCGCCGCTGCTCCGCTTCTGGGAGCGGTTCGGAATCCGGGAGTACGCCGGCCCCGTCCCGGCCGGCTCACCGGACCACCGGGAGGGTGAGCACCTGGGAGCTGCTCCCGGTGGTGATCCTGACCAGGTTGGCACCGAGTCCGCCCCGGTAGTTCAAGGAGCCCGCTGAGACGACCAGCTTGATCCGGTGACCCGGCCGGAACCGGTGCACGAACGCTGGCAGGGTCACCGTGAACGGTTTGGTGACGTCAGCGATCCGGACCGGTGCGGTCAGGTTGCGGATGTTCTGGGCCTTGCCGTCCGGTCCGACGTCCTGGAGCCGGACGAAGAGCACCAGCATGCCGGCCGGACCGACCCCCTGGGTCGCGGCCGCCGACGGCGAGAAGACCTTGAGCCGCAGCCGCGGGGTGCCGACGACGTCGAGCTTGGAGCCGAGGCGGCCGCTGGTCCAAGACGCCGAGGTTCCCGGGAGCTCGGCCTCCGGCACCGACAGCGCGGCGAGGTAGGAGATGGCATCCAGGGCGGTCAGGCCGTTGGGGAGACCGGCCGGTGCGGTCGCGAAGCTCTGCGTCCCGGTCGCCAACCCGGTCCTGCTCGAGCGCAACCCGGTGCCGGAGAGGTAGAACGGCCGCGGTGTCCCGACCCGGACCCGCGAGGACGTTCCGTACGCCGGACGGGCGTTGCCGGAGTACGTGATCCAGTTGCGGAAGTAGGCGAACTCGGGGCCGGTGCTGACCGGGCGGTCCTGCAGGTAGCGCGCGAACCAGGCCGCGATCCGGCCGGTCTCGTACTGGGTCCTCGGGTTGAGCCGGGACAGGTCGATCTCGCCCGGCGCCGGGGTGCTGATGGAGTGGCCCCACCACTGCCAGATCATCTTGACCTCGGTGCCTTGAGCCTGGAGCGCGCGGTAGGTGGCCAGACCCTCGTTGAGGTTGAACAAGGTGTCGTTCTGGCCCTGGACGAGCAGCGTCGGGATCCGGATCTTCTTGATGTACGACGACACGGACGCGTGCCGCAGCGCAGCCTGCGAGGCCGGGTCGAAGTAGCCGAGCGTTCCGGCGGTGACGAGCGCCGGACAGACGAACGTCGCGAAGTTCGGGCACGGGAACAGCCGCTTCGGGTCCGTCTGGACGTTGGCCAGGCCGTTCGTGACGCCGACGGCGGTCAGGCCGAGGCCCCAGGTCATCTTGGTGGCGCCGGGCACCGCAGTCCGGACACCGGAGGTCTGGCTGGTGTTGTTCGGGCCGAGCGCGTAGGACAGGTCGCTCCAGGTGATGATCGGGACGATCGCGTCCAGCCGCGGGTCGACCGAGGCGATCGCGAACTGGATCTGGCCGCCGTACGAGCCGCCGAGCATGCCGACCCGCGGATCGTTGGGCAGGCGTTTCCCGTTGTGTGCGATCCGGTCGCGCCGGACTACCCGCAGGTTCGGGGCCGGCCGGGTGTGGTCGGCATCGGTGAAGGCGATCCCGGAGGCCCCGCCCAAGTAGCTGATCAGTTGGCTGCCGGCGACGCCGTCCCAGTCGGGGTCGTCGAGAGTGACCTTGCAACCGGAGCCGCCGAAGCCGAGCCCCGAGTAGGCGAGCACCGCATACCCGCGCGCGGAGAACGCCCGGCCGATCCCGGCCTGGTCCTCCTTGGAACCGCCGAACCCGTTGGTGGTCAGGATCGCGGGGACCCGGTTGGTCGGACTTGCCTTCACTGGGAGGTAGAGGTCACCGATGAGGTCGCAGACCTGGTCGCGCCGCGGGCCGACAGCGACCTTGAAGTGCAGCGTCCGGACCGTGTACGACGTTGCCGCGGTGGCGGTTCCGCCCTGGCCCACCGCCGACAGCAGGCCGACGGCGAGAGCGAGGACGGGTAGGAAGGCGAGCCTGCGCAGGGATCGGCGCGGTGAGAGACGCATGACGGGGTCAACGAGGGCAGCGCCTACCTGGTTATGTGGAATGGACATCGGGTGTCTGTTGTTGAATGATCAACTAATCAGACCGCAGGAGGAATCCATGGAGTACGGCATCTTCACCGTCGGTGACGTCACTACCGACCCGACGACCGGTCGTACCCCGACCGACAACGAGCGGATCAAGGCGACCGTCGCACTCGCGCTGAAGGCGGAGGAGATCGGGCTCGACGTCTTCGCGACCGGGGAGCACCACAACCCGCCGTTCGCCGCCCCAGCCAACCCGCCGGTGCTGCTGGCCCACCTCGCCGCCAAGACCGAGCGGATCAAGCTCTCGACCTCGACGACGCTGATCACCACCAACGACCCGGTCCGGATCGCGCAGGACTACGCCTACCTCCAGCATCTGGCCGACGGCCGGATGGACCTGATGCTCGGCCGTGGCAATACCGGCCCGGTCTACCCGTGGTTCGGTCGTGACATCCGCGAGGGGATCCCGCTCGCGATCGAGAACTACGCCTTGCTGCACCGGCTCTGGCGCGAGGAGAACGTCGACTGGCAGGGCAAGTTCCGTACGCCGCTGCAGGGCTTCACCTCCACACCACGGCCGTTGGACGGCACCCCGCCGTTCGTCTGGCACGGATCGATCCGCAGCCCGGAGATCGCCGAGCAGGCGGCGTACTACGGGGACGGCTTCTTCTCCAACCACATCTTCTGGCCGCCCGAGCACACCGCCCGGATGGTCGCGCTGTACCGCTCCCGGTTCGAGCACTACGGCCACGGCAAGGCCGCCGACGCGATCGTCGGACTCGGTGGTCAGGTCTACCTGGCAAAGAACAGCCAAGACGCGGTGAAGGAGTTCCGCCCGTACTTCGACAACGCCCCGGTCTACGGACACGGCCCGTCGCTGGAGGAGTTCACCGCCTCCACGCCGCTGACAGTGGGCTCGCCAGCCGAGGTCGTCGAGAAGACGCTGGGCTTCAAGGAGTACGCCGGCGACTACCAGCGCCAGCTGTTCCTGGTCGACCATGCCGGTCTGCCGCTCGACGCGGCGCTCCGCCAGCTCGACCTGCTGGGTGAGGTGGTCGCCGAGCTCCGAACCCACGAGACCGTTCCCGAGGAGAGCCTCACATGACCCGCTCCATCGCAGTAGTCAGCGCCGGCCTAAGCGATCCGTCGTCGACCCGGCTGCTGGCCGACCTGCTCGTGGAGGCAGTCGTGTCGGCCTCCGCGAAGGACCCGGTCCAGACGCGGGTGATCGAGTTGCGGCCGCTCGCCCACGCCCTCACTGACCACCTGCTTACCGGGTTCCCCACCGGAGACTTGGCCGCGGCGCTGAGGACCGTCGGCGACGCCGATGGGGTGATCGTGGTGACCCCGGTATTCAGCGCGTCGTACAGCGGGCTGTTCAAGACCTTCGTCGACGTCCTCGAAACCGGGGCCCTGGACGGGACTCCGGTGCTTCTCGCTGCGACCGCCGGGACCGCCCGGCACAGCCTGGTCCTTGAGCACGCGCTTCGCCCCCTGTTCTCCTACCTGCACGCGGTCGTGGTCCCCACCGGGGTGTTCGCCGCCAGCGAGGACTTCGGCGCTGCCGGGGCCGGTGCGTCACTGCGCGGCCGGGTCGATCGCGCTGCCGGTGAGCTCGTCGCCCTGGTGTCCGCCCGTCCGCAGGGTGCTCGCCCCGACCAGTTCGACCGCGACCTGGCGGCAATGGGTGACTTCGAGAACCTGCTCCGTGGGCCCTGATCGATCCTGCGATGATCAGCCCATGAGCGTCATCAAGATCAACGCAATCACCGTGCCCGCCGACAGCGGCGATGAGCTCGCCCGCCGGTTCGCTGCCCGGGCCGGTGCCGTCGACGGCCAGGAGGGCTTCGAGGGCTTCGAGCTCCTCAAGCCGACTGACGAGCGGACTCAGTGGCTCGTGGTCACCCGGTGGCGCGACGAGGAGTCCTTCCAGGCGTGGCTGACCTCGCCGGCCTTCAGCGAGGGTCACCGCGGTAGCGCACGTGACGGGCCGGCCCAGAGTCACGGCCAGAGTCACGGCCAGGGTCACGGTCAGGGTCACGGGCACGGCGGCGGCGCCGGTCCGGTCGGGGTCTCCAGCGAGCTGTGGAGCTACGAGGTCGCGGGCGGCTCCGCCGGTTCCTGAGGGGGCGGGTCAGGGGTCCCCGAGCACAATGGGGGCATGGCTACCCCCCCACCGACCCGCTCGTTGCAGACGCTGAGCCTGGAGTACCCGCAGTCACTCGCGGTCTACGCCGACTACGCCGCTGCCCAGAAGGCCGTGGACTTCCTGTCCGACAAGGAATTCCCGGTGCAGAACTGCATGATCGTCGGGACCGACCTGAAGCAGGTCGAGCGCATCACCGGACGGTTGACCAACGCTCGCGTTGCCGGCCTCGGCGCCGTGTCCGGCCTCTGGCTCGGCTTCTTCATCGGGCTCGTCTTCGTCCTCTTCGGCGACGAGAACGTGGTTGCCGTGCTGGTCTCGACGACACTGATGGGCGCCGTGTTCGGTGTCGTCTGGTCGTTGCTCGGCTACCTCGCCACCCGGGGCCAGCGGGACTTCTCCTCGGTCACCGCCGTGGTGGCGACCCGGTACGAGGTACTCGTCGAGCACAAGCTGCTCGGCCAGGCCCAGGAACTGCTGCGCGAGCTGCCCGGGGCGGTACCGAACCCCTTCGCCTGACGACTTTACGCACGGCGCCCGTGTCGGCGCCTGTGTCGGGCGTTCGCCCTAAGGTGACGTCGTGACGTTCGTGGTGCACCGGGCCGAGCGGGCCGACCTCCTGGTGGAGGGGCTCGCCGACCTGCTGCGCACGCCGTTGCCCGACCCGTTCGCGCGGGAACTCGTCATCGTCCCGGCCAGGGGCGTGGAGCGTTGGCTCTCCCAGCGGCTCTCGCACCGGCTCGGCCACGGCGAGGGGCGCGAGGACGGTGTCTGTGCGGGGATCGACTTCGCTTCGCCGAGCTCGCTGATCGCCGAGGTCCTCGGCACCGGCGACGACGATCCGTGGTCGCGCGAGTCCCTGATGTGGCCGCTGCTGCGGGTCATCGACGCTGCCGTCGGCGAGCCCTGGGCGCGTGCCCTCGGCGAGCACCTGGGCCACGGCATCGACGGTGAGGAGGGTGAGCTGCGCCGCGGACGTCGGCTGGCTGTCGCACGTCGGTTGGCCGGCCTGCTGGCGTCGTACGCCGCCCAACGGCCGGCGATGCTCGTCGACTGGGAGGCCGGCGGTTCCGGCGACGGCGGCGGCACCGACCTGCCGCCCGACCTGGCCTGGCAACCGGAGCTGTGGCGCCGGGCCGTCGCCGAGGTCGGTCAGTCGAGCCCGGTGGTCCGGCACAGCGACGTGGTCGCCGCTCTGCATGCCGACGCCGCCAGTCTCACCCTCCCGGTTCGGGTCTCGCTCTTCGGTCACACCCGGTTGAGCAGCACCGAGGCCGAGCTCCTCGCAGCTCTGGGCCGGCACCGTGAGGTCCATCTCTGGATGCCGCACCCCTCGGACGCGCTCTGGCAGCAGCTCCGCGAGCGGGTGGCGACCGGGTGGCGCCGCGACGACGACAGCCACGTCGGGATCGACCACCCGCTGCTGGCCGCGATGGGTCGCGACCTGCGAGAAGGTGAGGCCCTCCTGCTCGGGGCCGGGGTCCTCGATGACGACGTCGCCGAGTCGACCGAGCGGCCCGGGTCGGTCCTCGGCCTGGTCCAGGATGACCTCGCCGCCAACCGGACCCCGCAGCTGCAGACAGAACCCGACGACTCGGTGCAGGTGCACGCCTGTCACGGCCCTGCCCGCCAGGTCGAGGTGCTCCGCGAGGTGATCCTCGGGCTGCTCGCGGACGACCCGACGCTGGAGCCACGAGACGTCCTGGTGATGTGCCCCGACATCGACGAGTACGCGCCGCTGATCAGCGGTGCCTTCGGCCTGGGTGACGCGGTCGCCGGCAGTCATCCCGGGCACCAGCTCCAGGTGATGCTCGCCGATCGGTCGCCGACCCAGACCAATCCGCTGCTCGGGGTGCTGTCCCAGATCGTCGGCCTGGCCGATGGTCGGGCCGAGGCGAGCCGGGTGCTGGACCTGCTGGCCGCCGATCCCGTCCGGCGCCGGTTCGGGTTCAGCGACAACGATCTCGAGACGATGACCCAATGGGTCGCGCGCTCCGGCATCCGCTGGGCGTGGGACCAGTCCGGGCGCGAGCGCTACGGTCTGGCTGACTTCCCGCAGAACACCTGGCGCTTCGGGCTCGACCGCATCCTCGCCGGCGTGGCGCTCTCCGACGACTCTGCGCTCTGGCTCGGCCCGACCCTGCCGTTGGACGACGTCTCGACCACCGACATCAGCCTGGCCGGGCGGTTCGCCGAGGCGATTGATCGGCTCGAGTCCTTCACCGACCGTCTCTGCGGCGCCCATGACGTCCAGGTGTGGCTCGACCTGCTCGGCGACGGCGTCGAACAGCTCGCCGATGTCGCGCGCGGCGACGAGTGGCAGCTCGCCCAGGTACGCCGCGAACTCGCTGCCCTGGGCACCACGGCAGGGGGCGGCATCGCGCTCCGCCTGCCCGACATCAGGGCGCTGCTGACCTCCCAGCTGGCCGGGCGTCCGACCCGCGCCAACTTCCGGACCGGCACCTTGACGATCTGCACGATGACGCCGATGAGGTCGGTGCCGCACCGGGTGGTCTGTCTGCTCGGTCTGGACGACGGCGTGTTCCCGCGCGGCGGCTCCCTGGACGGCGACGACGTGCTCGCCCGACTGCCACGGGTCGGTGAACGCGACGTCCGCAGTCAGGACCGGCAGCTGTTCCTGGACGCGATCATGGCCGCCACCGAGCACCTGGTGATCACCTACACCGGCTTCAGTGAGGCGTCCGGTCAGGAGCGCCCGCCCTCGGTCCCGCTGCGCGAGTTCCTCGACGTCGTCGTCGCCACCACCGGGTCCGACCTCGTCACCGCCCATCACTCCCAGGCGTTCCACCCGGACTACCTCGCCCCCGGCCGGATCCACGTCCGTGCGCCGTTCTCCTTCGACCCGGACGCCGCCCGCGCTGCGAGTGCGGCAGCCCGCGAGCGCGAGCCGGCCCGTGCCCTGGCTGAGCTCGATGCCGGCCCCGTCGGTGCCGTGGACCTCGACCTGGCCGACCTCGTCGACGTGGTCACCAGCCCGGTCCGCGGGTTCCTGCGCCGCCGCCTGGAGATCGATCTGCCGCGGGAGGAGGACGAGCTCAGCGACCGGATGCCGGTGACCTTGGACGGCTTGACCCGGTGGCAGGTCGGCAACCGGATGCTCGCCGAGATCAGTGCCGGCCGGGCGCCGGCGGACGCGATGCAGGCCGAGTGGCGGCGCGGGACACTGCCGCCCGGCAGGTATGGCTGGCGCCAGACACGCGAGCTCGCCGAGGCCGCCGTCCCGCTCGCTGAGCTCTTCGCGTCCTCGACCCAGGGCGCCCCGGCCAAAGCCCGCGAGATCGAGGTCGACCTCGGCGACGGGCGCCGGCTCACCGGCACCGTGTCCGGTCTCTACGACAACCGTCTGGTCCGGGTCGGCTTCTCCCGGCTCGGCGCCAAGCAGCGGCTGGAGGCTTGGATCAACCAGGTCGCGCTGAGTGCCGCGGCTCCCGGTCCGTGGGTCGCGCGCGCGATCGGCCGGGCCGGTGAGGGCGACGCGCCGGCGCGGGCGACGTACGGGGTGGTCGAGGACCCGGCGTCCCTGCTCGCCGGGCTGGTGGCCTTCCATGACCTGGCCTTGTCCCGGGTGCTGCCGGTCGCACCGGAGACCACCCGGTTGTTCGCCCGGACGGCGACCTCGCAACGACCGGTGTGGCAGGTGCAGAACGACTTGCGCGACCAGTGGCGCAAGGAGTACTCCGGCGCCGACCTCGTGACCGCCTGGGGGCACCGCCCGTCCTGGGAGGAGATCACTGCCGAGCAGGGCAGCAGCGGCGATCACCTCTTCGGTGAGCTCGCCCGCCGGCTCTGGGACCCGATCCTGTTCACGGAGGTCGAGTGAGCCAGCCTCCGATGCAGACCTTCGACCTGACCGGTCCGCTGCCCGGCCACGGCACCACGGTGCTCGAAGCCAGCGCGGGCACCGGCAAGACCTATGCCGTGGCTGCGCTTGCCACCCGGTACGTCGCCGAGGACATCGCGCCGCTCGACCGGTTGCTGGTGATCACCTTCAGCCGAGCCGCCACCCAGGAGCTGAGGGACAAGGTCCGCGAGCAGTTCGCGAAGGCCGCCGAGACGCTCGCCGACGTCGAGAAGGCCCGGGCAGATGAGGGCGTGATCGGAGCCCTGATCCGGGACGCCGACGGCGCCGAACTTCCCGCCTCCGAGATCGCGGCCCGGCGCCGACGGCTGCTGGATGCGATCGCCAACTACGACGCCGCGACCATCGCGACGACCCACGAGTTCTGCCACGCGGTACTGCGTTCGCTGGGCGTCGCCGGTGACTCGGACTCGAACGAGATCCTGCGCGAGGATCTCTCCGAGCTGCGCGACGAGGTCATCGACGACCGCTACCTCGCCCTGTACGCCGACCTGGCCACCGACCCGCCGGTGGACTACCGCGACGCTCGCAATGCAGCCCGCAAAGCCGTGGACAACTCCCACGCCGAGCTCCGCCCGCTCGACGCCGCCGACCCCGAGGCCAGGGCCCTGGTCGAGTTCTCTGGGTCGGTCCGCAAGGAGATTGAGCTGCGCAAGCGACGGGCCGGCGTCTTTACCTTCGACGACATGCTCTCCCGGCTCGCGGACGCGGTGCAGAGGGAGGGGTCGTCGGCGGCCGAGCGGATGCGGGCCCGGTGGGACATCGTGCTGGTCGACGAGTTCCAAGACACCGACCCGGTGCAGTGGGCAATCCTCGAGCACGCGTTCTCCACCGAGTCCCGGCTGGTGTTGATCGGCGACCCCAAACAGGCGATCTACGCCTTCCGCGGCGGTGACACCCCGACGTACCTCCAGGCGGTCGATGGTCAGCCGATGCAGACGCTCGGGGTCAACTGGCGCAGCGACCCTGACGTGGTCGACGCCCTGCAGGAGCTCACCCGCGACGCCGAGCTCGGTGACCCGCGGATCCGGGTGCACGCAGTGAAGGCGCAACGCGACCGGCCGTCGCTCTCGGCCGGTGGCGGTGTCCGGATGCGCCAGGTACGACGCGACGGGTTCACGCTCACCAAGTCCGGCACGATCAACATCGGCAAGGTCCGGGACCACGTGGCCGCGGACCTGGCCGGCGACATTGCCCGTCAGCTCGCCGCGGCGCCGGTCCTCAGCAATCTCCCCGGCGATGAGCCTCCGCGCCCGCTCGACCCGGGCGACATCGCGGTGCTGCTGCACTCGGTCAAGGACGACGCACCGCGGATCCAGGCCGAGCTGACCAAGCGGGGGATCCCCTCGGTGATCAACTCCGCCGAGAGCGTGATGGTCAGTCCCGCCGCCCGGCACTGGCTCCGGCTGCTCGAAGCAATGGAGAAGCCGCAGCTTCCCGGCCGGATCCGGGCTGCTGCGCTGACGCCGTTCTTCAGCACCACGCCGCAGGAGCTCCTCGCTGGCGACGACGAGTTCACCGACCGTCTCGCCGAGCGGGTGCGGAGCTGGCTCGACCTGTTCCGCTCCCGCGGCATCGCCGCGGTCCAGAGCGCGGCCTGCGCCAGCGGACTCTCGGCGCGGGTGCTGACCCAGGCCGGCGGCGAGCGGCTGCTGACTGACCTCACCCACGTCGGCCAGCTGCTGCACCGGGCTGGGGCCGAGCACCGTCTCGGTGTCACCGGCCTGCTGGTGTGGTTGCGGGAGGCGATCGACGAGGGCAACCGCAACGACTCCCGGCGCCGTCGGCTCGACGTCGACGCCAAGGCCGTGCAGTTCGTGACCGTGCACGGCTCCAAGGGCTTGGAGTACCCCGTGGTCTACCTGCCACAGCTCTTCGACCGCTCGGTGAAGGAATGGCCGACGGTGCACGCCTATCACGAGGACGGCGACCGGGTCCTCGACGTCGCCAACTCCCCGGCTGCCCGGACGGCGGCCAACCGCGAGGAGGCCCAGGAGGACCTGCGGTTGGCGTACGTCGCCCTGACCCGGGCCAAGGCGCAGGTGACGTTCTGGTGGGCGCCGACCTGGAACGCACCCAACGGCGCGCTGACCCGGCTGATCTTCGGACGGTCGGCGGGGGAGTCGCAGGTGCCGGACCGGGCAGGTGTCCCGCAGAGCGATGAGGACGTCGACGCGGTGCTCCGGCGCTGGTCGCAGGCCGGAGCGTTCCGGGTCGAGGACAGTGTCGTCTCCCGGACGCAGGTCACCCTCGGGACCGAGGTGGTCGCGGCGCAGTCGCGGACGTTCGACCGCGGGGTCGACACCGTCTGGCGCCGGACGTCGTACAGCGGACTCATCCGTGCCGAGGAGCAGGCCGGGCCGGCACTCGCCCCCGGGGCCCAGAGCGAACCGGAGAACGCCGGCACCGTGGACGAGGAAGAATCCCAGGTCGCCGATGCGGCTCCGGCGGTCGATCCCGGCGCGACCGACCTGGTCGTGGGCGACCTGGTCTCGCCGATGGATGGGCTGACCGCGGGCGCGACCTTCGGCTCGCTGGTGCACGCCGTCCTCGAGCATGCCGATCCGCAGGCCGTCGACCTGCGCGCCGAGCTGTTGGCCCGGGTCGAGCAGGAGCGTCGTTGGTGGTCGGTCCCGGCGTCGAGCGAGGAGCTTGCCGACGCGCTGTTGCCGCTGCAGTACACCTCGCTGGGTCCGCTCGCCGACGACCTGAGGTTGGTGGACTTCGGCCTCGAGGACCGGCTGCGAGAGCTCGACTTCGAGTTCCCGATGGGCGGCGGGGACACCCGGGCCCCGACCGACGACGGGGTCGGGCTGCCGCTCGCTGCGTTCGCCGATGCCTTGCGCCGGCTGCTTCCGGCCGACGACCCGCTCCGTGCGTATGCCGACAAGCTGGAGTCGCCGTCGCTCGGCGACCAGGTGCTCCGGGGCTATCTCAGTGGATCGATCGACGTGGTCCTCCGGGTTCCGGGCGCCGACGGGCCGCGGTTCCTGGTCGTCGACTACAAGACCAACTCGTTGGGGGAGCCCGGCCGACCGCTGACCGCACTCGACTACACGCCGGCCAAGGTCACCGACGCGATGCTGCACTCGCACTACCCCCTGCAGGCGCTGCTCTACGCGGTCGTCCTGCACCGGTACCTGCGGTGGCGGCTGGCTGGCTACGACCCGGAGCGACACCTCGGCGGCGTGCTCTACCTCTACCTGCGCGGCATGGTCGGACCGGAGACGCCGGTCGTCGACGGGGTTCCGTGCGGGGTCTTCTCGTGGCGGCCGCCAGCCGCCCTGGTCCTGGAGCTCAGCGCGATCCTGGACGGGAGGGTGAGCGGATGAACGTCGACCAGACGACAGCGCCCGATCTTTTTGGCCGGCGGATCGCCCGGCGGGCGCAGGGATCTCTCGCCGCCTTCAACCGGGCGGGAGTGCTCGAGGCTGCCGACGTGCACGTCGCCACCCGGCTCGGTGCGTTGGGCGACGAGGCAGCGGACGACGTGCTTCTCGCGGTGGCGCTCGCCGTACGGGCCGCCCGGCTCGGGGCGGTCTGCGTGAATCTCGACCTGATCGCCGAGCAACCGGTCGAGACCGACGAGCTCCTGCCGTGGCCGGACCCGGCCGCCTGGAAGGCCGCGGTAGGCGGCAGTCCCTTGGCGGCGATCGGCGTGCTGCGCCTCGAGGGGCCGCTGCTCTACCTCGACCGGCACCACCGCGAGGAGAAGCAGGTCTGTGCCGACCTCCTCGCGCGGCTCGGTCGGCGGGCACCTGAGGTCGAGGAGACGCCGCTGGCCGTTTCGGTTGCCCGGCTGTTCGGGCCGGGATGGGAGGAACAGCGCGACGCCGCGGTCACCGCGACCCGGCAGTGGACGACCGTGCTCACCGGTGGTCCTGGTACCGGCAAGACCGCCTCGGTGGCGCGGATGCTGGCCCTGATGGTCGAGCAGTACGAGCTCGTTGAGGGCCGTCGGCCACGGATCGCCCTGGCCGCCCCGACCGGCAAGGCTTCCACCCGGCTCGGGGAGTCGGTTGCCCGGGAGGCTGCCGCTCTGGAGGAGATCGACCGGGCCCGTCTCGGCGACCTGCGGGCGAGCACCCTGCACCGGCTGCTCGGCTGGCGCCCGGACAGCGGCACCCGCTTCCGGCACCACCGCGACAACCCGCTCCCGTATGACGTGATCGTCGTAGACGAGGTCTCGATGGTCTCGCTGGCTCAGATGGCACGGCTGCTCGAGGCGGTCCGTCCCTCGACCCGGTTGATCCTGGTCGGGGACAAGGACCAGCTCGCCTCGGTCGAAGCCGGCGCCGTTCTGGCGGATCTTGTCGAAGGCTTCGAGCGTCGCGACGCGTCGCCGGTGGTCCGGCTCAAGGAGACCCACCGGACCAAGGCGGCCGACGGCAGCGCCGGGATCGAGCTCGACCAACTTGCCGAGGCCCTGCGCGACGGCGAGGCCGACGCCGCGATGCAACTGCTCACCGCTGGCTCGTCGGTTGTGCGCCTGGTGGACCCGGCCGACGAACCGGCCATGGCCGTAGTCCGAGCCGAGATCGGCGACGCCGCGTACCGGGTCACCCAGGAAGCCCTCGGCTACGCCGACCTGGCCGACCAGCGCACCGTTACCGACCTGCTCGACGAGCACCGCCTACTCTGCGCCCACCGCGAAGGGCCCTACGGCGTCGGCAGCTGGAACCGCCAGGTCGAGCACCTCGTCTCGGAGCGCACCGGCGTCACCCACTACGACGACTGGTACCCGGGCCGCCAGATCCTGATTACCGCAAACGACCGCGGCCTCGGGATCAGCAACGGCGACATCGGCGTCGTGGTCCGGACCGGCGACGGCCGGCTGCGGGTCGCGTTGAGGATCGGCAGCGAGGTCAAGCTTTTCGCGCCGACCCGGCTCAGCGGCATCGAGACCGTCTACGCGATGACGGTGCACAAGAGCCAGGGGTCCGAGGCCCGCGCGGTGACGATGATCCTGCCGCCCGAGGAGTCCCCGCTGCTCACCCGCGAGCTCTTCTACACCGGCGTGACCCGCGCTCGGGAGCGCGTCACGATCGTCGGCACCGAGGCAGCGCTCCGTGGCGCGATCGCCCAGCAGGTCCAACGCGCCTCCGGCCTCGCCGGCCGTCTCGCCAACGACGACCCCGCCGACGGTGGTTGAGGAGGTTGCGCAGCAACCGTCTCGAAACCAGCTCCGCCCGACCGACCTCCCCCGCCGTCGGTGGTTGAGGAGGTTGCGAAACAACCGTCTCGAAACCAGGTCCCTCCCAACCGACCACTCCTTACCGGCGGGTAGCGACGCGTTCTACGATGGTCCGCATGGAGCGCATGATCTATGAAGAGGACCATGAGGCCTTCCGCGCCTCGGTCAAGGGATGGCTCGACCGCGAGGTCGTGGGAGACGTCGAGGAGTACGCGGAGTCCCACCGGATCCCGCGCGACTTCTGGATCGGGGCCGGCAAGCAGGGCTTCCTGGGTCTCGAGATTCCCGAAGAGCACGGTGGCTCCGAGGCCGGTGACTACCGGTTCAACGCGGTCCTCACCGAGGAGATGGCCAAGGTCAACATGGCGCTGGCCAGCTGCGTCGGCATCCACGCCGACATTGTGGCGCCGTACCTGGTGCACCTGACCAACGACGAGCAGCGCAAGCGTTGGCTCCCGCAGTACGCGAGCGGTGAGTTGCTCGGCGCGATCGGGATGACCGAGCCCAGCGTCGGCTCGGACCTCGCCAACCTCAAGACGACCGCCGTCCGCGACGGTGACGACTGGGTGATCAACGGCTCCAAGACCTTCATCACCAACGGCTTCAGCGCCGACCTGGTCGTGGTCGCTGCACGCACCTCGCCGGAGAAGAAGGCCAAGGGCATCTCGCTCTTCGGCGTGGAGACCACCAAGGACGGCTTCTCGCTGGGTCGCAAACTCGACAAGGTCGGCCAGCCCGAGTCGGACACCGCCGAGCTTTCCTTCGTCGACGTCCGGGTCAGCAATGACGACCTGATCGGCCCCCTCGACACTGGCTTCATCTCGATGATGCAGTTCCTCCCGCAGGAGCGGCTCAACTGCGCGATCGCCAACGTCGCGCACGCCAAGCAGATCCTGGCCGAGACCATCCAATACGCGCACGAGCGCAAGGCGTTCGGCCAGTCCATCGGCAACTTCCAGTACAACAAGTTCCTCATCGCCGAGCTGGTCACCAAGATCGAGGTCACTGAGGCGTTCAACGACCAGTGCGTCCTCGCCCACACCAAGGGCAAGCTCACCCCGGTCGACGCCGCGAAGGCGAAGTGGTGGACCTCCCAGGTGCAGAACGAGGTCCTCGACCACTGCGTCCAGTTGTACGGCGGCTACGGCTACATGAACGAGTACCGGGTCGCGCGAGCATGGCGTGACGCCCGGGTCACCAAGATCTGGGCCGGCTCGAACGAGATCATGAAGGAACTGATCGGCCGCGACCTCGGCTTCTGATCCCCGGACGTCGAGGGTGTCGAGTCGCACGCAACTAGCCCCGGTCAGGCGGTCGCAGGTCCGGCTCCCGACGGGAGCGTCACGAGCACCGTGGTGCCCTTCCCTTCGCCGCTCGCCAGCTGGATGGAGCCGCCGTGGGCCTCGACGATCTCTTTAGTGATGGCGAGGCCCAGTCCGGCGCCGGGAAGATTGAGGTCCTGCGCATTGCGGCCGCGGTGGAACCTGGCGAAGAGCTCTTTCTGATCGGCCTCGCTCACCCCGATACCGGTGTCCTGCACCAGCAACAGCGTGTCCGCTGCCGTCTGGCACAGCGTGACCCGGACGTGGCCGCCGGGAGGGGTGAACTTCACGGCGTTCGAGAGCAGGTTCTCCGTCACCTGCAGGAGCTGACCCCGATCGCCGATCAGCCGCAGTCCGGGCCCGATCTCGGTCTTCAGCTCCACCATGCGCCCCTTGGCCAGGTCGGACACCTCGCCGACGGACTGCTCGACGAGAGCAGAGAGGTCGACGGCCTCCGGGAGCACCGGCATCGATCCCAGCCGGGGCTGGGAGACAGTCAGCAGGTCGGAGATGAGGTGGAGCAGCCGGTCGGCGTTCCGACTGGCCACCGCGAGGAGCTGCGGCAGCTGGTCCGCGGTGTCGTGATCGAGTTCGGCGGCGACCTCGAGGTTACCGATGATCGAGGTGAGTGGAGTTCGCAGTTCGTGCGACACCATCGCGACGAAGTCGTCCTTCACCCTCATCGCTCTCATCAAGGCCGTGACGTCGTGATAGGCGATCACGGCACCTGCAAAGCCCCCGTCGGGATCGCGGATGGGTCTGCAGGAGACAGCGACCGCTCGTCGCGCCTCTGGTTGATCACCGATCCACAAGGTGTCAGTGAAGGCCTCGCCGGCCATCGCGCGCATCGACGGCAGTCGGGAGTGTTCGATCAGGGTCTGGTTGTCGGCGGCGTAGATCTCGCCGAGCTGCCCGGCTTGACCGGATTGTCCCGACGGAAAGGCGAGCGCCATCAATTCCGTGACGCGTGGGTTGAGCGCCGTGAAACTGCCGTCGGCCCGCACGGTGGCCAGGCCCACGTCCACGGTGTGCACGATCGCCGTGGTCCGCTTCTGCTCCTCCTCGAGCGCCGACAGAGCAGCCGCCAGCGCGGATTGGTGCGCCTCCAGTCGCTCCACCTGTCCGACCCAGACGTTGATGATCGATGCCATCGCCACGGCTGCGATCACCCCGACAGTGACGATCCAGGACATCCGCCCCACGATCTCCATGTCGCTCGACCGGCTGAGAAACTCGGCCAGGCCGATCGCGACGGCACCCATCAGGGTGGCGAGGGCAACACCGCGCAAGCGGAAGATGCCGCCCAGCCACACGCCGGGAACAACCACAAGCGCACCCGTCACCGCGGCCCCTGGCAGGCTGCCGAGGGCGAGCACCGCGACGAGGTCCAGTGCACCGATGGCCAGCATGGTCGGCTGGTCGAACCGGCGGAAAGCCGCCGTCCCTGACAACAGGGTGGCCAGGACGAGGCAGGAGAGCCCGACGGACAGGGCGGGGCTGACGACGTCTTGGGAGCGAAACGCCGAGATCGTCAGCATCACGGTGAGCGTGAAGAACAGGGTGGCCGCCCTTACCCGAGCTACCTGCACGGGCTGGCGATCGCTGTCCCAGCTCATGTGGTTGTACGGAGTCAGGGCCATACCTAAGTTTCACCGTGCCCATGGTCTTCTGACAGAGGCACTGGTCCCGAATGAATGATCGGGACCCCATGCCTAGGTTGGGGAATACACCTTCTGGTGAACACAGCCAACCGGGCCTTTCGGGCGTACCGTCAAGAGCATCGGTGCTAGCTGCTCGCCTGGGATCTCTGGCCTCGCTTAGAGCTAGATCGAACAGCCCTGAGGAGGGTGCCGTGAACCGGCAGCCCGAAGCGACAGACCACTTCTACATAGCCGCCGAGGTCGCCGCGATCTTCTAGGTCGACCCGAAGACCGTCACGAGGTGGGCCCAGACCGGCACGATCGACTCGGTGCGCACGCTGGGCGGACACCGAAGGTATTCGAGGTCTCACGTGCTGGCCTTGCTGGACGGAGTACATGATCACGACCCTGCACTGGTTCTGTCACCCGCGTAGATCGTCACAGTGAGTCCTGCCTTCGGCGAGACACCGGACGAGGGGGCGGTGCCCCGGGCGGCAGCCGGCGTCGTTGCCGCCGGCATCCCCGGTCAAGAAGCGGCGGCGTTGGTCAAGGCGCTGCGGCGATTGCGACAGCCGTATCCGCGGCGGCTGAGATAGCGCAGACCGTGTCCATCGTCGACGTCGGTGTGGAAGCCGAGGTTGCAGCGACTGCTCATGCGCTCGAGGGCATGATCGCCATGACGGCGGATCGGGTTGCTGCCGAAACCAGAGCTCGAGCTGCTGGCGCAGCGATCGCAGCACGTCAGGCTGCGGTCGCGGTCAGCTGACGATCCGGTGCGGGCCTGGCACCGCGTCAGTCGGCCCGGCCTCGTACCGACAGCACCCCCACCAACGCGCTGCCGCTGAGTCGCCCTGATCGACAACCGCGCGCGGCCGCGCTGCACCGCTCAGAAATTGTCGGTGTGGCGCAGCTTCCGGGGGCGACCGTCCGGGTCGAAGAAGATCCGGTACGCCGGAGCCGCCCAGAGCTGCGCTACTCGGCCCACCCGGGGCTGCACGTGCACCCGGATCCTGGCATCGGCTGCGGTGGCACGCTCCGCCCACAGTGCGGTGGCCTGGTCGATGTCGGCGATCCGGGGGTCCTCAGGCGGCAGGTTAAGGTGCTCAGCCCACAGGGTCGAGCGCAGATCGCGGGGCAGGCTGCCCTCGGGGTCGACCACCGCACAGGTCAACTCGGAGTCGTGGGTCCAGGAGCGCAGGTTCAGGTTGTCCGACCCACAGGTCATCCACTCGTCGTCGACGACACAGACCTTCGCGTGCACGTACACCGGCGTGCCGGCGGCGTTCTGGAGGTCGTAGATCGTGAAGCGGTCCCCGCCTGCTTCCTGGAGCAGGTCCAGTGCCCGCTGCTGACCTAGTCGCATCGGCGGTCCGCTGACCGCCGAGTCCTCCTCGGGGAACCGCGGGACCACGGCGATCACCTGCAGTGCTGGCTCTCGGCGCAGGGCGTCCGCGAGCGTTTCGGCCACGATGTCGGACCAGAAGTACTGGTCCTCGATGTAGATGAACTTCGTCGCCCGGGCGAACGCGCGCGCGTAAGCGTGGGCGATCGACCGCTCCCCTTCGGGAGCGAACGGGAACGCGGGTCGTTTCCTCGGGTAGGTGCGCAGCACCTGGACCTGGTGCGGACCGCACTCGGGCGGAGGATCCCAGCGCTCCGGCAAAGGCTCGGGGTTTCTCGGCATCCGCGCCTTGCGATGGAGGAGCGCACGGTACGGGTTGCGATGGTCGACGGGGGTGGGGTCGTCCCAGCGCTCGGAAAAGACGTCGAGTACGTGGCTGACCGCAGGACCGCGGATCTCCAGCACGGCGTCGTGCCAGGGCGGCGTGTCTCCGTAGCGCTCATCGAGGGGCGGGGCCTGCGGATCCCCGTGGTGCGCGGCGTCGTCGCGTCGCCCGTGACACAGGTCGATCCCGCCGACGAAGGCGACGTCCTCCTCAGGGCGGTCCTGGCGCCGGACCACGAACATCTTCTGGTGGTGCGACCCGCCGCGACGCACCCGCTCGTCGAACAGCGTCTCCCCGCCGGCTTCGTTGATGATGGCACCCAGGTGCTGGTTCTCCTGCGCGTTCAACGACATGATGTCGCTGTGCGAGCGCCACAGCAGGCCACGCACCTCGACACCCCGGCGAGCGGCGCCGACCAGCAGCTCGCCGACCGTCGGGCCGCTGTCGGTCAGACGCTCGTCGGCGTCTCCCCGCCAGTCGGTGAAGAAGATCCGGTCCTCGGGGCCCGTGGACTCGACGACCTCGATCAGCCGCGCGAAGTAGTCGGCACCGTGTACGTGCGGCACCACGAGGTTCCCGGCCGTCCACGGACGGTCGTGCTCGGGCAGGAACCAGTCGCTCATCTCTCCAGACTGACAGCAGGGTTGTCCGCAGACCAGCGGGCGGGTGCCCTCGGCGAGCCCAGATTCCCGGATTCGCCAGAGGGCAGAACGAGGGTGCTCAGGTCAGGACGATCTCCAGGTCGGCCAGCGGTTCGTCGAACTCCGCCTTCCAGCGCTGACCGGGTTCAACAGGCCAGGCATCCGTCCACGTACCCGTGGTGACCACGTCTCCCGGATGCAGTTCCGGGGCACCGGGGCATGCACGCAGCGCCCCCAAGAAATACTCAAGTGCGTGCAGCGGGCCGTCGAGCACGTTCGCTCCCCGGCCTTCGTCGACGCGCTCACCTCCGCACGACAGTGCCACCCGGGCCGACGCGAGCTGCTCCTCGAACCCGGCCGCCTCGCCGGATGACTCGGGCATCGGGATCCGGGCACCGATCAGGAGGTGGGCGTGCAGCCCGCCGTCGGCGACGGTGTCGGGCACGGTGAAGTTCCAACCAGGTCGGTGCGACTGCACGATCTCGAAACCTGGCGCGAACCAGTCCAGGCAGGCGTACAGCTCGTCGAGCGAGGGTGAGGCAGACGGAGTCTCGCGGATCCCGAACACGGTCTCGGGCTCCAGTCGAGGCTGGCTGGTGCCTGACAAGGAAACCTCGCCGACCTCCTCGCAGTACGACAGCGTCGTGTCCCACACGGTGCCCCAGATGGGGGTGTCGACGTTGTAGCGCGGCCAGATCGTGCGATTGGTGAACCCAACCTTGAATCCGCGCGGATGCTCGCCGCGAGCGATCCTCATCTCGCGCACAGCCAGCGCATTTTCGTACGCGTCCGGGACGTCGACCCCGGACCCGCCGGGCCACAAGGTGCCTTGGTCGTGATGAGTCAGCAGCTGGTCGGGCGTCAGTGGCCGCATGCGCACACGGTAGTGGGAGGACCGCTCATTCAGGTTCGTTGCGCTGCTTCCCGCCCACGACGTAGGGGGTCGAGACGCCCTCGTACATCAGGTGCGCGACCAAGCCGTCCGCAGCGTGGTTCAGGTTGTGGCAGTGGTCCATCCAGATGCCGGGGTTGTCGGCCACGAAAGCTAGGTCGTAGCTCTCGCCGTCCTTCACGTTCAGCGAGTCCACCCACCACTGGCTGCCCGTTGATGGCTTCCCGTTGCGGCTGAGTACGACGGCATGGTGTCCGTGCAGGTGCATCGGGTGCACCTCACCGCTGCGGTTCTCCACCCGGAAAACCACGACGTCGTTCTCCCGGACGACGAACATCGGCACGTCGGGGAACAGGTGACCGTTGATGGTCCACCACAGCCCGGGCTTCCCGTCGACGAACCCTGGTTTCCGACTGATCGTGTAGCGGAAGTTCCGGTCGGCTTTCGTTGGGTCGAAGGGCAGCGCCTTCCGGGCGCCGTAGCTGAGGAGGTCAAGAGTTGCCTCGGGTTGGGGAACGGCGACGTCGGTTCCATCGGCGCCGATAGCCAGTCTCGTCGAACCCCCGACCTGGACGCGGACCGAGCCGCTGGCAGGCACGGTCACCTCGAGGTCGGCGCGACCACCAGCGGTGACAGTGAGCTGACGGTCCTCGACCAGGGTCGGTCCATCGAGGTCTCGGCCGTCGATCGCTCGCACCCGGTACGGGGCATCGGACCAGACCTGGACCGGTCCGTTGTCGGTATTGATCGCCCGTACCCGCACGACCTTGCCCGGGTCCGCGCGTACCTGGGTGGTGCCCGGCTTCCCGTTCAGGGTCCTGACCCCGGCGTAGGTGTGCGCAACAGCCGGTACGTCGACGACGTCACCCAGGCCCTCGGTCGGCAGTACGACGAGCGGTCCGAGTAGGCCGCGGACCACTTGCTCGTGGGAGATCTGGTGGGAGTGGTACCAGTAGCTGCCCGCCGTATCGGCGACGAACCGGTAGACGTGGTCGTCGCCCTTGCTGACTGCGTCCTGGGTGACCCCGGCGACCCCGTCCTCGGCGTTGGGCAGGTCGACGCCGTGCCAGTGCAGCGTGACCCCGTCGGACACCGACTCGTTGCGCAGGCGCACCTCGACCAACTGGCCCACCTTCGCAGTGATCAGCGGCCCGGGAGACTGATGGTTGATGGTGTAGCCGTCGTATGACGCTCCTCCGGCGAGTTCGAAGCGCTCCTTGCGGACGACCAGATCGACGACGACGTCAGCCTTGCGGGTCCGGTCCTCGACCAGGTCGGCGACGCTGGTGGTGTCGTGCGCCGTGCCGGAGTGGTGTGCCGTCTCTCCGCGCGGCCCGCCGCCGTAGTCGTGGTAGCCCATGTCCATCACCGAGTACGTCCCGGGCACCAGACTGGCTTGCCAGAAGAAGCCGAGCGGACCGAGCAGTGCCAGGGCAGCAAGGACGGCCAGAAGCAGACGTCGACGCTCTTTCGTCACGCGGAGGCGGGAACCTTCTCTGGTTCCTCGGCCGCGGCTTTGGCGGCCTGGAACGCCGCCATGAACAGGACGAAGGCGTTGAGGCCGTGAAGCAGGCCCAGCATCGGAAGCTCACCTGCCAAGATCCCGGCGGCGACCTGGACGACGATCGACAAGAAGATGATCGTCGCCAGCTTCGTTCCGCCAGGGACCTTCGCGAAGAACGAGATGATCAGGAGGGCGAGGCCGAAGAGCGGGACCAGGAACTGACCGTTCATCACGTGCAGGAAGTGGCCGATCGCGCCTTCCCAGGTCGGCGGGTCGTCGTTCCAGGATTCGATGACGCTCTTGTCCAATGTCGCGCCGTCATCGATCCACTTGAAGAGCCCGGCAACGGCGAACACGATGAACATGGCTTGGAGCACCACTTCGATCGCGATGATCCTGGCGAGAATCCGATATGCCTTGCGCATCTGCATCCCCCACTTCGAGAAACGTGGTTTCAGAATGGCGCGATCGACAACTCTTGTCGACCCCTCCAGGCCGAGATTGATTGACCATCTCGACCCTCTGGACCGATGCGTCCGGATCTGTCCCGAATGCTCGTTCGTCTTCGCCTATGCGGTCGCCGAGCCCACGCCGGCCGATAGTCTCGCTCCGTCGTCGCAGCGGGCCGCCGGCGCGAGTCCAGGAGGTCACGGTGCAGGCAGACGGGGCGGGCTGGGTTCCCCGGACTGACGACCCGGACGCCGTCTACGAGGCGGTGACGGCCTGGGCTGACGGTCAGGGCCTCAGCCTCTACCCGCACCAGGACGAAGCCATCATCGAACTGCTCGGCGGCAGCAACGTCGTCCTGGCCACGCCGACCGGGTCGGGGAAGTCGCTGGTGGCGGTGGCCGCACACGCCGCTGCCCTCGCCGGTGACCGGGTCAGCTTCTACACGGCTCCGATCAAGGCACTGGTGAGCGAGAAGTTCTTCGCGCTCTGCGAGACCTTCGGCGCAGCCAACGTCGGCATGCTGACCGGGGACGCGTCGGTGAACCCCGACGCGCCCATCATCTGTTGCACCGCCGAGGTGCTGGCGAATATCGCGCTGCGCGAAGGTCCGGGAGCCGACGTCGGCCTCGTCGTGATGGACGAGTTCCACTTCTACACCGAGCCCGACCGGGGTTGGGCGTGGCAGGTCCCCCTGCTGGAGCTGACCCGGACCCAGTTTGTGCTGATGTCGGCGACGCTCGGGGACATCAGCGAGCTCGCCGCCGACCTGACCCGCCGCAACGGACGGGAGACGGCGGTCGTCGACGACGCCGAACGACCGGTGCCGTTGACCTTCTCCTGGGCGATGACCCACCTCGCCGAGACGCTCACCGAGCTCGTGGAGACCCATCAAGCCCCGGTGTACGTCGTGCACTTCACCCAGGCGGCTGCGGTCGAGCACGCCACCGCGCTCCTCGGTGCCCGGGGTGGCATCGCGCCCAGCCGGGAGGCCCGCGACGCGATCGCCGAACGCCTGGTCGGCTTCCGCTTCGGCGCGGGCTTCGGGAAGACCCTGCACAAGCTCGTCCGACGCGGCATCGGGGTTCACCATGCCGGGATGTTGCCGCGCTACCGCCGCCTGGTCGAGCAGCTCGCCCAGTCCGGGTTGCTGGTCGTCATCTGCGGCACCGACACCCTCGGTGTCGGCATCAACGTGCCGATCCGGACAGTGCTGTTCAGCGGGCTCGCGAAGTTCGACGGCACCCGGCAACGGATCCTGCGATCGCGCGAATTCCTGCAGATCGCGGGGCGGGCAGGTCGCCCCGGCTTCGACACCGCCGGGTACGTCGTCGTGCAGGCTCCCGAGCATGCGATCGACAACGCCAAGGCACTCGCCAAGTTCGCCGACGACCCCAAGAAGCAGCGCAGCGTACGGCGCAAGAAGCCGGCCGACGGCGAGGTCGTCTGGTCCGAGGAAACGTATCTGAAGTTGGTGGACAGACCTCCCGAGCAGCTCGTCTCGCGGATGAAGGTCGACAACGCGATGCTGATCAACGTCGTCGCCCGCGAGGAGGATGCCTTCCCGGTACTGCGCCGCCTGCTGATGGACAACCACGAGCTCGTCGGCAACCAGCGGCGTCTCGCCCGGCGGGCACTCCGGCTGGCCCGCAGCCTGGTGCACTCGGGCATCCTGACCCGACTCGACGAGCTCGACGAGTTCGGTCGTCGCTACGTGCTGACCGTGGACCTGCCGGCCGACTTCGCGTTGAACCAGCCGTTGGCGCACTTCGCCCTCGCGGCGTTCGACGTACTCGACCCCGAGTCGGAGGACTACACCCTGGACCTGGTCTCCGTGGTCGAGTCCGCGCTCGAGGCTCCCCGGCAGGTACTAGCCCAGCAGCAGTACATCGCCCGGGGACTGGCGGTCGCCGAGATGAAAGCCGACGGGCTCGAGTACGACGAGCGGATGGCGCTCCTCGACGAGATCACCTGGCCGATGCCCTTGCGCGAGCTGCTGGAGGCGACGTACGCGATCTACCGGCAGAGTCACCCGTGGTTGCCCGAGGACGCGCTCTCCCCGAAGTCGGTGGTCCGGGAGATGTACGAGCAGGGGATGAGCTTCACCGACTTCGTCTCCCGCTACCAGCTGGCACGGTCCGAGGGGCTGGTGCTGCGCTACCTCACCGACGCGTACCGCACCCTGCGCCAGACCGTCCCGGACCTGCACCGCACTCCCGAGCTCGAGGATTTGGTGGAGTGGTTGGGCGAGACCGTGCGCCAGACCGACTCCTCCCTCCTCGACGAGTGGGAGTCGCTGACCAATCCCGAAGCAGTCCACCGGCATGCCGTCGAGCTCGCCGAGCACCGCCCGCCGACCAACCCGCGACCCATCTCGAAGCAGGAGCGGGCGTTCGCGGTGATGGTCCGCAACGCGATGTTCCGGCGGGTGGAACTGGTGGCCCGGGACGACCTCGACGCACTGATGGCGATCGAACGTTCCGCCGCGGACCGGACCGATCCGCCGGGTGAGGTGGTGATGACCCGGTCGGCCTGGGACGCCGCGATCGAGGACTACTACGCCGAGCACGACGAGGTGCTGCTGGACGCCGACGCCCGTGGGCCTGACCTGTTGCGGGTCGAGCGGACCGGGCGTTCCTGGCCGGTCGTCCAAACCCTGCACGACCCGGCCGGCCATCACGACTGGATCATCACAGCGCTGATCGACGTCGACGCTTCCGACGAGCTCGGCGAGCTGGTGCTGGTCACGCAGGCGTTCCGCAGGCTCGACGCCTGAGCTCGCGTCGTCGCTGGGCTACCGCGCGGCGTACCGCTCCAGGGCAATCTTCCGCTCCTCGGCGTGGTCGACGATCGGCTGCGGGTAGTCGGCCTCGTAGCCGAGTGCGTGCTTCCACGGCTCGTGCGCGCTCGCTCCCGGGAGGTGCGCGAGCTCGGGAACCCAGCGCCGTACGTACTCGCCGTCCGGGTCGAACTTTTTCGCTTGGGTGACCGGGTTGAAGACCCGGAAGTACGGCGACGCATCGGACCCGGTGCCGGCGACCCACTGCCAGCCATGGTTGTTCGAGGCGATGTCACCGTCGATCAGGTGGTCCAGGAAGTGCCGGGCGCCGACCGGCCACCAAGCGTGCAGGTCCTTGGTGAGGAAGCTGCCGACGATCATCCGGACCCGGTTGTGCATCCAGCCCTCGTGCAACAGCTGCCGCATCCCGGCGTCGACGATCGGGTAACCCGTTTGGCCGCGTCGCCAAGCCTCCAGCGCATCCGGGTCGTCGTCGTAGTCGATCGCGAGCGGGTGCAGGTCAGACCACGCCGAGTCCGGACGGTGCCAGAGCACGTCGGCGTAGAAGTCCCGCCAGGCCAGCTCGGTCGCGTACCGGCTGGCCGGGTCGAGCTCGGCGAGCAACTGCCGGGGGTGAACGGCGCCGACCTTGAGGTACGGCGACATCCGTGAGGTTCGGTCGTCGGCGGGCAGGTCGCGGGCGGTGTCGTAGGCGTCGAGATCAGCGTCGACGAACTCTCGCCAACGCTGCAGGGCCGCCGCCTCGCCGGCAGTCGGCATCGCCTGCGGTGCGTCGGCGAGGGCGGCGTCGAGGAGTGCGGTGGCCTCGGCGTCGATGTGCAGCGGTCGCCAGGTGACGGCCGGCGCTGGCCGCGGCTGCTCCCACTGGTGTTCGCGCCAGGCACGGGCAAACGGGGTGAAGACCTGGTAGGCACCCCCTTGCTGGGTGAGCACAGTGCCCGGTTCCACGGCGTACGGGGTTCCGTCCGGTTGACCGACGACGGCGATCTCGGCAAGTGCTGCGGCCACCCGGGCGTCGCGGTCCCGCCCGTACGGCGTCGTCTCGGAGGTCACGTGCACGCGGCCGGCGCCGACCTTCGCAGCGATCTCCGGCACCACTACGGCAGGATCGCCGACGCGCACCACCAGGGCACCGTCGGTGGCGTCCTGCAGGGCCCGGACAGAGGCAGCCACCCACGCCCGGCGGGCTGGGCCGACCCGGTGCCAGAGCCGGGGCTCGATCACGAAGAGACCGACCACCTCGCCGTCGGCAGCGGCTGTGCAGAGTGCCGGGTGATCAGCGAGTCGAAGGTCGCGCCGGAACCACAGCACCGAGGTCATGTCGTTGACTGTAGAAGGACACTGGTCACATGAGGATCGCAGTCATGGGCACCGGCTCGGCCGGGCAGGCACTCGCCGGCGGTTTCCGCCGGATCGGGCACGACGTCGTCTCCGGGACCCGCGACCCGACCGCAACCGCGGCTCGTGCGGACTGGTCCGGGGGAGCGCTCGCGGCCTTCGCCGACGCCGGCCGCGACGCGGACCTCGTCGTGAACGTCACCGGAGGCCAGGTCAGCCTGGAAGCTCTGTCGCAGGTCGACCTCGACGGCAAGGTGCTGCTGGACGTTGCCAACCCGCTGGACTTCTCGGCCGGCTTCCCGCCGACGTTGAGCGTGAAAGACACCGACAGCCTGGCCGAGCAGATCCAGCGAGCGCACCCCGAAGCACGGGTGGTGAAGTCGCTCAACACCGTCACCGGGGCGGTCATGGTCGACCCGGCGCGGCTGTCCGAGCCGACCACGATCTTCGTCGCCGGCGACGACCCGGGCGCCCGCGACACCGTTCGCGCCCTGCTGGTTGAGCTCGGCTGGAGCGACATCGTCGAGTTCGACTCTCTCAACGCCGCGCGCGGTCTTGAGATGTGGCTGCCCCTGTGGGTGCGGCTGATGAGCACCCTGGGAACGGCCGACTTCAACCTGCGCCTGGTCCGCCCGCCGTCCGCCCTGTGAGGCGAAACCCGACCGAAACCCGATTTGGCTAGGGTCGAGGTCATGTCGTACCTGCTGCGCGTCGAACTCCCCGACGTTCCGGGTTCGCTGGGACGTCTGGCGAGCGCCATCGGTGAGGCCGGCGCCAACATCGACGCGATCGAGATCGTGGGTAAGGACCCGTTCAGCGGGGTCGCCATCGATGACGTGTTCATCGCGGCAGACGGCATCATGCCGGACAGCATCGTGTCGGCCTGCACGGCCCTCGAGGGCGTCAAGGTCCTGTGGATCTCGCGCTACGCCGCGGGCGGAAATCTCTTCCTCGATCTCGAGGCCGTCGAGCAGATGACCCAGGACCCGGTGTCCGCGATCGAGAAGCTCGTCGATGCTGTGCCGGAGGTGTTCCGCGTCGACTGGGGCGTGCACATGACCCGCACCGGGGACGGCGCCGCGATCGTGCACGGCACCCCTGCTGCGCCGACCGAGGTCCCCCAGGGGGTCGGTTGGCCGGAGAACTTGGAGAAGGCCCAGGTCATTGACGTCGCCGAGTGGACCGACCTAGTGGTGGCGGCCTCCCCGCTCAACGCCGACGAACTCGTCGTCGTGGGCCGCCGCGGCGGCCCGGAGTTCCTCGACTCCGAGATCGCCCGGCTCGCGCACCTGGTGGCGATGGCCGCCTCCTTGCGCCGCAACGCCTGACCAACCGGGCGACTCAGTCCTGCGGCTCCAGCAGGAAGACCGGGATCTCGCGCTCGGTCTTCTGCTGGTACGACGCGTAGGTCCTCCAGGTGCTCACCGCGTGCTCCCACCAGTCGGCACGCTCGTCGCCGGTCAGGATCCGAACGCTGTAGGTCTTCGCGACCGCACCGTCTTGGAGGTCGACCTCGGGGTGCGCGACGAAGTTGTAGTACCACTCAGGCTGCTCGTCAGCTCCGCCCTTGGAGGCGATCGCGACGTACTTGCCGTCGCGTTCGACCCGCATCACCGGGTTCTTGCGGAGGTTGCCGGACTTGGCGCCGACTGAGGTGATCACCACGATTGGGTCCTTCCCGTCACGCAAGGTGTTCGCCTCGGCGCCGTTCGACGCCTCGAAGGCAGCCACCTGCTCGCGGACCCAGTCGGCCTTGCTCGGGACGTAGGTTCCTTGAAGAGTCATATCGGTTCAATGCCTTGAGCGGGTGTCTTCATTCCCGGGACCGGATCAGCCCGACGGCAGCGTGTCGGCCCCGCTGGTTGAGGAAGGCGCCCTGCGCCCGTCCCGAAACCACCGATAGATTCTCGCCATGAGTGCAATCGAGGGCGTCAGCGACATCTTTGACTCGGCTGACTGGGACGATGTCCCCGGCTTCGAGGACCTGACCGACCTCACGTACCACCGCGCGAAGGCGCACGGCTCGGTCCGGATCGCCTTCGACCGTCCCGACGTCCTCAACGCGTTCCGCCCGCACACCGTCGACGAGTTGCTGCGAACCCTGGAGCACGCCCGGTCCTCCGGCGACGTCGGCTGCGTCCTGATCACCGGAAACGGCCCGAGCGCGAAGAACGGCAAGCACGCGTTCTGCACCGGCGGGGACCAGCGGATCCGGGGCAAGGCCGGCTACCAGTACGAGGTCTCGACGAGCGCTTCCGCACCGACCGCCAGTTCGGCCGACACCGGTGCCGAGGAGCCGAGCACGATCGACAAGGCCCGGCTGGCCCGGTTGCACATCCTGGAGTGCCAACGGCTGATCCGGTTCATGCCGAAGGTCGTGATCAGCCTGGTCAACGGCTGGGCCGCCGGCGGTGGACACTCGCTGCACGTGGTCAGCGACCTGACCCTGGCCAGCCTCGAGCACGGCCGGTTCAAGCAGACCGATGCCGATGTCGGCTCGTTCGACGGGGGTTTCGGATCGGCGTACCTGGCCCGTCAGGTCGGCCAGAAGTTCGCCCGCGAGATCTTCTTCCTCGGGGCCGAGTACTCCGCCGAGGACGGCGTCCGGATGGGTACGGTCAACCGCGCGGTCCCGCACGCCGAGCTGGAGAAGACCGGGCTCGAGTGGGGCCGGCTGATCAACGGCAAGAGCCCGACCGCCCAGCGGATGCTCAAGTACTCCTTCAACCTGATCGACGACGGTCTTGTCGGTCAGCAGCTCTTCGCCGGCGAGGCCACCCGGCTGGCGTACATGACCGACGAGGCCCAGGAGGGCCGGGACCAGTTCCTGGAAAAGCGGGACCCGGACTGGTCGCCGTACCCCTGGTACTACTGACCTGGCACGTTTACGCAGGTCAGCGGCCTGATAGACCTCGGTGTGTGGCAGCGATGTGGCTAGAACGTTGGTTGACTCTGCGGCTGAGGTCTTCGTCCGCTGCGTCGCGGTAGAACGTCACGCCACCATGCATCCAGACCATCGCCTCCACGACGTCCGTCGATAACAAACGGACCCCTAGAAATGCCGGGTGAGCCGCTCGAAACCGGGCGACCCGTCTACGTCCTTCGTAGCACGCGTGCTGACAGAAATGCAGGGATAAAGAGGACGAAATCTGGCGTAGGAGAGGGAGATTCTGCCGACCGTGAAGTGCCAATGGTTTCCAACGCTGCGGGGTGTTCGAGGGTCAGCGTGGAGAACCGCAGCAAGGGGGCCAGATCGTTGCAGAGCGAACGCGCGGCGGTCGCGCCAATTCGCTGACCGGTGCTGCCAATAGCCGCACTCATCTGCCGACGAGTGGGCAGTAGTCGCGCGGCCAGATCGCCGAGGGTCGAGTCGAACTAGGTGTCCGCTATCCGTGCGCAACTGACAGTTGTGCGACAACTGATTTCGTACACAGGCTTTGAGAACGGTGTCGCACCTGCAGCGCGAGGTCACGCGTTGTGACGAAACCTATGTCGAGAAACGGCCGGTTGCTGACATCGTTTGGATCGCGGCTGCTACGACATCTCGGTTTCGGAGGATTGACGCAGGTTGCGGATCACCTGGCTACCACTTGGTGAGGGCCGGGCTGGGTCGAGCATGGTGCTGCGTCGGTGGCCGAGCTGGGTGCCCTCCCGACCACCGTCGCCACGCCTTAGGCGTCAACGATCCGCCGACCTCGCGTCGCGAGCCGGACCAGACCGAAACCTGCCCCTGCAAGCAGAGGCATTACGACTGCGGTGCCCAGGTGAAAGGCAACGTCCTCCCGGTTGACCAGCCAGTCGGACCAGGTCATGCCGATTCCGGCGCTGCACCACAGCACAGCGATCCACAGGTATCGGACCCGCTGAGCTGCGGCGAACGCGCCGGACACGAGCGGAGCAGCGACCACAAGCAGGATGAAAAGCGGATCGATCCAGCCGAGCTGGGCAACTAGCTGACCGAGCAGCGCCGCCGCAATGGTGCTTGACGTCAGACGGGACATGACTTCCTCCTGGTGCGAGCCGGCCCCTGGGTGGGCCGGGCTGCTCCACCGTCGCCGTCGGCGTCTTCCGAGCGCATCGCTCCGTGGAGCGGTTC
>JBKJHX010000023.1:0-65731 GCA_046598855.1 Marmoricola sp. | reverse complement strand
CCTCCTAAGCGAAAGGTCGCAGGTTCGACTCCTGCCTGGGGCACCTAACGGAGATCGAGTCGCTCGACAGGCTCGAGGTCCGTCCCAGCGCTCAGACGACCTCGAACGTGATCCCGGCTTTCTGCAGTCGGCTCAGCAAGTTGTCGCCCATCGCGACCGCGGTGGTGACCTGGCCCGCTGAAGGCGGGTTGTCGTCGAAGGCCAGGCAGAGCGCGGACTCGGCGAGCATCTTGGAGGTCTCGCTGTAGCCGGGGTCGCCACCTGCGACCTTGGTCTTCACCGTCTTCCCCCCTGCTTCGCCGACGAACTCCACGGTGAACCAGGACTTGGCGCGGCGCGATTCCGAGGGGCCTTCGCCCTGCTTGATCCGCTTCTTCAACGCGTTGCGCACCGGCGGGATGTTGGCCGCGACGACCATCGAGCCGACCGCGAGCGAACCGCCGATCGTGTAGCGCAAAGTCTTGACGCCCGCAAAGTGGCTGTACGTGAAGTCCGGGCCGTAGGAGTCCAGCGCGGCTGCGGATCGGGTGACCACCAGCGGGTCGATGGTCGGCATCGGCAGCACGTAGTAGCCCAGCACCGAGTCTCGGCCCGGCTTGCCCTGCAGCCAACGGACCTTGCGGCCCTCCGGGCGACCTTCCTTCGCGCGACGCTTCGAGAGCGCCTTCTTCGCGTGGCCCTGACGCGACATCGCGCCCATCGCGGAGTGGAAGGTACCGCCGGAGAACTGCGCGCCGCTGCGGACCACGCCGCGTACCGAGACCTTGCCGTCGGTCGGCAGCTGCTGGGTGGTGAAGTAGGCGCCCAGGTCGTGCGGGATCGAGTCGAAACCGCAGGCGTGCACTATCCGGGCACCGGTCGCGACCGCCTGGTCGTGGTGGGCGACGTACATCAGGTCGACGAACTCCGGCTCGCCGGTCAGGTCCACATAATCGGTGCCGGCCGCGGCGCAGGCTGCGACGAGCGGCTCGCCGTACTGCAGGTAGGGCCCGACGGTGGTGATGACGACCTTGGTGCTGGCGGCCACCACGGCGATCGACGCGGGGTCGGCGACGTCGGCCTGGAGCAACTCCAGGTCGGCCAGGGCGGGGTTGATCGCCGCAAGGCGGGTCCGGACTGCCTCGAGCTTGGCGATGCTCCGCCCGGCGAGCGCCCAGCGGCAGTCGAGGGGAGCGTGCTCAGCCAGATAGGCGGCGGTCAGCTCGCCAGTGAAGCCGGTGGCCCCGAAGACCACGATGTCGAATCTGCGTGCTGCTACCACGGCGTACTCCTGAGCATGGGTGCGGACGGGTGGAACCAGTTGCACCTTATCCACGTCTGATCAACATGCAGTTACTCGGCAAGGTGGCCCTCGGCGGCTCGGTGGTATCGGCAGCAACGGCTGGGTGGCTGGTCGCCGCCGGCGTCTTCGCGACCAGCGCGACCCTGGTCCTCGCAGACCCAGTGGCCCCGGCCGCGGAGGCCGACGAGCTGGCGGCGTTCGACTCGTGCGCGACGCTCCTGGACTGGTACGTCGAGCGCGGCGTCAAGGACGTCGGACCGTACGGCTGGGACTACCCGGTGCACACCATGGACGCCTTGGTACCCAGGCTCTCACCGTCGACAGGAGTCGCGCTCGAGGGGATCAGCGCCAGCAAGGACGCGGCCGGCAGCAGCCCTACCGGCACCAACACCCAGGAGGCCGAGGTCGACGAGCCGGACGTGGCGAAAACCGACGGCGAGCTGGTCGCCCGGATCGTCGGGGACCGCATGCTCGTCCTGGTCGACGTCTCCGGGGACGAACCGCGAGTGACCCGGCGCCTGGACCTTCCCAGCAACGGCTACGGCAACGAGCTGCTCATGGTCGGGGACCACGTGCTGGTCACCCAGCAGACCTACGATCGCGGGACGTCGTCGAACACCCCCCGCTCCAGCATGCCGTGGGGCGGCGGCCGCGCCGTCACCCGCGTCCTGGACGTCGACATCTCCGACCCGGGCGCCCCGAAGCTTCTCAGCACCGACGAGTACACCGGCTCCATGCTCTCGCTGCGCCAGTACGGCGACATGGTTCGTCTGGTCACCTCCACCCCACGGCCGGAGCTGCGCTGGGCGCACCCGGGCAAGGGCGTCTCGGAGAAGGCCGCGACTGCGCGCAACCGGCAGCTAGTGCGCGAGACCACCATCGAGGACTGGTTGCCTTCCGTGGCCCGGGGTGCGGACCAGCGCTCGTTGCTGGGCTGCACGGACGTCTTCCACCCGAAGGCGTGGTCCGGGGCCAACACGGTCGCCGTCACCACCTTCGGCATCGCGAACACCACCGGCACCAGCGCGGTCGGGATCACGGCCGACGGTCAGACCGTCTACTCCTCGGCCGACCGGCTCTACGTCGCCTCCACCGATTGGGGCGGCGGCTGGAGTGGCGGCTGGGGTGGTGGTTGTCGCGGGGACGTCTGCATCAATGGCGACCTCGTCAGTCGGCCGTCGGAGAAGGTCGTGACCAACCTGCACGCGTTCCGGTTCACCGAGGACGCGACCGTGTACGCCGGCTCCGGCCACGTCGCCGGCAGCCTGCGGGACCGCTGGTCGCTGGACTCCGAGGACGGCCGACTCCGGGTCGCCTGGTCCACCGTTAGCCGCAGCGGCTCCAGCAACGGGATCACCGTCTTCGCCGAGCGTGACGGCCGGCTCGAACCGACCGGTAGCGTGACCGGGCTCGGTCCCGACGAGGACATCCAAGCCGTTCGCTGGTTCGACGACCTGGCGATCGTGGTCACCTTCCGCCAGGTCGACCCGCTGTACACGATCGACCTCTCCGACCCCGACCGGCCGCGCAAGCTCGGCGCGCTGAAGATCCCCGGATACTCGGGCTACCTGCACCCGATCGGTGGCGACCTGATCCTCGGGCTCGGGATGGACGCCGATCGCACCGGTCGGACCCGCGGCGCTCAGGCGGCCGTCTTCGACATCAGCGACCTGACCGACCCGCGCCGGATCTCCCAGGCGAGGTTCGGGCGCGATACCGGGCTGCCGGCGCTCGACGACCCGCGGGCCTTCAGTTGGCTGCCAAGCAGTCGGACCGCGGTCACCCCGGTCGCGGACTGGCTCGCCGGGCAGGACAACAGGCTGGTCGGCCTGGAGATCAGTGAAGACGGACAGCTCCGTGAACGCACGCTGGCGACGCTGGGCCAGGACTGGCAGGCCCGCACGCTGCCGCTGCCCGGTGGACGGATCGCCGTGCTCGATGCGCACCGAGTACGGGTGCTCGAAGTCGGATGACCGGCTCGACCGCCCGTCGTACGGTGGTCACATGTGCCGGAACATACGAACGCTTCACAACTTCGAGCCGCCCGCCACCCAAGACGAGGTGCACGCCGCCGCCCTGCAGTTCGTGCGGAAGATCAGCGGGGCGGCCAAGCCGTCCCAGGCGAACCAGGTCGCCTTCGACGAGGCCGTTCTGGAGATCGCGGCCACGACGCGGCACCTGCTGGAGCACCTGACCACCTCGGCGCCGCCGAAGGATCGCGACGTCGAGGCCGCGAAGGCGCGGACACGGGCGGAGCTCCGCTACGCGCGGTAGCGACCACCGTCAGACGCGGTGCACGAAGATGTGCTGGGCCGCCTCGTTGATGATCTCGGCGGTCTCGCCGCCGCTGCCGAGCAGGACGCCGTCCGGGGTCGCCACTACGGCCACCGACTCGCCAGGCTGGGCGCCGATCCGGCGCAGGACCGACATCAGGACTGCGTCCTTCTGCATCTCCTCGGAGATCCGGCGCACCTGGACCTGGGACGACTCGGAGCCGGCGACCTCGCTGAGTGCGGAGACACCGGCCAGGAAACCCTCGGCGTCCCTGTCCTCACCGAGCTCGGCGAGACCCGGGATCGGGTTGCCGTACGGCGACTCGGTGGGGTGGTCGAGCAGCTCCAGGAGGCGGCGCTCCACCGTCTCGCTCATCACGTGCTCCCAGCGGCAGGCCTCCTCGTGGACCTGGTCCCAGTCCAGCCCGATGACGTCGACCAGCAGACGCTCGGCCAGACGGTGCTTGCGCATTACCCGGGTCGCGGCGTGCAGGCCGACCTCGGTCAGCTCGAGGTGGCGATCGCCCTCGACGGTCAGGAGGCCGTCGCGCTCCATCCGCGCGACCGTCTGACTCACGGTCGGCCCGCTCTGGTGGAGGCGTTCCGCGATGCGCGCGCGCAGCGGGACGATGCCCTCCTCCACGAGCTCGTAGATCGTGCGGAGGTACATCTCGGTGGTGTCGATGAGGTCACTCACGAGAACCAACCTTAGTTGCACTACTGACCGATACCGGCATTGTCGTGTCTTTACTCATCCCCAGGAGGAGTGAGAACCGCAGAACGAGACCGGAGTCAACAATCCCGTCCCCACCCCCGCGTTCTTGAGGTGGCACGCCCTCGGCCGGCCGGACCCGCTGGCGGGGGCCGGGGGCCGGGAACGTCTCGGCGTGCTGGCTGCGCGCCCTCGCCGGACGGTCGATCGGCGCTACGATGCGGCTCTCGCCAGAGACAGGGGTGCTCCAGGTGCGACGGCTTCTCCTGCTGCTCATCGGCCCGTTGCTGCTCGTGGCGGCGCCGGCTTACGGCGCCGACGACGTGGCATCCCTGCCGGACGGCACCTACACCTACCAGGGCACGGTCAAGGTGGTGCAGGACTCGGGTCCCGGCCCGGGCAACTACACCGAGGCCCAATCCAGCGAGATCCGGTGCCGAGACGGCCGGTGCACGATCCGCTTCGAGTCGAGGAATGTCGCGATCGACGCTGCCGGGCGCTGGCGGGCCACGGCGCCGGACACCTACCGCTGCAACATCGGTGGGCCCCCGATCGGGCGGGGCGCTGTGACCTTCTCGGGCACGGTCACCCCCACCTCGATCAAATACACCTTTCGGCAGGCGACCGCGGTGGACGGTTCCTGCACCTACAGCGGCTTCACCGCGACGTACCGGGGCAGTCGCGTCCAGGCGGCCGACGAGTTGGCACCGGTCGAGCCGACCCCGGCTGCCGAAGCCCCTGAGGCCCCCGAGGCCCAGCCGGCTGTCTCGTCCACCGACCGGGAGGTCGGGACCGGTGCTTCCCGGCTCGACTCGGGGGACGCGGATGCGCCGAGCGTACTGTCGGCACTGCAGCAGCCCGAGGACGTGACGGCGGAGAACGTGCTCCTCGGCATCGCTCTGGCGGTGGTCCTGGTGCTGCTGGTGGCGTTCCCGACCACGTTGCTCAACTCGGCGGCGGAGTCGGGGTCGGACCGAGTTTCAGCCTGGTGGCGCGGCGACGCGGGTGTCGAGGCGCGCCCGGGCCGATGGCGGTGGGCCGCATCGGGCGTGGCCCTCGCGGGCCTGATCGCGGCATTCGTCGATCCGGAGTTCGGGTTCAACCTCGGTTCGGTGCGGGTACTGCTCTCGATCCTGACGTCGTTCGCGGTGGAGACCGCACTCGGTTGGTTGGTGGTCGCGTGGGCGGTTCGCCGGGTGAACCCGGGAGCCGAGGCGTCGTACTCGTTCAAACCTGCGACGTTGCTCGTGGTGGCGGCCTTGGTCGCGTTCGTCCGGGTCGCGGACTTCGAGCCGGGGATCATCTTCGGTCTGGTTGCTGGAGTGGCCTTCCCGGCGGTGACGTCGAAGACGGGTCTCGCGCGGAACGCGCTGGTGTCCGTGGGCTGGGCCTACCTGGTCGGGATCGCGGCGTGGTTCGGGTACGCCGCGCTCGGGTCGCCCTCGGGCGCGACCCAGGTGTTCGCCTCGGAGACATTCTCGGCCATGGCGGTCGCTGGTATGGCGGCGCTGCCGATCGCGCTGTTCCCGGTGCGGGGCCTTCTGGGCTCCCAGCTGTTCGCCGCCGACAGGCGGCTCTGGGCCGGCGCCTACGCGGTGGGCTTGGCGAGCTTCTTCGTGGTGCTGATGCCGGCGCCGTTCGCGTGGGACGAGATCGCGGGAACTCTGAAGGCCTGGGTCGGCATCTACCTGGCGTACCTGGTGGTTGCGGTGCTCGCCTGGTCGGTGGTGCGGACGAAGTCAGACGAGGACGCCGACGTAGACCATGGCGTCCGGCCGGACGCACTGGATCGAGCAGAGCAGTAGCGCAACAACCAGCAGGACGAGCTGCACCGGCTGCGGTCAGTTATCGCACCAAGGCGACGCGCTTGCCGTGGGAGCAACGCATACTCCGTCTACAGCTCTGCGCCGCTTCCGTCCTGCTAGTCGGGGGCGTTCCCCCACCCGGTCTGTGTCACCGGTCGAGAAGTCGGTGCGCTGCTTGTCGCTGACCAGGGATCCGGTGGGAGGACCCGGAGCGTGCCAGCAGGTCGGCGACGTCGTCCACGGAGAGCTGGCGAGCGGGGTCCGGCACGTCTGCCTCGACCGGCAACCGGCTCCGGGCGGTCTCGTTCGCGACGCGAGCACCGAGCACCAGTCGGTAGTGGGTGTCCCGGGAGGAGAAGTCGACGTCGACGACGACAGCGGTCCGGTAGGTCCCTGCGGTGCGAACGAGGATGCGCTCGCCATACTCCAGGCCGCGCGGCAGGTCCGTCGACCGGTGGGCGACGGACAGCGATCGGCTCCGCTGCGTGAACTCCGACAGTTCGATCTCGATGACCTTCATGGCGTCCCCTCCCCAATCTGTTCGTGGTGCCGCTCCCACCAAGGAGAACGCGGGACTGTCGTGTCGGTTACGCCCTATTTTGTTAGTCTTCAGTAGAAGCGGTCTATACCTTTTGCCCCTATCTGCGCCCCATTGAGCCTCAAACCTCACCATCCGGGCGTTTCCGGAGTAGGAAGGCAGCATGAGCGAGTCTCTGCGCGTGTTCCTGCTCGACGATCACGACATCGTCCGCCGGGGGGTCCGCGCGCTGCTGGAGTCCGAGGGCGACGTTGAGGTGGTCGGCGAGTGCGCCACCATCTCCGGAGCGGCCGAGGCGATCGCCGCGCTGCTGCCCGACGTCGCCGTGCTCGACGCCCGACTCCCGGACGGCACCGGGATCGCCCTGTGCGGGGAGCTCCGTACGGTCGCCCCGACGGTCCGTTCGCTGATCCTGACCAGCTACGACGACGAGGAGGCGATCGTTTCCGCCATCCGCGCCGGCGCCGCCGGCTACCTGCTCAAGGAGGTCGAGGGTGACTCGCTGCTCAGCGCCGTCCGGACGATCGGCTCAGGACAATCGCTGATCGATCCGGCGATGACGCGACGCGTCATCGACTGGATCGAGCAGACCAACCAAGCACCCGACGAGCTCTCCGGTCTGAACGACCAGCAGCTCCGGATCCTGGAGCTACTCGCGGAAGGCCTGACCAACCGCGAGATCGGCCTACGCCTCTACCTGGCCGAAAAGACGGTCAAGAACCACGTCACCCGGATCCTCGCGCGGCTCGGCGTCCAACGCCGCACCCAGGCGGCCCTGCTCGCCTCCCGCCTGCTGCCTCGTTGAGTCCGTTTCCGAGCTCGTTGCGTGGGGCTACCGCGCCAACTGCTTCATCACCGAGCGGTACTGACTTGCCGCTCCGGCCGAGTTCGGGTGCGCCGGTGCGGCGACCGCCGGACCGTTGAGCGAGAGGATGCCGAGGCCTTCGACGTACCGGACGTGCGGCGCCTGGCACACGTCCCGACCGTGCGAGTCCGCGAAGGTGTCCACGAACTCCGCGCCGCCTCTGGCTGCGGCGCGCTCCACCATGGCGTTGAGCCGGCCGAAGGTCACGTGCAGGTAGGCCATGTCGGTATCGGTGATCGGCACCAGCGGGTAGCAGCCCTTCACCGGGATGCCGTCCAGGTAGTCGACCATCAGGATCCGCGCGCGAGGCGAACGCCGGTGGATCTCCTTGAGCGCGTTGACCAATTTGATCTCCGAGGCGGCGATCCGCTCAGCGAGCAGGTCGCGACCATCTCTGACGAAGCGCTCCTTGCACCCGCCGATCGGGACACCGGAACCCACGAACGGAATGCCGACGGGCAACCTCAGCGTCTCGAAGGCCGTGGTGTTGGTCGGGAGCAGATTGATGCAGCTGACCGCAGCTCCCGCGAACCCGGCGTCGTTCCCGCCGATGCCGACGGTCACCAGATCAGTCGTCCTGGTCAGCCGGTCGAACTGGGCCGGGTTGGTCCCCCCGGCCGGGAGGCCGGTCTGCGGTTCGTAGAAGTCGTCGGTCGTCGCAGATCCGCAGGTGGCGTCGCGGAAGGTCGGTACGGCCAACGCCCGGGCGACCAGCTTCGGATAATTCACCCGCGACTGGGCGCAGTCGATCGGTGCGTGGGTGCTGTCGGGCAGACCGCCGAGATCGGCGATCACCACGTCCGCGGACCAGGAGTCACCCAGCGCGACGTACTCCTGGTACCCGGCCCTCGGCTCGGCGGCCCCCGCCGGCGCAGCGAGTCCCAGCGGGGCGGCCGTGGCCATGACGGCGAGCAGCGAGATGAGCAAACGGTGAGACGGCACGGTGAGACCTTCTTTTCGACGACTGCACCCCTCAACGGCGCAACGAGTGCTCAGGTCACGCCGGGTCAGTCCTGCGTGTCGCGCAGGGACTTGCTCAACGACGCGACCGCATCCTCGCTGGGCGATGCGGATTCCCGGTTGCTGGCCTCCACCTGCAGCAGCAGTTCAGCGCGGTTGACGGCCACCGAACGAGGGGCGTCGACGCCGATCCGGACAACGTCTCCGCGGACCTCGAGGATGGTGACCGTGACGTCGTCGGCGATGACAATGCTCTCGCCGACCTTGCGGCTCAGGACCAGCATGCCCGCAGGCTACGCGACTAGTGGTGCCGCGCTCGGTTGGTTCGGATCGCCGACGATGACCTGGCTGGCCCGGCGGGTCACCGTGTCCACCAGCACCGGCGCCATCAGGTTGGCCGTGGTGGTGTCCAGCGCGGCGCCCGCCTTGATCACCACCAGCACGGCCACGTCGTCCGCCGAGGTGATCCCCAGCTCGGCCAGGGCGTCCTCGCTGACGACGGGGTCGTAGTCCGGGAAGAACACCGTCGGCGGCGCCACCAAGAACCGAAGCGCCGGATCGTCCAGCGAGCAGAGCTGGCAGAGCACTCCGCCGTCGTCGACCCTCATCAGGGTGAAGCGGGTCTGTTCAGGGAAGCCCGGCAGCGGGTGCGCGAACTCGATCACGCCCATGTCCAGGGTCGCGGCGCTCATCGGAGGAACTCCAGCAGGCTCGGCTGCATCACCCGGGCGCTGACGGCCAGGGAAGCCTGGTACGCCGTCTCCTGCATCACCAGTTCGACGAGGGTACCCGGCGAATAGCCGTCCTCGACCTCGGGCACCGAGATCCTCAGCGCCGGCTCCTCAGAGGAGACCTGCTGTGACGTGCTCTCGATGGCCATCAGCGGGTGGCTCCGGTTCGGTCGGTGGTGGTGTCGAACGCCGACACGACGACTTCCTCGGCACCACCGTCGATGCTCCGCAGCGTTGCTCGAGCCGAGCGGTAGCCGGCAGTGATCAGGTCGTGGTTGGACTCTGCGAGCGCGGAGATCTCCCGGGTCAGCAGGACGAACGCTTTGTGGTGGTCGGTGAAGATCGTGGACCACGGTTCGTCGACCGCCCCGGAGAGCACCCGCAGGCTCGGGTTGTGGCCGAGCCCGATCGCACCGGCGACCTCGTCGGCGGCGACGGCCCGCAACACCTCGGTCTCCCGGATCGTGGCCAGCACGGCTTCGACCTCGCGCGCCGAGCGCATCAGCCAACGGGTACGCCCACTGGCGAGCACCATCTGTTCGACCTCCAGCCTGAACAGCAGGGTGTCGAGCAGTTCGCGCTCGCACATGAGGATCTCCGACAACTTCTTCATGGCGGGCCCTTCGCACTTCACAGTGTCCCAAGACAACGGTCCGGTTGGTCCGCACTCCGGAAAGCGCCTACCCGGCGCGTGAGTGCTTGGAGGTCCAATCGGCGGCGGAACGGCAAGTTGAGACTTTCTGGACAATAATCGGACGGGCCTGGTCATTTTGGGCTACGCCCGTCGGGACCCAAGTCCCGACTTTTGGTACCAATTGGGTAATATCAGGACATATCCCTATTAAAACGGACATTTACCCGCAAGGGTGTCTGTATGAGGGAGAACGTCGACGTCACCGAACTGGATGCGCTGATCACGAGCAGCATCCCCGTTGTTACCCACATCGTCCGCGAGACCATGGGCCGGGTGCCGTCCCATGTCAGCCGGGACGATCTCACGTCTGCCGGACTGGCAGCGCTCGTCCAAGCGAGCAAGGCCTTCGACCCCGATCGCGGGGTGCCGTTCGCCAAGTACGCCGCCGCCCGGGTCCGAGGCGCCGTCCTCGACGAGCTCCGCGGGATCGACTGGGCCTCACGCTCGGTCCGACGACGAGCCCGTGACCTCGATTCGACGCGGTCCCAGCTCGCCAACATCCTGGGCCGGGTGCCCACCAACGCTGAGGTGGCCGATGCCGTCGGCATGACCCTGACGGAGATCGCTCGAAACGACGAGGACATCGCCCGGGCGCAGATCCTCTCCCTCCAGGGCGCCCAGGACGCTTCGCTGGACGACGTACTCCCCTCGGCCGGCCCTACCCCGGAGCAACTGGTGGAGCACCGCGAGCGTCTGGCCTACCTGGTCGAGGCCGTCGCCGAGCTGCCAGAACGCCTACGGATCGTCGTCTCGGACTACTTTCTCGAGGAGCGCCCGATGGCCGAGATCGCTGCTGAGCTCGGGGTCAGTGAGTCCCGCGTCTCGCAGATGCGGGCCGAGGCGCTGGTGCTGCTGCGCGACGCCTTGAACCACGAGCTCGACCCAACCCTGCTCCAGGCGCACGCGCGTCCGCAGGGTTCCGCAGCCCGTCGCCGCAATGCCTACTTCGATGCCGTCGCTACCCGGCACGCCTCGGCACGTCGCTCTGTCGCCGTACTCGGCCGGACGGCCTGAACCTCCGTACCCGACTCGCCACTCCAAGAGGGAACCCCATGAGTCTCCGCAACCTGGGCGGATCCACCCGCGCGTTCCGGTCCACACTGCTCGCGAGGGACGCGTGACCGGCGTGACGACCATGAAGAGCGACCGGATCCGCGCTGTGTGGGAGACCGAGTTGGAACGTCTCGAGCTCGACGTGATCTCCGTGGAGCGGTTGGTCCGCAAGCTCGAGGACCGACCGTTCGAGGCGTGGCAGCCGCCCGCGACCTTGGGTTCGATGCCCGTCGACCTAGCAGCCCGTGCGCGGGAGTTGCTGGCCCGCCAGCACACCGCGTCGACCCACCTGATCGAGGCGCTGGAGCAGGCCCGCTCTCAAGTCGTCCATGCCGATCGGGTCATCGACATCACCGGGTGCTCCTCCTCGGCAGAGCCGACTTACTTCGGCGTGGAGGCATAGAACCCGCAGGCGCTTCCCGAACACCGAGGTTGATCCGCTAGCGCGTCTCAGCTCCCACCCACTCGTCGGTGCCGTCGGTGAAGACTTGGTGCTTCCAGATCGGCACCCGTTCCTTGAGCCGGTCGATCAGCGCCCGAGACGCCTCGAAGGCCTGTCCGCGGTGCCCTGCGGAGACCGCGGAGACCACGGCCAGGTCGCCGATCTCCAGGGTGCCGGTCCGGTGGACCGCCGCCAGCGCGATCAGGTCGAACTCGGCCGCAACCTCGGCCGCGACCTCGGCCAGCCGCTCCTCGGCGGTCGGGTGCGCGGAGTACTCCAGCCGCAGCACCCCCTGTCCGCCGTCATGGTCGCGGACCGCGCCGATGAAGAGGTTGACACCACCGGCAGCCGGGTCCTCGACGGCAGCGGCGATCTCGGCAATGTCGAGCGGATACTCGCGGAGACCGAGGAGACGGACGGCCGAGCGCGAGGTACCGGCCGCGTCCGCGCCGGGAGATAGAGAGGTCACACCACCGACTCTAGGGCGGCGGGGGTGGGGCCGGTAACTTGGACGCATGAGCAACGACGGTGGCAACGGCCCCGGTGGGTCCGACGACGACGCGGGGGACGACGCCGCGAACCCCTTCAAGGGCACGCCTTTCGAGGGTGTGTTCTCGTCCTTCGGCGCGGGCGGCGGGATGCCGGACCTGAGCAACGTCGACCTGAACGCCCTGATGGCCCAGATGCAGTCGTTGATGCAGCCCTACGACGGCCCGGTGAACTGGAAGCTCGCCACCGACATCGCCCGGCGTACCGCGGCCGCACAGCCCGACCCGAGCCAGGACGCCGCCTCGCACACCCAGGTCGCCGACGCGCTGCGCCTGGCCGATCACTGGCTTGACGAGACCACGTCCTTGCCGTCGGGGGTGACCACCACCGCCGCCTGGAGCCGTGCGGACTGGATCGAGGAGACGACCTCCGTCTGGCGCGTCCTGGTCGAGCCGGTCGCCGAGCACGTGGTTGGAGCGATGGGCAACGCCCTGCCCGAGGAAGCCCGCGCGATGGCCGGCCCGTTGATCGGAATGATCTCGCAAGCGGGCGGCGCGATGTTCGGCTCGCAGGTCGGTCAGGCACTCGGCGGTCTCTCCGCCGACGTGCTCACCGCCTCCGACATCGGGCTCCCGCTCGGACCGGTCGGCAAGGCCGCCCTGCTCCCCCACAACGTGGCCGAGTTCGCCCAAGGCCTCGACGTCCCCGCCGACGACGTGCTGCTGTATCTCGCCCTGCGCGAAGCGGCCCACCAACGGTTGTTCGCCCACGTGCCCTGGCTGCGCGAGCACCTGATCGCCGCGGTCGAGGACTTCGGTCGCGGCGTGACGATCGACATCAGCGGAATCGAGGACTCGCTGGGCAGCATCGACCCTTCCAACCCCGAAGCGATCACCAACGCCATCAACTCCGGGCTCTTCGAGCCGAAGCAGCAGCCCTCGCAGACCGCGGCACTCCTCCGTCTGGAGACCACCCTCGCCCTAGTGGAGGGCTGGGTCGACGAAGTGGTCGGTCTGGCGACGAGCGAGCGGATGCCGTCCGCCAGCAAGCTCCAGGAGGCGATCCGACGCCGACGTGCCGCCGGGGGACCGGCCGAGAACACCTTCGCAGCGCTGGTCGGGCTGGAGCTGCGTCCGCGCCGCCTGCGCGACGCCTCCGCGCTGTGGGGATCGCTGCGCTCGCGCCAGGGGGCCGACGCCCGGGACTCGGTCTGGGCGCACCCGGACCTGCTGCCGACCCCGGCCGATCTCGACGACCCGCTCGGGTTCCGCGAGGACCTCGGCGAGGTCGAGAAGCTGAGCGAGACCGACTTCGACCAGGCCCTGGCCGAACTGCTCGACAGTGAACCCGAAGGACCCGAAGGTACGGAGAAGTCCGCTGACTGACGGGCCCCGCTCCCCCGGGCCCAGCCTGCACGCCGAGGCCTTGAGCACCCTGGAGGGCTGGGCAGCGCCCGACGCGGCGCAGGAAGCCTGGCGCAGTGAGTACGTCGACCACCTGCACAGGGAACCCGACGGACTGGCGAAGGCTTGCTTCCCGGACCACCTGACTGCCGGTGCCCTCGTCCTGGACGCGACCGGAGGCCGCGTCCTGCTCAACCTGCACCTCAAGGCGCGGCGCTGGTTCGCCTTCGGCGGCCACCTCGAGCCCGAGGACGCCACCCTGGCCGCAGCGGCAATACGCGAAGCCACGGAGGAGTCCGGGCTCCCCGATCTGGACCTGGATCCGGTCCCGGTGCACCTCTCGCTGCACACCGTCGACTTCTGCAACCCACTCGGGCCGGTACGTCACCTCGACGTCCGGTTCCTCGCCCGGGTCGGCGCCACCAGTCAACCCGTGGTCAGCGACGAGTCCCTGGACCTCCGCTGGTTCCCGGTCGACGACCTACCCACCGACGAACCAGACATGCTGGACCTGATCCGGTTGGCCCGGGTCCGGGCGCACGGAGGCTGAGGCGCGCACCGGCGCTGCGGAGCCCTGCTACTCGCAGACCTCGAACCCGAGGTTCGCAGCGGACGCGACGCCCTCGAGGTAACCCTTGGCGCGTTCCGCCTTGGGGAACTTGTCCACCCAGTGCCAGAACCGCTTGTTGTGGCTGGGCTCGAGCAGGTGCGCCAATTCGTGCAGCAGGACGTAGTCAACGACCCAGGCCGGCATCGGCTTGAGCCGGTCTGAAAGGCGGATGGTGCGCTCCCCGGTGGTGCAGGAGCCCCAGCGGCTGGCCATGTTGTCGACCCAGCGCACCGACTCCGCCATCGCCCTCCCGTTCAGGTACTCCCGGTTGAGCTCGACGGCACGGCGCATCAACTGCTCGTCGGTACGACGACCGCGTGCAACCGTCCCGTCCAGCCGGAGCAGCATCGTGTCGACCCACTCCGACTCCTCGGCTCGGGTGAACCGGGCCGGGATCATCACGATGACTTTGCCGTCCTTGCGGTAGGCGGAGACCGTCCGGGTGCGTCTGGCCGACCGCCGGACCTCGACCTCTGGCCTCAAAGGGAACGCCACCTCATGGCGAGACGGTATCCGGTGCAGGGGCCGTGATCTTCGAACTCGCCCACGAAAGCAAACGCGTCGCCGGCCAGGTGTTCACGATCCGGTCCGGCTCCAGACCGAGGTCCTCGGCGCGCGCGCACCCGAAGACTTGGAAGTCCAGCTGCCCCGGCGCATGGGCATCGGAGTCGATAGAGAACAGGCAACCCATCTCGATCGCCATCTGCAGCAGGTCGGTCGGCGGGTCGCGCCGTTCGGGGCGGGCGTTGATCTCGACGGCAACATCGTGCTCCACGCACGCGGCGAAGACGGTCTCGGCGTTGAACTCCGAGCGGCCCCGGGTCCCCCGGTTGCCGGTGACCAAGCGCCCGGTGCAGTGGCCCAGAACATTCGTGAACGGGTTGCCGATCGCGGCCAGCATCCGGCGCGTCATCGCCGCCGGCTCCATCGCGAGCTTGGAGTGCACCGAAGCCACCCGGACGTCGAGGGCGGCCAGCATCTCCTCAGTCTGGTCGAGGGCCCCGTCGTCGAGGATGTCGACCTCGATGCCCTTCAGCAACCGGAACCCGGTCTCGTCGGAGAAGAGATGCTCGTTGATCGCGTCGACCACCCCGAGCTGACGGGTCAACCGTGCCGCCGAGAGGCCGTTGGCGATCCGAAGCCGCGGCGAGTGATCGGTCAACACCAGGTATTCGTGACCGAGCTGCATCGCAGTGAACGCCATCTCCTCGATCGGCGAGCCGCCGTCGGACCAGTCGCTGTGACTGTGCAGGTCGCCGCGGAGCGCTGCGCGAATGGTGTCGCCGCCGTCGACCAGGGGCCCGCCCTCGTCGCGCTCCAGCCTGGCCAATCTCTCGGGGACCCGGCCGGCAACGGCCGCCTCGATCACCTCGGCGGTCGAGGCGCCGATGCCGTCGAGCTCGCGCAGGGTGCCGCCGACTGCCCGTCGGGCCACCTCGGCGGGGTCCAAGGGCAGGATCGTCGTCGCGGCGCCCCGAAAAGCCTTGACCTTGTAGGTCTCGGCCCGACTGCGCTCGAGGAGGAACGCGATCCGGCGCAGGGCTGCCACCGGGCCGTCGTCGTAGGACGCGTCGTGAGTGTCCTTGGACGGGCTCGGTGCCATAGAACACATTGTGACCGGGTGCCCCCGACACGGACAGGACGCCGTCCACAGCCCGGTCGCGAAATGGTGATCCACAGCACATCGGGAGATTTCCACACACCGTCCACAGAGTTATCCACAGGCAGTGGAGAATCCGCCCGATTCCTGCATTGACCGCGGATGAGCGCTCCCCTAGCGTGACGCGCAGAAGAGGCCCTCGACCGCAGCCGGACGCGTGTTCGCAAGGGGAAGGCAAGCACTGGACGGCGGCGGTCGTGGGCTTTTTCTCCGTGCGAGCCTTGTTGGGCCGCTGGCGCGCGAGTTCCTGAACCCCTCACCGCATCTCGGCGCTTAGCGGCCCTTGAATTGCGGCTTCCGCTTCTCCTGGGCGGCGCGAACACCTTCCTGCAGGTCGGCGGTGGCCAGCGTGATCGGCTGGGCCAGCGCCTCCCACTGCACAGCGGACTCGATGTCGCGGCGGCCGCCGTCGCGCAGCGCGACCTTGGTGTAGCGGCTGGGGATCGGCGCGGTACCCGCGATGCCCTCGGCGATCGCGTCAATCTCGGCAGCGAAGTCCGCGGCGGCGAAGACCCGGTTCACCAGGCCGATCTGCCGGGCCTCCTCGGCCTCGACCGCCCGGCCGGTGAGCAGCAGCTCGCGGGCGTTCGCATCGCCGACGACGTTCGGCAGCAGGAAGGTCGCGGCCATCCCAGGGTTCATCCCGAGTTTGACGAACGGCACGCTCAGCTTCGCATCGGCCGCCGCGTAACGCAGGTCGCAGGCCAGAGCGAGACAGAGGCCGGCGCCGACGGCGTGCCCGTTCAACGCCGCGATCGTCGGGACCTCGAGGCGACGGATCGAGAGCCATGCCCGGTAGAACGCGATCATCCGGGTCCGCAGGTAGTCGACCTCGGCGTCCGGTTCGCCGGCGATCCAGGCCGGGTTACCGCCCGAGCAGAAGGCGCTGCCCTCGCCGGTGACGACCACGACCCGGACGTCGGGGTCGGCCTCGACCTGGTCGATCGCCCGGACCCAGGACTCCGTCATACCGTCCGACATCGCGTTGCGCTGAGCAGGGTTGTCGAGGACCAGGCGGACGACCCCGGGAGCCGGACGCTCCAGGCGCAGGTCGATCAGGGGCAGGTCGGCGGGATCGGTGAGCGAGGACATGGCCGGAGGCTACCGCCCAGCAGGTCCTGGGAACGACGCCGGGGACCCCTCTCCAACGCTCTCCACCAGGCGGAAATCGCCTGGAATCCGGGCCGAAACCAGGTCAAGGACACGTAAGAACAAGCGCTTCCGATCCGCCGTTTGAGCGTGATCGTGGTCTAGGGTCGATAGTGGTTCAGACCGGACCCCGGCGGGTCTTCCCTCAGGCTCCCGCCGCGACGACCAGAGCGACAGGGATCAGGAGGCCGTCATGGCCGAGAGCTGGAGCGGCGAGTTCTACTGCGTCAAGTGCAAGGAAAAGCGTGAGGCCGAGGGCCACATCGAGGTCAACGAGAAGGGCACCAAGATGGCCAAGGCCGTCTGCCCCGTCTGCACCACCAAGCTGAACCGCATTCTCGGTCGCGCCTGAGGTTCGCCTCAGACTTGCCGAGCAAGAGCACAGGCGGCGGGAGCACCACCTCCGGGTGGGCACCCGCCGTTTGCTCGTTCCAGGCGTTCCCGCCCAGGTGTTCCGCCCAGGTCTGCCCAGTTCCGGACGACCTGTGGATGGGTGCTGGCGGGCCCACCCGACCGACTCCTACGCTGCCGCGCCATGACCTCCCCACCGCCTCGGAAGCCCGTCCGCCGTCCCGTCCTCGCTCCAGGTCTCCGGGTGATCTCCCGGGTTCCCGGTGAGCTCCAGATCGGGGTGGGCAGCACCCACCGGGTGCGCGTACCCGACACCCCCGCCGTACGACGGGTGCTGGCGGTGCTCGCCCGCGGCGAAGCGCCCCGGGACGCGCCGACGACCCGCCGGGTGCTCGGCCAGCTCGGCCCGGTGCTGCGCGACGGGGACACCCTGGTCCACCCGCGGATCCCCGCCGAGGAAGTCGCCGCAGCGGCGCTCCGGCACCCGTACGACGCGACCGAGCGCCTCTACCTGCGCGAGCAGCAGCGGGTCCAGGTCGCCGGCGACCTCGGTCTGGCGCCCGAGGTGGACCCGACCGCGCTGCTCAGGCGCTGCGGACTCGGCATCGCCGCAGAGGGCGAGACGCCGACGGCGGTCCTGATGCTGGAGCGCGGCGAGCCCGAGAGGACCGACCTCGACCACCTGGTGCACCGCGGGACGCCGCACCTGGTGCTGCGAGCCGTCGAGTCCGAGATCGTGCTCGGTCCGTTCGTCTACCCCGGAAGGACGGCCTGTCTGCGCTGCCTCGACGCGCACGCGACCGCACAGGACCAGACCTACCCGATGGTGCTCGACGGCTACCACCGCGCGCTGAGGCACGACGGGGTCGCCGACCCGATCGATGCGGCGGTCGCCGTCGCGGCGCTCGGCTGGGCGGTGAGTGACCTCGTCCGGTTCGCCGAGCAGGACCGACCGACGACCTGGTCGGCGACAATCGCTTTCGCCTCCGGTCGGGAACCGCGCGCCGCCGTGCCCTGGTTGCGGCACCCGCGCTGCGGCTGCAGTTGGGGCGCGCGCGAGGAACTGGTCGACCTTGAGGGGGAATCGGTCACAATGGGTGCATGAGCGAGCTCCCCCGCAAGGCCGTGGCCAGGACGGCCCGCCTGGCCGCGCTCCCACTCGGCTACGCCGGGCGGAGTGCAATCGGCTTCGGCAAGCGGATCGGGGGCGCCCCTGCCGAGACCGTGATGACCGAGCTCCAGCAGCGCACGGCCGAACAACTCTTCCGCACCCTGGGCGAGCTCAAGGGCGGTGCGATGAAGTTCGGGCAGGCGATGTCGATCTTCGAGGCCGCGCTCCCCGAAGAACTCGCGGCTCCGTACCGGGAGCAGCTCACCAAGCTCCAGGACTCGGCACCACCGATGCCGACCATCACCGTCCGCGAGATCCTCGCCGCCGAGCTGGGCGAGGACGTCGCCCGCCTGACCAAGCTCGATGGAGCCCCCGCCGCTGCGGCCTCTATCGGCCAGGTCCACCGGGCCCGCTGGGACGACCACGACGTCGCGGTGAAGGTTCAGTACCCCGGCGCCGGCGACGCCTTGCGCAACGACCTGCGCCAGCTCGCCCGGGTCGCCCGCGGCCTCGGCCCGGTCTTCCCGGGGATCGATGTGAAGCCGCTGGTCACCGAGCTGCAGGACCGGGCCGAGGAGGAGCTGGACTACCGGCTCGAGGCCGACGCCCAGCGCGTCTTCGCCGCGGCGTACGCCGACGACCCGGCGATCGTCGTGCCCGAGGTGCTCGCCGGCACCGACAAGGTCCTGGTCACCTCCTGGCTCGACAGCTCGGCATCCCTGGCTCAGGTCGTCCGCGAGGGCACCCAGGCCGAGCGGGACCACTACGGCGAGCGGTTCGTGCGGTTCCTCTTCGGCGCCCCCGCTCGTACCGGCATGCTGCACGCCGACCCGCACCCCGGCAACTTCCGGTTGATCCCGGAGCCGGACGGATCGCCGGGACGGCTCGGCGTGCTGGACTACGGCGCGGTGGCGCGGTTCGGTGAGCGCGGTCTGCCCGCCTCGCTGGGTTCGCTGATCCGGATCGCGTGCATGGACGACTACGCGACCCTGGTTGCCTCGCTGCGCGAGGAAGGCTTCATCCGCGACAAGATCAACGTCGACGCCGACAAGCTGCGTTCCTATCTCGGCCCGTTCGTGGAGCCGGCCAGTGCCGAGGAGTTCACCTTCTCTCGGGCCTGGATGCAGGAGCAGTTCAAGCGCGTCAACGACCCGAAGGGGGACGCCTACTCGGTGATGCTGCGGCTCAACCTGCCGCCGTCGTACCTGCTGATCCACCGCACCTGGGTCGGCGGGGTGGGCGTGCTCAGCCAGCTCGGCGCCACGGTGCCCTTCCGCCAGATCCTGTCCGAGTCCCTCCCTGGCTTCGCCACTGAGGGCTGAGCAGACCCGCTACCACCACTCGTTGTCGAGCTTGGACTCGATGGCGCGCAGGTGCTCTCGCGAACAGGTGTCGCAGTACCACTGCTGGCGGCCGCGCTCGGTCGCCGACGTCCAGGTCAGCGGCGGCGGGTCCCCCGGGGCGGCCGTACCGCACAGGGCGCACGAGGTCATAGCTCCAGAGTAGTCCGGGCATGACGAGGCCGGGTCGACGACGAGCGCGTCGTCGTCGACCCGGCCTTGCTGTTTCCCGCGATCGAACGAGAAGTCAGAGGGTGCCGCTGGTTGTCCCGAGCAGCTCGCGCAGCGAGCGTCTCAAACCGCTCTCACATCACGCGGGCGAGAGCCAGCCGCGCCTGCGCGGCAGCGCGCTCGGCCTTGCGGGAGAGCCGTCGGGCCACAGCAAGCTGGCGCGCCTGCCGGGTCCTGTCCGCCCGCTCGAGCCGTTCGTGCACGTAGGCACGGGCCATGTCTTCGGTGAAGTAACTCATGGGTGGTGCTCCTTCTTGAGATTCAAGTTTTGGTCTGGTCTTGCTCTGTCCTGCTGCGGCGTCGGCCAGGGATCAGGCCGCGACCTCGTTCTTCCGGGGCCGACCGCGCGGACGCTTTCGGGGGATCACCACTCCGGCCAGGAACAGCTCGCCACCCCAGACGCCCCACGGCTCCCGCCGCTCGAGTGCACCTGCGAGGCACTCAGCCACCACCGGGCAGCCTTGACACAGGGCCTTCGCGAGCTCCACGTCACTGGGCGACTCGGCGAAGAACAACTCCGCCTCGTTCACGCGACACGGGAGCAGCTCATCGTTCAACCCAGCCGGGTCGAGCACGCTGATGCTCATGTGCCACCTCCATATTCTCTGATTTCGATCGCTTGCTACTGCTGGAAACTTGCTCCGAGAAACACAAAGGCCGCGGATCCCTTGGTTCGGGATTCGCGGCCTTGGAGGTGCCGGTCGATGAGGGTTAACTCATGTGACTGGTGGACTCCAAGGCGGACGACCCGTAACCGGGGTGGCCTTGATGGCGACTGCGTGACGCTTGTCCGTGGACATGCCAAGCGCGAATGCGGCAGCATTCAGGCACACGTCGCCCATACCGGAACCGAAAGCGGGCACGACGGACGTGGACCGCGTCACGGTCGAGTTGAGCCAGGACTGGCTCCGGTACGAAGTAGTTACGTTCATGGGTCGTGCACCTCCTTCAGGTCTTCAGCGCCGACCTTGTCAGGGCCGTGTGTGCGCAGACGTTTGCGTGAGCACAAGGTACGCCGGGGTTATCTGGGCGTGCAAATCATTTATCGGGAATTCTTTTCGCCGAGCACAGCGAGCACATCGTCCGCGTATTTCTCAAGCTTGGCGGCGCCGATCCCGTTGATCTCCAGGAGCGCTTTCCGGTCTTTCGGCTGCACTTCGGCAAGGGCTTCCAGGGTGGCGTCGGAGAAGACCACGAACGCCGGCACGCTCTCGGCCTCGGCACGCTCACGGCGCCAGGACTTCAACGACTCGAAGATGCTCTCGTCGTACGGGATCGGGCAGTCGCCGCAGAAACCGCGGTTGCGCTCTCGGGCGCTGGCCAGCGGACGCTGGCAGAGCTTGCACGCCGAGGCCTTGGCGCGTCGGCGGCCCTTGCTCGGACCGGCGGCAGCGGTCGGTCGGTCGGTCGAGGACTCCGGGCGCATCCCGGCCAGGAACCGAGACGGCTTGCGCCGGGCCTGGCCGCCCGGGTTGCGGGCCAGCGACCACGAGATCATCAGGTGCTTGCGGGCGCGGGTGATCCCCACGTAGAGCAGGCGGCGCTCCTCCTCGATCGCGGCAGGGGTGTCGGCGTAGGTGATCGGCATGGAGCCGTCCTGCATCCCGGCGAGGAAGACGGCGTCCCACTCCAGGCCCTTAGCGGTGTGCAGGGTTGCCAGGGTCACGCCCTCGGCGACCGGCGCATGCTGCTCGTTGGCACGCCGGTCGAGCTCGGCGACCAGACCCTCCAGGGTCGGCGCGATTTCTGCGGTGGCGTATTCCTCGGCCTGGGAGACCAGTGCCATCAGTGACTCCCATCGGTCGCGCGCCTGGCCGCGGGCGGTCGGCGCGTCAGTACTCCAGCCCATCCCGCCCAAGACGCCGCGGACCTGGTCGAGGAGCCCATCCTGAGCCGCCTCGCCCGCCCGGAGGCTGGCTCGCAGCAGCGCGAGGGCCTGGCGCACCTCGGGACGCTCGAAGAAGCGGGCGGCGCCGCGGACGACGTACGGAATCTTGCGCGCGGTCAGCGCCTCCTCGAAGGTCTCCGACTGGGCGTTGATCCGGAAGAGCACCGCCATCTCCCGCAGCGGCGTCCCGGCGGCGGCCAGCCGGGCGACCTCGGCCGCGACCGCGTCAGCCTCGGCGACCTCGTCGGCGGCCTCGTGCCAGCTGACCTCGTCACCGGACGGCTGCTGCGCACGGAGCTGGACTGCACCGGTCGCGGTGCCGGCCAGCAAGGAGTTGGCGGCGGCGATGACCTGGGGGGTCGACCGGTAGTTGCGGACCAGTTCGACGCTGGTCGTTCCTTCGTACCTGCGGGTGAACTCGGTCAGATACGAAGCCCGAGCGCCGGCGAAGGAGTAGATCGTCTGGGCCGGGTCGCCGACCACGCAGATCTCGTTGCGGCCACCGAGCCAGAGGTCCAGCAGCGCGGCCTGGATCGGGCTGACGTCCTGGTACTCGTCGACGACGAACCACTTGTACTGGCTGCGTACCGACGCCGCGACCCGGTCGTCCTCACTCAGCAGGGCCGCACCGATCAGCAGCACGTCCTCCATGTCCATCCGGCCCTGCTCACGCTTGAGCTCCTCGTAGGTCGAGAACACGTGCGCGACCTCGGACGCCGCCAGCCCGGTGACCTCACGGCCCCGGGTCGGAGCGATCCGCTCGTACTCGTCGGGACGGACGTTGGTGACCTTGGACCACTCGATCTCGCTGGCCAGATCGCGCAACCGGGCCTGGTCGACCTCCAGCCGGTTGCGGCGAGCGGCTCCTGCCACGATCGGGATCTTCGACGCCGTCAGCTCCGGTGGTTCTCCTCCGTACACCTTCGGCCAGAAGTAACGCAGCTGACGCAGCGCGGCGGCGTGGAACGTGCGCGCCTGGACGCCGGGAGCACCGAGCGTCCTGAGCCTGGTGCGCATCTCGCCGGCGGCTCGGGCGGTGAAGGTGACCGCGAGGACCTCAGAAGGGTTGTAGACCCCGGCGGCAACGCCGTAAGCGATCCGGTGGGTGATCGCCCTGGTCTTGCCGGTGCCCGCACCGGCCAGGACGCGTACCGGTCCGCGCAGCGCCTCGGCGACCTGACGTTGCTCGGGGTCGAGCCCCTCCAGCAAGCGGTCGGCGCTGGTCACGGAATGATTCACCTCGGGTCCTGGTTGATGCAGTGCCTGCCTTTGACCGAAGCCTAGTTGCGAGAGGGGACATCTCGATGTCCGGCCAGTTCACGATGTACTCCACCCCCTGGTGCGGTTACTGCCACCGTCTCAAGGGCCAGCTGGACCGCGAAGGAATTTCCTTCGCCGTTGTGGACATCGCAGAGGATCCAGCCGCTGCCGATCTCGTGATGGCGGCAAACGGAGGCAACCAGACGGTTCCCACCCTCGTCTACTCCGACGGGAGTGCGCAGACCAACCCGTCCCTGGCCCAGGTCAGGGCGAAGCTGGAATCACTCAGCGCCTGAGGACGGCTGGTCCGGTTCTCACCACTGACCCGGGAGGGTATCTCCGTACCAGTGCTCGACCAGCGACCGTGAGATCGAGATGCCACCGGGGAGCAGTAGCGTCCCTGCCTCCGCCTCGTCCTTCATCTGCTGGCGGGTGAACCAGCGGGCGTCCTCGATCTCCTCGCCGTCGACCGAGATCTCCGTGGACGACGCCTTGCCGATGCAGCCGATCATCAGGCTCCTGGGAAGGGGCCAGGGTTGGCTGCCGAAGTAGGCGACGTCGGCAACCTGGATGCCGGACTCCTCGAAGACCTCGCGGCGTACGGCCTGCTCGATGGACTCCCCGGGCTCGACGAAGCCGGCCAACGTGGAGTAGCGGCCGGGAGGCCAGGAGGGGTGGCGGCCGAGCAGGCAGCGATCCTCCGGGTACTCGCCGTCGGTGACGACCATGATCACCGCCGGGTCGGTACGCGGGAACTCCTGGCGACCGCACTCGGTACAACGCAGGACGTGACCGAGGTGCAGCGGCTCGTAGGTGCCCCCGCACCGCACGCAGTGCCGGGTCGCCCACAGCCACTCGGCGATGCCCATCGCGTGCACGACCAGCGGGGCGTCGTCCTCGGTAATCGCCAGGACCAGGCCGCGCAACGGCATCCAGTCCTGGTCGGCGTGACTGCCGTCGAGGATCACCGCGAAGTGCACGACGCCGCCGACCTCGCCGAGTAGCACCCGGGTGCCGTCAGGGGCCTCGGTAGGGGAGATCCACGCGACGACGCCGTCAACAAGCCTGATCCGGGTGCCCGCGATCACCAGGATCCTCGTTGCCGGGTCCGCCCAGACCTCAGCCAGCCAGGCCTCGTCGGTACGGCGGTCGCCGATGCGGTCGTGCGCGTACCGGGAGAACGCGATCGGCGTGATCTCGGCGCTCACCGGTTCAACCACGCGGTGAAAGCCTCGGTGTCGTAGGGACGACCCAGGAACTCGGCGACCAGCGCAGCCGCGTCCCGGGACCCGCCGGCAGCCAGCACCACGTCGCGGTAGCGCAGTGCTCGGTCGGGGTCGAACAGGTTGTCGGGGTCGAAGGCGCTGAACATGTCCTTCGCGATCACCAGCGACCACATGTAGGTGTAGTACGCCGAGGTGTACCCGACGAGGTGGCCGAATCCCGCGTGGAAGTGGGTGCCCTCCAGCGGGGTGACCAGGCTGTACTCCGGATAGAGCTCGAGCAGCCGGGCGGTCAGGTCCGCGGGCACCTCCAGGTGGAACTTGTAGGCGACCGCGGCGTAGAACATCTGGGTCCGGGCGGTGAAGCCCTTGCCGAACTCCTCAGCAGCGCGCATCCGCTCCACCAGCTCGGTCGGGATCGGGACGCCGGAATCGTCGGTGGCGAACATCTGCAGTACGCCGGCGTCCCAGGCCCACTCCTCGAGCATCTGCGACGGGGCCTCCACGAAGTCCCACTCGGTGGCGACCCCGGAGAATCGCACCCACTCGTGGCGACCGGCGAGCACGTGGTGCATCAGGTGGCCGAACTCGTGGAACAGCGTCACCACCTCGTCGTGGTCCATCAGGCCGCGCGGGAAGTTGCAGACCAGCACGCCTTCAGGCAGCTGACGCTCCCGGACGCCGCGGACCAGGTCGAACTGGGCGGCGTGGTTGTACTTATGCTCGCGCGGGTGCAGGTCGAGGTGGATCCGGCCCAGTCGCTCACCATCGAGCTCGACGTCGTAGGAAAACACGTCCTGGTGCCAGGTCTCCGTCACCACGGGCCGGTAGGTGAGTCCGAAGAGCCGCCCGGTCACGTCGAGGAGACCCTGCTTCACCTTCGCGAAGTCGAAGTAACGACGAACCTGCTGAGCGTCGACGTCGTACTGCTCGCGCTTGACGGCCTCGAAGCAGTAGCGCCAGTTCGACAGGTCGATCCTCGCGATGCCCTCGCGGGCACCGCGCTCGACCAGCACGGCCAGGTCTCGGCGGCCGGCGTCGCGGGAGTCTGCAGCGATTTTCTCGATGAACTCGCCGATCGCCGCACCCTTGCCGATCATCTTGATCTCGGCGTCGAAGTCCGGCCAGTCGGCGTAGCCGACCAGTCGGGCCTTCTCCTGGCGGAGCTTCAGCAGGTCGGCGAGGACCGGCTCGTTCTCGGGCCAGGCCAGGTTGAAGTACTCGGTGGCCACGACGGAGCGCGCCTCGGCGTCCACGCTGTAGGTCAGGAAAGGGACCACGTCTGGGTACTCGGTGGTGATCGCGACCATCCCGGCCTCGTCAGCCGGGTGCTCGGCGACGAAGTCCTCGGGGAGCCCGGCCAGGGCCGCGACCGGCACCATCGCCGTCCGGCGGCCGTCGCGAATGTTGCGGGAGAAGGCCTGACTGAGCTCCGCCTCCTTCTCGTTGAGCTCCCGGACCCGGGCCAGCGCCGCCGGATCCTGGTCGACCCCCGAGCGCTTGAACGAGATCAGTGCGTCGGCGAGCACCCGGCGGGCGCCGTCGTCGAGCGGGTCCTCGCGCAAGGACCCGAGCTGGGCGAAGACCTCGGCGTCGAGGAAGAGGTCGTTCTCGAAGCGACGGACCTCGATCTCGATCTCCTCGGCGAGCTCGATGATTGCGGGGTCCGGGTGCACCGAGCTGAGCAGACTGGTGACAGCCGCAGCGTTCGCCAGCGAGATCGCCGCGTCATTCCAGAGTTGGAGGATCGCGGTGTCCTCGGGGTGCGCGGTCTTCAGCGCGGCGACCTGGTCACCCGCCGTCCTCAGGGCGCCGAACGCCCGCTCGGCGAGCCAGTCCCTCCAGGCGTCCGGATCCGAGGGAAGGCTCAGCGGTTCGAGGCTCATGCAGTGAGGCTAGTCCGTGCCTCCGCGACCGGTCGCGGGAGTTATAGGTTCAAGGTCATGAGCGAGCGCAGCGAGCGAATCAGAGGGAACAACCACCCTGGGTGCTCGTGCGCGGCCGCAGCGAAGCGGGGACCCGCCATCAGAGGAAACAGCCACCCTGGGTGCTCATGCGCGGCCGCAGCGAAGCGGGGACCCGCCATCAGAGGGAACAACCACCCTGGGTGCTCATGCGCTGCCGCAGCGAAGCGGGGACCCGCCATCAGAGGAAACAGCCACCCTGGGTGCTCATGCGCTGCCGCAGCGAAGCGGGGCCGAGCGTGAGCACCCACCTCGGCGCGACCGCCGGTCAGATCGCTCCGACGGTCCTGCTTCCCGGGGACCCGCTCCGGGCGAAGTGGATCGCGGAGACCTTCCTCGACGGGGCGACCTGCTACACCGAGGTGCGCGGGATGTACGGCTACACCGGGACCTGGAACGGCCGACCGGTCTCCGTCCAGGGTTCCGGAATGGGCCAGCCGTCGATGGCGATCTAGTCAACGAACTCTTCGCCGAGTACGACGTGCAGAGCATCGTGCGGGTCGGGTCGTGCGGGGCTCTCACCGAGGCGGTCAGGATCCGTGACGTCGTGATCGCCTCGGGTGCGTGCACCGATTCCGCGATGAACCGGCACCGGTTCCTCGGCGTCGACTACGCGCCGGTCGCCGACTTCGGGCTGCTCCGGGCTGCGGTCGAGGCAGCGGAGGCTCGGGTTGAGGTCACCCACCACGTCGGGTTGGTCTACTCCTCGGACTCGTTCTACAACCCGCGGGCCGCCGAGCTGGGCAAGCCGCTGGTCGACCACGGCGTGCTGGCGATCGAGATGGAAGCCTCCTCGCTCTACACCCTGGCCGCGTCGTACGGGCGCAAGGCCCTGGCGATCTGCACCGTCTCGGACCACCTCGTCACCGGCGAGCAGACCACCTCGGCCGAACGCGAGCAGACCTTCGGTGCCATGGTCGACATCGCGCTCACGGCTGCGCTGGACCGGCCACCGGGCTGACCAGCGCGACGAGCTCGTCGCGCCCGACCAGGTCGGGCTCGACGGTCTTGCCGCTGCGGACGTAGTGGAAGACGGCTCGTACGTCGGCGTCGGGCACCCCGACGAGATCGGCCCACGCGCACCGATAGATCGCCAGCTGCACCGGGTCGGCGTTCGCAGCCGACCCGGTCTTCCAGTCGACCACCAGCCAGCGTGCCTGCCCTGCCCAGGTTGTCGGTTCCGGTTCCGCGTAGACCGCGTCGATCCGGCCGCGGACCACCTGACCGCCCAACACGAGCGCGAACGGCGCCTCGGTCGCGTGCGGTAGCCGGTCGGCGAACGGACCTGCCTCGAAGGCCTCGACCACTGCGGAGAAGTCGGCGTCGTCCTCGATGCCGACATCGGCGCGACCAGGAAGGTCGTCGGGGTCGAGCATGTGCTGCTGGCCGAACCGCTGCTCCACCCAGGCATGGAACCGGGTTCCGAAACGGGCGGCGCGCGACGGCGGCCGGGGCATCGGTCGGGCCAACTCGCCGGCGAAGGCGGCCGGGTCCTCGCGGAGCTTGGCCAGTGCCGTTGCGGACAGGCTGGAGGGCAGCGGCACGGCGATCGAGGTCGCGCGCTCGGCCCGCGCCTCGCCGAGCAGACGTTCGATCTCCTCGTCCCAGACAGCAACCTGCGCGGACTCGACCATGTCCAGATCCGGGTCCGCGGCATCGACGGCCTCCGAGACGGACCGGACTAGCGTGGTCGCCGCGATCCGGAGCTCGACCTCGCGGGTGATGCCGGGCACCGGCCAGGCCTGGCACTGCCCGAGGCCAGCGAACGGGTTCGGCGTCTTCGAGACCGGGCGCTCGAACCACTGCGGCGGCTGCTCGCCCCAGGAGGCCATCGTCTCCCGCACGATCTGCTGGTAAGGCGACGGCCCGTACGGCGATGGTCGCGTGCCCCATAGGTAGGAGGAGACCCGGAGCGTGTGCCGGGCGCGGGTGAAGGCGACGTACCCGAGCCGGAGCTCCTCCTCGGCGTCCTTGACCTTCGACGCCGCCCGGAACTCCTCGAGCGCCGCACGGTCGTACCCGCGGAGCTGCGCGAGGTCGCGAGCGTCCCCGCGCAACGGGTTCGGCAGCACCGAGGGACTGCTGGTCCACAGCGTCCGGGAGGTGGTGGTCGGGAAGCGACCCTCGCCGACTCCGACCAGGAACACCACATCCCACTCCAGGCCCTTGGCGCGGTGGACAGTGAGCAACTTGACTGAGTCCGCACTGGTCGGCGTCGCCACGTCCAGGCCGGTCCCGAGCTCGTCCTCGGCGGTCAGGTAGGCCAACAGCGCCGGCAGGCTGACGTCGCCGTCGACCGCCTGGAACTCGGCCACCGCCTTCACGAACAGGTCGAGGTTGTCGCGCCGGGCAGACGCCGCGGCACTGACCGCGGAGGCGAGCTCGATGTCGATCCCGCAGGCGTCGATGATCCGGCGGACCAGGTCGAGCAGCGGCTCGTCGACGTGGCCGCGCAGGTACCGCAGCTCAACGGAAAGCAGTCCGAACCGGGCGAGCGCCTCCTCCGAGTACAGCGCTGTTCCGGGATCGTCAAGCGCGTCGGAGAGGGACGGGATCTCGGTCGGGTCGTGGCCTTCAACGGCCTGGTTGAGCTCGGCGACGACGTCCTGGGGCCGGTCCCGTCTGCGGGCGCCAGCGATCTCTCCGGCACGGCGACCCAGCAGGGCCAGGTCCCGGGGGCCGATCGCCCAGCGCGGCCCGGCGAGCAGGGTGAGCAGTGCGTCGTTCGCGGTCAGGTCGCTCAGCAGCCGCAGCGTCGCCACCACCTCAGCGACCTCGGGCAGCCGGAGCAGGCCGTTGAGACCGACGATCTCGACCGGTACGTCGGCTCGGCTCAGGACGTCGAAGACCTCGGCGGCGTGCGCGTTGTCGCGCACCAGGACGCCGATCTCCGACCAGCGCGACTCCGGCATCGCGCGGTGCGCGACGACCACCTCATCAGCCAGCCATCCGAGCTCGTGCGAGCTGTGCTCGTGAACCAGCGCCGAGACCTGGCCGGAGAGAGCGCCGCGCTGCGCCACCAACGGCTCGACCCCAGGCGTCACCGCGTACAGCGGCGTCGCCAGAAGGTTGGCCACCTCGACGATCCGGTCGTCGGAGCGTCTGTTCGTCAGCAGCGGGTACGACGGCACCTCGGTTGCGCCGTCACGCGCGGGAAAGTCATCACCGAAGTGGACGATGTTCGAGACTGAGGCACCGCGCCAACCGTAGATCGCCTGGTTCGGGTCGCCGACCGCCATCACCGGGTGCCCGCGGCCATCCGTCTGGTCGGCCCCGGAGAACAATCTGCCGAGCATCGTGGCCTGGGCGACCGAGGTGTCCTGGTACTCGTCGAGCAGAACGACACGGAACTTGTCGCGCTCCAGGGCGGACACCTCCGGTTGCTCGACGGCCAGCCGCGCCGAGAGCGCGATCTGGTCGGAGAAGTCCATCAGGCCGTAGCGGAGCTTGGCAGCGCGGTAGTCGGCGACCAGGCCGAGGAGCTCGGCCCGCCGGTCGATCACCGAGACCGCCTTGGCCGACGCCTCCACGTAGGTCTTCCGGTCGGCCCCCGCCTGCTCACCGGCGATCGCGGTAACGAAGCCCTGCCGGACCTCCGCGTCGAACGCGAGGACCTGCTCGGCGGAGACCAGGTGCTCGCTCATCGCGCTGTCGAGCGAGAGCAGGTACTGGATCACCGTCTCGGGGTGATCGCTGAGCTGCTGGACGACGCCGCGGTGTGCGGCTACGACCCGGGCCGCGAGCTGGTAGCGGGACGCGTCGGCAAGGACCCGGGTATCGGGCTCGTGCCCGATCCGCAGGCCGTGCTCGGTGAGCAGCGAGGAGGCATAGGCGTTGTACGTCGAGACCGTCGGCTCCGGCGTGTCCGGGTCGTCGAGCAGTCCGGCGGCCTGCATCGCCGTACGGACACGGGTCCGCAGCTCGGCGGCAGCCTTCGTGGTGAAGGTCAGCCCGAGCACCTCGCCGGGCTGCACCTGCCCGGTGGTGACCAGGTAGATCACCCGCGCCGCCATCAACGTGGTCTTGCCCGAGCCCGCGCCCGCGATGATCACCGCAGGCTCGAGAGGAGCCGAGATCGCCCGCCACTGCTCGTCGCTGACCGGAAAAGACGCCTGCATCACCCGCTGCAGCTCGGCCGGATCGCTGATCGGCCGGCTCATCGGTCGAACACCGTCCCGGAGCCTTTGACCGGGCAGACGGTCTGGAAGTCGCAGTACCGGCAGTGATCGCCGGAGCTGGCGGTGAACTGCTCGGCCCGCATCATCGCCGCCACCTCGGTCAGCCGGTCCTCGATCCCGGTATGGCCTGGGTCCTCGGGAGTCTGGGTCTGCACCTTCGCGGCGGGCGTCGTGCTGGCACGAAGCTGGACCAGCTCGGCACCACCGCAGGCCGTGTCACCGGCGACCTCGACGAAGGCACCGTGGTTGGCGGCGTACTGGTAGAGGCCTAGCTGGATGTGGTCCCGAACACCTGGACCGGTCGGGGCGTACTTGCCGGTCTTCAGGTCGACCACCATCAGCCGTCCCTCGGCATCGACCTCGAGCCGATCAGCGAATCCGCGCAGCTCGACCTGCTCGCCGTCGGGGAGTGCGATCGTGGTGACGAACCGCTGCTCGGTCGACACCAGCGTCCGGCCGCGCGTACCGAGGTGCCAGTCGACGAAGCGGGCAAGTCCCTGCCGGACGGCGTCGTGCTCGCGGCCCTTGGCCCACGGCGTCCGGAACGTGATCTGGTCCCAGACCTGGTCGACGAAGGCCATCAAGCCCTCCTGGTCGCCCGCCTCGGCGGCGACCTCCCCCCGCGCGATCCGGTCGGCGAGCGCGTGCACGATCAGGCCGACCCCCTGCGCACTGGTCGAGTACGTCGCGCCGCCCGCCTCGGCCTCCAGGAACCACTTGGTCGCGCACTGGTCGATCGACTCCAGGTCGCTGGCGGAGAGCCGCAGCGGAGCATCGGCGGGTCTGATCGGAGCCGGTGCCAGGGAGGGCGCTCTGGTCCCCCACCAGTTGCCCGGGTCCGCCTGCGGCACCAGCCCTCGGTCACCGTGGCGTTCACCGGCCAGCGCCGCGAGTCGAACGGCGGCAGCGGTACGTAACGGCTCACTGGTTGCCGGGTCGGTGACCGCGCGCCGGAGCTCTGCGACCAGACCGGCCAGCGACAACGGCCGGAGGGGGCGGCCGACCGACGAGGCCACGTCGACCCCGAGCTCGCGCAGGAAGCGGGACGGCTGCTCGCCGTCGTCCTCGGCCGAGGCGACCGCGGTGACGACCAGCCGGCGCCGGGCGCGGGTGCAGGCGACGTAGAACAACCGCCGCTCCTCGGCCAGCATCGAGGCGATCGTCACCGGGTCGAGCAGCCCGTCCGGGGAGAGCCGGTCGGCCTCGAGCAGGCTGGAGCGCCGACGCAGGTCCGGCCAGCCCTGCTCCTGAACCGAGGCCACCACCACCAGGTCCCACTCGAGGCCCTTGGAGCGGTGCGCCGTCAGCAGTCGGACCCCGTCGCCGCGCACACCCCGGTCAGCCAGGGTGTCGCCGGGGATCTCCTGGGCGACGAGGGTCTCGAGGAAGTTCGCGACACTGGTGTGGACCTTGTGACCCTCGGCCCGCGCAGCCGCCTCGAAGAGCCCGCAGGCCGCGTCGAGGTCGCGGTGCGCGAGTCGGGCGGCGCTGCCGCCGTTCTCGCAGGCGCGGCGGAGGCGTTCGGGCCAACGGGTGCCGGACCAGAGCGTCCAGAGGACCTCCTCGGCCGTCCCGCCGGCTTGGAGTTCGGCCCGGGCCGAACCGAGCAGTCCGGCCAGCGCGCGGACGCGGTCGACCCCAGGGTCCGCGCCGTCCAGCGAGCTCGGGTCGAGGACCGCGAGCCGGAGCAGCTCCGCCGAGGGGCGCGCCGGCCTACTCTCGGCCTCGGCCGCGCGCTTCTCGCGCACCCGCAGCGCACGAGCGAGACGCCGCACCTCGATAGCGTCCAGGCCCCCCAGCGGCGACTGCAGCAGGCCGACGGCCCGGTCCTGGTCGTCGCCGGAGGCCACGATCCGCAGGGCGTCCAGCAACGGCTGCAGCGCCGGCTCCCGGACCAGCGGGGTGTCGTCGGCTGCCACCTCGACCGGCACCCCGGCTCCGGCCAGCGCGCGCCGGAGCGCGCCGATGCTGGTGCGACCCGAGCGCACCAGGACCGCCATCTGCGACCAGGCGACCCCGTCCTCGAGGTGGGCGCGGCGCAGCAGGTCGGCGATGTGCTCGGTCTCGGCCCGGGCGGTGTCGTGGGTGCGCACCTCGACCCGGCCTGCCGGGAGACCGGGATCGGTGATCGGTGCTCGGAAGGCCTGGAAGGTAGTGGCGTCGATCGAGCCCGAGAGGGCGATCGAGGACGCAATCCGGTTGGTGGCCAGCGCGATCCGCTCGCCGAACCGCCGGGTGCTGCGAAGCGCGACCACCTCGGCCTTGGCGCCGTCCCGGGTGGGGAACGCCGCCGGGAAGTCGAGGATGCCGCGCACGTCGGCTCCACGGAAGCCGTAGATCGACTGGTCGGGGTCACCGACCACGACCAGGTCGCGACCGTCCCCGGCGATCGCGCGCAGCAACGCCACCTGGGCCGGATCGGTGTCCTGGTACTCGTCGACGAAGACGTACTGGTACTGCGCGCGCAGCTCGTCGCGGTGCTCCTCGGCGACCAGCACAGCCCGGTTGATCAGGTCGGCGTAGTCGATGGCACTCTCGTTGTCGAGGACCTCGAGGTACTGGTCGAGGAACCACCCGGCGGCGACCAGGGCCGGGCGGTCATGGGCGGTGCCGAGCCGACGGAGGTCCGCACCCTCGAGCCCGCGCTCGCGCGCCCGGGCCAGCGTGTTCTGCACCTCACGGGCGAACCCGCGGGTGCCCACGGCAGCCCGGAACCCGTCCGGCCACCGGATCGACTCCGGAGCGTCGGTAAGCAGTTGCTGGAGGACGACGTCCTGCTCCGAGGCCGACAGCAATCGGAGCGGCTCGGCGTAGAGGTCGGCTGGCGCGTACCGACGGACCAGCCCGTAGGCGAACGAGTGGAAGGTCGAGCTGATGGCGGCCGAGGTGGTCCGCTCGATCCGGGCGCTGATCCGGTCGCGGAGCTGTTCGGAGGCCTTGCGGCTGAAGGTGAGCACGAGGACCGAGGACGGAGCAGCACCACGGTTCTCGATCCGGTCGACGACTGCCTCCACCACCGTGGTCGTCTTGCCGGTGCCGGGACCAGCGAGCACCAAGAGCGGTCCGCCGACATGGTCGACCACGCGCTGCTGGAACTGGTCGAGCACCGGTGCCGGCGCGGCACCGCGGGGCGCGGTGAGGCGGTACGTCGGGCTGGGCACGGAGCCACTCAACCATCCGGGCCCGACACCTGCTCCGGCAGTCGGCCCGGTGTCATCCGCAGTACCCGGAAATGGGTGAAGGCCCCGTCCAAGTATGAGTTGCACGGGGCCTTCGGGTTGACCTTCGGGTGATGCCTCCGATCGATCTGCTCCTTGCCTGAGCCCCCCGCTGCGCATCACCGCTGCGGCGACGAGTTGCCCCGTCGGATGGAACTCCTGCTCCGAGCTGATCGGCTCTCCCCGAGGGGATCGCGTGAGCAAGTTCTACGCCTCTTCGACAGCCTGGCGCAAGAGAGATTCCCCAAGTATTTGGGGGAAATATCGTCGCACGGCGTGTCGTCCACAGAAGCGCGTCCGCTGTCCACAGATATCGAGAGTTGTCCACCGATCAGGGGTGATGTCTGTGGATATCCGGCGGCTGCCAACCGGCTCGACGCAGGTCCACGGCGCCGCTGCCGCGCAGCGGGGTCCCCTCGTCGAGGTAAGCCTGCCGCGCCTCAGGTCCGTGCGACTCCGGCAGCGACCCGTCGGCCCGGACTACGCGCCACCACGGCACCGGTCCGCCGTACCCGGCCAGCACCGCACCGACCTGACGTGGGCCGCCTCGCCCGACGGACTCGGCGATCAGTCCGTACGTCGTCACGCGGCCACGGGGAACCTGCTCGACGAGCGAGAGCACAGCCTCCACATAATCCTCGTGATCAGTGGTCGCCAGCACCCGCCCAGCCTAGGACCCTCCGTCCCTACGGCCTGAAGGCACGCGTCCCGGTGGCCAGGAAGAGGCCCCTGATGCCGGAGAACCTCTGTGCGTAGGCGAGCTCGGAGGCGATGTTGCCCATCGTGTTGGTCACCGGCAACAGGCTGATCCCCACATTCAGGGTCGACAGCACGCCCACGGCGCGTCCCAAGGAATCCATGTACCCGCTGCCGGAGTCTCCGGGGATCCCCGGGTTGCCGGTCCTGATCTCGTAGCCGAGGCCGTTGCCGACCCGGCCCACGACAGAGCCGGTCTTCTTCACTGCCGTGCCGCTGCGCAGCGAGGAGTTGCCGACCGTGAAGATCCGAGCGCCCGGGTTCAACAGGGTCGTCGCCAGGCGGGACGGACCCCCGTAGCCCGGCACGGTCGGGTTGACCTTGGCCACACTTGCCCGGTCGACGCGGACCAGGGCGAAGTCGTTGAGAGTACATCGGGCCGCGCTCGTGACCTTCAAGCGCTGCATGGTCGCCCAGGAGCTGTAAGCGAGCCGGCCGGTGCCGACGGTACGGCCGTCGCTGAAGAAGTTGCCGCCGGTCACGAACTGGACCGGGGTACCCAGCGGCAGGCTCGGCGTGGTGCAGCCGTTGGTGTCGTCCGAGGAGCCCTTGCCAGCGCAGTGCGCGGCGTACCCGACGTAGACGTTGCCGGTTCCGTCCTTGAACACGAAGTTCGCGGTGCACTGCGCGCCCTTGGTGTACATCTGCACTCCCGGCTTGATCAGCGCGGTTGCTTCCGGCGCCCAGCCGCCGGCGGCCTGGGTCGACCCGGTAGGCACGAGCAGGACGACGGCAGCGACAGCCAGCCCGGAAAGAGCGGCGACGAAGCGCACAGGCAGGACAGACATCGAAAGGGACCCCCGTAGTGATGAGATCTTGTCCAACGACAACAACCGCCCCGGGGTACGGGGCGGTTGTTGAAAATGTGCTGAGTGCTGCTCGTCAGTAGGTCGGCTGGGAGGGGTCGATCTGATTGACCCACGCCACCACGCCACCGCCCACGTGCACGGCGTCGGCGTACCCGGCACCCTTCACGATCGCAAGGCACTCGGCCGAGCGGACGCCACTCTTGCACTGCAGCACGATTGGCTTGTCCGACGGGAGCTGTTCCAGGGCGCTGCCGTTGAGGAAGTCGCCCTTCGGGATCAGCACCGAACCCGGGATCTTGTTGATCTCGTACTCGTTGGGCTCGCGCACGTCGATCAGGATGAAGTCGCGGGTGCCCTCCTCGCGCTCCTTGAGCATGTGCTCCAGGGTCACCACGGAGATGGTCGCGTCGGCCGCAGCTTCGGCCGCTTCCTCGGAGACAGCGCCACAGAAGGACTCGTAGTCGATTAGCTCGGTGACGGTCGCGTGCTCGCCGCAGAGCGCACAGTTCGGGTCCTTGCGGACCTTCAGCTTGCGGTACTCCATCTCCAGGGCGTCGTAGATCATCAGCTTGCCGACCAGCGGGTCACCGATGCCGGTCAGCAGCTTGATCGCCTCGTTGACCTGGATCGAGCCGATGCTCGCGCACAGGACGCCCAGCACGCCACCCTCGGCGCAGCTCGGGACCATCCCCGGCGGGGGAGGCTCCGGGTACAGGCAGCGGTAGCACGGAGCGTCGTCGGCCAGGCTCGGCGCGAAGACGCTCGCTTGGCCGTCGAAACGGTAGATCGAGCCCCAGACGTAGGGGATCTTCAAGAAGTACGCCGCGTCGTTGACCATGTATCGGGTGGCGAAGTTGTCGGTCCCGTCGACGATCAGGTCATAGCCGCGGAAGACGTCGTAGACGTTGTCGTTGTCGAGGCGCTCCTCGTGCAGGATCACCGACACGTAGGGGTTGATCTCGGCGATCGACTCCTTGGCCGAGAGGCCCTTCGGCTTGTCGATGTCGCTGACGCCGTGGATGACCTGACGCTGGAGGTTGGACTCGTCGACGGTGTCGAACTCGGCGATGCCGAGCGTGCCGACGCCCGCTGCGGCGAGGTAGAGCAGCGCCGGGCTGCCGAGTCCGCCGGCGCCGATCACTAGGACCTTGGCGTTCTTGAGCCGCTTCTGTCCGGTCATACCCACGTCGGGGATGATCAGGTGGCGGCTGTAACGACGAACTTCGTCGATGGTGAGCTCGGCGGCTGGCTCGACCAGTGCTGGCAGGGACACGACGCTCCTCGGTGCGGTGGTTCTTGCGAAGTCGGTACGGCGGTGGAACACCGCCGAGGTCTCCAGTGTTCCCCGCTGCACTGCGCGAGGGACCTTCGGGTCCGGCATCTGGAACCACCGGAACCTCTCCGAGCACGGGCTGGCGTGAGAGTAGGCTCCCGCCTGACCGGTCGCGACGAACATCGCGACCCCGACCGACTCCCCCGAGCACGGAGGCCCGCGTGACCACCCCGGCGACCCGATCCACCAGCGGCGAGCAGCCCGCGCGCGGAGCGCGCCTGCCCCGGCGGGCCCGGCGCGCACAGCTCCTGGAGTCCGCTCTCGAGGTCTTCGTCGCCCAGGGCTACCACTCCGCAGCGATGGACGACATCGCCGAGAGCGCCGGCGTCTCCAAGCCGGTGCTCTACCAGCACTTCCCGGGCAAGCTCGAGCTCTACCTGGCGCTGCTGGACCGGGCCGTGGAGAAGGTGATCGCCGGTACCCGCGAGGCCCTGGAGTCGACCGACGACAACAAGCAGCGGGTCGCCGCCACCATGCACGCCTTCTTCACCTACGTCGCCAGCGAGCAGGGCGAGTTCCGCCTGGTCTTCGAGTCCGACCTCACCAACGAGCCCGCCGTGCGCGAGCGGATCGACCTGGTCACCCGGGAGTGCTCCGAGTTGATCGCGCATGTCATCCATGACGACACTGGGTTGCCGGACGAGGCTTCTCGCCTGCTCGCGGTCGCGCTGGTGGGAATGGGGCAGGTCAGCGCCCGGTTCTGGCTGGAGGCTCGTTTGCAGGGCGGTGACACGATCGAGCAGGCGGATGCCGCCAGCTTGGTCGCCGGCCTGGCCTGGCGCGGGATCCGTGGCTATCCCCGTACCGACGAACCCGGCTGACCGCAGCCCCCGAACATCCACGATCCACCCGAACACATCAGGAGGTCCTCCGCATGGAGGTCAAGATCGGCGTCACCCACGCGAACCGCGAGCTCATCGTCGACACCGCCCTCGACGCGGACGCGGTCGAGAAGCAGGTCAGCAAGGCACTCGCCGACGGCGGCGTGCTGAGCCTGACCGACGCGAAGGGCCGCCGGATCGTCGTACCCGTGGAGAAGCTCGCGTACATCGAGATCTCGACCAGCACCGTCGGCCAGGTCGGCTTCCGCTCGTAGCCTGCGCAGCAGTTGTAACGCGGTGTTATTGCCGCTGAGTACGTCGCAGGCGGCTGGTTCAGCGACGCTAACCCCGCGTTACAGCGGGTCTAGCTGGCCAGGCCCAGCTCCGCCATCCGGCGGGCGTGGTTCTCGGTCAGCCGGTTGAACATCCGGCCGAGGGCGACCAGGTCCAGGCCGGGTCGGTCGACCCCGCCGGCCAGCAACGCCGCCAGCGAGTCCCGTTCGGCAACGACGCGCTGCGCCTGGGAGAGCGCCTCGCCCATCAGCCGTCGGCCCCACAACGCCAAGGCCCCCGCGACCCGCGGGTCGGCTGTGATGGCCTCCCGGACCCGCTCGACCACGAAGTCGGAGCGACCCGCGTCGGACAACGAGGTGACGATCAAGTCTCGGGTGTCGGAGTCCAGGAAGGCCGCGACCTCCCGGTAAAAGTCCGCTGCGAGACCGTCGCCGACGAACGCCTTGATCAGCCCCTCGAGCCAGTTGCTCGGCGCGGTCTTGGTGTGGAAGGCGTCGAATGGCTTCACGAAGGGGGCCATCGCCTCCATCGGCTCGGAACCCAACGCCGTCATCCGCGCGATCAGCGGCTCGACGTGGTTGAACTGGATGGTCGCCATCTTGCCCAGGGCCAGCTTGTCGGCCAGCGTGGGCGCCAGCTTCGCGTCCTCGGCGAGGCGTTCGAAGGCCGAGATCTCGCCGTACGCGATGGCTCCGAGCAGGTCCACCACCGCAGCACGGTAACCGGGGTCCAGGAAAGCCACGGGGACGTCGACAGCCGGCCCGGCAGGGGCCGTCGCCTGGGGGATTTCGGTCATGCGGGCAGCGTACCGATAGACTGCTGGTGGCAGACGGCCCCCGTCAGCGCCCGGACACGACCGGGGAACCCACCTGGACGACACCGCTCAGGCGAACGGGGAGGCAGCCGCGCCTTCGACATCACACAGAACGGCAAGATCCTGACTACCTTCCGAGAGCTCGGGGTACTCCCCGAGATTTGCGACGCGCTTGAGCGCGGCGGCATCACCACCCCTTTCGCCATCCAGGAGATGACCCTGTCGGTCGCTCTGATGGGCACCGACCTGATCGGCCAAGCCCGCACCGGTACCGGCAAGACTCTGGCCTTCGGCATCCCGGTGCTGCAGCGCTCCATCGCACCGCACGATCCCGACTTCCCCGACCTGGCCGCCCCCGGCAAGCCCCAGGCGCTGATCGTCGCCCCGACCCGTGAGCTCGCGCTCCAGGTCTCCAGCGACCTCCAGCTGGCCGGCAAGGACCGCGGCATCCGGGTGCTCACCGTGTACGGCGGTGTCCCCTACGAGCCGCAGCTCGAAGCGCTCGAGTCCGGCGTCGAGGTCGTCGTTGGTACGCCGGGTCGTCTGATCGACCTGATGAACCGCAGGGCCCTGGACATCTCGCACGTAAAGAGCCTGGTCCTCGACGAGGCCGATGAGATGCTCGACCTGGGCTTCCTGCCGGACGTCGAGCGACTGCTGGCCAAGACGCCGGAGACCCGGCAGACGATGCTGTTCTCCGCGACTATGCCGGCCGCCATCGTCTCGCTGGCCCGCACGCACATGCGGCACCCGATGAACATCCGCGCGGAGTCGTCGTACGAGAACGCGACGGTGCCGGCCACGGCCCAGTTCATCTACCAGGCGCACGACCTCGACAAGCCCGAGATGATCGGCCGGTTGCTGCAGGCCGAAGGCTCCGGGCTGACCATCGTCTTCACCCGCACCAAGCGGCAGTCGCAGCGGATCGCCGACGAGCTCACCGAGCGCGGCTTCGACGCCAGCCCGCTGCACGGCGACATGGCCCAGGCGGCCCGGGAGAAGGCGCTTGCCAAGTTCCGCGAAGGCAAGCTCCGGGTGCTGGTAGCGACCGACGTGGCAGCGCGCGGCATCGACGTCACCGGCGTCACTCACGTCATCAACTACACCTGCCCCGAGGACGAGAAGACCTACGTCCACCGGATCGGTCGTACCGGCCGGGCGGGGGCGAGCGGCATCGCGGTGACCTTCGTCGACTGGGCGGACCTGCACCGCTGGAAGATGATCAACAAGGCGCTCGACCTGCCCTTCGAGGACCCGCAGGAGACCTACTCGAGCTCCGAGCACTTCTTCCACGACATGGGCATCATCCCCGGCACCAAGGGACGCGTCATCCCCGAGGGCCAGATCGTGATCAAGCGCGAGCCCCGCAAGGACGACCGCGGTGGCCGCGGGCGCGACGGTGGTCGTGGAGGCCGCGACGGGGGCAGCCGTGACGGCGGCCGACCGGCGCGAGGTCGCAGCGAGGAGCGCCCCGAGCCCGCAGCCAAGGTCGACACGCCGCCCAAGAGCCGCAACCGCAACCGTCGCCGTACCCGCGGTGGCGAGGGCGAGGGCGCAGCCCAACAGGCGACTGCCGAGTAGTCAGCCGCGCTCAGGCGACGACGACGACATCGGTGCCGTGCTGGGCGAAGACCCACATCCGCTCGGCGTCGGTCATCTTCTGCCGGATGCAGCCGTGCGACTGCGGCGTGCCCAGCTGATCGACCGACTGGAGCGGCTTACCGTCCTTGGTCGGGATGCTGTGGAACCCGATGGCAGCGTTGGCGCCCCGGGTAAACCGCACGAAGTACTGCATCACTCCGGAGTCGTCGATGCCGTTTGCCCAGCGCGAGCGTGAGTAGACGTCGTACCGGCCGGGATTCAGGTTGTTGGTGAGGCTGCCGGAGACCAGGTACGTCGAGCTGGCCGCGCCGTTCGCGCCCACCAGCCAGACCCGCTGGCGGCTCATCGAGAACACCACCCGGCGGCCGGACCCGGTGCCTGACGGCAGCGCGACCGAGGAGCTCGCCGTCCGTACCGAGGACTGCGAGGTCGATGCACTGCTCGACTTGGGCGCCTGCGGGGTGCTGGAAACCTTCGGCGCCGGCTTCGGGGCAATCGTCGTCCGCGGTGCCGCTGGAGTACGTGGATCGTTTGCCTCCGGGGCAGCGCCAGCGGCCGGGTCCTGGATCCTGCTCGCGGCAGAGCCGGGACCGCCGAGCGGGATCACCCCGATCCCACCGAGCAGTGCTACCCCGGTGACCGAGAGCGAGAGCACCGCGGCCAGGATCCGTCCGAGCCTCGGGCGCACCCGGGCCGGAGGTTCGAGGCGGTGCTTGGACATCGTCGATCAGTCCCGCGCCAGGAGGTTGGCGGCGACGGCCCGGTAAGCCTCCGCGCCCTTGTTGGACTTGGCGGTCGAGAGGATCGAGCGGCCGGCGGCCGGGGCCTCGGCGAATCGGATCGACTTCGGGATGGGCGGCTCGATCACGGCCAGGTCGTAGGTCTCGGAGATGTTCTCCAGCACCGCCCGTGCGTGCGTGGTGCGGCCGTCGTACAGGGTGGGCAGGACGCCCCAGACCTCGAGCTCGCGGTTGGTGAACCGGCGCACGTCGTGGACGGTGTCCAGCAGCTGGCCGACGCCGCGGTGGGACAGCGTCTCGCACTGCAACGGAATCAGCACCCCGGTGGCCGCGGTCAACGCCGCAACCGTGAGCACGCCCAGCGAGGGCGGGCAGTCCAGCAGGATCCAGTCGTACTCGCCGTCGAGCTCCTCGACCACCGAGCGGATCACGTACTCGCGTCCGGTTCGGGTCAACAGATCGGCCTCGGCGCGGGCCAGCTCGATCGTCGACGGCAGCAGGTCGACACCGTCCTCGGTGGTCGCGAGCACCTCGGTGACCGGCACGCCCTTGGTCAGGACGTGGTGGACCGAGAGGTCGAGGTCCTCCGGGTCGATACCCAGGCTGAAGGTCAGGCAGGCCTGCGGGTCGAGGTCGACGAGCAGCACGCGTTGCCCGAGCTCGGCGAAGGCCGAGCCCAGGGAGGCAACGGTGGTGGTCTTGGCGACGCCACCCTTCTGGTTGGCGACGGCAATCACGCGGGTCGTGGACATCGCCCCCATCATGCCAGCCGCCCCTTGTGTCTGCCGACCACTGCGGTGAATGCTGTGGCGCATGTCGCCCACGAATCCCGTTACCGCGCTGATCACCGGACCGACCGCAGGCATCGGCCTCGAGATCGCCCGGCAGCTCGCCGCGCGGGGCACCCACCTCGTCCTGGTCGCCCGCAACGAGGATCGTCTCGGCGAGGTCGCCCTCCAACTGACCCAGGAATTCGGGGTGCGCACCGAGGTGATCGCCGCCGACCTCACCGACCGGGCCGAGCTAGCGCTGATCGAGGCCCGGCTGGCCGATGCCTCCCGCCCGGTCGACCTGTTGGTCAACAACGCCGGCTTCGGGCTCAAAGGCCGGTTCACCGACAACACCGTCGAGCAGGAGCAGGCACACCTCGACGTCCTGGTGGTCGCCCCGATGCGGCTGACCCATGCCGCTCTCGGCCCGATGGTGGCCCGAGGGAGCGGTCAGATCGTCAACGTCTCCTCGGTCGCCGGCTACCTGCCGCGGGGCACCTACTCGGCAGCCAAGGCCTACGTGACCAGGTTCAGCGAATGGGCACACCACGAGTACAAGGACCAGGGGGTGCACGTGATGGCGCTCTGCCCGGGGTTCGTCCGGACCGAGTTCCACCAGCGGATGGGCGTCGGCCCCGACTCCGCACCGTCGTTCCTGTGGCTGGACGCCGCGGAATTCGTCGCCGCCGCGCTCGCGGACCTCGACGCCGGCAAGGCCCTCAGCGTCCCGACCCTGCGTTACAAGGCGATCGTCACCGCTGCGAAGCACGTGCCGGGGGGACTGCTGCAGCGGTTCCAGGGCATGGGGCGCAAGTAGCCGCGCGGGCCTCGGCTCAGCGGAGCCTCTCAGCCCTCGCCGGCAATGAACGCGCGCACGGCGTCGGCGACCAGCTGGACGGCGATCGCGGACAGCAGCAGACCGGCGATCCGGGTCACCAGGAGCACACCGCTCTCCCGGAGGACCCGCAGGATCGGGAGCGAGAACCGCATCGCTAACCAGATCGTCAAGTGCACCCCGATGACGCCGAGGCCGACCGCGGCGAAGGCCCAGAAGTCGTCGACCTGTTTGCTGAACACCATCGTCGCGACGATCGCGCCGGGACCGGCCAGCAACGGCGTCCCGAGCGGAACCAGTGCCACGTTGGTCTCCCCGGTCGCGGTCATCTCCGCCTCTTTGCCGGTCAGCAGCTCCAGCGCGACCAGCAGCAGGAGCAGGCCGCCGGCGCCCTGCAGCGCCGGGAGCGAGATGTGCAGGTAGCCGAGGATCTGCTGGCCGAAGAAGGCAAAGGCGCTGATCACGCCGAAGGAGACCGTGACCGCCTGCCAGGCCAGCCGCCGGGAGACCTGGGGCGAGCGACCGCCCGTCAGGGAGAGGAAGATCGGGATAGTTCCGACCGGGTCCATGATCACGAAGAGGGTCACGAACACCTCGGTGAAAAGGACCCATTCCATCCCCGCAGCGTAGTTGCGGCGGCCGGAAGCTGACGAACCACCGAGACCCCGGTGCTCGAATCGTTGTACGACAATTCTCGAACTTTCAATCCTCGTGGCCCAGGCTGTGGCCATGTTCGACACCATCGATGGTCTTCCTGTCCACCCGCTCGTCGTGCACGGCGTCGTGGTGCTGCTCCCGCTGGCCGCACTCGGCGCGATCGCCATCGCGCTCCGGCCCGCCTGGCGGCGTCCGTACGGCCCGCTGGTAGCCGCGATCGCTGTGGTCGCCACGATCCTGATCCCGGTCGCGACCACCAGCGGCGAGGAGTTTGTCCAGCGCCGCCGTTTCCGCCCCGAGGAGCACGCCGACCTCGGTCAACAGCTGATCTGGTTCGCGCTGCCGTTCCTGGCCCTGGTCCTCGCTTTGGTGGTGCTGGATCGCCGCGGGACAACAGCCGGAGGCAGGTCCGCGGGCTCCGGCTCGGTGACCCTCAAGATCGTGGCGGCCCTCATCGTAGTCGCGGCGTGCGCCTCGACCTTCCAGGTGTACCGGATCGGCGACGCCGGAGCCCGCTCGGTCTGGAGCGGCACCGTCGAGGAGTAGCGCTTCACCAGGACGGCGGCGCGCCCCCGAACGGCATCTCTAGGGCCTCGGGCCCGAAACCAGTGACGTCGGCGAGCAGCCACTCGTCGCGGAGCAGGAGGGCCGCGGGCGCCGGCCGGATCACCAGCCAGAGCCACCTGCCGTCGGCCTCGCCCGCGAAGACCGACTTGGCGAGCAGGTCGTCCTCGATCGACGGGTCCACCGCCCACATCGGCACCGCCCGGCCGCCGGCTCGAACGTGGATCGCGTGCGGGCCGAGACCGATCTGCTCGCCGGGGTCGTCGTACGCCGTGCCGGCGCAGCGGGCACCGAGGCCCACGCCGGGGTCCTCGGAGATCACGGTGACTTCGACGGGACCGTCCAGATCGCTGGAGCCGACCGTTGTGGTCACCGTGGCGTAGGTCCGCCCGCCGCCCTCGACGCAGCCGAAGTCCGAGATCGACCACCCCGGGCTCATCGGCCATGGCAAATAGGTCGGGAGCTCGTCGATGCGTCCGACCAGCTCGGCGAACGCCTGGTAGCCCGCCTGTTCGGGCCGCCAGAGCGGGTGGATCGACCCATGCAGCGGGCACGACCAAACCTCGTCCCCCTCGGCGATCGGGGACGTGCACCGAGGACAGGAAGCCACTAGCGCCACAGAAGCAGATTAGAGGTCAAGAGTTCCAGCGCGCCACGGCAGGCGCTTCGCGCTCGTAGCCGAGGACCGAGATCGTCGCGGTGTCGAGGCGGAACAGCCGACCTTCCTCGACGGGCTGACCCAGCCACCGGCAGGCCAGCGCACGGGACGCGTGACCGTGGCCGAAGGCCAGCACCCGGCCACCGTTCGCCCGCACCTCGCCCACGACCCGGTCCAGCCGGGCCGTGACAGCAGCCGCGTCCTCACCGTCGGGGCATGGGTGGCTCCACACCGTCCACCCTGGGACCGACTCCCGGATCTGCGGGGTGGTGATGCCCTCGTAGTCGCCGTAGTCCCACTCGACCAGGTCTGCCGTGGGCCGAGCGTCCGGGAAGCCTGCGAGCTCGGCAGTACGCCGGGCGCGGGCCCGCGGACTGGTCAGCACCAGGTCGAACTCCCTCGGGTCGAGACGCTCGGCGAGCGAGCGAGCGGCGGCCTCTCCGGCCGGGGTCAGCGGGATCTCCGAGTGCGAGGTGTGCCGACCAGTGGCACTCCACTCGGTCTCCCCGTGCCGGACCACCCAGAGCTCTCCCGGTTCGTTCGCACTCATGCCCCACCCCGTTCTGTGCTCATGGCCGGCGAACGATGCGCCCTCGGCTCAGGCCTGCGGACCGGCCCAGTGCTTGTCTGGCACCGGGACCGGGCGGCCGGGCTGCTCGCCGCCACGCGCCTGGAGGTAGCTGTCCTTCGGGACCATCACCTTGCGACGGAACACGCAGACGATCTTGCCGTCCTGGTTGTAGCCGATGGTCTCGACGTAGACCACTCCACGGTCGTCCTTGGACTTGCTCTCGGTCTTCTCCAGCACGGTGGTCTCGCCGTACAGGGTGTCACCGTGGAAGGTCGGTGCCACGTGACGCAGCGACTCGACCTCGAGGTTGGCGATCGCCTTGCCGGAGATGTCGGCGACCGACATGCCCAGCAGGATCGAGTAGACATAGTTGCCGACCACGACGTTCTTGCCGAACTGGGTGGTCTCCCCGGCGTAGTTGACGTCGAGGTGCAGCGGGTGGTGGTTCATGGTGAGCAGGCAGAACAGATGGTCGTCGTACTCGGTGACCGTCTTGCCGGGCCAGTGCTTGTATGTCGCACCGACCTCGAACTCCTCGTAACTACGACCGAACTGCATGGTTCACCTTCTCTACTCGCGGGTAACCGTCACATCGTGCCGAACGATCACCGTCCGAGGCGAACCCACGCGGGGTGGGATTCCTCACGGAGCCCGCTCAACACGCGGGAAAAGGGGCTCAGACCCCGCCGCCGCCGGCCTTCCGGCGATGCATCTTCGGTGCACCGCCGACCACCTCAGGACCGTGCGCCTTCTCCTTACCCGGAGCGTCCTCGGGGACGCCGCGGTCGTTGGACTTCTTCCGGTCCAGGGCCTCGCGCATCTTCGCCTTGAGGTCGTCGTTCGCGTTGTTCTCGGCCATGGTGCCCTCCGGCGGTCGCAGCGGTCGGTTCTGATCCACCTTGGCACGCGACGGGTCATGCGTCGAACCGAATCCGGGTTCCGGCCGTCCTGCGGCGAGGTGCACCCCGAACCGGGCCCGGCCACCGCGCTAGGCTGCTCGCCAATTCGAAGCATGGACGAAGGGGCAAGGTGGGCGTTCACATCGACAGTCGGGGCATCCGCCTGACCGGCTCCCTCGACGACATCGTCTCCGTCCCCCTCGACCTGAAGTTCGGTGGCCACCGGGTCTGGTCCTTCACCTTCGAGAACGACGGCCACAAGCTGGGCCCGGCCGCCCTCGTGCGCTGGCCGAAGCCGCTTGCTACCCGTCTGGACGGCGTCGCCGACATCGAACTGATCCCCCACAACGGCGGTGACGCGATCTTCACCGGGAAGGTGAAGTTCGGTCGGTCCACCGAACCGCTCGTGCTCGTCGACGACCTGGGCAACCCGCTCTCCCTCGACAAGGGCGGGCGGCTGCAGCGCACCTTCTCCGACTACGCCGGGGACGCCCGCGCCGAGCTGATCTCCGCCGCCCACCGGGTGCTGGTCGACCTGCGCGACGCGTGCGGCCTGGATGCGTACCTCTGCTACGGCGGCCTGCTCGGGGCGGCCCGGTCGGGCGCGATGATCGGGCACGACTCCGACCTCGATCTCGCCTTCCTCAGCCCGTACACGCACCCGTTCGACGTCATCCGCGAGAGCCGGGCCGCGGAGAAGAAGATGGCCGGGCTCGGCTGGCAGGTGATCCGGATGTCGGCCGCCAACTTCAAGATCTGGGTCCCGTTGCCCAGCGGCAAACGCGCCGGGGTCGACGTCTTCGGGTCCTTCCACGTCGGCGAAACCTTCAACATCACCGGGTCGTTGACCGGCACGTTGGACCGCTCCTCGATCCTGCCCTTCGGCGAGATCGAGCTGGAGGGCGTCACGTTCCCGGCTCCGGCCGACGTGCCGCGCTTCCTGGAGTTCACCTACGGTCCCGGCTGGAAGGTGCCCGACCCGGCGTTCCACTTCGGTCACCCGCCGGCCAACGTCCGCCGGATGAGTCACTGGTTCCGCGGCACCCGGACCCGGCTGGCGCACTGGCAGGATTTCTACAAGGGGCCGCACCGAGACGTGCCGACCGGGCCGTCGACCTTCGCCCGGTGGGCCGCCGAGCGGATCGAGCCGCGGTCGAGGATCGTCGAGCTCGGCTCCGGAACCGGCCGTGACGCGATCTGGTTCACCCAGCAAGGACACCAGACCGCCGGCTCGGACTACTGCGGCGCAGCCCGTACGGCGGCCAAGCAGATCACCCAGGCAGCCGGCGTGAAGGTGCGCTACCGCGCGATCAACCCCGAGTCGCTGTACTCCGCGCTCACCAACGCCGCCCGGTTCGCCCACCAGCCGTTCCCGCGGCACATCTACGCCCGCGGCCTGATCGATGCGATGCCGCCGTCGGGCCGGATCGGGCTGTGGCGGTTCTGCGCGATCGTCGGTCGCCGTGGCGGGCTGACCTTCCTGGAGTTCCGGACGCCGGCCGCGCGCGGCAAGCGGACCCACTTCGGCAAGCACCAGCGCACCTACGCCCAGCCCGCGGCGATCGTCGCCGAGATCGAGAAGCACGGCGGCCGGATCGTCGAGCAGGTCACCGCCAAGGGGCTGGCGCCGCTGGGTCGGGAGAACCCGGAGATCTGTCGCCTCGTCGTCAGCTGGACCAAGGAATGAGAGTGCCCGAGATGAAGAACCCGTTGAGCAAGGACGCCCGGATCGACAAGCTCGAGGCGCAGGTCGCCGAGCTGATGCGCTCGGTAGAGGAAAACCGCCGCCTCAACGAGCGCCTCGCCGACGTCCTCGACGTGATCACCGAACTGCTGGTGCCGGCGGTCGATCGCGACGACGAGCGGCTCACCGCAGCGCTGGAGGCCCTGGGACGAGGCAAGCAGCGCACCACCGAGTGACGCGCGGCCTGGTTTCGAGACAGGCGCCGGAGCGCCTTCCTCAACCACCGTCGGAGGAGTGCGGGAGGCCCCAGCGACCGGCAACCGTCGACTGGTGGTGGTTGAGGAGATCCACCGGCGAGCGGCGACTGGCGGTGGTTGAGGAGGTCGCGCAGCGACCGTCTCGAAACCGCTACCCCTTGAGCTTGTAGTCCTCGAGCATGTTGCGGCCGATGATCATCTTCTGGATGTCCGAGGTGCCCTCACCGATGAGCATGAACGCGACCTCGCGGTAGAGCCGCTCAATCTCGTACTCCTTGGAGTAGCCGTAGCCGCCGTGGATCCGGAAGGAGTCCTCGACGACCTCGTGGGCGTACTCCGAGGCGACCATCTTGGCCATGCCGGCCTCGACGTCCATCCGCTGACCGGTGTCCTTCATCCGGGCGGCCTTCACCATCATGGTGTGGGCGACCTCGACCTTGGTGGCCATCTCGGCGATCCGGAAGAGGATCGCCTGGTGCTTGGCGATCGGCTTGCCCATGGTGTGGCGCTGCTGGGCGTACGCGACGCCAAGTTCGAAGCCGCGCAGGGCCAGCCCGCACGCACGGGCGGCGACGTTAACGCGGCCGACCTCGACGCCGTCCATCATCTGGTAGAAACCCTTGCCGGGTTCGCCGCCAAGGACCTGGTCGGCACGGACTACGTGGCCCTCGAGGACCATCTCGGTCGTCTCGACGCCCTTGTAGCCCATCTTGTCGATCTTGCCCGGGATGGTGAGGCCGGGCGCGGTCTCGCCGAAACCGGATTCTTTCTCGATCAGGAAGGTGGTCATGTTCTTGTAGACCGAGTCGGCACCCTCGTCGGTCTTGCAGAGGGTGGCGACCAGGCGGGACTCGGCGCCGTTGGTCAGCCACATCTTCGAGCCGGTGATCGCGTAGCTGCCGTCGTCCTGTTTGACGGCCTTGGTCGCGACGGCGGCGACATCGGAGCCGAGACCCGGCTCGGACATCGAGAACGCACCGCGCATCTCGCCGGAGGCCATCTGCGGCAGGTACTTCTGCTTCTGCTCCTCGGTGCCGTGCTGCATCACCATGTACGCCACGATGAAGTGGGTGTTGATGACGCCGGACACGCTCATCCAGCCGCGGGCGATCTCCTCGACGCAGAGGGCGTAGGTCAGCAGCGACTCGCCCAGACCGCCGTACTCCTCGGGGATCATCAGACCGAAGACACCGAGTTCCTTGAGGCCCTCCACAATCTCGGTCGGGTACTCGTCGGCGTGCTCAAGCTCCTGGGCGACCGGGATGATCTTCTCGTTCGTGAACGCGCGGACAGCCTTGAGGATCTCCTCCTGGATGTCGTTGAGTCCCTCGGTCTCGCAGAGTCGAGCCATGGTCGATGCAGTCCTTCCGGTGACTGGGTGCGCGCCTGGAGTCGGCAGCGTTCTGCCGCGTGGGCACCGCCCGATATTACCCGTCGGTACCCTCGGAGCGCGGCTCTGGTCACCATGACACAAGTCACCCACCGCGGAGCGGCTCAGCGGGAGCGCAGCCGGCCGATCCACGGCCACCGCGCGAGGACCGCCGCCCGGAGGCTCGGCGCCTCCTCGGCGCGAGCCAGCTGTCGCTTGAGCCTGTTGCGCTCCTTGGTCAGTTCTCGGACGTCGTGCAGCATCCGGCCAGCGAGCTCGGTGGCCACCTCGGCCACCTCCGCCTCGGTGACGCTCGCGACCGTACGGCGATCCTCGAGCACCGGGGGCACCAGCAGGTTCTCCAGCTCACCGATCACGTCGTACCCGGCCTCGCGGATGTGCGCGACCGCGGCCTGCCCGCGCGCACGACAGTCGTCGATCGCCTCGGCGTCGGGCCAGAATCGCTCACCGTCGCGTGGAACCAGGCGCTCGTCGGCGAGGAAGGTGCGGATGTAGACGCCCTTGTCGAACGGCTTGGTGAAGTCGTCGTCCTGCAGGTGCAGGTTGATCCGGCGCAACGTCTCCGCCTCCACGACCCCCATCGACTCGTTAGGGAAGCTGGCGGAGAGGTCGAAGGCGGCGGGCTGCAGACCGACCAGGCCTGCGAACCGCTCCCAGATCAGCGAGCGCGGCGAGCCGGGCGCAGGCAGCGGCAGCACGTGCACCTGCTCAGGCGGAAGGGTCGCGGCCCACCGCTGGAGGACCAGCCCGAGGTCCAGGGTGCGCCAGTTCCAGATCGCCTGCGAGCTGTCCTCGACCGGCGCTTGCGCGTACTGCGCCATCGTCGCGGTCTCGCGATTCTTCAGACTCTCCTGCCAGCTGCTCGCGAAGAGGCCGACCGGCTCCCGCGCGGTCAGCACCAAGTGCACCTCGGCCGGGGCCAGCTCCGCGATCATCCTGGCGGCCTGCTCGGCCGAGGCGCCCGCGAAGAACTCGTGGCTGAGCACTGCGGTGCCGTCCCAGGCGGCGATCTCGGCCCGCAGCCGGTCCCACGCCGTACGCCGGCGCTCGTCGTACTTCGGCAGGTTCGGGTCCTCGCGGATGATCCGAGAGGCCCAGAGGTGGTCGCGCCGCTCCGCGCCGGCGAGCAGGACACCTTGCTCGCGCATCAGGTCGCGCTCGGCCCACATCAACGTCTGAAGGTAGGTAGTCGCGGTCTTCGGCAACCCGATGTGCAGGAAGACAGTGGCAGCCATCCGCTGACCGCCTAGAGAGAACGCTCGAACTTCGTCAGAGCCGCTTCGATCTTCTCGCGGTCCTGCGAAGCCACCGGAAGCATCAGCTCGGCGACCAGGTCGACCAGCTCGGCGACCCGTACGTTGAGGTTGCGGCTCTCCTGAACCTCGGCCTCGAGGACAGAGATCCGCGCGGACATCTCGTCAATGATGCCGCCGCCGGCCACGTTGACGACCTTCCGGGTCATCCGCTGCCGCACGGGAATCTTGCCGGGTCCCTTGCCCTTCACCTCTGCCACTCCGCCACCAATCGTGCCAACGGTCGTCCGGGAGCTCCGGACGCCTTGATCTCCTGCGTCATCTCCTGGTGAACGATAACGGCTCCGTACGCCTCCAGCTCGGCCACCACCGTCGGCACCCGCAGCGGGGAGAGCAGGGTGTTGCCGTCGCCCTCGACCCGGGGGCGCGGGGCGCCGCGCAGGAACTGCAGGTAGAGCCGACCGCCGTCCCGCAGCGCCATCGAGCACAGCCGCCAGGTCTCTGCCCGTGAGACCGCGGACTGCGCGTCGATCAGGTGGCGTGCGTAGATCACCCTCGCCTCGGGGGTGTTCGCCAACCGGATGCCCTCGGCCACCGTGGCTCGCAGGGAGTTCAGGTTCACGTCGTGGATCTCGTAGGCGAGGCCCTCCGCCGCCGCGGCCTGCTGGACAGCTGTCGAGGCCTGGACGACGAAGTCGAGGGCCCGGACCCGGGCACCCTGGCGGGCGAACCAGAGTCCGTCGCCACCACGGCCGGTGCCGAGGTCGACCACCATCTCCGGCACGCCGCCCTCCTGCTCCACGACAAGCCGGGCGAGCCTGCTGGGCGCTTCAGTGGGCAGCTTGGTACGCAGCTTGCTGTAACGGCGCTCCCACTCGTTGCGCAGCACCCGAATGCCGCGGAACCAGCCATTGAGGCGGCGGACCGTCGAGTGCGGGGTGCTGAAGTGGTACGCCGGGTCCGGCACCTTCCACGCCGTGCCGTACATCGCCTCGAGGAGCTTCTCCGGGACCGCCGGGACCGGGAACGTCCGGCCCTCCAGGGTCGCGGTGCCCAACGGATGGATCCACTCGCGCTCGAACGGCGCGCCGACCTCGCCCATCAGGTAGAGCATCGGCGGCACCGCGCCGTACGCCGGGGCGAGGAACCCGCCGAAGACGTCGAGCCCGCGCTTGGAGCCGTCGCTCTCCTTGACATCGATCCGGAACGCCAGACCGGAGTAGCGGTAGGTCTCGAAGCCGGCCTCGGCGATCCTGCGCTGGACCCGGAACGACTCCCGGATCGCGTCGACGGGACTGGTGTGCTCACTGACGTAGCCGAGGTCGGCGTCGCTGTCGTGGCCGATCAGCTTGCCCGCGCGGATGGCGCCGAGCAGCGACCCGTAGGCGAGGAAGGCCTCGATGCCGACGTCCTGGAGTGCAGCGACCACGGCCTCGACCGAGTCGAGCAGCGGTGCCACGTGCTCGGCACTTCGGGTGTCGAAGGTCAGCATCAGCTTGTTGGTCTTGTCGAGCCCGAGCGGCGCCCCCGCTGCGTTGACGACCGCGATCCGGTCAGTGCCGGAGCCGAAGCTCAGGTCGTCCTCGAACAGCGTCGTCTCGGAGACGTGCGCGACCACCGCGAGCCGGATGGCGCCGTCGAGGAAGGGCACCAGCGCACCGGGCCAGGCGACGAACCGGCCCCCGGCTTCGGCCACGGAGTCGCGCAGCAGCCAGAACGACCAGATCCGGCGGCCGTCGAACCGGACGTCGACGACGTCGTCGTCGACGGTCCTGAACCAGAAGCCGCGTTCGTCGACGCGCAGCCCCTGGACGCTCGGAGCGGCACTCACCCGGCCTCCTAGCCCTGGACGAACGCGTTGGCGCGCGACAGGTCGTCGTCGAAGTCCACCTCGACGACCTGATACTGGGAGATGTCGACGGCCTCGAGTTTGATGCCATCCTTCTCGATCGCCAACTCCAGGCCGCGCTCGAAGTAGTCCTGGTCCTCGGCCTCCTCGAGGCGCGCGATGAACGCCGCCTTCTCCTCGGCAGAGATGTAGTTAATTCCGACCGCCTCACCGAGACCGCCGACCACGCTCTTGGAAAGCTCGTCGATGTAGCCGTCGGCGTCGAGGGTGTACTTGACCTCCTCCTCGGCGACCGACTCCGTGTTCACCGCGACGAAGGAGCGGCCGGCCTCGATCTTGTCGTGGATCAGGCCGAGGACGCGCGGGTCGAAGACGACGTCGCCGTTGAGCCAGAGGACCCCGCCCGGCTGCGACAGCGTTAGCGCCTTCAACAGGCTCTTGGAGGTGTTGGTGGAGTCGTAGACCTCGTTGTAGACGAAGGAGATGTCCGGCATCGCCTCGATGACCAGGTCGAGCTTGAAGCCGACCACCGCCGTCACGAAGACCTCCTCGCCGTAGGCGGTGCGCAAGGAATTCACGGCCCGCCGCATGATGCTCTCGCCGGAGGTCAGCGGGGTCAGCGGCTTGGGGTGCGGCTTGCCGAGGCGGGTGCCGAGACCGGCGGCGAGGATGACGACCTGGATGGCCACAAGGCCCTCCCTCTTCGTGTTGCGGGGTGAAACGTGCTGGCGGACGGTCGCGCGGCGGCGCGCGACCCGGGCCATCCTAGGGCGAGCGGCCGGAAATACCGGCGACGCCGCCGCTGCGCCGTGCCACAGTGACCGGATGCTGCTGGAGACCGACCGTCTGCGGATCCGCGACTGGCGGATCGACGACGCCACGGTGGCCCTGGACATCCTCAGCCGGGTCGAGGTGGTGAAGTGGCTTGGCGACGGCGAGCCCGTGCTGATGAAGGACCTCGACGAGGCCGTCGAGCGGATCGGGACGTGGCTGCTGCGCGACGACCCGCCGTGCGGCTTCTGGGCGGTCGAGGTCACCGATGACGGGCCACTTGCCGGGCGCCTGATCGGCTCGGTTCTGTTGCTCCCGCTGCCCAACGGCGAGGGTGAGGTCGAGGTGGGCTGGCACCTGCATCCCGACGCCTGGGGCCACGGCTACGCCTCGGAGGCAGGTCGCGCCGTCCTGGGCCACGGCTTCGCCGGCGGCCTGGCGGAGATCCATGCCGTCACCCACCTGACCAACTACCCGTCCCAGGGTGTCTGCCGGAAGATCGGCATGACCGATCGCGGGGTGGTGGAGAAGTGGTACGACGACCCTTCGCAGCACTTCACGATCACGCGGGCGGAGTGGGCCGGTTCGGTGGAACTGGGTCGCTGAGCACCACGGTCGCCATCCCGGCCAGGATCAGTGCGAGCCCGACCACCGCGCCCGGGCCGGGTACCTGGTCGAGCCAGACACCGGCCAGCAGCGCGGCGCCGGGGATCTCCAGGAGCAACGCCAGGGACACCACCGTCGGCGTCACTGTCGCTAGCAGGTGGTTGAAGACCGAATGCCCGAGCAGTTGCGCTGTCGCCGCGAGCAGCACCAGCCAGGCCCACTGGTCCGCGCCGTACCCGCCGAGTCGCTGGCCGGCGAGAAGCGCTGCCACCAGCAGCGCCAGGGCAGCGACGCCGTAGACGCCGGCGGTGTACGTCGTGGTGCTCAGCCGCTGGCGCAACCGCCCGCCGATGATCGCGTACGCCGCCACCGCCACCGAACCGATCAGTGCCAGAGCGTCGCCGGCGAGCGCCCGTGAGGACAGCGAGAGGTCGACGCCCGAGACGACCACCGCGCCCACCGTCGCGACCAGGACGCCGAGCAGGACCCGACCGGGAACGGGACGGCCGATGACCAGCTCCCAACCGACCACCCAGATCACCTGGAGCGAGACGATCGCGGTGCTGGAGGCGACCGAGGTCATCCCCAGCGAGGTGATCCAGAAGCCGAAGTGTGCAGCCAGGCAGAGTCCGGCGGCCAGCAGCGCGACCAGGTCGCGTCGAGCGATCCCGGCGACCTCCGCACGCCGGGCGACCACGACGACCGGGACGAGCACCCCGGTCGTCAGCGCATTGCGCCAGAACGCGATCGCGAGCGCGGGCACCGCCAACTGGGCCATCAGCGGCGCCGCCAGGGAGACCGCGCATACCCCGACGGCGAGCAGCCCGACGGTACGTAGTGGGAGGCTCACGGTTCCGGGACCCGGATCTCGCCCCGGGCGATCAGGTGCACCTGGCCGGCGACCAGGACTCGGACGGCCGCGCCGCCCGGCGTGAAGATCGGGACGGCACAGCGGGCCGGTCCCAGCGGCACCGGAAAGGTGGTCTCGGAGAAATGGAACTCCCGGGCGATCGCCAGCAGCGCGTCGTCGGGCAGGGCGTCCGCCCCGTGCACCACCGCGAGCTGGTTGCCTGCACACGGCCCGTCGGCGAAGACGTCGACCATGTCGTAGGCGAGCTGGGTCCCGAGCATGGGCCCATCCTGCCTCCCACCGATGGTCGCAGGGGCAAACGGGCTTCGGCCCGGGACCTGCTGCGCGGCACCGCACTACCGGGCGGAAACACCGTTAGGCTTGAACCTCGTGAGCACGACACCGACCCGCGTCTTCGCGGCCCGCCTCGCCGGGCTGCCGGTGTTTGACCCCCAGGGCGACCAGGTCGGCAAGGTCCGCGACGTCGTGGTGGTGCTCCGCGCCGACGTTCGCCAGCCCCGCGTGGTGGGGCTGGTTGTCGAGGTGTTCGGCCGTCGCCGCATCTTCGCCCCGATGACCCGGGTCACCAATATCGACTCCGGCCAGGTGATCACCACCGGTCTACTGAACATGCGCCGCTTTGAGCTCCGCACGGCCGAGACCCTGGTAATCGGTCAGATGCTTGACCGCAAGGTGACGGTGAAGACCTCCGGTGTGGAAGGCATGGTCTTCGACGTCGCGATGGAGCAGGCCAGGACCCGTGACTGGGTGCTCTCCCGGGTCGCGCTCCAGGAGAGCAGCAAGGGCTTCCGTCGGCGCGGCCAGACGCACGTCGTGGAGTGGAACGACGTCGACGGCCTGCACCGGCGCGAGGCCAACCAGGGCACCACCCACCTGATCGCCGCGCTCGGGGACCTGAAGCCCGCCGACGCAGCCAACGTGATCCACGAGCTCCCCCCCGAACGCCGTCTCGAGGTCGTCGCCGCGCTGGAGGACGAGCGGCTGGCCGACATCCTCGAGGAGCTTCCCGAGGAGGACCAGGTCGAGATCCTGGCCGCGCTGTCCCAGGAGCGCGCAGCCGACGTCCTGGAAGAGATGTCCCCCGACGACGCCGCCGACCTGATCGCGGACCTGCCGCCCGAGACCGCCGCCCGGCTGCTGGAGCTGATGGAGCCCGACGAGGCCGAGGACGTTCGCCGGCTGCTGTCCTACGGCGAGGAGACCGCGGGCGGCATGATGACGCCCGAGCCGGTGATCCTGTCCCCCGACGCCACCGTCGCCGAGGCACTGGCCCGGGTCCGCAGCGAGGAGCTCACCCCCTCGCTGGCCGCTCTGGTGCACGTCTGCCGGCCACCGCTGGAGACACCGACCGGCAAGCTTCTCGGGGTCGCGCACATCCAGCGCCTGCTGCGCGAGCCTCCCTCCGAGCTGGTCGCGGGCGTGCTCGACACCGGCCTGACCTACCTGCACGCAGACGCCAGCCTCGAGGACGTCGCCACCTTCCTCGCGACGTACAACCTGGTGGCGGCGCCCGTGGTCGACGAGGAGGGCCGCCTGCTCGGCACGGTTACGGTCGACGACCTTCTCGACCACCTGCTGCCCGCCGGCTGGCGCGACCGCAAGATCGAGCAGGGGTGAGTGGCGCGATGACCCCCGACTCCCGTAAGCCAGACCCCCGCAGGCCCGAGCGCCGTCCGATGGACAAGCGCGTCGCGGAGAAGAAGGCCGCGGACAAGAAGTCCGAGGAACGCGTCCGCGCCCGTCTCGACCAGCCACAGGAACTCCGCCGCTCCCTGGTCGGTCGATCGCTCGTACGACGTCCGGCAGCAGACGACGACCGATTCGGCTCGTTCGCCGAGCAGTTCGCCCGGTTCATGGGGACCGCCCGTTTCCTGATCTACATGTCGCTTTTCGTGGTCGTGTGGGTGGTCTGGAACCTGACCGCCCCCGAGGGCCTGCGCTGGGACGACTACCCCTTCATCTTCCTGACCCTGATGCTCAGCCTGCAGGCGTCGTACGCCGCTCCGCTGATCCTGCTGGCGCAGAACCGCCAGGAGGTCCGCGACCGGGTGATGACCGAGCAGGACCGCCAGGCCAACGCTCGCGCGCACGCCGACATGGAGTTCCTCGCCCGTGAGGTTGCTTCGCTGCGGATGGCCCTGGGCGAGGTCGCCACCCGTGACTTCCTGAGATCCGAGATCCGCGGCCTGCTGGCCGACCTGGACGATCGGGACCTCGACGCGGTCGCCGATGGTGACCAGATTCATGTTCCGCGGGCCGAGGATCCGGACGACCGGCAGAGCTGAGGACGTACCCTGGCAGGTATGACATCCCCAGTCCTCGAGCTGATCCAGGCTGCCCTGGCGACCGTGAACGACCCCGAGATCAAGCGCCCGATCACCGAGCTCGGCATGGTGGATTCCGTCGAGATCGACGACACCGGCAAGGTCGACGTGACGGTGCTCCTCACCGTCGCCGGATGCCCGCTGAAGGAAACCATCACCCGGGACGTCACTACAGCCGTCTCCCAGGTCCCCGGCGTCACCGGCGTCGAGCTCGAGCTCGGCGTGATGACCGCCGAGCAGCGCTCCGGGCTCAAGGATCTGCTCTCCGGCGGTCAGGCTCAGCGGGAGATCCCCTTCGCGCAACCGGACTCGCTCACCAAGGTCTACGCCATCGCCTCCGGCAAGGGCGGCGTCGGCAAGTCCTCGGTCACCGTGAACCTCGCGCTCGGGCTGGCTGCCCAGGGCCTGAAGGTCGGCGTGATCGACGCCGACATCTACGGCCACTCGATCCCGGCGATGTTCGGCATCGCCGATACCCGACCCACCCAGGTCGACGACCTGATCATGCCGGTCCCGACCGCCAGCGGCCTGTCGGTGATCTCGATCGGGATGCTCAAGCCGCGTCGCGACCAGGTCGTCGCCTGGCGCGGCCCGATGCTCGACCGGGCCCTGGTCCAGATGCTCGCCGACGTGTACTGGGGCGACCTGGACGTGCTCCTGCTCGACCTTCCGCCCGGTACCGGCGACGTGGCGATCTCGCTGGGCCAGCACCTGCCGAGCGCCGAGGTCATCGTGGTCACCACACCGCAGGAGGCCGCGGCCGAGGTCGCCGAGCGCGCCGGCACGATGGCCTCGATGATGCATCAGCGTGTCATCGGCGTCGTCGAGAACATGAGCTACCTGCCTTGCCCGCACTGCACCGAGGACGGCACCGAGCACCGGCTGGAGATCTTCGGCTCCGGCGGTGGGGCCAGGGTCGCCGCGACGCTGAGCCAGCGCTTCGGGTACGACGTACCGGTACTGGCCCAAATCCCGCTGGACATCTCGTTGCGCGAGGGCGGCGACGCCGGCAAGCCGGTCGTCGAGGCGGACCCGACCTCGCCGTCCGCCAAGGCGTTGAACCGGATGGCCGCCGAGCTGGCCAGCCGCGGCCGCGGACTGGCCGGCATGCAGTTGGGCCTGACCCCGTCCGCCCGGCTCTGATGACAGCGGTCTTGCGACGGTCGCGGAGCGACCTCCTCGACCTCCTTACTTCTCCTCGGACCTAGACTCGCCAACATGTTCGGAGTCGGGCTGCCTGAGTTGGCCGTGATCATGGTGGTGGGGATCCTCATCTTCGGCCCCGACCGGCTCCCGGAGTACGCACGACAGGCGGGCCGGATGCTGCGCCAACTGCGAACGTTCGCCCAGTCGGCTCAGAACGACCTGCGCGGCGAGCTGGGGCCGGAGTTCTCCGAACTCAAACTGGCCGACCTCGACCCGCGGGTGGCGATCCGCAAGCACATCCTGGACGTGATGGACGCCGACGACCTCGCCGAGGCCCAAGCTGCCCGGAACGCGCCGAAGCCCGGCGGCCCCGACCTGGGACCGGACGAGCGTCCGCCGTTCGACGCCGAAGCCACCTGAACTGATTCAGACGCGCCGCAGCGCGTCACGACAGGCCCAACGACCGACAGCCCCGTTGTCGGGTGCTGAGCTCAGCCGGTCTTCCCGAACAGCCCCACCGCGATCGACAACTCCTTGCCGCCCCGCTTGACGGTGAGCTTCACCGTGTCGTCGACCTGGTGCGAGCGGATCGCGACGATCACGTCGATCACCCCCGAGACCCCGATGCCGTCGACGGCGGTGATCACGTCGTCGATCTTGAGGTCCGAGTCGTCCGCCGGGGTCCCCGAATCGATCTTCCTGACCTTGGCGCCGTCCTGGGTCTCGATGTCCCCGACCGCGACGCCGATCACCGGGTACTGCGCCTTGCCGGTACGCAGGATCTGGTCGGCGGTGATCTGAACCTGCTCCATCGGGATCGCGAAGCCGATGCCGATGTTGCCCGCCTCGTCCGAACTGCCGGCACCAAGAGAGGCCAGGGCCGAGTTCACCCCGATCACCTCACCCTGAAGGTTGGCCAGCGGGCCGCCCGAGTTGCCGGGGTTGATCGCGGCGTCGGTTTGGATGGCATTGATGTACGACGCGTCGTCACCGTCGCCGGTGCTGACCGGCCGGTTCTTGGCGCTGATGATGCCAGCCGTTACCGAGGCCGAGTAGCGCAGCGGGGACCCGACTGCGATCGCCATCTCCCCTACCCGCATCTGGTCGGCGGATCCGAGCGCAGCTGGCTTGAGGTCCTCGATGCCCTCGACCTTCAGGACGGCGAGGTCGTAGACCGGGCTGCGTCCGACCACGGTGGCCTTGTGATGCTGCCCCGCGGAGTCGACGACGTCGATCGGCCCGTCGTCCTTGGCGGCATCCTCGATCACGTGGTTGTTGGTGATGACGTGGCCCTGCTCGTCGAAGACGAAGCCGGAGCCGACCGCCCCCAGGTCCTTGCCTTTGAACGCGGCGATGATCTGCACCGTACTGGGCAGCACCTCCTCGGCGACTGCGGCGATGCTGTCGTTGTCCGCCGGGAGCGGTTGCGCCGTTCGGCGCTCGACCTGCAGCACGCCCCCGGAGGAGTCGTCCTCGGCAAGTCGTCCGCCGAGGAATCCACCGCCGATCCCGAGCAGCAGAGCCAGGACGGCCATCAGCGGCCAGGTCCAGCCGGCGACGCGGGCCCGCGTCGGTGGCGGGTCGGCGGGAAGCGGGAAGTAGGCAGGCGCGGCCGAGGAGCCCCCGGTCTGCTGCGGCGTGCCGTAGGGGTTCCCGTACGCGGCGGGCTGGGTCGAAGCGCCGTACGGGGTGGTGGGCTCGTACAACGGGGTGGTCGGCTCGTACGCCGAGGCAGGGAACTGCTCGGTGCCGGACTCGGTGCCGGACTCGTCTCCGGTAGGGCCGTCCGCGGGGGCGCTGTCAGGGGTGCGTACGGGAAACTGCCCAGGACTTTGTCCGGGGTTCTCGGAGTCGCTCACGTACCTATCTTGACCTACCGCCGAAGGCGGCGTTCTCGATGTCCGTGCTCAAGCCCGTTCCCGGGGCGTTGCCCGGCAGCCCGTTGCCGATCACCGCGGGGCTCGGCCTGCCGGGAACCTCGCCCCGTCCTGCCGGCGGCGACGTCACCGCCATCATTGCCAGAACGGCGACACTGACCGAACCGGCACCGACGAGCGCGACTGCGGTGCGGCGGCGGGTCGAGCGCCGCTCGATCTCGTCGACAGCAGCCCAGGCATTGACGTCGTAGAGCGAGCCCAGCAGGCCGGCGGGGGCCGCCAGCGGGCTCGGCCCCAGACCCGCGAGCTGTTGCTTGATCCAGCCCTCACGCTCGACCAGGCGACGACAGCCGGGACAACCGAGGATGTGGCTCCAGGCTCGCTCCTCCTCGGCGGCCGAGAGTTGGCCGTCGACGAGTGCGGAAGCGTTCGACCCGATGTGGCCGCTCAGCTTGAGGATCACGACGCCGCCGTCACAGGATGCCCCGACCAGCGAACTGGGGGCCGGAGACACGCACCCGGCCCGGAGCAGGAGCACGGTGAGCGAGCGCCTTGCGGAGCATCGAACGGCCCCGGTGGATGCGCGACCGGACGGTGCCCATCTTCACGCCAAGCACGTCGGCGATCTCGTCGTAGCTGAGGCCCTCGACATCGCAGAGCACCACCGCGGCGCGAAAGTCGGGCGGGAGCGCGGCGAGGGCGGTTTCGATGTCGGCGTCGAACATCTGGCTGAGATAGGCGACGTCCGGCGCCGCCACCGTGCTCGGCAGCCGGTTGTCGGCGTCCTCGGGGAGCGCGTCAAAACGGATCCGGCTCTTGCGGCGGGCCTGGTCGAGGAAAAGGTTGGTGGTGATCCGGTGGATCCAGCCTTCGAACGTGCCCGGGGTGTAGGTGTGCAGCGACCGGAAGACCCGGACGAAGACCTCCTGGGTGAGGTCCTCAGCGTCGTACGGGTTGCCGGTCAGCCGGTACGCGAGCCGGTAGACCCGGGCAGAGTGCTCGGCGACGATCTGGTCCCAGCTCGGCACGCCGGCACCCTGCTGGTCGGTGACGGGCTGGCTCATGGAGGGCTCCTCGGTGCTGCGGTTCGTCTCGAGACTACGGACCATCGGCTTGTGGGACCTCCACGCTAAGAACAGAAGTTGAGAGCGGGCTGAGACCGCACTGAGGGATAGCGATCAATCCCTCGAGATCAAGAACGCTCACCGGGCCCGAAGTGTTCCCGCGATCAGGGCCATCTCCGGCGGTACAGTCCCCCCAAGCACACCACGAGGAGGGCGTCATCGTCACCGCACCGAAGCCTGCGAGTTGGACCTACTCCGAGGAGTACGTCGCCGAGGACACGGTCCTGGCGAATGCCCGTGCCCGAGCAGAAGAAGTCGGCGTAGCGCCGATCGGGTCCGGCGCCGGAGCCGCACTGCGCTTCCTCGCCTCGGTCCTGGATGCCCGGGCCGTCGTCGAGATCGGGACGGGGACCGGGGTCTCCGGCCTCTGGATGCTCCGGGGCATGCGTCCCGACGGCGTCCTCACCTCCGTCGACACCGAGGCCGAGCACCAGCGGCTGGCCCGAGAGACCTTCGTCGAAGCCGGGATCCCCGCCCAGCGCTCCCGGCTCATTCCCGGGTCCGCGCTCGAGGTGCTCCCCCGGCTCACCGACGGCCACTACGACATCGTCTTCGCCGACGGCGACAAGCAGGAGTACCCGGACTACCTCGCCGAGGCGCTCCGACTGCTCCGGCCCGGCGGCGTCGTCGCCTTCGACAACGCACTGTGGCACGACCGGGTCGGCGACCCTGCTCAGCGCGACCCCGACACGGTAGCGATTCGCGAGCTGTGCCGGGTCGTTAACGAGCACGAGTCCTTGGTCCCGGTCCTGCTGCCCGTCGGGGACGGACTCCTGCTGGCGAAGAAGGTCTGGCTCCCCGAGGCCTGAGCCTCGCTCAGCCTGGGGTGTCAGCCTGGGGTGAGGGGGACACCCCATTCCAGGACCGTTCCGCGCAGCTCCTCCGGCGCGATCCGGAAGCTGCCGCCGAGCTCCTGGGCCCGGGTCCGGATGTTCGCCAGGCCACTCTCGCAAACAGCCCCGCCGATCCCCTGGCCGTTGTCGGCGACCCGGAGTGTGACCTGCTCGGTGTCGACCTCGATTTCGACCACGCAGGCGTCAGCCTCGGCGTGCCGCGCCACGTTGGAGAGCGACTCGCGCAAGGTCGCGATCAGGTGGTCCGCAATCTGCGGCGAGACGTCGAGATCGACCTGACCACGCATCCTGACGAACGGGGTGAACCCGAGCACCGGAACGTAGGTGCGCACCAGGCTCCGGATCGACGTCGTGAGCGACGTACTGCCCTCGTGCCGGAGCTCGAAGATGGTCGACCTGATCTCCCTGATCGTCGTGCTCAGCTCACCGACCGCCTCGTCGAGGCGGTTGCGGAGGTCTGCTTCCGGGGCGGTGCGCCGCAGCCCCTGGAGCTGTAACGCAGTGGCGAACAGTCGCTGGATGACGGTGTCGTGCAGGTCCCGGGCGATCCGGTCTCGGTCGGCGACGAGCATGTGCGCCTGGCGCTCGACCAGGCCCTGGGTCCGGTCGAGGGCGAGCGCGGCCTGGCCACCGAACGCCGCCAACAGGCCGGTGTCGATCGCGCTCACGCCGACCTCCCGGTCCTCAACCACGACGAGGAGGCTGTGACCGGGGACCAGCCGGGACGGCAGCGGCACCACGCAGAGCGCGAGCCCGGCGGCGTACGACACCACCGTGACCTCGTTGAGGTCGCCCGCCTTGTCCAAAACCGGCTCGGCGGCACTGATCACCGCGTTCAGACCCGACAGCGAGATTTCGGAGTCGTCGCCGCTGTCGGCGGTCACCAGGGAGATCTCGTCGAGGTTCTCGACCACCACCACCAGGCTGGCGTCGGCGACCCGGCGCAAGCGCATGGCGACCTGGCTGAGCGCGTGGGTCGCGTCGGCGGAGTACTGGAGCTCGTGGCCCAGCGCGATGATGGACTCCAGCCACCGCAAGCGCCGCTCGCTGATCTCCTGGGTCCGCGCGTTCGCGATCACGAACCCGGCCGCCTGGGCCAGGGCCTGCAGCAGGCGTTCGTCATCGGCAGTGAACTGCGCACCGCCGCGCTTCTCGGTCAGGTAGAGGTTGCCGTAGATCTGGCCGTCGACCAGGACCGGGACCCCGAGGAACGAGGTCATCGGCGGATGGTTGGGAGGGAAACCCATAGACCGGGCGTGGTCGGCGACATCGCGCAGGCGCAGCGGCCGCGGATCCTCGATGAGGACGCCGATCACCCCCATGCAGGTCGGCAGCGAGGCGATCCGCTCGGTCGTCTCCTGGTCGACCCCGTGAATCACGAAGTCGGCCACCACCCCCGCGTCGTCCACGATGCCCAAGACGCCGTAGCGGGCCCCAGTCAGCGCACAGGAGGCCTTGACCAGGCGGTCCAGCCCGTCGCGCAGGTCCAGACCGGCGCTGATCGAGAGCATGGCCTCGAGCAGGCTCGTCGCGCCCGTGCCGCTGCTCCCGTTCTGGTCCACCGAACAACTCTATGTCCGTTCCGTCCGGTTTGCACGGCTAGTGGGAAACGCCCGCCGGGTCCTCCAGGACGGCGACGTTGTACTTGGCCAGCCCTTCGGCGAGATCGCCGATCTCCTCCGGGGTCCAAGCCGACAGCCGGGACTCAAGCACGACCCGTCGGCGGGCCCGGGCATCGTCGAGACGACTCAGGGCCGCGGCGCTGGCGGCCAGGATCGAGGCCCGCCCGTCCCGAGGGTCCGGAGCCCGATCGAGGAGCCCGAGGGACTCCAGGTGCTGCACGATCCGGCTCACCGCGCCCTTGTCGAGGGAGAAGATCTCGGCCAGGTCAGAGGCACGTCGCGGCCCGTGGTCGGCGAGCAGGATGAGCAGCGAGTACGACGTGGGGTTGAGATCGGGGTGGACAGCGACCGCTCGCTCTCCAATCTGCCGGCGAACCCGCCGCAGCAACATCGCGAGCTCGTGCTCCAACGCCTCGATGCGCTCAGCGCGACCGGCCGTCATCGTCGGGTCCTCAACGCGTCAGGATCCGCGGACTCGTCGGCGACCGGATCGACCGGCGCCTCGGCCGTGGACAGGGTGGTGCGCAGCGGGACCTCGGTGATGAACAGGACTGCCACCAGGGCCAGGACTGCGAACGGCGCCGTGACCAGGAAGAGTTCACCGGTCGCGGCTCCGAAGGCGTTCTCGTACACGGCACGCACCGGCCCCGGCAGGGCGCCGAGATCGGGGATCTCGTGGCTGCGGTGGCCGGTACTGGTGATCCCCAGGCCGGCCAAGCCAGTAGTGACCTTGTCGGCGACCTGGGCACTGAGCAGCGCGCCGAGCGCGGAAACCCCGATCGAGCCGCCCATCGAGCGGAAGAAGGTAGCCACCGCGCTGGCCGCACCGATGTCCGACTCGGCAGCGTTGTTCTGAACGGCGAGCACCAGATTCTGCATCGTCGAGCCCAACCCGATGCCGAGCACGACCATGAACAGGCCGACCACGACAAGCGGGGTGCGGTCGTCGATCGAGCTGAGGAGGAACAGCCCGAGGACGACGGCCACCATCCCCCCGACCAGGAACCGCTTCCATCGGCCGGTCGCGGTGATCACCCGGCCGCTGACGATGCTCGAGAGCAGCAGACCGCCGACCAACGTGATCGACATCAGGCCGGCGTGGGTGGGCGACATCCCTCGGGCGATCTGGAAGTACTGCGAGAGGTAGACGGTCGCGCCGAACATGGCGACACCGACGAAGACGCTGGCCGTCACTGCGAGGCTGGTGGTGCGGTCGGCGAACAGGTGGATCGGGATGATCGGCTCACGGGCGACCTTCGCCTCGACGTAGACCGCGACGGCGAGCAGCACGACTCCGAGGCCGACCAGCAGGTAGCTGGTGCCCGAGGCCCACGCGAAGTCGTTCCCGGCCAGCGACACCCAGACCAGCAAGGTCGAGACGCCACCGGCGATCAGCCCGGCGCCGAGGTAGTCGATGCTCACCTCGCGCCGAACGACGGGGAGGCGCAGGGTCTTCTGGAGCACGACGAAGGCGATCGCGGCGATCGGGATGCCGACGTAGAAGCAGGAGCGCCAGCCCAGCCCGGGAGCGTCCACCAGCACGCCGCCGATCAGTGGCCCGCTGACGGTCGCGAGGGCGAAGGTGCCACCGATGTAGCCGGAGTACCGGCCGCGCTCGCGTGGCGTGACCATCGAGGCGATGACGACCTGGACCAAGGCGGTCAGTCCCCCGACACCGAGTCCCTGAAATGCCCGCGCGCCGATCAGGACACCCATCGACGGGGCGGTCGCGGCAATCAGGGAGCCGACGACGTAGATGACCAGGGCCGACTGGACCAGCACCTTCTTGTCGAACAGATCCGCGAGCTTGCCCCAGATCGGGGTCGAGGCGGTCATCGTGAGCAGGGTGGCCACCACCACCCAGGTGTAGCCGGACTGGCTGCCCTCGAGGTCGGTGACGATGCTCGGCAGCGCGTTGGTCACGACAGTGCTCGAGAGCATCGCAACGAACATGGCCAGTAGGAGGCCCGAGAGCGCCTCCATGACCTGACGGTGGGACATCGGGCCGCCGCCCCCCACCGGTGAGGCGCCGTCGACCGAGGCGGGATCTGTGGAATTCATGGTTGCATTCTGCAACTAGTTAGTTGCCGGACACAACCAGTTGTGAGAGGGGTCACCGCCCTGACATGCAGACGACCCGCAGGCGTCGGGCCGGATGGACCGTGACCGGTGGACTACCGGTTCGCCTGCGGGTCGGGTGACTGCTTCGGATTCGCCGGCAGCACCGGCGACTGCCCCACAAGGGGCTGGGCGCTGCTAGCTAGCAGCCACCTCACTTGTCCTGGAAGAATGCATTTCTAGGACCACCTCCTTTCCGTGTGCGACCACGTTACGTCGGAGGTTCTGGACGGACAACGGGTTTTGTCAGCGACCCTCGCGGGCTAGACCGATTTCGGGCCGGGAACCAAAGCAGGGGCTCGATGCGACAGTGAAGTCATGAGGCAGTTCCAGCCGGGAACAGGACCGGACCAGCGAGGCGATGCCGAGCTGGTCCGGGCCGCCGGTGACGGGGACAGCGCCGCCATGCGCGAGCTGTACGACCGGCACGCA
>JBKJHX010000050.1:0-41061 GCA_046598855.1 Marmoricola sp. | reverse complement strand
TTGGCGCCCTTGCCCTTCTTGGGCGCGGCCTTCTGCTTCGAGCGCTTGCCGGCGCCGGGCATCCCGGGCATCCCCGGCATGCCGGGCATCCCGCCGCCACGGGCCATCTGCATCATCATCTTGCGGGCCTCGAAGAACCGGTCGACGAGCTGGTTGACGTCGGCGACCACGCGGCCCGAGCCCTTGGCGATGCGCGCGCGGCGCGAGCCGTCGATGATCTTCGGGTTGGCCCGCTCGGCCGGGGTCATCGACTGGATGACGGCCTGGATGCGGTCGATCTCGCGCTCGTCGAAGTTCTCCAGCTGCTCGCGCATCTGGCCCATACCGGGCAGCATGCCGAGGATCTTCGACATCGAGCCGAGCTTGCGCACCTGCTGCATCTGCTGGAGGAAGTCGTCGAGGGTGAACTCCCCGCCCTGGCCGGTCAGCTTCTGCGCGGCCTTGAGTGCCTGGTCCTGGTCGAAGGTCTTCTCGGCCTGCTCGATCAGGGTGAGCAGGTCACCCATGTCCAGGATGCGCGAGGCCATCCGGTCGGGGTGGAAGAGGTCGAAGTCGGTGAGCTTCTCGCCGTTCGAGGCGAACATCACCGGCTTGCCGGTCATCTTCGCGATCGAGAGCGCCGCACCACCGCGGGCGTCCCCGTCGAGCTTGGTGAGAACGACACCGTCGAACCCGACACCGTCGAGGAAGGCCTGCGCGGTGTTCACCGCGTCCTGCCCGATCATCGCGTCCACGACGAAGAGGACCTCGTCGGGGTTGACCGCGTCCCGGATACCGATGGCCTGGGCCATCAGCTCCTCGTCGATGCCCAGACGGCCGGCGGTGTCGATGATGACCACGTCGTGCAGGGTCCGCCGAGCCTCTTCGACGCCGGCCCGCGCGACGGCGACCGGGTCCCCACCGTGCTCGACTCCTTGAGCGTTGCCCGGCTCGGGGGCGAAGACGGTGACCCCGGCACGTTCGCCGTTGACCTGGAGCTGCTGGACGGCGTTGGGCCGCTGCAGGTCCGCGGCGACCAGCAGCGGCGACTTGTCCTGGCTCTTGAGCCAGAGCGCGAGCTTGGCGGCCAGCGTCGTCTTTCCGGCGCCCTGGAGACCGGCGAGCATGATCACCGTGGGCGGCGTCTTCGCGAACCGGAGCCGCCGGGTCTCACCGCCGAGGATCCCGACGAGCTCCTCGTTGACGATCTTGATGACCTGCTGCGCCGGGTTCAGTGCACCGCTGACCTCGGCACCCCGGGCGCGCTCCTTGACGGCAGCGACGAAGTCCTTGACCACGGGCAGCGCGACGTCCGCCTCCAGCAACGCGAGACGGATCTCGCGTGCGGTGGCGTCGATATCGGCTTCGGAGAGCCGGCCCTTGCCGCGAAGGCTCTTGAAGCTCTCGGACAGGCGGTCGGAAAGGGTGGTGAACAAGACGGTCCTCGGTGTCGATACGTCAGAACTGCGCGCGGCCCACCCTAGTTCACCCCTCGAACTGCCCCCGCCGGTCGGTCAGGACCCGACCGGAGGACTGAGGGCGTCCCGGATCGCGGCGGCCGCCGCACCGGCGCTGATCTCGGTGAGCGCGGCCCCTTCGGCATCTCGGACGTAGAAGACGTCGACCGCCTGGGGGCCGAGGGTGTCGACGTGGGCCGAGGAGACGGTGAGGTTGAGACCGGCGAGCGCAGCGCAGACCAGGTAGACCACACCCGGCCGGTCCGCGGCCCGGACCTCGATCACGGTGGCACGGTCCGAAGCGTCCGGGTGAACCACCGCGATTGGTGCGAGCGAGGAGGACCCGTCGGGCCGGAGCCGATCGGCAGGGTCCACAACGCCGTCGACGATGGATTCCAGACGCTCACGCAGCAGCGCGGCGTCCAGACCGGTCCGCGGCACCTGCCACTGCGAGATCCCGATGCCGCCCTCCGTCCACGCTCGGGCACCCCGGACCGAGACCCGCTGGAGGGCGAGCGTCGCCGCCGCGTCCGCCAGCAAGCCGATCCGGTCGCCGGACATCACCGTGACGGTTGACCCGTCCGCAGTCTCGGCGAGGGTGACCGCGACCTTGGACGGATCGGCACGAATGTTCGCCGGTACGTCGACCGAGCGCGGCGCGTCCTCGAACGTGAGGTTCTCAGTCAGCTCGACCGAGGCCCGCCGGACCAGGCTCTTGATCAGCGACGCACGCCAGGTCGTCCACGCCTTCTCCGAGGTGGCCCGGGCATCGGCCTCGGTGAGCGCCGCCAACAGCTCGAGCTCCTCGCGGTCGCGGATCCGCCGGGTGACCAGCTCGACGGTCGCCGGATCCTCGGGGTCGCGGGTGGTCGCCGTCTCGGGCAGCAGCAGGTGCCACCGGACCAGGCCTGCGATCAGCTCGGTCTCGCGTGCGTCGAAACCGATCCTGGTCGCGATCTCGCGGGCGATCGGCTCGCCGGCGGCGCAGTGCTCGGTGGCCTGACCCTTGCCGATGTCGTGCAGCAACGCCGCGACCATCAGCACGTCCGGGCGGGAGACCCGGCGGATCAGGGTGGAGGCCTCGATGCAGGTCTCGACCAGATGTCGGTCGACGGTGAAGCGGTGCACCACCGAGGCGTGCGGAAGGAGGCGCACGCGTTCCCACTCGGGCAGGATCCTGGCCAGCGCACCGGTCTCGTCGAGGGTTTCCCAGACCGGGAGCAGGCCCCGACCGGCCGCCAGCAGCCGGACCAGCAGGTCGCGGGCCTCGGCGGGCCACGGGACCGGGATCGGCGGACCCGCCGCGAGCAGGCGCGCAGTCGTCGACGGCTCGAGAACCAGGTCGCGCTCGGCGGCCTCGGCGGCGGCACGGAGCAGCAGCAGCGGGTCGGTCGACCCTCGGGCGTCGCGGTCCAGTACAACCTCTTCGTACGCGACGGCCAGACCGTTCCCGATCGAGCTCAGCTGCGGCCTGCGCATCGCCGGACTCTTGGCAGGCCGGCGCAGGACGGCGTCAACCCGTCGCCAGGTCAGTCGGGAGAGGTGGGTCAGTCGGCGCCCCAGGCCGCGGACGTGCTTCTGGACTGCGGAGGCGTCGGGGAGCTCGAGCAGCGGCGCCATGTCCGCCCAGTACTCCGGCGAGATCCGGTCGGTGCCGCGGCCGGCGACGTCGTGCAGGGCGTCCCGGACGTCGAGCAGCGCCTGCCGACAGCCCTCGAGCTCGCCGTGCGGCACGTCGACGAGCCAGGTCGCCATCAGAGCCTTGAGCACCACAGCATCGCGCAGCCCTCCGGTGGCTTCCTTGATGTCGGGCACCGAGACGTGCGCAAGCTCGCCGAGCAGCCGGTTCCGGTCCCGGACCAGCTCGTGCAGCTCCGGCAGCCGGTCCTTGGCGCTACGGCGCCAGGACGCGAGGATCGCGGTGCGCAGCCGCAGGGTCAGGTTGGGGTCGCCCGCGAGGTGCCGAAGGTCGAGCAGGCCCAGAGCGACCTTGAGGTCGGCAGCCGCCTGCTCGGCGACCTGGTCGAAGGAGCGGACCGCGTGGTCGATGTTGGCCCCCGAGTCCCACAGCGGGTACCAGACCTGGCCGGCCCAGTCCCCCACGACGACCTCCGGGTCGTGCACCAGGACGACGTCGAGGTCACTGAAGGGCGCGAGCTCCTCGCGCCCGTAGCCCCCCACGGCGACGAGAGCGACGCCCACGTCGGGACAGCCCACCGAGGAGAACGCCTCCTGACACAGGGTGTCGGCCGCGCGGGCGCGTTCGGCTCTCTGGTCGGCGCTCACGGCTGGATCAGATCAGATCGCCTGTTCGTCCCGGTCACCGGTACGGACCCGGACGACGGAGTCGATCGGAGAGACCCACACCTTGCCGTCGCCGATCTGGCCGGTCTTGGCGGCGGTCACGATCGCCGCGGCGATGGCGTCCACGTCACCGTCGTCGACGACGATCTCCAGCCGCACCTTCGGTACCAGGGCGATGTCGTACTCCGCACCGCGGTAGACCTCGGTGTGGCCCTTCTGCCGGCCGTAGCCGCTCACCTCGCTGACCGTCATCCCGGTCACACCGACGGTCTCAAGGGCGGCGCGGACGTCCTCCCACTTGTGCGGCTTGATCACCGCGGTCACCAGCTTCATGTCGGCTCCTTCACTCGTTCCTGTCGAGAAGACTGCCACCACTGCCACCCAGGTGCGGTCTTGCCCCACCGGTCGCCGCGTGCAGGTCGTACGCCGTCTCCGCGTGGATGACGAGATCGAGGCCGGTGGCCTCGTCGTCTTCCGCGACCCGGAACCCGATGGTCCGGTCGAGGGCGAGCGCGATCAGGCCGGAGGCGACGAACGCGTAGCCGAACGTGGCCAGGCAGGCCACCACCTGGCGGCCGAGCTGGTCGAGACCGCCGCCGTACAGGAGCCCGTCGACCGAGGTGACGTCGGTGGTGGCCAGCAGTCCGATCAGCAGGGTGCCGACCAGACCGCCGACCAGGTGCACGCCCACGACGTCCAACGAGTCGTCGTATCCGAAACGGTACTTCCAGCCGATGGCGACCGCGCAGAGCAGGCCGGCCACGGCTCCCACTGCCATCGCTCCGAGGGGCGTGACCGCCCCGCAAGCGGGGGTGATCGCGACCAGGCCGGCCACGACACCGGACGCTGCGCCGAACGAGGTGGCATGCCCGTCGCGGATCCGCTCGACAAGGAGCCAGGCCAGGCAGCCGGTGCAGCCGGCCATCAGGGTGTTCACGAAGACGATCGAGGCGGTGCTGCCGGCCGCCAGCGCGGAACCGGCGTTGAAGCCGAACCAGCCGAACCAGAGCAGACCGGCGCCGAGCATCACCAGGGTCAGGTTGTGCGGCTTCATCGGCTCACGACCGAATCCGATGCGCTTGCCCAGGACCAGAGCTACGGCCAGGCCCGAGGCACCGGAGTTGATCTCGACCGCGGTGCCACCGGCGAAGTCGAGCGCCTTGAGCTCGTTGGCCATCCAGCCGCCGACGTGCTCCCCGGCACTGAAGTCGAAGATCCAGTGCGCGATCGGGGCATAGACCAGCACCGTCCAGATCGCCGCGAAGACGAGCCAGGTCCCGAACTTCGTCCGGTCCGCGATCGCGCCGGCGACGAGGCCACAGGTGATCACGGCGAACAGGCCCTGGAAGATCGCGAACAACGGCACCGGCAACCCGGTTCCGTCCATCACCTGCGGCAGCATGTCCCGGAAGCCGAGGTACTGGAACGGGTCGCCGAAGAGGCCGCCGACCACGTCGTCGCCGAAGGCAACCGAGTAGCCGACCAGCACCCAGACGATGCTGACCACGGCGAGAGCACCGAAGACCATCATGATCATGTTCAGGACGCTCTTCGAGCGGACCATGCCGCCGTAGAAGAGCGCCAGCCCCGGTGCCATCAACATGACCAGGGCCGCGGAGGCGAGGAGCCAGGCGGTGTTGCCGGTGTCGACCTCGGCAACCAGGGAGGTGAGGAGTGGTGAGCTCATGGTCGCCCACCCTCACGGGGGCAGGTTTCCAGCGGGCGCGCAGCATGTTTCAACCATGTTGCGCACCCGCCGGATTTGTTACGGCCGTGTTACGGGCCGCTCACTGAACCTGGAGCTCCAGGAGCCGGGATCAGATGGCCGCCTCGTCACGGTCACCGGTACGGACCCGGATCACGCTGTCGATCGAGGAGACCCAGACCTTGCCGTCGCCGATCCGACCGGTCTGCGCGGCCTTCACGACGATCCCGACGACGTCGTCGACATCGCCGCCGTCGACGACGATCTCGATCCGGATCTTCGGCACCAGGGCAATGTCGTACTCCGCACCGCGGTAGACCTCGGTGTGGCCCTTCTGCCGGCCGTAGCCGCTGACCTCGCTGACCGTCATACCGGTCACGCCGAAGGTCTCCAGAGCCTCACGAACCTCTTCCCACTTGTGCGGCTTGATCACCGCAGTCACGAGCTTCATGCGTGTGCACCTTCCTTGGTGGTGAAGACCGACGAGCTGACGCCGCTGGAGGAGGAAGCCAGGTCGTAGGCGGACTCGCCATGCTCGGCGAAGTCGATGCCGTCGATCTCGTTCTCCTCGGTGATCCGCCAGCCGATCGTGTACTTGATCGCCAGACCGATGATCGCGGTGGCGGCACCGGACCACAGGATCGCGATCCCCGCACCGGCCGCCTGGTCACCCAGTGACCCCCAGCCGCCGCCGTAGAACAGACCGTCGATGCCGGCGGCTCCGTCCGAGGTGGAGAAGAAGCCGATCAGCAGCGTGCCGATAATGCCGCCGACCAGGTGGACACCGACGACGTCGAACGAGTCGTCCAGCCCGATCCGGTACTTCAGGCCGACCGCCCAGGCGCAGACTGCCCCGGCGATCGCACCGATGGCGATCGCACCGGAGATGTTCACCGCGCCACAGGCCGGGGTGATGGCGACCAGACCCGCCACGATGCCGGACGCCGCACCGAGGGTGGTCGCCTTGCCGTGCAGGATCCGCTCGATCAGCAACCAGCCCAAGACTGCGGCCATGGTGGCCAGCGTGGTGTTGGTGAACGTCCGGCCGGTCTCGGAGAAGAACTGAGCGGTCAGCGCGTCCTCGCTGGCCAGCGAGTCGGCGGAGAGCACGATCGAGCCGACGTTGAAGCCGTACCAGCCGACCCAGAGCAGACCGGCGCCGATCATGGTCAGCGTCAGGTTGTGCGGCTTCATCGGCTCGCGGCCGAACCCGACCCGTTTGCCGACGATCAGCGCCAGCACCAGGCCGGCGACACCGGCGTTGATATGGACCGCGGTGCCTCCGGCATAGTCCTGCGCACCGATCTCGACACCGATCAGGCCGCCGCCGAAGACCATGTGGGCCAGCGGGAAGTAGGACAGCGTGACCCACAGCGGAAGGAAGATCACCCACGAGGACAGCTTGACCCGGTCGGCGATCGCGCCGCTGATCAGCGCAGCAGTGATCACCGCGAAGGTCAGCTGGAACATCACGTAGATGTAGTTCTCCGACGTCACGCCCTCGAGGGCGAAGAGGTCGAAGGGCTTCTCCGGAAGGATCCGGCCGTCACCGCTGAACCCGTCGGCGAACGACATCGACCAGCCCCAGAGTACGTACACGATGCCGACGATCGCCATCGAGATGTACGACATCATCATCATGTTGAGTACGGACTTGGAGCGGCTCATGCCGCCGTAGAAGAGCGCGAGGGCTGGTGTTGTCATCATCAGCACCAGCAGTGTTGCGACGAGCATAAAGGCGTAGTAGCCGTCCATCGGACCTCCAGTGGTGAGACTGCTTGGCACGCAGCGGGCGCCTCGGCCGGACGTCTACGTCGGGCCGGGCGGGCCACGTTGTCGCCAGAAGGATCATCGGTGGAGGTTTCGCGACCCCGCCGGAGCCGTTTCGATTGCGTGACACCTTGCGAGGTCGTGTTACGAACACGTGAACTCCGATTCTCGGTCCCAGCAGCCGCCGCAGCCGGTTTCGGCGGAATTCACCTCGATTTCGCCGACTGCACGCGAGAGTGGCCAAAAAGTCACGGCCCGGGAAGGAGAAACATGTCCCAGTTCCAATGTCGGCGTTTCACTTCCGAACCGCTTCGAGCGGTCCTACGTTTGGCGTGTGTCTGAGTCCCGTGCCTCCGCCGAACCGCTGCAGGCACCTCTGCCCCGGCGTAAGGGGCGACCCCGTGACGCGACCGCCGACGAACGCATCCTGGCGGCAGCCGCGGAGCTGATCCTCAAGCACGGGTTCGACAACATGACTGTCGACGAGGTGGCGGCGACCGCGAAGGCCGGCAAGGCCACGGTCTACCGTCGGTGGGCTGGCAAGGAGGATCTTGCCTACGCCGCGCTCGAGCAGCTTTACAACAGTGAGTTCCCGATCCCAGACACCGGCAGCATCCGGGGCGACCTTCGCGAAGCCTTCACCAACGGCCTGGAGTTCGGCTCCTCCGAGGCGGGCCTGGCCTACCTGCGGATGAGCGTCTCGGAGTCGCTGCGCGACGAACGCGTCGCCAACCTGTACCTCGGCGCCCACCATGCCCAGGAGGCGGCCTCGCGGGTCGTCTTCGAGCGCGGGATCGAGCGCGGCGAGCTACGCCCGGACTTCAACATCGCGCTGGCCGTCAGCTGGTTCGGTGGCCTGCTCGTGCTCCGCTCGATCGTGAACGGCCCGATCCCCGGAGTCGACGAGGTCGAGGACATGATCGACTTCCTGATGCGGGGCATCCAGGCCTAGGGCCTCACTCGCCGAGCAGCGCGTTGACGAACTCCAACGGGTCGAACGGCGCCAGGTCGTCAGGACCTTCGCCCAGACCGACCAGCTTGACCGGCACTCCCAGTTCGCGCTGGACCGCCACCACGATGCCCCCCTTTGCCGAGCCGTCGAGCTTGGTCAGCACGATGCCGGTGACGTCCACGACCTCGCTGAACACCCGAGCCTGCACCAGACCGTTCTGACCGGTGGTGGCGTCGAGGACCAGGAGCACCTCGCTGACCGGTACCTGCTTCTCGATGACCCGCTTGACCTTGCCGAGCTCGTCCATCAGGCCGGCCTTGTTCTGCAGCCGGCCCGCCGTGTCGATCAGCACCACGTCGACGCCACGCTCCGCACCCGTGCGGACCGCCTCGTACGCGACGCTCGCGGGGTCGCTGCCCTCAGGTCCGGCGACGACCTCGACACCGACCCGCTGGCCCCAGGTGGAGAGCTGCTCGGTCGCGGCGGCACGGAAGGTGTCGGCGGCACCCATCAGCACGGTGCGGTCCTCGGCGACCAGGACCCGGGCGATCTTGCCGACCGAGGTGGTCTTGCCGGCGCCGTTGACGCCCACGATCAGCACGACGGCAGGGCCGGTGGAACCAGCCGGCGCCTCCAGCCGAAGGCGCCGGTCCATTGTGGGGTCGACCAGGGCCAGCAGCTCCTCGCGCAGGACCTCGCGCGCCTCAGACGCCGCGGTCCCCTCGATCCGCAGCCGGGCGCGCAGCCGGTCGACGAGCTCGGTGGTCGGACCGACCCCGACGTCCGCAGTCAACAAGATGTCCTCGAGCTGCTCCCAGGTGTCCTCGTCGAGCCGGTCGCGGGAGAGCAGGGCCAGCAGGCCCCGGCCGAGACCGCCCTGGGACCCGGCGAGGCGCTGCCGCAGCCGCACCAGGCGGCTGGCCGACCCCTCGGGTCGTTCGAGGGTCGTCGTCGACGGCGATGCGGTCAGCCCGGCACCCGCGTCGCCCCCGGTGTCCTCGGTCGGCTCCCCGTCGGTGCCGATCGCGGCGGTGTCCGGCAGGGTCGCTACCGGAGGCTTCGCAGACCGGCGCCGCGTCCCGACCAGTCCGACAAGGGCCGCGATCGCGACGAGCGCGATCGCACCGGCCAGCGCGAGGTACTCAGTCGTTCCCATGCCTCAATCCAACCAGAGCACGACGAGCCACCGGCTCACCGGTCGTCGTGCACCATCTCAGCCTCGGGGCTCGGTGTCCTCGAGGGTCGGCAGCGCGTCGACGCCGCGCTTCATCGCCTCGCCCAGCCAGGGTGCCCCCGGGAGGTCTTCGCCGCGGTGCGGGAAAGCCACGTAGGCCACCACGACCCCAGCCACGGCCAGGGTCACCAGCATGGCGACGAGCATCCACAGCATCCGAGAGGACCTTCCACGAGTTGGACGAGGTGCCACTCTGCTACCCCGGCAGGGAAATACTCAATCGCGTAGCGGCCGGTGTGATCAGCGCAACAACGGGGTGACCGCGTCCCGAATGACGTCGGGCATCGGGGTGGCGGGGCGCGCCGGGTCGGTGTTGTCGACGTACACGTGCACGAAGCGGCCCTCGGCGGCGGCCTGTTCGTCGGACTCCCCCGAGCCGCCTTGGAACAGGCCGATCCGGTAGATGATCGACGACGTCCCGACCTTGTCGACGACCAGGCCCATCTCGATCGGCTGCGGAAAACCGATCTCGCGGAAGTAGCGGCAGCCGGTCTCCGCCACCACGCCGATCTGCGGCAGCGACCGGATGTCGAGCCCGGTGGCCTCGTAAAGGTGGGCGTTCACCGCCGTGTCGAACAGCTCGTAGTACGTCGCGTTGTTCAGGTGCCCGTACGCGTCGTCGTCACGCCACCGACTGGTCGCCAGACGCCAGGCGACGTAATCGGCACGAACCGGACGACCCGGTACCTGCGGGGGGCGTTCTGCGCCCGTCTCGACCCTCACGCAGTCTCGCTCTCGCGGAGCCGCTGGCTGATCACGGCCGAGACACCATCGCCCCGCATCGAAACGCCGTACAGCGCGTCGCCGACCTCCATGGTGCGCTTCTGGTGGGTAATCACCAGGAGTTGGGAGTGAGTCCGGAGCTCTTCGTAGATCTCCAGCAGGCGCCCAAGGTTCGTATCGTCGAGCGCAGCCTCGACCTCGTCGAGGATGTAGAACGGCGATGGACGGGCCTTGAAGAGCGCGAACAGGAAGCAGACGGCCACCAGCGAACGCTCACCGCCAGAGAGCAGCGAGAGCCGCTTGACCCTCTTGCCGGCCGGACGGGCCTCGACCTCGATACCGGTCGTCAGCATGTTGTCCGGGTCGGTCAGGACGAGCTTGCCCTCGCCACCGGGGAAGAGCCGGCCGAAGGTCTCGTCGAAGGCCTTGGTCACGTCGGCGTAGGCCTCGGTGAAGACCTGCTCGACCCGCTCGTCGACCTCCTTCACGATGTCCAGCAGGTCCCGGCGGGTACGGCGGAGGTCTTCGAGCTGCTCGGTGAGGAACTTGTGCCGTTCCTCGAGGGCGGAAAACTCCTCCAGCGCAAGGGGGTTGATCCGGCCGAGCTGCGCCAGGGCACGCTCGGCCGAGCGGAGTCGCTTGGCCTGCGCCTCGCGGTCATACGCCGCAGGCTCCGGCGTCTGCTCGCCCTGGCCCACCTCACCGACGAAAGGCACCAGCTGGTCGGGGCCGTACTCGGCGACGAGCGCGGCGGCGTCCAGGCCCAGGTCCTCGAGCGCCTTCTCCTCCAGCTGCTCGATCCGCAGGCGCTGCTCGGTGCGGGCCATCTCGTCGCGGTGCACCGAGTTCACCAGCTCGTCCAGGGTGGTCCCGAGTGCGCGGAGCTTTTCGCGTGCCGCGACCAGGTCCTGCTCGCGGCCGACCCGGCCCTGCTCGACCCGGGTGCGCTGAGCGGCAGCAAGCTCGACGGACTCCTCCAGGCGCGCCAGCACGATCGCGACACCGCGGGTGACCGCCTCGGCGACCTCACCTTCGCGGATTAACCGCTCCCGGCGAGCGATGGCCTTGGCCCGCGCGTCGCGCTCGGCCTGGGCCTGCGCCACCAGGCTGTCGGCGCGGCCGTGCAGGGCGCGAGCTCGCTCCTCCGTGGTCCGCAGCGCCAGGCGGGCGTCCATCTCCGCTGCCCGGGCGAGGCGGGCCGCCTCGCCGAGCTCTTCGCGGGCGGTCGTGTCGGGCTCGGCGTCCGGAGCCTCCTGGGCGGCGACGAGCCGGGTCTCCAGCTCGGCCAGACCGGCCAGGTCCGAGGTGTGCGACTCCTGCGCGCCGAGGATGGCCTGCTCGAGCCGGGCGGCCTCGGCCTTGGCTGAGCGGGCCTGCGAGCCGTACTGGCCTAGCTCCTCGGCCACGGCCGCCAGGGCGGCGTCGGACTCGTGCAGCTTGGCGAGCGCGACGTCGACACGACCGGCCGCGTCGGCCCGCTCGTTCTCGAGGGCACTGAGCGAGAAGGTCAGCCGGTCCAGCTCGTGGTTCGCGCGGGTCAGCGACTCAGTCGCCTCATCCACGGCCGCCTGGACCTCGATCAGGCTCGGCAGGCTGGAGGATCCGCCCGCGGCGAAGTGCGCGCCGAGGACGTCGCCGTCCATCGTGACCCCGGTGACATCAGGGACCTCGGCGACCAGTGCCTTGGCTGCGGCGAGGTCCTCGACTACCGCGACCTTGTGCAGCAGTCGCGCCAGCGCTGGGCGCAGGTCCGCGGGGCACTCGACCACGTCGATGGCGTAGACGGCACCGGCCCCGAGCCCGGGCCAGGTGCTGTCGTCGACGGCCGCGCCGCCGAGAAGGATGCCCGCACGCCCGAGATCGTCGGTCTTGAGGTGCCCGATCGCGGAGATGGCGGCGTCCAGGCTGCTGACCGCGACCGCATCGGCAGCGCCACCCAGCGCGGCGGCCACCGCCGTCTCGTAGCCGCTGCGTACGTCGAGCAGCGCCGCCACGGAGCCGAGCAGGCCGGAGACCGAGCCGGTGGCCGCGAGCAGGGCCCCGGCACCGTCCTTGCGATTCAGGCCGAGCTCGAGAGCCTCCTTGCGAGCTGCCAGGGCGCCGCGGTCACGGTCGGCCTGTTGGGCTTCGGCACGCATCTTGGCGAGACGGTCCTCGATGTCGGCGAGCAGGCTGCTGGCGCCCTCGTGCTCGGCGTCCAGGCCCTCCTCACCGGCGTCCAGTCCGGCGATCCGAGACTCCAGGGAGGTGAAACTGTGCTGGGCCTTCTCGACCCGGGCGACGGCTTCGGCGCGCGCCTCGGCAAGGCGGGCGACCTCGTCCTCGGCAGCGGCAGCGCGACTCCGCAGGCCGTTCACCTGTCCGTGCAGCCGGGCGAGACCCTCCCGGCGGTCGGCAGCAGCGCGCTGGAGGCCGGCGATCCGGCGCTCCTCCTCGCCGAAGGCGACCTCGGCAGCCTGGCGCGCAGAAACTGCCGTGTCCAGCCCGGTCCGGTTCTGCTCGACCTCGACGGCAATCCCGGCCTCCTCGCCGCGGACGCGTTCGGCCTCGGCCTCGAGCTCAGCAGGATCACGACCGGCCGGCACGTCGGGCTCGGTGGCAGCGTTGCGGACCCGCTCGGCTGCGAGGCTGGCGGTCCCGCGCAGACGCTCGCGCAGCCCCGAGAGACCGAACCAGGTCTCCTGGGCCCGGGCCAGTGCCGGGAGGTCCTCGCGCAGCGCGGCCTCGAGCTGCGCCTCGGCCTCGCGGGTGGCAGCGATCTCGGCCTCCACCTCGACCCTCTTCGCGACCAGAATGCTCTCGTCGGCAAGCTCCTGGCGCAGCGCCACCTGGGCCGTCGCCAGGTCGTCGGCCATCAGCCGGGCACGCGCGTCGCGCAGGTCCGCCTGCACGGTCTGCGCCCGCCGGGCAACCTCCGCCTGGCGGCCCAGCGGGGTCAGCTGACGGCGGATCTCGGAGAGCAGGTCGGAGAGCCTAGTCAGGTTGCCGTCGGTGGAATCGAGCTTGCGGAGCGCCTTCTCCTTGCGCTTGCGGTGCTTGAGAACGCCGGCGGCCTCCTCGATGAAGCCGCGGCGCTCCTCCGGTGTCGCCCGCAGGATCGAGTCGAGCTGCCCCTGGCCGACGATCACGTGCATCTCGCGGCCGATGCCGGAGTCGCTAAGCAGCTCCTGGACGTCGAGCAGACGGCACGAGGTGCCGTTGATCGCGTACTCGGACCCGCCGTTGCGGAACATCGTCCGGCTGATCGTGACCTCGGCGTATTCGATCGGGAGCGCGCCGTCGGCGTTGTCGATGGTCAGCAGCACCTCGGCACGGCCCAGCGGGGGTCGACCCGCCGTACCGGCGAAGATGACGTCCTCCATCTTGCCGCCGCGTAGCGACTTGGCTCCCTGCTCACCCATCACCCAGGCGAGGGCGTCGACGACGTTGGACTTGCCCGAGCCGTTCGGACCGACGATGCAGGTGATCCCGGGCTCGAGCTGGAGCGTGGTCGCAGAGGCGAAGGACTTGAACCCCTTCAGGGTCAGGCTCTTCAGGTACAACTCGGGGCTCCTCGGTCCGGCACTGCACGGTCACGCCTAGTGACAGGCGAAGGCCTGCAAGCAGGCATCCTAGGCGGACGCCCGCCGGGGGAAGCGGCACGTCGAGAGTACGTCCATGCGGCGGACACAGACAGACCCGGGGTCGCGTGTCGCGACCCGGTCCGGGTGCTCCGGTACGGCGGCCACCCGGCCACCGGTCAAGCGAGCTCGAGCACCTCGTCGGCAGACTCACTGACCATGGCGGCCAGAGCGTCGTTCTCCTTATGGAGACGAAGTGCGGCAGCTTCGAGGTCAGCGATCCGCTGACGAAGGAGCTGGTTCTCACGAGCGAGGCGGGCGGTCACCCGGGGGTCGGAGCCGCCCAGGTAGCCGACAAGAGCCTTGGCCATGAACATATCCTCCGGGGGTACTGAGGCGGTGGTGGCCCGACTGAGCCGTCTACAAGATTCTCACGACCGGGGCGCAGGAGCAAGACCGCGCGGGGGCGGCTGGCAGGTCCGGCAGAAGAACGACGACCGGTTCATGAAACTGACCCGCCTGATCGGGGTCCCGCAACGCGAGCAGGCCTCCCCCTCCTGGCCGTAGACCTGCAGGGAGCGGTCGAAGTAGCCGCTCTCCCCGTTCACGTTCACGTAGAGCGCATCGAAGGAAGTCCCACCCTGGCCGAGAGCCGCCGTCATCACGGCCCGGGCTCCGGCGAGCACCCGCTCGACGTCCGCGACCCGCAACGCCTCGCCGCGCCGCTCGCCGTGCAGCCGCGCGAGCCACAGCGCTTCGTCGGCGTAGATGTTGCCCACACCGGAGACCACCGTCTGGTTCAACAGGATCCGCTTGATCCCGGACCTGCTGCGCCGGACCCGGCGAACGAAGAGGGCGTCGTCGAAGGCCTCATCCAGGGGGTCCCGGGCGATGTGAGCCAGCTCGGCCGGCAGCTCGGAGCCGCCCTCGGCGAGGGAGAGCCCACCGAACATCCGCTGGTCGACGAACCGGAGCTCGGTCCCTCCCCCGGTACCCAGGCTGAACCTGACCCTGAGGTGACGCTCGTCGGGGGCACCAGCCGGTTGGACCAGCATCTGACCGCTCATCCCGAGGTGCCCCAGCAGCGCATCGCCGGAGTCCAGCGGCAGCCAGAGGTACTTGCCGCGGCGCCGGGCGGAGGTGAACGAGCGTCCGGTCAGGACGGCGGCGAAGTCGGCCGGACCAGCCAGGTGGCGCCGTACCGGGCGTGGGTGCAACACCTCGACCGCTTCGATCGGACGGTCCAGGACGTGTCGCTCCAAGCCCCGGCGGACGACCTCGACCTCGGGGAGCTCAGGCACCTTCGGCGGCTACTGGTTCGGGCAGTTCGGCGAGGAGGGTCCCGTACGCCGACTCGGCGGCCTGTTGCTCGGCCTCCTTCTTCGACCGGCCGACACCGTGCCCGTGCATCCGGTCCGCGACCCGGACCTGAGCGGTGAAGGTCTTCAGGTGGTCCGGGCCCTCGTCTTCGATGACATAGGTCGGCACACCGAGATCATGCTCGGCACAGAACTCCTGGAGGCTGGTCTTCCAGTCGAGACCGGCGCCGAGTGCGGCAGCGGCTTCCAGGAGCGGGTCGAAGAGCAGGTGCACCAGGGTGGCGGCGGCGTCGTGGCCGCCGGAGAGGAACGTCGCACCGATCACGGCCTCGACGGTGTCAGCGAGGATCGATGCCTTGTCATGGCCACCGGTGGCCTCCTCGCCCTTACCGAGGTGGATGTAGGGGCCAAGCCCGATAGCGCGGGCGACGTCGGCCAGCGCCCGGGCGTTGACCACGGCGGCCCGGAGCTTGGCCAGTCGGCCCTCGCTGAGGTCCGGATGGGTGCGGTAGAGCGTCTCGGTGACCACGACACCCAGGACCGAGTCGCCGAGGAACTCCAGGCGCTCGTTGGTCGGCAACCCGCCGTTCTCGTACGCGAACGACCGGTGCGTGAGGGCAAGCTCCAGCAGCTCGGGACTCAGGACCGGGTCACCGAGCTGGCTACGCAGGCTGCTCAACGACTCGAGGTCGTACGGCTGCGTCAAAGTGCAGGCGGGTCAGATGACCTGGCGGCGGTCGGCCTTGGCGCCGTACTGACCGCACTCACCGCACGCACGGTGGGGCAGGTGCTTGGAACCGCAGGCCGGGTTGGTGCAGGTCACCAGGGTCGGCGCTACGGCCTTCCACGCCGAACGACGGTGGCGCGTGTTGCTGCGCGACATCTTCCGCTTCGGGACAGCCACGATGTACTCCTAGTTGGTCTCAGTCTTCGTCGGGTGCAGCGATGTCCTGCAACGCCGCCCACCGGGGATCGACGGGCTCGTCGTGCCGATGCTCCGGGTCGTCCGCCAGGCGCGCGCCGCATTCGACGCACAGTCCCGGACAGTCGTCCTGGCACAACGGCTGGAACGGCAGTGCAAGCACCACCGCATCCCGCAGGACCGGCTCGAGGTCAATCAGGTCGCCCTCGGTCCGGCGGACATCGGTCTCCTCGTCGACTCCAGGATCAGAGTCGCGGGAGTCGTCGTAGAGGAACAGTTCCTGGACGTCGATCGTGAGGTCGTCCTCGATCGGCTCCAGGCACCGTGCGCACTCACCCTCCAGGTCCGCCGCAGCGGTCCCGGTGACGAGCACTCCCTCCATGACTGCTTCAAGTCGCAGGTCGAACGTGACCGGCGAGCCCTCGGCAACACCCAGGATTTCGATGCCCAGCTCTGCAGGAGCCTCAGCCGTCAGTGTCACCGAGCGCTGCGACCCCGGGCGGCGGCCGAGCTCGCGTGTATCGAGCACGAGCGGCGCTCTCGGGTCGAGATTGCGCAAGATGTTCACTTTCGTCAAAGCACTGCAGAACCTACGGGAGTCTATCCGTCGCCGGTCCCGGCGGCTAATCGGACCAATCGGACGGTCGGCGCCGGTCAGCGCTGTAGGTGGTCGGGAAGCAACATCTCCCCTACGTCGGTGTCGTCGCCGAGCAGATGGGAGTGCCCCTGGACGAGCTGGGCCCGGCCGCGGTGCACCAGTTCGACAGTGCGGACCAGGGTCTCCTCGAAGTCCGCCAGCTTGCCGTCGACGTACTCGTCGATCTCGACGCGCATGTCCTCCTCGAACTCGGGGGCGTCAGGGCCCTTGAGTTGAGCACGGCCGCTCCGAACGAGCGTGAGGGTGCGATCGACGGTGTCCTCGAAGTTGGCCAGCTTGGCCTCGACGTAGTCGTCGGTCTCGGCCCGCAGGGTCGCTGCCGACTGCTCCGCCGCGGCTACGACCTCGTCGGCGCGGGCCTGGGCAAGCTTGAAGACGTCGGTATCGGAGACCAGGTGCTCGCTGCGTCGCTCCGCCTCCCGGAGGATCTCGATCGCCTCGAGCCGGCCGGTGTCCACCAAGGCATCCCGATCGCCGACGACCTCGACGGCGTGCGTCAGTGTCTCCTCGAGCGTCATCTCAAGCTCGGCCACGAGGTCGTGGATCTCGTTGCGGTTGATCATCACGGACGCTGACATCGGCACCGAGCGGGCCGCGTCGACGGCGTTCCGGAGGGCGTCGATGCGCCGGATGACGTCTTCTTTCACGAACCTGCCCCCCCAGCGGCATTCCGCTCGGCGAGCCGGGTGGTCAGGCGGTCCAGCACGAACCCGGGCACCAGTCGGGAGACGTCGCCACCGAAAGTGGCGACCTCCTTGACCAGCGAGGACGCCAGGAAGGAGTACTCCGGGCTGGTCGGGATGAAGATCGTCTCGACGTCGACGAGCGAGGAGTTCATTTGCGCCATCTGGAGCTCGTAGTCGAAGTCACTGACTGCGCGTAGGCCCTTCACGATGGCCTTGATGCCGTTCTCCTCGCAGAACGAGGTGAGCAGGCCGTCGAAGCCGGCCACGGTCACGTTGCTGAACCCGGCGCAGGCCTCCTTCAGCATCGCGATGCGCTCGTCGGCAGTGAAGAGCCGGGCGCTGGCCTTGGCCTTGTTAACGCCGATCGCCACCACGACCTCATCGAAGAGCTCGGCGGTGCGGCCGATGATGTCGAGGTGACCGTTGGTCACTGGGTCGAAGGATCCGGGACAGACCGCTTTGCGCACTACCTCTCAACCCCTGACTTCTCGGCCCTTGACGTCGGCGCGGCGAAGGTACCAGAGCATCGTCTCGCCGTACTTCTTCTGCCGTGCGTCGCCGAGACCGGACGGCCACGCAGGCTCCACGCTACGCGCCGAGCGCTCCACCACGACAACTGCGCCGCCGGCGAGCCAGTGGTTCTCGACCAGGAGCCGCAACGCCTCGACGACCTCGTCCTCGGGCATCGGGTACGGCGGGTCCAGGAACGCCACGTCGTACGGCTCAGGCGGTACGGCTGCCAGGGCACGCGCGACCGGGTGAGCGACCACCTCGACGGCGAAACCGAGGGTCCGGGCATTGGTGCTGATCAGGGCGGCGGTCCGGCGGTCCGACTCGACCAGCACGACGGCGGACGAACCCCGGGAGAGCGCCTCCAGGCCGACAGCTCCGGATCCGGCGTACAGGTCGAGGACGCGCAGGCCCGTCAGCGACCCGAGCTGGGCCTCCAACGCCGAGAACAACGCCTCGCGCACCCGGTCGGAGGTGGGTCGGGTGGCGCCCCCGGCCGGGGTGGTGAGCTTGCGGCCCTTGGCGGACCCGCCGATGATCCTGGTCATTCCCGCACCTTCATCCCTTGTCCAGGAAGTCGGCGCGCTCGGAGTCCTCGATGGCCCCGATCGCGGCCAACAGCCCGGGGGTGCCGCTCAGGCCGGGGTCGGCGGCCAGGTGTGCGGTGGCTGCTTGACGTGCGGCCACGATGACGTCCTCGTCGGTGAGCACGGAGAGCAGCCGCAACGAGGAGCGCCGGCCGCTCTGCTCCACGCCCAGGACGTTGCCCTCGCGACGCTGCTCCAGGTCGATCCGGGAGAGCTCGAAGCCATCACGGGTCGAGGCGACCGCCGTGAGCCGCTCCATCGACGGCGAGTCGGGCTCGACCGAGGTGACCAGCAGGCAGAGTCCCGCGTGCCCGCCGCGGCCGATGCGGCCGCGCAGCTGGTGCAGCTGGGAGACCCCGAAGCGCTCGGCGTCGAGGATCACCATCACGGTCGCGTTGGGAACGTCGACGCCGACCTCGATGACGGTCGTGGAGATCAGCACGTCGACCTCGCCGGCGCCGAACGCCTGCATCACCCGGTCCTTGTCCTCCGGCGTCATCCTGCCGTGCAGCTTCTCGACCCGCAGGCCGCCCAGCGGGCCTGCTGCGAGGTCGGGTGCCAGGTCCTCGACCGAGTACAGCTCGGGGCCGTCCTCCCCCGGTGGCTCGTCGCCGATCCGGGCGCACACCACATACGCCTGACGCCCGGCGGCGACCTCCTCGCGGATCCGGGACCAGGCCCGGTCCAGCCAGGCCGGTTGCGCCCGAACCGGCACTACGTTGGTCTGCACCTCGCCACGGCCGGCTGGCAGCTCGGCCAGCGTCGAGGTGTCCAGATCGCCGAAGACCGTCATCGCGACCGTGCGCGGGATGGGGGTGGCGGTCATCACCAGCACGTGCGGCGGGGTGCCGGCCTTGCCGGTGAGAGCGGCGCGCTGCTCGACGCCGAACCGGTGCTGCTCGTCGACCACGACCAGCCCGAGATCGAAGAACTGGACCTTCTCCTCCAGCAGCGCATGGGTGCCGATCACGATGCCCGCCTCGCCGCTGGCGGCGTCGAGCATCGCTTGGCGCCGCATTGCGGTGCTCATCGACCCGGTCAGCAGCGCGATCCGGGTGGCGCCCTCGGCCGCACCCAGGTGACCCCCCTCGCCGAGGTCCCCGAGCATCGAGGCCATCGAGCGCAGGTGCTGCTGGGCCAGGACTTCGGTCGGTGCGAGCAGCGCTGCCTGTCCCCCGGCATCGACCACCTGGAGCATGGCGCGGAGCGCGACCAGGGTCTTGCCCGACCCGACCTCGCCTTGGAGCAGCCGGTGCATCGGGTGACCGTCGGCGAGCTCCTCGGCGAGCTCGGCACCGATCCGTTGCTGGCCAGCGGTGAGGGTGAACGGGAGCCGCTCGTCGAACCGCGCCAGGATCCCGTCGGCTCGGCCCGGTCGTGGCGTTGCCGGAACCGAGGTGAAGGCGGCGCGCCGGCGCGCCAGCACGGCCTGGGTCACGAACGCCTCGTCGTACTTGAGCCGCTTGCGCGCCGCGCCGAGCTCGCGGTGGTTGTCGGGGCGGTGGATCCAGGCCAGCGCCTTGTCGATGCCGATCAGCTCCTCGGCCGCACGCACCGAGCTCGGCAGCGGATCCGGGATGTCCTCGACGAGGTCGAGTGCCAGCCCGACCAGCTCCTCGACCTGCCAGGTGTCGAGCTTGCCGGTGAGCGGGTAGATCGGGATCAGGTCGGGCAGCTTGTCGTAGGCGTCCGCGGAGCCCTCCGCGCCGTACATCCTGGAGTTCGGGTTGGTCAGTTGCCACCGATTGTTGAACCACTTGAGCCGCCCGGAGAACATCCCGACCCGGCCGACAGCGAGCTCCTGGGCACGCCAGTCCGCGGTGCCCTTCTGACGGTCGAAGTAGGTCAGCATCAGGCTGCCGTCCTCGGCCTTGACGATCACCTCCTGCCGGTACGCGGTCCGGTGGGTGCGCTTGTCCTGGTACGGCTTCTGCGTCGATGCGACGACCTCGCCCACCAGGGAGAGCAGGTCGCCCTCCACGAGCTCGCCAAGGTCGCTGAGCCGGCCCTTGTCGACGTACGTTCGCGGGTACAAGTTGAGCAGGTCACCCACCGTCTCGAAGCCGGTCTCCTTGACGACCTTGTCCGCCTGCTTGCCGCCGATGGCCGTCAGCGACGAGTCCCAGCCCACCTTCATCGCACGGGCCTCACTCGACCGCCAGCAGCAAGGGGTAGCGCTCCTGGCCGCCGGCATAGGTCACGACGTCGACGCCGGCGTGGTGCGACTCGATCCACGCCTCGCATTGCTCGGCCAGGTCACCGGCACCCGCGCCAGTCACCAGGGTGACCAGCTCGCCGCCACCGGCGAGCATCCGCTCGAGGATGGCCGTACCGACCTCGACCGGGTCGCTGCCGACGATCGCGAAGTCCCCTTGGAGCACCCCGAGCACATCCCCGGCCTCACAGGGTCCGGCGGTCGTCATCGCCTGCTTGGCCGCAATGGTGACCGCGCCGTGTCGGGTACCCCGGGCGGCGGAGGTCATCTGGACGACGTCGGCATCGAAGGACCGGCCCGGCTCGTGCACCGCGATCGCTGCGATCCCCTGCACCTGCGCCCGGGTAGGCACCACCACCACGCGTACCTCAGCGCTCTCCTCGGCCGCAGCGGCCGCAGCCTCGGCCACCCCGAGGGAGTCGGGGTCGTTGGGCAGCACCACCACCTCCTGGGCGCCGCTGGCGAGCACGGCCTGCAGGATCTCGTCGGTGCTCGGGCGGCGTCCGGGCCCCCCGACCAGGACGTGCGCGCCGGCCTCGGCGAAGATCGCGGCCAAGCCCTCGCCCGCGACGACCGCGACGACCGCACGACCCCGCCGCTCTGCACGCTTCTCCCGCGCCCGGCTGATCTGCTCGGCGAAGTGGGTGACCCGGATCCGGCGCGGGCGGCCCGCCTCGATACCGGCCTCGACCGCAGCCCCGACGTCGTCGGTGTGCACGTGCACGTTCCACAGACCTTCGCCGCCGACCACGACCACGGAATCACCGAGCGCGCCGAGACGGCTGCGCAGTCCGGCGATCTGCTCGTCCTCGGCATCGAGCAGGTACATCACCTCGTACCCCGGTCCGTCCGCGGTCAGATCACCGGTCGGAATCGGGGTGGGAATGACGTGCGCCCCGATCGAAGCAGCCACGGCAACGCTCCGGTGCCCGGTGACCGCGGTCTCGGCCGCGTCGAGGATCACGCAGAGTCCACGCCCGCCGGCGTCGACCACTCCGGCGTCGCGCAGCAACTGCATCTGGTCCGGGGTCCGGGCGAGCGCCTCCCGGGCGGCCGCGGCGGCAGACCTGAGCACGTCTCCCAAGTGGGTCTCGGGGTCGGCAGCACGCTCGGCTGCTGCGATCGCGGCCGCCTTGGCCACGCTGAGCATGGTGCCCTCGACCGGCGTCCCGACCGCGGCGTACGCCGCGTCGCTGGCCTGCGCGAAGCCTTCGGCCATCAGCGCTGCTGACCGGTCGGCCGGTCCGCCCTGACCCATCCGGCGAAGCAGGGCACCGATCAGCTGGCTCAGAATCACCCCCGAGTTTCCCCGGGCGCCCAGCAGGGCGGCCCTGGCGTAGACGTGCAGCGCCTCGCGCAGGTCGGGCTCGGCGTCGGGCCCGGCGGCCGCGCATTCGCCCAGGTGCTCGCGGAGCGCTTCGCGGGCGGACTCCATGGTCAGGTACATGTTGGTGCCGGTGTCACCGTCCGGCACCGGGTACACGTTGAGCGCGTCGATCTCCTCACGCGCGGCGGAGAGCCCCTGGACGGCCAGGTCCGCGAACCGGACGACCGCTCCCAGGTCGAAGGTGGCGATCCCTTCGCCACGCGTCCCAGTACTCATGTCCCGCCCTTGCTCGATGATGCGGATCACGCTAGACGATCCAGCCGCGGATCCCGTGCCCGGATCGTCCGAGACGACTCCTCGATTCGCGTGCAGGGGTCTGTGTCGTTTATCCTTCTTCGGTTGCCCGGTTCGAGGACTTCCTCGAGCTCGGGCCCCTGACTTCGATTCGCCCGAGAACCCCAAGGAGTGCACGGTGGCTGCCGTCTGCGACATCTGCGCCAAGAAGCCCGGCTTCGGCAACAACCGCCCGTGGTCCCGCAAGATCACCAAGCGCCGCTTCAACCCCAACATCCAGCGTGTCCGGGCCACCGTCAACGGTTCCCCCAAGCGGCTGAACGTCTGCACCGGCTGCCTGAAGGCCGGCAAGGTCTCCCGCTAGTCCTCTGCTGCGACGAACGGCGTGCGTGCCTCGGCACCACGCCGTTCCTGCATTTCCGTCGTGCCGCAAGGAGGGTCAGAAGTGCGTCCAGCCGGCGTCGCCCTCATACGGTTCGCCGTCAACGGTGACCGCCGGGCCGGTCTCGCCTGCTGCGGAGACTGAACCAATCGCCCGGAAGGGCTCGGGCAGCGCAGTCCCGGCCGGGAAGGTCGCGACCAACGGGTGGTCCTCGCCACCGCCGAACACGAACGTCATCGGGTCCACTCCGAGGGCGGCGCCGACAGCAATCAACGGGTCCTCGATCGTGAACGCCGCCGACACCAGGTCGATCGCGACCCCGGAGCCGCTGGCCAGGTGCCCGACGTCGGCGACCAGTCCGTCCGAGACGTCGATCATCGAGGTCGCTCCCGCACGTGCGGCCGCTGGCCCTGCTTCGTACGGCGGCTCGGGGCGCTGGTGAGCCACGACCACGGCGCGCGGCGACCGGAACCCCCGGCCGAGGACCGCGAGGCCAGCAGCAGCCCAGCCCTGGCGACCTGCGATGGCGACCACATCCCCCGGCCCCGCACCGGAGCGCAGCACCGGAGCGATCTCGCACTCCCCCAGGACCGTCACCGAGACCACGATCTCGGTGCCCCGGGTGATGTCGCCGCCGATGATGCTGGCGCCGACCAGCGCTGCCTCGGCCGCGATGCCGTCGGCGAGGTCGAGCACCCACTGTGCGGGAAGGTCCGGCGGCAACACCAGACCGACGGTCAACCCCGTCGCCCGGCCGCCCATGGCGTTGATGTCGGAGATGTTCTGGGCCGCCGCCCGGTGTCCGATGTCGGTGGCCGTCGCCCAGTCCCGGCGGAAATGCCGGTTCTCCACCAGCAGGTCGGTGGAGGCCAGCACGTGCCCTTTCGGCGTCCGCAGGACCGCTGCGTCATCGCCGGGACCGACGAAGACCGCCGGGCCCTGCTCGAACCGGCCCACGAACGCGCGCACCAGACCGAACTCGCCCAGGTCGGCCACGGTGGCGCCTGCCGGGCGGGAGGACGGGGATGTCATGGTGCAACTCTTCCACCCCCCGCACACCCGGGATCGTCCGACGCGCGGTTCCGCAGCGCTCGCAGGTCCGCTAGGTTGGCAGACGGTCCACGCATTGCCGAGACGAGGAGACTCACATGGTTGTCCAGGCGTACATCCTGATCCAGACCGACGTCGGCAAGGCGGCCGAGGTCGCCACCAAGATCACCGACATCAAGGGCGTGATCCTCGCCGAGGACGTCACCGGCCCCTACGACGTGATCGTGCGTGCCGAGGCCCGCAACGTCGACGAGCTGGGCAAGCTGGTGGTGGCCAAGGTGCAGACCCTGGACGGCATCACCCGCACGCTGACCTGCCCGGTCGTACACATCTGAACGACGCTCATCGCGTCGCCGACGCCCGGCACCCTCGGGGTGGCGGGCGTCGGACATTTCCGGGGCGTGTCGTCGATGCGGCTCAGCGCAGGCCGGTCCCGCGTTCCAGCGCGAGCGTGACCAGGCGGTCGAGCAGGGCCGGGTAGTCCAGACCGGAGGCGGCCCACATCCTCGGGAACATCGAGGTCGATGTGAAGCCGGGCATCGTCTCGACCTCGTTGAGTACCACCCGGCCGTCGTCGAAGACGAAGAAGTCGACCCGCGCCAAACCCTCGACGTCCAGTGCCCGGAAGGCTTCGACCGCGAGCCTGCGCACCTCGGCGGCCACGTCGTCGTCCAGGTCGGCCGGCACCTGGAGCGCGGTGTTCTGCTCGGGCAGATACTTGGCCTCAAAGTCGTAGAACGCGTGGGCGGCGTCCACCGTGATCTCGGCGATGGCACTGACGTCCGGATCGTCGCCGTCGTGGCCCGCCAACACGCCGATCTCTACCTCCCGGGCACCGGTGGCGGCAGCCTCGACCAACACCTTGGGGTCGAAGCGCTGGGCCTCGGCGATCGCAGCGGGGAGGCCGTCGGCGTCGTCGACGCGGCTGATCCCGAAGCTCGACCCAGCCCGGGCCGGCTTGACGAACACCGGGTAGCCCAGCGAGTCGACGGCCTCGGTGATCGCGGCCGGGTCCCGCTCCCAGGTACCCGGACGCACGAGGACCCACGGCAGCACCGGGAGACCTTGGGCGGTGAAGAGCAGCTTCATGAACATCTTGTCGGTGCCGACGGCCGAGGCAAGGACGCCGGCTCCCACGTACCGGACGCCGGAAAGCTCCAGCAGGCCCTGCAAGGTGCCGTCCTGGCCCCACGGCCCGTGCATCACCGGAAAGACCACGTCGACCTCGCCGAGGTGGGTCGGGACCTCACCGGGGGCGCTCACGACGAGGTCCGCCGACGCACTGAGAGCGACTTCCGTATCACCGGTGACCGCGGGCAGCTCCCCGGCCGGTCCGAGGGCGAGTCGGCTCGGGTCGGCTGGCTCCAGGACCCAGCGACCGTCCGGGGTGATTCCGATCGGGATGACCTCGTACTTGGTCGGGTCGAGGGCGCTGATCACGCTGCCGGCCGAAACACAGGAGATCGCGTGCTCGCTTGACCGACCGCCGAAGACGACGGCGACGCGGATCCTCGCTGGCTCACTCACGCGCCAGACCTTACCGCCGCGCCCGACTACGGTTGCCCCATGCGTCCCGCCACCCGAGCCGTCCACGCCGGCCGACCGCCGCACGAAGCCGACGAGCCGTTCAACGTCCCGATCACGATGGCCTCGACCTACGTCGCCGGCGGCATGCGCGAGTACGGCCGATTCACCAACCCAACCTGGACCGCGTTCGAGGAGGCGCTGGCCGCCCTCGAGGGCGGAGAGGAAGGCGGGGCGCACTGCCTGGCCTTCTCCAGCGGCATGGCTGCGGTCGCGACCGTGCTGGACCTGGTCGGTGCCGACCAGGTGGTGGTCGCACCCCGGCACGCCTACAACGGCAGTGTCATGCAGCTCGCCGACCTGGCTTCCCGTGGCCGGATCCAGGCGCGGCTGGTCGACATCGACAACACCGCTGCCGTCGTGGCCGCCTGCGAGGACGCGGCCCTGGTCTGGATCGAGTCGCCGACCAACCCCGCGATGGAGATCGCCGACATCCCCGCGATCACCGCTGCGGCCCACGCCGCCGGTGCCCGGGTCGTGGTCGACAACACCTTTTCCACCCCGGTCCTGCAGCGTCCTCTCGAGCACGGCGTCGACCTGGTGCTGCACTCGGCCACCAAGTACATCTCGGGCCACTCCGACGTCCTGATGGGCGCGCTGGTCACCCGCGACACCGAGCTCCTTGCCGTGCTGAAGGGGCGGCGCGACCTGGTCGGCGCGATCCCCGGCGCCTTCGAGGCGTGGCTCGCGCTGCGCGGACTGCGCACTCTGCCGCTGCGCGTCGAGCGCGCCCAGGCCAACGCGGCCGAGCTCACCGGCCGCCTCCGCGCGCACCCCACGATCACCGAGGTCCGCTACCCCGGTTTCGGGGGGATGATCTCGATCGTGCTGCCCGACGCGGACGCCGCCGACCGACTGACCCGCGGCACTTCGTTGTGGGTGCACGCCACGTCTCTGGGCGGCGTCGAGTCCACCTTCGAACGGCGGCGGCGCTGGGCCTCGGAGCCTGCGACCATCCCCGAGGGCCTGGTTCGGCTCTCGGTCGGCATCGAGGACGTCGAGGATCTGTGGGAGGACCTCGCTGAAGCACTGGATCTCTTGTGACTGGCTCCCCGGCCAGCGCTCTGGACCTGGATCAACCGCCGATCCCGTTGTAGACGGGGACGTTTCCGGGCTTCAGATCAGTCGCGCTCGGCCTTGGTGTCCCTGGCGATGAACGCGTCCATCATCTCGCGGGCGCTGATGTCTCCGCGCACTACCGCGTCGATGTGCTCGGCGATGGGAGCATCGACGCCGCTGGCCCGGGCCAGGTCCAGCAACGAGGAGCAGGACTTGGCACCCTCGGCGACCTGACGAGTGCTCGCGTAGATCTCCTCGGCGCTCATCCCCTGTCCGAGCCGCTCACCGAAGGTGCGGTTGCGGGAGAGCGGCGAGGAACACGTGGCGACGAGGTCGCCGAGTCCGGCCAGCCCCATCAGGGTCAGCGGGTCAGCGCCGAGCTTCATGGCCAGCCGGGCCGTCTCGGCCAGCCCGCGCGTGATCAACGAGGCCGTGGTGTTGTCGCCGAAGCCGAGCCCGACCGCCATCCCGACGCAGAGAGCGACCACGTTCTTGTAGGCGCCGCCGAGCTCGCAACCGACCACGTCGGTACTGCGGTACGGCCGGAACGCTCGGGAGTGGCACAGCTCCTGGATCCGTCGGGCCACCTCGTCGTCGGCGCACGCCACTACGCTGGCGGCCGGCTCGCGCTGGGCGATCTCCCGGGCCAGGTTCGGGCCGCTGATCACGCTGATCCGGTCCGGACCGGCTCCAGTCACCTCGGCGATGACCTCGCTCATCCGCTTAGTGGTGCCGAGCTCGACGCCCTTCATCAACGAGATAAAGACCGCATTGTCAGGGACCAGCGGCGCCCATGCGGCCAGGTTCTCCCGCAGCGACTGTGACGGCACCGAGAGCACGACGTACTCCGCGTTGGCCAGCGCGTCGGCCGGATCCGTGGTGGCCCGGATGCCCGGCGGTAGCTCGATGCCCGGAAAGTAGTCGGTGTTCTCGCGCTTGTCGTTGATGTTGGCGGCCACCTCGTCGCGCCGCGACCAGAGGACGACCTCGTTGCCCGCATCGGCGAGCACGATGCCGAAAGCGGTCCCCCAGGACCCTGCGCTGAACACTGCGACCCGAGCCATCAGGCACGCCGCCCTTTCCGGTGGTCTTCGTTGGACTTGTTCGGATTTCCGGTCTCGGTGACTCCGAGCGCCTTGGGGTCGAACCGTACGCCCGGCGGAGTCTCCTCACGCAGGTCGGCCACCAGAGACGTGATCGAGTCCATGATCCTGTCGGTCGCCTCGTGCAGGAGCTCGGTGGTCATCGCCGCACCCTGCTCAAGGCGGCCCCTCAGGTCGGACAGGTCGACGGGGTCGCCGACCTTGTAGCGCGCCGTGCGTCGCGGGACCAGGTGCGGTCGGACGGTGTACGGCGCGAGGATCTCCTGCGCCCCCCACTGACCAATCGGGATCACCGGGCAGCCGGTCTCCAGGGCGATCCGGGCGGCGCCAGTCTTGCCGCGCATCGGCCATCCGGTCGGGTCCTTGGTGATGGTGCCCTCGGGGTAGACACCGACGCAGCCACCGTTGCGCACCGAGGCGACCGCAGCGTCGAACGCCCGGGCCGCGTCGGTCGTCCTGCGTGAGACCGGGATCATCCGGGCGTCCCGGACGACGTACTTGATCACCGGCACCCGGAACAAGGCATCCTTGGTGAGATACTGCACGAGTCGACCGTGCTCGTAGAGCAACCAGCCCAGGGTCAACGGGTCGATATGCGAGACGTGGTTCATCGCGATCACGCAGCCACCGGTGGCCGGGATCTTCTCGCCGTCGATCCATTCGTGCTTGGTCGTCGTCAACAGGGTCGGCTTGACGATCGCCACCACCGTGGACCACGCCCACCCACGCCGTTCCTGCAGCTTGCGCACCTTGACCACCGACGAGGCTCCCTTCACCACCGTGCAGGAGCACCCTACCGACGCTGCTGCGAGGATCGGACCTGTGACAGCACCCCGTTATGCATTGTTGATCCCGGTGAAGGACGCAGGCGCTGCGAAGACCCGCCTCGGTGTCGGCGACGACGGCCAGCGCGCACGTCTGATGGCCGCATTCGCGCGGGATTCGATCGCCGCGGCGTCGGCGAGCGACCGGGTCAGCGTGCACGTCGTCGGCGATCCGGCTGCGCTGGCCTATCTGACCGCCGACCTGGGCGTGCCGGTGGTCGCGGACGAGGGTTCCGGGGACCTCAACCGTGCGCTTGAGCGCGCCGCACTGCGGGTGCAGCACGCCGAGTACGCCGGGGTGGCCGTGATGCTGGCGGACCTACCCTGCCTACGCACCGTGGACCTCGATGCGGCATTCAACGAGGCGATCGGACGGTCCTTCGTCGCGGACGCTGCCGGGACCGGGACGACGTTGCTGATAGCACCGGCCGGCACCGACCTGGACCCCCGGTTCGGAGCGGGGTCCGCCGTCGCACACGCCGCCAGCGGAGCGGTCCCCCTGCGCGGCGAACTGCGCTCGCTGCGCCAGGACGTCGACACCACCGACGACTTGGAGACGGCGCTGCGTCTCGGTGTCGGCAGCAGCACGGCCGAGGTCGCGGCCGGCTTGGGCTAGGACCAACCGGAAACGTCGAACGGCGGCGTCCCGAGGGGCGCCGCCGTTCGTGGGTGAGAAACCCGGTACTACTTCTTCTTGGCTGCCTTCTTGGCCGGAGCCTTCTTCGCGGGCGCCTTCTTGGCCGGCGCCTTCTTGGCCGGAGCCTTCTTGGCCGCCTTCTTGGCCGGAGCCTTCTTCGCGGGCGCCTTCTTCGCGGGCGCCTTCTTGGCCGCCTTCTTGGCCGGCGCCTTCTTGGCCGGAGCTGCCTTCTTCGCGGCAGCAGCGGTCTTCGTCGCCGTCTTCTTGGCAGCAGCTGCCGTCTTCGACGTCTGCTTCACGACCGATGCCTGAGCGAGCGCCGGAAGTTTCTTGGCGCCCGAGACGATGGCCTTGAGCTCAGCACCTGCGCTGAACTTCGGGACGTTGGTCTTCTTCGACTTCATGCGCTGGCCGGTCGCCGGGTTCCTGACCCAACGAGCCTCGCGGACGCGCTTCTCGAAAGAACCGAAACCGGTGATGGCGACCTTCTCGCCCTTGGCCACCTCACGGGTGATGGTGTCGAGCACTGACTCCAGCGCGTGCGCCGCCGCCTTCTTGTTGCCCTCAAAGCGGGCCGCAAGAGCGTCGATCAACTGACTCTTGTTCACAAGCTTCCCTTTCGTGAACGTCTGGTGTCGAGCGACGTGCTCGACTTTCTCTTTGCACGCTAGGCAAATCGAACCCGCGCCACAATGCACCTTCGCGCGTGTCGGCATAGCAAATTCCGCCGCCTGATTTTCGTCCGACGGCTCGTTGCTGACCCGAACACGTCAGGGAATTGGCGATGCGTCGGAGATTCCCCTTACAGGGATGCGAATTCTCCGATACCTGCCGAGACCGGTCAGTGCTGGGTGACCGGCTTCCACGAAGCGCGCCCGGATTCGAACGACGTGATCATGTCGGCGTTGCCTAGCGTGATTCCGATGTCGTCGAGTCCTTCGAGCAGCCGCCAGCGGGTGTAGTCGTCGATGTCGAAGGAGTCGACGATGGCGTCGGGGCCTTCGCCGGCCTTCACCGTGCGGGACTCGAGGTCGACGGTCACTGTTGCTCCGGGGTGGTCCTCGAGGTAGTCCCAGATTCGCTGGACGACCTTCTCGTCGACCTGCGCCGCGAGCAGGCCGGCCTTGCCGGAGTTGCTGCGGAAGATGTCGGCGAAGCGCGAGGAGATCACTGCCTTGAAGCCGTAGTTCTGCAGGGCCCACACCGCGTGCTCGCGCGAGGAACCGGTGCCGAAGTCGGGGCCGGCAACCAGGACCGAGGCGTGCGCGTACTCGGGCTTGTTCAGCACGAAGGCCGGATCCGAGCGCCAGGCCGAGAAGAGTCCGTCCTCGAAGCCACTCCGGGTGACGCGCTTGAGGTAGACCGCAGGGATGATCTGGTCGGTGTCGACGTTGCTCCGCTTCAGGGGCACCGCAACGCCGGTGTGAGTAGTGAACTTCTCCATAAGTGCTCCTAGGGAATGAGAGCGGTTCGAGACGGTCGCCGCGCGACCTCCTCAACCACCGTCAGAGGTCGGCCGGCGAGGACAAGGTGCCGCGGATCGCGGTCGCCGCCGCGACCGGGACCGAGACCAGGTGGGTACGACCACCCTTGCCCTGACGACCCTCGAAGTTGCGGTTGGAAGTCGACGCGCTGCGCTCACCGGGAGTGAGTTGGTCGGGGTTCATCCCTAGGCACATCGAGCAGCCCGCGCCGCGCCACTCGGCGCCGGCGGCGATGAAGATCTCGTGCAGTCCCTCAGCCTCGGCCTGCATCCGCACCCGGACCGACCCGGGCACCACGAGCAGGCGGGTCTCGGAGTCGACCTGGTGGCCCGCCAGGATGTCGGCCGCGAGCCGCAGGTCCTCGATCCGGCCGTTGGTGCAGGAGCCGACGAACACGGTGTCGATCTTCACCTCGCGCATCGGGGTGCCAGCCTCCAAGCCCATGTATTCCAGGGCCTTCTGCGCGGCGACCCGTTCCTGCTCATCGGCGAACTCCGAGGGCACCGGGACGGTCCCCCCGAGCGCGACACCCTGGCCCGGGTTGGTGCCCCAGGTGACGAACGGCGTCATCGTCGAGGCGTCCAGGACGATCTCCGCGTCGAACTCCGCGTCGTCGTCGGTGACCAGGGTCTTCCAATGGGCGACGGCTGCGTCCCAGTCAGCACCGGTCGGCGCCTCGGGCTTGCCCTCGATGTAGTCGAAGGTCGTCTGGTCGGGAGCGATCAGGCCGGCCTTCGCCCCCCACTCGATGCTCATGTTGCAGACCGTCATTCGACCCTCCATCGAGAGCTCCTCGATGGCCGGACCCCGGTACTCGACGATGTAACCCTGCCCACCACCGGTGCCGGTATGGGTGATCAGAGTCAGGACGAGGTCTTTGGAGGTGACACCGGCCGGCAGTGAGCCGTTCACGGTGACGGCCATCGTCTTCGGCTTGGCCTGCATCAGGGTCTGGGTGGCGAGCACGTGCTCGACCTCCGAGGTGCCGATGCCGAAGGCGATCGCGCCGAACGCGCCGTGGGTGCTGGTGTGGCTGTCGCCGCAGACAATGGTCATCCCCGGCTGGGTCAGGCCGAGCTGCGGGCCGACGACGTGCACGATCCCCTGGTCGATGTCACCGAGCGGATGCAGGCGGACGCCGAAGTCGGCAGCGTTCTTGCGCAGCGTGTCGACCTGGGTCTTGGAGACCGGGTCGGCGATCGGCTTGTCCCAGTCGAGCGTCGGGACGTTGTGGTCCTCGGTCGCCAGGGTGAGGTCGGTGCGGCGTACCGGACGACCGGCGAGCCGAAGACCGTCGAACGCCTGCGGTGAGGTCACCTCGTGGATCAGGTGGAGGTCGATGTACAGAAGGTCGGGTTCACCCTCCGCCGAACGGACGACGTGCTCGTCCCAGACCTTCTCTGCCAGGGTCCTGCCCATGGCTCCTCCTTCATCCCATCCGCGAACCGCGCCAGACGGATTCGACCGGACACTGTGATTTCGCCGTACGGGCGACCTTACTCTTGCATCTCAGCGAGTGAGACGGCAGTATTGCTATATGGACAACTCTAGCGGAGTCGGCGTTCTCGACAAAGCCGCCCTCGTTCTGGCCGCACTCGAGTCCGGCCCCGCCACCCTGGCCGGGCTGGTCGCCGGAACCGGTCTCGCCCGACCGACCGCTCACCGGCTCGCCGTAGCCCTGGAGCACCACCGTCTGGTCGCCCGCGACATGCAGGGCCGGTTCGTGCTCGGCCCGCGTCTCGCCGAGCTCTCCGCCGCCGCCGGCGAGGACCGCCTGCTCGCCGCCGCCGGCCCCGTCCTCGCCCGGCTGCGCGACATCACCGGCGAGTCCGCCCAGCTCTGGCGTCGACAGGGCGAGCACCGCGTGTGCGTCGCCGCCGCCGAACGTCCCAGCGGCCTACGGGACACCATCCCGGTCGGATCCCAGCTGACCATGCGCGCCGGATCTGCGGCCCAAGTCCTGCTCGCCTGGGAGGACCCGGAGCGCATCCACCGCGGACTCCAGAACGCGGCGTACTCCGCGACCGCCCTCGCCGGCATCCGTCGTCGCGGCTGGGCGCAGTCGATCGGCGAACGTGAGCAGGGTGTCGCGTCAGTCTCGGCCCCGGTGCGCTCCCCCAGCGGCAAGATCATCGCCGCGGTCTCGGTCTCCGGCCCCTTGGAGCGACTCTCCCGTCAGCCCGGCCGGATGCACGCTCCGGCCGTCCTCGCCGCCGCCGACCGCCTCTCCGAGTCGTTGCGCCGCGCCGCTGCGGAGTAGCACCTTCGCGAGGGTCGCTGAGTACCCCCTCGGCCACCCTCAGGCCGTCAGCAGCCCGACGCCGAGGGTGCCCAGCCCGATCGCCAGCACCGCGGCTCCGGCGAACACCAGCGCAAGGAAACGGTTGGGTCTGGTGCGTCCCGCTCCCATCGAGGCCGCAAAGAAGCCGGCCGGCATCAGGATCGCGGCGATCGGGACCCCGGAGCGCGCGATCCATGCCCAGCCGCTGTCGAGCCCGGCCAGGTCGACGTAGAGCAGTGCCAGCAACGCGAGAACCAGCAGCACCCCGGCGTGGGCGTGGCCGGCGCGGGCGAAGCCGATCTGGAACGGCGTCGCTCCGGCGGCGTCCTTCCAGAGCTTGACCAGGTACAGCCCGCCGGTCTCCACGGTCACCAGCGAGAGGAACAGGATCCCTGCGAGGATCCGGGACTCGTCGGACATATCGATCTCCTTAGATAGTTCTACTCCCCAATGTTGGACAGTAGAACTATCTAATGTCAAGATCCTTCCTATGTGGATGGCAGAGCTGTCAGCGCGATCGGGTCTGAGCGTCGCGACGATCAAGTACTACCTGCGCGAGGAGCTGCTGCCTCCCGGCACCGCGACCGCAGCCACCCGCGCCTCCTACGACGAGGCGCACCTGCGCCGACTACGCCTGATCCGGGCCTTGACCGACGTCGCCGGTCTCCGTCTGGAATCCGTCCGCCAGGTGCTCGACGGGATCGACGGAGCCACCTCCTGGCACGACGCGGTCGGCAGCGCACACACCCGCCTCTCCGACAACGGTCCCGAGGGCACCGCCCCGAGCCCAGGGTCCGTTGCCCGGGTCGAGGCACTCCTGGCCCGCCAGGGATGGGAGCTTGCCCAGGAGCACCCGCAAGCCGTCGCACTGGCGCGTACCCTCGACGCCCTCGACGGTCTCGAGCACCCCGTTGGCGACGAGCTGCTCGACCTCTACGCAACGGCGATGCGACCTGTCGCCGAGCACGAGGTGTCTTCGGTCCGCGGTCCCGATGTCGAGAGCAGCATCGAGGCGGCCGTCATCGGCACCCTGGTCCAGGAGCCGCTGCTGCTCGCAATCCGCCGGATCGCCCAGGAGAACGTCAGCCGCGCCCTTCGAGACAGGCTTTGAGACAGGGTCTCAGACAGCACCCCAACTGACCCGCCGCTAGAACAGCGCGTCCTGCTCGAGCTCGAGCAGCTGCTGTTTGCGGTCCAGCCCGCCGGCGTACCCGGTCAGCGAGCCGTTCGCTCCGATCACCCGGTGGCAGGGGATCACGATCGGGATCGGGTTGCGGCCGTTGGCCAGTCCGACTGCTCGCGACGCCGCGTTGGTGTGTCCGATCCGGTGGGCGATCTCGCCGTACGACGCGGTCTGTCCCCACGGGATGCCGACCAGCTGCGTCCAGACCGATCGCTGGAACTCCGAACCCAGAGGTGCCAGCGGCAGGTCGAATTCACGCCGCTCCCGGGCGAAGTACGCCGTGAGTTGCTCGACAGCGCGGCACAGCAGGGGCGCCTCGTCGGCGCGTTCTCCGATCGGCTTGCCGTCGGCGAGACCTCGGAACGGCGAGAACTCGATCGCCAGGATCGCCTCCGCGCTCGCGATGATGCGCAGCTCCCCGATCGGGGACGGCATCACGGTCCACATAGTCGCTGCCCTCTCGATCGCTGCGTGCTGAACGGCTGTGGTCGTCACCTTATGACTCCTTCTCGTAGGGGTTTGCGGAGGTAGTCGAGGACGTCCACAGGTGGAGCAGCGCGTACGAGCGCCAGGGCCGCCACTGGTCGCTTGTGGTCACCACGTCGGTGATGCCGAGTCGTTGGGCGGCATGTTTCACGCCGAGATCCGTGGGCAGGAAGACGTCCGGGTCGCCGAGCGCGCGGAGCGCGACGTAGTCCGCCGTCCAGGGCCCGATTCCGGCCAGCCCGATCAGCGCTTCCCGGGTCTCCTGTCGGTCGGCGCTGCGGTCCAGGGCAACGGTCCCGTCCGCGATGGCAGCGGCGACCGTCGCCACGGCACGGCCACGCGCACGAGGCATCGCCATGGTCTCCGGGTCGATCTCGCGCAGGTCCGAGGCGGTCGGGAACAGGTGGGTGACCTGGTGGTCCCCGGTCAGGTCGAGAACCCGACCGTGACTGGCCACCAGTCGGGCGGCGAGAGTCCGGGCACCGGCAACACTGACTTGCTGGCCGAGTACGGCGCGGACGGCGACCTCGAAGCCGTCGACGTGGCCGGGCACCCGGAGTCCGGGGCGCATCCGCACCAGCGGCGCCAGCGCGGGGTCTCCGCCGAGGTGCTCGTCGACGGCGATCGGATCGGCATCGGCATCGAGGAGGCGACGGGTTCGTTCCAGCGCCGGGGCCAGGTCGCGAGCATCAGTGAGGGTGAAGCGGCACGGCACCTGCCCGGACGGCCGGTCGACGAGTTCGACCCGGACCACGCCCGGACCGCGCGGCAGGTCCAGGGAGCGCTCGTACCAGCGCGGGTCCCCGGCAGGCCCGACTGCCTCCACGCCCCGAGCGGCGCGCAGGGCGAGGAACGCGAGCAGCTCGGCCTCGGCGAACGGCTCCCGGACACCGATCCTTGTCTGGATCGTGCCGGCCGGGCTGGTGCTCCCGCGTCGCCCGCGCAGGTCGGTGGGCGTGCCGGCGTACACCTCGCGGACGGTGTCGTTGAACTGACGGATGCTCGCGAACCCCGCAGCGAAGGCCACGTCGGCGAAGGTCAGGTCGGTGGTCTCGATCAGTACCCGGGCCGTCTGGGAACGACGCGCCCGGGCCAGTGCGAGGGGGCCCGCCCCGAACGCCCCGAAGACCACCCGGTTGAGCTGACGGGTCGAGTAGCCGAGCCGCTCCGCGAGCCCGTCCACACCGTCGCGGTCCACGACGCCATCGGAGATCAACCGCATCGCTCGCCCCGCGACGTCGGCGGCGAGGTCCCACTCGGGTGAACCCGGAGTCGCGTCGGGGAGGCAACGCTTGCAGGCCCGGTATCCGGCCAGTTGGGCGGCAGCCGCACTCGGGTGGAAGGTGACATTCGTCAGCTTGGGAACGACCGCAGGGCAACTGGGGCGACAGTAGATCCCGGTGGTGCGCACCGCGGTGTAGAAGACCCCGTCGAAGCGACGGTCCTTGCTCTTCACCGCCCGGTAGCAGGCCTCGGTGTCCTGGTACATCCCGGTGCGGTACATGCTGCCAGTGTTACTGGCACGCGCCGACACTTCTAGCGGGAATCAGACGCGACCGTTCCGGCACGCCGGTACCAGGTAGAGCGTCGGGTGGGTCCGGCCTCCTGCCCGCAGAGATGACAGCAGCCCGATCCTTCAGGACCGGGCTGCTGTCACATCTGTACCCCCGACGGGATTCGAACCCGCGCTACCGCCTTGAGAGGGCGGCGTGCTAGGCCACTACACAACGGGGGCCTTGAGCGGACGTGACTCTATCGGGTGCTCCGGGGAGCCGCCAAATCGGTGAGCCTCGTGCTCCACTCGCTGGGATACAAGGACTCGAACCTTGACTAACTGGACCAGAACCAGTCGTGCTGCCAATTACACCATATCCCACCAATTCGGACTGCTTGTTTAGCGTCCGAACCGAAGCGAAACCTTACACGGGCCGAGTCAGGGGCGGCAAAACGGGTGCCATGGTCCGGGATCTGATTCCCGTCCTGCTCGCGACCCAGAGTACGAGCAGCAGGTAGACGCCGTTCTGGGTGATTGTTAGCGGGATGTTCGACCACGACACCTCCGTGACCGTAAGGGCGTCGTCGATGCTGCCGAGGGAGAGCGCCAAGCCGAAAGCCACCAGGTTGTTCCAGATGTGCAGCGCGATCCCCGCCTCGAGGCCACCGGTGCGAAGCACGACGTACCCGGCCATCAAGCCGAAGGTGAGCCGGTCCAGGAACAGCGGCGCGTTCTGGACGCCGTGGGCCAGCGCGAACAGCAGCGCGCTGACCACCACCGAGATCCACGGACGTCGGGTGAGAGCACCGAACGCCTGCATCAGGTAGCCACGGAAGAGGTACTCCTCCCCGATCGCCTGCAGCGGGGTGGTGAGCAGGACCACCACCGCCAGACCGACGAGTCGGCCGTCGACGTCGTTCACCGGCCCGCCCAGGTCGGCGGGATCTCCGGGAAGCACGGAACCGAGGACGAGTTGGGCCGCGATCGCGATCATCGAGATCCCGAAACAGGACCAGAAGAACCGCCACCGGATCCCCGGCCCCACCGAGGCCAGCCAGCGCGGCCGAACCCCGTGCAAGAACCGGACGATCCCCCAGGTAACCGGGATCAGCGCGGCCAGCGTGAGATTGACGAAGAGCATCCCCTGCCAGGTCACCGGGTCCAGGTTCACGGTGCGTTCGAACGCCTCGGTGAAGCTGCCCTCGTGGTCGAGGGCGACGAGGAGCGCCAACAGGGGCAGCAGCAGCACCGGGACGAGGATGAACATCGCCACCGGCGCTACCGCGATCCCGACGACCGGGCGCCACCACGCGTACGTCGGCGTGCACAGCACCAACGGGTAGCTGCGCTCCGTCTCCGGGGCGGGTGGCACCAGTGGGCTCATCAGACCTCAGCCGACGACGGCGTCGAGCCGACGCAGCGACTCGTCGCGGCCGAGCAACTCCAGCGACTCGAACAGCGGCGGCGAGATCCGGCGGCCGGTGATCGCGACCCGGACCGGCCCGAAGGCGTGCTTGGGCTTGATGCCGAGTTCCTCGACCAGCTTGGCACGCAAGGCATCCTCGATGGCCGCCGTGCTCCAGGTCTCCAGCCCGCCGAGCGCTTCCCGGGACGCCGCCACGACACTGCGGCCCGCCTCGTCCAGCACGGTCGCCACGTCGTTCTCGTCGAAGTCGACCTCGTCGGCGAAGAGGAAGCCGAGCATCGCAGGCGCCTCGGTGAGCTTGTTGATGCGCTCCCCGACCAAGGGCATCGCGAGCTCGAGGAGCTTGGCGTCTGCGTCGGAGACCGGCTCGCCGACTACCCCCGCCGCCTGCAGGAACGGAAGCACCCGGTCGGTGATCTCCTCGATCGGAAGTAGCCGCATGTGCGAGGCGTTGATCGCCTCGGCCTTCTTCAGGTCGAACCGCGCCGGGTTCGGGTTCACGTCGGCGATGTCGAACTTCTCGACCAGCTCGGCCAGCGTGAACACGTCCCGGTCGGCAGCGATCGCCCAGCCAAGCAGCGCCAGGTAGTTGAGCAGGCCCTCGGGCAGGAAGCCGTCCTCGCGGTAGCCGAGCAGGCTGGCGCCCGGATCACGCTTGGAGAGCTTCTTGTTGCCCTCGCCCATCACGTACGGCAGGTGCCCGAACCTCGGCGTGGTGGTGCCGATCCCGACGTCGATGAGCGCGGCGTACAGGGCGATCTGGCGCGGCGTCGAGGAGAGGAGGTCCTCGCCGCGCAGGACGTGGGTGATCTCCATCAGCGCGTCGTCGACCGGGTTGACCAGGGTGTACAGCGGGTCGCCGTTGCCGCGGGCCAGCGCGAAGTCCGGGACGAACTCGGTCTGGAAGGTGATCTCCCCCCGCACCAGGTCGTTCCAGGTGATCTCTCCCTCGGGCATCCGGAACCTGGTCACCGGTACGCGGTCCCGGGAGGTGAATTCCGCCACCTGGTCGGTACTCAGGTCCCGGCAGAAGCCGTCGTAGCCCATCACCTTGGAGCCCGACGCCTTGCGCCGTGCCTCGACCTCGTCGTTCGAGCAGTAACAGACGTAGGTGTGGCCGGCCCCGGCCAGCCGGGCCAGCGCGTCGGCGTAGAGATCGCTGCGCTCGGACTGGAAGTACGGGCCGAAGGGGCCGCCGACCTCGGGGCCCTCGTCCCAGTCGAGGCCGAGCCAGCGCATCACCTCGACCAGCGAGTCGTAGGACTCCGTCGTGCTGCGCTCCTTGTCGGTGTCCTCGATCCGGAACACGAAGGTGCCGCCGTGGTGGCGGGCGAACGCCCAGTTGAACAAGGCCGTCCGGGCCAGCCCGACGTGCGGGGAGCCGGTCGGGCTCGGAGCCATCCGGACCCGAACGCCGCCGGAGGTCGGGCCTGTCGAAACTTCAGTCACGCTTCTTCACCTTGTTGGTCAGGTTGCCGATGCCGGAGATCGAGATCTCGATCTCGTCGTCGACGTCAACGGGACCGACACCCTCGGGAGTGCCGGTGAGGATGACGTCACCGGGGAGGAGCGTCATCACCGAGGAGACGTACTCGATCAGGGTAGGGACGTCGAAGATCATCTCGGAGGTACGGCCATCCTGGCGGATCTCGCCGTTGACGAAGGTCTGCACCCGCAGGTCGGAGGTATCCAACTCGGTCTCGATCCACGGGCCGAGCGGGCAGAACGAGTCGAAACCCTTGGCCCGGGTGAACTGGCCGTCCGAGCGCTGCAGGTCGCGGGCGGTCACATCGTTGGCGACCGTGTAGCCCTGCACGACGTCCGCGAACTTCGCTGCCGGTACGTCGCGGCAGGGACGGCTAATCACCACCGCGAGCTCGCCCTCGTAGTGCACCTCGTTGCTCTGGCGCGGGTAGAAGATCGGGTCGTCCGGCCCGATCACGCTGGTGTTGGGTTTCATGAACATCAACGGCTCGGTCGGTACTTCGCCACCCATCTCGGCCGCGTGCGCGGCGTAGTTGCGGCCAATCCCGATCACCTTGCTGCGCGGGATCACCGGCGAGAGCAACCGGACCTCGGAGAGCGGGTACTCCTTGTTGGACAGGTGCAGACCGACGTAGAGCGGGTCTCCGTTGAGGCCGACGATCACGCAGTCCTCCTCCGGGGTGCCGTCGTCGTCGATCTCGCCTGTGACGACGCCGTACAGGGGGTCTTCTCCGGTGGTGAACCTCGCGATACGCACCTGGTGAGCCTACCGACGTACCCTCTTTGGCGTGTCATCGACCGTGCTGCCCCGCGACGCTTGGGTCGAGCGCGCCCGGGTCCACGCCGACCGGGTCGACCTCTGGGTACAACCGCACCTCGAACGGCGCCAGCGCGGGGAGGCGCACCCAGTCCACGACTTCCTCTTCACCTACTACTCCCAGCGCCCGGCTGCTCTGCGTCGCTGGCATCCCGGGTACGGCGTCACGCTGGCCGACGCTCCCGAGTACGCCGACGTCAAGGGCTACCAGGACGGGACCGTCGCGCCGAGCCATCTCGCCTCCCAGCGCCCGCTGGTCGAGTCCCTCCGCACCCTGCTGACCGCGACCGCCTCCCGCCCGGCCACGCTCGGGTGCTTCGGCCTGCACGAGTGGGCAATGGCCTACCGCAGCAGCGAGCCCGGCAATGAGATCCGGCACCGCTGGCCGCTCCGTCTCGGGCCGAGCGGGACCGACGAGGTCGTCAAGACCCACCGGATCGGTTGCTCTCACTTCGACGCCTTCCGGTTCTTCACTCCCCCGGCGCGCAGCCTGAACATGCTGCAGCCCGGCCGCGACGACCGTGCGGAGTTCGAGCAGCCCGGGTGCCTGCATGCCGGGATGGATCTCTACAAGCACGCCTTCCGACTGACGCCGCTGATCCCCAGCGAGCTGGTGGCGGACTGCTTCGCGCTGGCCTGGGACATCCGCGGGCTCGACATGCGCGCCTCGCCCTACGATTTCGCCGACCTGGGATTCGACCCGGTCACGATCGAGACTGCGGACGGCAAGGCTGAGTACGTCGCCCAGCAGCGCAGCTTCAGCGAGCGAGGGGCACCATTGCGGGACCGGCTGATCCGGGAGTGCGAGCGGTTGCTGTTGATCGTTTAGAGGTGTGCCGGTCGGTCGTAGATCGAGACCTGCCTGTGGATTCGGGTCTCGTATGTGTCGGGGGTAGGCCCTAGCGTCGTCGGATGAGTTCGGGACTCCTTGACGTTGGTGCACCAGCAACGCATCCGTTGCTGGCTGTGCTCGATGCCCTCGATGCGCTTCAGGAGCAGGCCGGGTCGGTGAACGCGTGGTCGATGACACGTTCGGAGCTGGCGCAGGCGTTGCCGCGGTGGTCTCGGGCGAAGTCGTGGATCACCGAGGTCGAGCTGCGGACGCTGGTCGAGGCCGACCGGCACGACGTGGGTGATGAGGTCGGGTTCACCAACACCGCACTGTGGTGGGCGCATACCAGTGGGCAGACCAAGCCGGCGGCGATCGGTGCGTTGAAGCTCGCCCAGGCCCTCGATGCTGGTCACGAGACTGTCCGGACCGCGCTGGCGGCCGGGGAGGTGATCCCCGAACAAGCAAGAGTCATCGTGGATGCCGTCGACGCCCTTCCCCAAGATCTGGTGTCCTCGACAGTGGTCGCGGATGCCGAGAAGCATCTGGTCGACCTGGCCGCACACCACGACTCCCGGGCGTTGAAGATCCTCGGCCGCAAGGTCCTCGACGTGCTGGCTCCCGAGATCTCCGAGGAGCACGAACGCGCCGTCCTCGAGCGCGAGGAGCAGCACGCTGCCGCGACAGCGTCGTTCTCGATGCGCCCGGATGGTCACGGGTCGATGCTCGGGAGG
>JBKJHX010000062.1:0-18531 GCA_046598855.1 Marmoricola sp. | reverse complement strand
GCCTCGATCCCGCCGCCCCAATACCCCACCGCGGAGACCTTCAGCAAGCACAGCCGGCCGACCTCGACCCGCAAGATCTACCTCGACTTCGACGGGGTCACCCTGGTCTCCGGCGGCGAAGGCAACGCATGGCTGCCCCAGGGGTTCAGTGCCGGCACCAAGAAGGGCTTTAGCCTCGACGCCACCTACGGCGTCTACACCGCGACCGAGCACGGCTACATCCAGCACGTCTACCGGATGATCGCCGAGAAGTTCGCGGCCTTCGACGTCGACGTCACCACCCAGGATCCGGGAGTCGGCGGATACAGCCGCTCCACCGTCAGCGAGACCAGCTACGGCACCCACCTGGTGTTCTCGGACAGCGTCGACGCCGGCTCCAAACCACCCGCGCTCTGTCCCGAAGGCTGCGGCGGGATCGCCTACGTCGGTGTCTTCGACGCGCTCGACTCCGCCGGCCAGTTCGACCCTGCCTGGGTCTACACCTCGGTGTTCAACGACGACCCCAGCTCGGCCGCCAACGCGGCCGCCCACGAGGTCGGCCACACCCTCGGCCTGGATCACGACGGCACCAGCACCCTCGCCTACTACTCGGGTCACGCCAACTGGTTCCCGATGATGGGCTCCAGCTTCAACGCGGTCGGCCAGTGGAGCAAAGGCGAGTACGCCGACGCCAACCAGCTCCAGGACGATCTCGTGGTGATGGAGTCGTTCGGTGCGCCGCGGATGGCTGACGACTGGGGAGACCTCGGCAGCCCCACCGCCGTGGGGACCCCGGCGTCGTACAGCGCCTCCGGCGTCATCGAGGACGACACCGACACCGACGTCTTCAGCCTCACTACTGCGTGCACCGCCAACCTGGTCGCAGAGGCCAGCGGCATCGGTGAGGGTCAGTCCCTGGACATCAAGGTCACCATCCGCAACGCTGCTGGGGAGGCGCTGACCTCGAACAACCCGGCCTCGGGGCAGACCACCAACACCTTTCCGTTCCTGCCGACCGGCTTGGACGCCAGCGCGAGCGTGGCGAACGCTCCGGCAGGCGACTACCTCGTCGAGGTCGAAGGCGTCGGTGCGGGCGACCCGTTGAGCACGGGTTACTCCGGGTACGGCAGCATCGGGCAGTACCAACTACTGATCGGCGGGTGCGCCACTCCCGGTGGGGCCGCGCCGAGCGTGCCGCTCACGTTGACCAAGTCGCTCCCGGACCGCAGCACCACGGCGACGATCGCCTGGGCGGCGCCGAGCAGCGCCGGCACGCCCAGCACGATTACCGGCTACCGCATCTCCGGCATCCCGGCCGGCACCCAGGACATCTCGGCCAGCTCGCGTTCGTTCTCGGTCACCGGCCTCGTCCCGGGCTCGTCGTACGCCGTCAAGGTTGCCGCCATCAACGCCACCGGGGTCGGCCCGGCGGCGACCCTCCCGATCACCGTGAAGACCTGGATTCCCAGCACGGCACCGAATTTCGTGCTGAAGGTCGTCAGGAACGAACTCCAGGTCGACTTCATCGAACCGGCCAACCCCGGCAATGCAGCGTTCACGACCTGGCGCCTGACGATTGGCCGCAGCACCTTCGACACCGACTACAGCAGGTACCCCGGGATTAACGTCACCGGCTTCCGTAACGGCTCCTACACCGCGGCCTTGGTTCTCTACGGCGACGCCGACCTCGGGTCGGTCACCCCGGCAGTCACCAGGAGCTTCCGCGTCGGGGCGAGCGCTCCGCGGATCGGCATCGCGTCCTCGGGGACGGCGGGCAGGCCGGTCACCGCGACGGCGCGTTGGGCTGCACCCTTGGCCCTCGGCGGCTACCGGATCACCGGTTACCGGGTGATCGCCTACAAGCTGAACAGCAGAGGCGCGATCGTGCGGTCCTTCCGCACGGCGATGCTCAGTCCAGGGGCCCGCTCGTTCACCGTCAGGCCGCTGGCGGGCCGCTACAAGTTCCGGGTGGTCGCCTACAACGCGATCGGGGCCTCGCCGTCCTCGGCGTTCTCCAGGATTGTCACTGCCCGCTGACCCAGCTAACGGCCGGAGAGTCGCTTCAACGCCTTGCGCACGACCTCGGGGTCCGTCGTCATCCACATCGGCGGCAGGCTGGAGCGCAAGAAGCTGCCGTACCGGGCGGTGACCAGGCGGGGATCGAGGATCGCCACCACCCCCTTGTCGCTAGTGGTGCGGATCAGACGGCCCGCACCCTGGGCCAGCAGCAACGCTGCGTGGGTGCCGGAGACCGACATGAAGCCGTTGCCACCCGCCTTGTCGGCAGCCTTCGCCCGCGCCGACATCAGCGGGTCGTCGGGACGCGGGAACGGGATCCTGTCGATCAGCACCAGCTGGCAGGTCTCCCCCGGGACGTCGAGTCCCTGCCAGAGACTGAGGGTGCCGAACAGACAGGTGTGCGGGTCACCAACGAACTGGCGGGCCAGCTCTGGGAGCTGGGCGTCGCCCTGGCAGAGCGTGGTCAGGTGCGGCAGCCGTTCACGGACCGCCTCGGCCGCTGCTTCGGCGGCGCGGCGACTCGAGAACAGTCCGAGGGTGCGGCCGTCGGCGGCGTCGATCAGGTCGACGATCTCGTCGAAGTGCGCGGCGGTGAGTCCGTCGCGACCCGGCTGCGGCAGGTGCTGGGCGACGTACAGGATCGCCTGCTGACCGTAGTCGAACGGCGACCCGACATCGATCCCCTGCCAGGAGCCGCCTTCGGTGGCGACGTCGAGCCCGACCGCGCCGGCCAGCACCCCGAAGTCGCCGCCGAGCATCAACGTCGCGGAGGTGAGGATGACCGTCTTGTCGGTGAGCAGCTTCTCGCGCATCTGGCCGGCCACGTTGAGGGGTGCGACGCAGAGCCGGTTGCCACCGTGCCGCGGCTCGCGCTCGGAGATCCACAGGACGTCGTACTCGGACCCCGCGGACATCCGCTCGGCAGTCGCGAAGAGCTCCTGGGTCCAGCCCTTGGCCTGGGTGGCGCCGGCGTCGACCTCCGCGCCCGGAGACGCTTTGGGGAACGCGGTGACCAGGGCACGGGCGGCGTCACGGACCAGCACCAGTGCGTCCGCGATGTCGAGCGGGATCGTGTCCAGCCGACCACCGGGCGTGCTCTCGACCGCGTGCCGGAGCGCCTCGGCGGCGTCGGCGAGGTCGTCCGCTTCGCCATCGACATGGCGCTGGGCCCGGCGTGCGGTGCGTTCGACGTCGTTCGGCGAGAGCTCGTCGGTAGCGGCCTGGGTGACTCGGGCGGTGAGCTCGTGGGCCTCGTCGATGACCACGACGTCGTACTCGGGGATCATCGGGATGCCCTCGATCGCGTCGATTGCGAGCAGCGAGTGGTTGGTGACGACCAGCTGGGACTTGGCGGCCTTGTCCTTGGCGCGCTCGGCGAAACACTCAGCGCCGTACGGGCACTTGGTCGCACCGACGCACTCCCGCGCGCTGACACTGACCTGGCGCCAGATCTGGTCGGTGTGCCGGGGGGCGTTGTCCCGCTCGCCGCTACCGCCGTCCTTCGCCTCCGCCTCGATCCACTCGCGGAGCTTGACCACCTCGGCCCCGATCGAGCCCGTCGGCATCTCCACCAACGCGCCCTGGTCGTCGGGCACCCCTTCGCGGACGCGGTGCAGGCAGGCATAGTTGGAGCGGCCCTTGAGGACCGCGAACGTCGCCTTCTCGTGGAGGACCTCGTCAGCGGCCTCGACCAGCGCCGGGATGTCGCGCTCCACCAGCTGGTGCTGGAGGGCGAGCGTGGCGGTCGCAATCACCACCCGTTCGTGGTGCAGCAGCGCCGGGACCAGGTAGCCCAGTGACTTGCCGGTGCCGGTGCCCGCCTGGACGAGCAGGTGTTGCCCACTCTCCATGGCGGCGGTGACCGCCTCCGCCATCTGGATCTGCCCGGGCCGCTCGGACCCGTCGACCGCGGCGACCGCAGCGGCCAGGACCTCGCGCACGCTGGGCTTCTCGGCGGAGGTCTCGGGCACGAAGGAACCCTATGTGGTCCCGACGACGGGTGAAGCCGCGGCAGCCCGCCTCCGGACGTCGAGCCGCCTCCAGTCGTCCTGTGAGGCCGGCGGCCGGCGAGCCGGTCAGGCCGGCGGGGCCGTCGGCGGCTCCGGGGCCGGCGGGGGTGCGGCCGGCGGTGCCGGGGGTGCTGCGGGCGGAGCCGGAGGTGCGGCCGGAGGAGCTGCGGGGGCAGCGGGGGCAGCGGGCGGTGCCGGAGGCGTCGGCGGGGTGGCCGGCGGCGGCGAGGTGTCCGTACCGAAGTTGACCTGGGGCGCGACGTCCTGACCTGCGGGCGCCTCGTAGAACTCGCGGACCTTCACACCAGCGAGCCCGGCGAGGAACATCCACGGGATCGTGACGACGAGCTTGTTCAACGTCGCGACGGCGTCGTTGTAGTAGGTACGCGCGAAGGAGATCTTGTCCTCGGTGTCCTTCAGCTGCTGCTGCAGGTCGAGGAACTGGGTGTCCGCCTTCAGGTCCGGGTAGGCCTCGGCAACCGCGTTGACCCGGACCAGCGCCTGGCCCATCGCCGCGTCGGCTGCGGCCTTCGCGGGAACGTCGTCACCCTTCGCGGCGGCAGCCAGGCCGGCGCGTGCGCGGGTCACCTCCTCGAAGACACCTGACTCGTGGGCTGCGTAGCCCTTGACGGTCTCGACGAGGTTGGGGATCAGGTCCGCACGACGGGTCAGCTGGACGTCGATGCCACCCAGCGCCTCCTGCGCCTCGATGTCCGTCGTACGCAGCTTGTTGAAGCCGACGATCACGAAGCCGACGAGTCCGACCAGGATCACGACGATGATCAGTACAGGGAGCATGAGGTTCCTCTTCCGTTGACGTAGCTACTGGTATTCAACTGCATGGGCGGATGTCCCGACAGATTCGAAGTCGGAGCAGGGCGCGCGCTCACCAGGAGCCGCCGCCACCGCCACCGCCACCGCCACCGCCGCTGAATCCGCCACCGCCGCCACCGGACGACGAGCTCTGGGTGGCGTTGTAGGCGGAGATCGCCGAGGAGACGCTCGAGTCGAAGCTGTCGACCATCTGGTTGACGTAGGCACCGGTGTGGACGCCCGCGTACGCCGGGAAGTAGCTCGGCGTCGGCGGCTCCTCGCCGGTCTCGATCCGGTACTTCTTCGCCCACTCGTCGGCACAGTCGAACGCCACCGCCCACGGCAGGTAGCTGGTGTACAGGTCCTTGCGCCCGGAGAAGTCGAAGCGGTCCTTCGCCGAGTCGGTCGACAGGATCCGCTTGAACCCGCCCACACGCGACCAGAGGTCCCGCCCTGCCGGCGTACGCCGGGTCCCGGCACCGGTGACGCCGACGCTGAGAGCGGTGATCATGAAGACGCCCGGGATCAGGGCCAGGATCGACATGTCGAACGGGTTGAAGGCGCCGAGCCAGACGGTCGCGACGAAAGCGGCGACCAGGATGAACCCACCGAAGCCGCCGAGGCCGGAGTTCTCCATCATCCCCGAGGTCTTCGCCCAGCCCTCGGTGTTGGACTCGAACTGCGACAGCCCGCTCTTCAGCTCCTGACCCGACTTCGCCGAGGTCGGGGACGCGGTGAAGGACGAGCCGGGGTTGAGCACGCCCAGGGAGGACCCGGCCTGGTAGGTGACGAAGTCGACCTTGTCCCAGGCGGCAGGATCGCCGGTGCCCTTCAGCGTCCAGGCGCCGCCGTTCTGGTCGAGCGTGACGACGCCGCGCTCCGCGGCGTACATCATCGTGGCCACGAAGGTCTTGTTCTCGACCTCCTCGGAGAGCAGGTACGCCGCCTGCGCCGGGCCGATCCCCTCGGGCGGCGCGTACATCAGCGGGTAGGGCGGCTGCTTCTCCCTCGTCGACAGGCTCAGTGCCGCACCGGCGGCGCCGACCAACGCGGTGAGAAGGAGGACCAACCCGAGCAGGGCCGGGCTCCGTCCGAGGATCGGGTCCAGCGAGCTCGACCACGGCAGGGTGTCGCCGTCCGGGGTGGGGAGGTCCATCGCTGCCTGGAGGGTGACCGGGGTGTTCGGCTCCAGCCGGCCGGTCCGCACGTGGATCGTCTCGGTGCCCTTGCCCTCCGCCGTGCACGGCGCTGGCTCGCTGCCCAGACCGACGCCGCAGTTCAGCTCAGTGGCATTGCCCGGCAGGTGCACGGTGAGGTCGGACTCGAGGATCGGCATCTGCCAGCCAGAACCGATCAGGTTCCAGTAGAACTGGGTGTCGCCGGACTCCTGGTGCTCGGTGAGCGCGCCCTTGATCCGGTAGGTGATTCGGTAGACCTGCTGTCCCTGCACGGTGGTGTCGGCGCTGCCGATCTTGAGCGTCGTGTAGCGCCCGCGACTCTGCTCGAGCACCTCGTACGGCTCGGGGCTGCCCCCGCGGGTGACCGTGACGTCCTCGGGGATCAGCCGGTTGTTCGGGAAGTTGGGGAAGCGGGTGTCAAAGAACCGGAAGATGCCGTGCCGGTCGCAGCAGGGCAGACTCACGGTGAGACGCTCGACGATGATCACGTCACCGTTCTTGCGGACGTCGTAGTCCGACTCGTACTTGGTGATTGTGGAGGACTCGGCCACGTCCTCGGCGCCATCGACGCTGACCGCACCGATGGCCACGACCGCGCCGAGCACGATCAGAGCGAGCACGCGCCCCACGATCTGCTTCATGGCGAGACCCTATCGAGATTGGTGGTCCCGAGCGGTTGATCGCAGGGAGTCGACCTGAGCGGTCCGGATTCAGGTGCGTGCGGGACGCGAGGACTCGCCAGACGGCTACTCGGACTCGGGAATTCCCGCGAACGTGTGTTCGTCGCTGCGGCCGATCACGTAGAGCTCGAGCTCGCCGGCGAACGCCTCGTTAACCCGGGCGCTGACCAGCGTCCCGTCGCCGGTGTGCTCAACCGAGACGACCTCACCCTTGTCGTGGATCCGGCTGAGCAGGTCGCCGCGGCTGTACGGCAGCAGCACCTGGATCTCGACAGCCGGGCGCGGCAGGTCCGCCTCGATGGCGGCCAGCACGTCGGCGATACCCGCGCCGGTCTTCGCCGAGCACACCACCGAGTGCGGCTCGCGGTGGCGGAGGCGGGCAATGGTCATCGGGTCGGCGAGATCGGCCTTGTTGATCACCACGAGCTCGGGAACCGAACCGGCGTCGATATCGGCGAACACAGCACGCACCGCCGCGAGCTGACCTTCGGGGTCGGGGTGGGAACCGTCGACGACGTGCACCACCAGGTCGGCCTCGGCCACTTCTTCCAAGGTACTGCGGAAGGCCTCGATCAGGTCGTGCGGGAGGTGACGGACGAACCCGACGGTGTCGCTCATCGTGTAGATCCGGCCGTCCTCGGCCGTCGTCCGCCGGGTCGTCGGGTCCAGGGTGGCGAAGAGGGCGTTCTCGACCAGCACACCGGCGTCGGTGAGCCGGTTGAGGATCGAGGACTTGCCGGCGTTGGTGTACCCGGCGATCGCCACCGACGGGATCTCGTTGCGACGGCGCTCGTTGCGCTTGGTCTGCCGGGTGGTCTTCATGTGGGCGAGCTCGCGGCGGAGCTTGGCCACCTTGTCGTTGATCCGACGACGGTCGGTCTCGATCTTCGTCTCACCGGGTCCGCGGCCGCCGATGCCACCGGCTTGCCGGGACAGGCTGCTGCCCCACCCGCGCAGGCGCTGCTTCATGTAGCTGAGCTGGGCCAGCTCGACCTGGGCCTTGCCTTCCTTGGACTTCGCGTGCTGCGCGAAGATGTCCAGGATCAGCGCCGTACGGTCGACCACCTTGACCTTGAGCTTGTCCTCGAGGTTCCTCAGCTGGCTGGGCGCGAGCTCGCCGTCCATGATCACGGTGTCCGCGCCGGTGGCTAAGACAATTTCGCGGACGCCTTCGACTTTGCCGCGCCCGATGTAGGTGGCCGGGTCGGGCTTGTCGCGACGCTGGTAGACGTTCTCGAGCACCTGGGAGCCGGCGGTCTCCGCCAGCGCTGCCAGCTCGGCCATCGAGTTCTCGGCATCCTCGACGGTGCCCTCGGTCCAGACACCGACCAGCACGACCCGCTCCAGACGGAGTTGGCGGTACTCGACCTCGGAGATGTCCTCGAGCTCGGTGGAGAGCCCGACGACGCGACGGAGCGCGTGCCGCTCGGCGAGCTCCATCGAACCGACGCTGGGTTCGAGCGGGGTCTGCTCCGGATCATCGCCCGGGTACGCCTCGGGCTCCCAGCTGTCGGTCTCGGCTAGCTCGGCGGTCAGGTCGAAGTCTTCGGGTGCGTTCGTCATACCCCTCCAGAATAGGCCGCGCAGCATTGTGTTTTGCCAGCGCCGGCTGTTGGGGCGAAATTTCGCAACGTCGTGCATGAGTCGCGTGCAGCAGGGGTAGGTGATCTACATGGCCGAGAAGAAGCTCGCGACCGACAGCACCCGGGACGATCCGCAGACGCAGCCGATGACGCCCGAGGAACTGCAGCGGGAGAACGCCGAGACCTGCCAGGACCAGCCGTCCGACGACGCGTCATGACGGACTCCGAGCACGCGGCCGAGCCGCTCGAGGTAACCGAGTCCGACCCCAACGGGGGCGGTCCAGACGGCCTCGCTGGCGGAATCGGCGTCAGCAGTGAGCGCGTCGGCCCGGTCCGCGGCCGGACCGAGGAGCTGACCCACGCCGCCGAGGACCACCAACAGCGCCCCCGTGATTCAGCCGACGGCCCTGGCGACTCCACCGACCACTCGGACCACCTGCCGAGCTAGGCAGGCACCCGAACGCCCGGCGGGCCCACCAACGCAGTTACGCACTGCGCAGCGGGTCGCCGGGCGTTCGATCTGTTCGCGGGTGCTACTTGGGGGGCATCCGGATGCCGCCGTCGACTCGGATGGTCTCGGCGTTCATGTAGGAGTTGGTAATGCACTCGACGACCATGCTGGCGAGCTCGTCGGGCAGGCCGAGGCGCTTGGGGAACAGCACGTTCTGACCGAGGTTGGCCTTGAACGCCTCCGAGTCCGGGCCCTCGCCGTAGATCGGGGTGTCGATCAGGCCGGGGGCGACGGTGTTGAGCCGGATGCCGGCAGCCGACAGGTCGCGGGCGACCGGCAGCGTCATCCCTACGACGCCACCCTTCGACGCGGAGTACGACGCCTGGCCGATCTGGCCGTCGAACGCAGCCACCGACGCCAGGTTCACGATCGCGCCACGCTCGCCGCTCTCGTTGGGCTCGTTGAGGCTCATCGCGGTCGCGGCGAGACGAACCGCGTCGAAGGTGCCGATCAGGTTGATCGCGATGACCTTCTTGAAGGCGTCCAGGTTGTGCGCCGAGTCCGCGTTCCCGTCGCGTCCGATGGTGCGCTGGGCCCAGCCGATGCCGGCCGAGTTCACCAGCGCCCGCAGCGGGGCGAGCTCGACGGCGGTGTCGACCGCGGTCTGGATCTGCTCGGTGTCGGTGACGTCGACCGTCACGAACGCTCCGCCGATCTCCTTGGCGAGGGCCTCGCCGGCCTCGGCGTTCAGGTCGGCGATGACGACGACGGCTCCCTTGGCGGCGAGCTGACGGGCGGCGGCTGCTCCGATACCGGAGGCGCCGCCGGTGACGATTGCACTGGCTCCATTGATGTCCATGGCGGCGATCTTATTGGCCGGAGGCGAGGCCGGGCCGACCAGGATCAGTTCTGTGCCTCAGGCCGACATCGGAGCGGGGAAACTGAGCCGGAAGATACGCCGCGCCTCGGCGTCGCCGTTGACCTCGAGCCGTGGTGCCAACGAGTCGATCTCGGCACCGCGTGCGAGCTCGAACAGGGCTGCCGCGCTTCCGGTGATCGTGAGGTCGGGCTCGGCGGTGACGTCGGCCCGGCCCAGCTTGCCGTTGCGGACCTCGAGCCAGTGTTCCTCGTCGTCGAGCACGAACCGGATCCTCAGGTGCACCCCGACCGCTGCCACCGGGTCGAACATGGCGCCCACTCCGCCGAAGACGACCATCCGGGGTCGGACCTGCCCCTCGGCGGGCTGCTCCAGGTAGGGCAAACCGAACTGGGCGATCGCGCGCAGCACCGGCCGGATCCGGACACCCTCGCGGGTCAGTCGGTAGACGGTTCGCGCGGCCGGCGCGGGGAGCTCGTGTTGCTCGAGGAGCCCGAAGTCCTCCAGCATGCGCAGGCGCTCGGTGAGCAGATTGGTCGCAATACCCGGCAGTGATGTCTTGAGATCGGTGAAGCGCTGTTCGCCGAAGGAGAGCTCGCGCAGGATCAGCAGGGTCCAGCGGTCGCCGATCCGGTCGAGCGCCGTTGCGATCGTGCAGTACTGGTCATAAGTCTTGGTGCCCACGTGACGTACCTTACGTTGGTTGATTTTTGATATCAACTAGTTGCTTTTCTAAACTGACTAATCGTAAGTTCTCGGTATGACCTCCACCAACGCCTCCCCGCAGGCTCGACGTCCGGAAACGATGGAGCCCTGGTCGGTCCTCGGCATCGCCAGCCTGGCCGCCTTTATGGTCTTCCTCGACACCCAGGTCCTGTTCATCGCCTTCGACGACATCCGGGCCTCCTTCCCCGAGGTTTCGTTCGCGACGATGTCGTGGACGCTCTCGGCGTACACGATCGCGCTGGCCGCGGCGCTGGTCCCGGCCGGACGCCTGGCCGACCGGTTCGGCCGCCGCCGGACGTTCCTGGTCGGCCTGGTCGTCTTCACCGTGGCCTCCCTGCTCTGCGCGGTCGCCGCCTCCCCGGCTCTCCTGGTCGGCTTCCGCGTCCTCCAGGCTCTCGGTGCGGCCGCACTGGTCCCGGCGTCGCTGGCGATCGTGCTCTCCGTCTTCCCCGCCGAGAAGATCCCCGCGGCCGTCGCGATCTGGGGCGCGATCGCTGCCCTGGCCGCAGCGGTGGGCCCGACGCTCGGCGGTCTGCTCGTCGACGGGTGGGGGTGGCGCTCGGTGTTCCTGATAAACCTGCCCGTCGGTATCGCCGCCTACGTGCTCGCCGCGCGCGTCGTGCCGGAGTCCCGCGAGGCACACGCCACCCGATTCCCCGATCCGATCGGCATCGTCCTGCTGGCCGGCGCGCTCAGCCTGCTCGCCCTCGGCATCGTGCAGAGCGACCAGTGGGAGTGGGACTCCACGCGAACCATTGGCGTCCTGGCCTCCGGCCTTGCCATCCTCGCGGCGTTCGTCGTCCGCTCCTGGGGACACCCGCACCCGGCTCTGGACCTGACGCTCTTCAGGTCTGCGTCCTTCAGGTGGGCGAACATCGCGACCGCAGCGTTCACCCTCGGGTTCACCGCGATGTTCTTTGCCCAGGTCCTCTTCCTCACCCAGGTTTGGGGGTACGGAATCGTCAAGACCGGCCTGGTGATGATGCCGGGCCCGCTGGTCGTGATCGTCGCCGCACCGCTGCTCGGCCGACTGGCCGGCCGGATCGGTCAACGCTCGTTGCTGGTCCCCGGTGGGATCGTCTACGCGAGCAGCAGCGTGTGGATGCTGGCGGCGCTCGAGGTCGAACCCGCTTTGGTCGACGGTCTGCTCCCCGCTGCACTGCTCGGCGGACTCGGGGTCGCGATGGTGATCCCCCACCTGACCAGCGCCGCCGTCCAGGGTCTGCCACCCGACCAGTTCGGTGTCGGCTCAGCGGTCAACCAGGCGATCCGGCAGTTCGGTGCCACCTTCGGGGTCGCGCTGACGGTCGCCCTGCTCGGCACCCTCACCCGGGCCAACGCGATGGACCACTTCCACCGGGTCTGGTGGATGTTGGTGATCTGCGGGCTGCTCACCTCCGCTGCAGCTCTCGCCCTCCCCAGGCGCGAACGCGTCCTTCCGCCCGATCCGGCACTCGATCTCGCCGCCGCTCCGATCGGAGGCGCCGGATGAGCATCACCCTGGACGACCTCGCCACGATGACCGGCCTGGAGGTGATGGAGGCCATCGGAAGGGGGGATCTGCCGCCGCCGGCGATCGCTGTCACCCTCGGGATGCTGCCGGTGGCGATCAGCGAGGGTACCTGCACGTTCGAGATGTCACCGGACGGCCGGATGACGAACCCGCTCGGCACCATCCACGGCGGGATAGCGGCAACGATCCTGGACTCCTGCATGGGCTGCGCCGTGCACACCACCTTGCCTCCCGGAGCCAGCTACACGACCGCCCAGCTCAACGTGCACTACCTGCGGGCGATGATGCCGGGCATGGGTCCCGTCCGAGCGACCGGGACGGTGGTGCACCGCGGTCGGAAGCAGAGCACCGCAGAGGCCAAGCTGGTTGACAGCAACGGCAAGTTGATCGCACACGCGACGACCACCTGCCTGATCCTCTGAGCGCCCGCTGTAACGCGGGGTTATGGTCGCTGAACAAGGGGCGTACGGCGCACTCAGCGGCCATAACTCCGCGTTACAGCGGGCCGGACGTCACACGTAAGCGGGCTCAGCGGGTTCAGAGGGTGACGACGCCCTCGGCGACGAGAACAGCGGGACCGGTCATCAGGACCCGGTTCTCGGCGGTCCAGACGATCTCCAGCGTCCCTCCGGAGACGTCGATCGTGTACGCCGTGCCGCGCTCCGCGCCGTCAGCCAGGGAGGCGGCCACCATCACCGCGCAGGCGCCGGTGCCGCACGACCGGGTCTCCCCCGAGCCACGCTCGTGGACCCGCATCGCAACGTGCTGATCACCGCGCCGTACGGCGAACTCGACATTGACCCCGTCGGGGAAGACGCTCTGGTCGAGCTCCGGCTGGTCGAGCAGCGGGCCGGCATCCGCCAGGTCGTCGACGAACGCAACCGCGTGCGGGTTGCCCATCGAGATCCGGCTGGCCGGCCAGGAGCGCTCACCCACCGCCACCTTGGTGTCGGCGAAGACCTCGGGCTCGCCCATGTCGACGGTGATCCGGTCGCCGTCGAAGGTGAGCGTCTTGATGCCGGACCGGGTGGCGATCGGCAGCGGCAGTCGTGGGTCGACGTCGGCATGGGTCGCGAGGTAAAGGCCGAGCACCCGGATGCCGTTGCCGCACATCTCCGAGACCGAGCCGTTGCTGTTGCGGTAGTCCATGAACCAGCGCGCCGTCCCGCGGGCCCGGACGGCCGCGGGGTCGTCGGTCGCGTCCGTGCGGACCACCCGGATCACCCCGTCGGCGCCGATGCCTGCGTGGCGGTCGCAGAGCTGCGCCACCTGCTCAGCGGTGATCTCGTGCCGGCCGTTTGCGTCGGGGATCAGCACGAAGTCGTTCTCGGTGCCGTGTCCCTTGACGAAGGAGTAGTCCACCGGACCAGTCTAGGGTCGCCCGAACTACCAGTTGTCGACAGCTGCAGGTCGGACGCTGGTGCCCGCCATCGCCGCTGCCTATGTTGGTCGGCGTGGCTGACCCAGGACTTGAACGCCGTGTCGATCGGCTGGACTAAGAGGCCGTGGCGATCTATGACCTCGTGAGCGATGAGACCAGGGAGATCCGCGGCACCCTGTCCGAGCACACCCGGACGCTCAACGAGCACAGTCAGGCCCTCGCCGAGATCCTCCGCCGCCTGCCCGAGCCTCGTTGAACGCCTAGGACCCGATCAGCGTCCGACACGGACCCTGGTCAGGTCGGGCGACCGGCCGGTGCGCTCTTCGCGGTCAGGGAAGCGTCGCGGACAACCACGTCTCCGAGGACCTCGTCGATCGCCTTCATCGTGGTGCTCGGCAGCACGATCCCCGCGGCCTTCACGTTCTCGGTGACCTGCTCGGGCCGCGACGCCCCCACCAGGGCTGAGGCGACGTTCGGGTTCTGCAGCACCCAGGCGACGGCGAGCTGGGCGAGCGTCAGGTCGACCTCCTCGGCGACCGGCTTCAGCCGCTGGACCGCCTGGAGGATGTCGTCGCCCATCAGCCGCTGGATGAAGGTGGCACCGCCGTTCTCATCGGTGGCGCGCGAACCAGCCGGGGGCGGCTGGCCGGGCAGGTACTTGCCGGTCAGGACGCCCTGGGCGATCGGCGACCAGACGATCTGGGACAGGCCCAGCTCCTCGCACGTCGGCACCACCTCAGGCTCGATGACCCGCCACAGCATCGAGTACTGCGGTTGGCTGGAGATCAGCTGGATGTTCAGGTCCGCAGCGAGCGCGGCACCGGCCCGGATCTGCTCCGCGGTCCACTCGCTCACCCCGATGTAGAGCGCCTTGCCCGCTCGGACCACGTCGGCGAAGGCCTGCATGGTCTCCTCGAGCGGAGTCTCGGTGTCGAAGCGATGGGCCTGGTAGAGGTCGACGTAGTCGGTCCGGAGTCGCTTCAGCGAGCCGTTGATCGATTCCAGGATGTGCTTGCGGGAGAGTCCACTGTCATTCGGGCCACCGGGGCCGGTCGGCCAGTAGACCTTCGTGAAGATCTCCAAGGACTCACGGCGCTCGCCGGTCAGGGCATCGCCGAGCACCGTCTCCGCAGCGGTGTTCGCATAGACGTCCGCGGTGTCGAACGTCGTGATGCCGGCGTCGAGGGCCGCCCGGACACAGTCGGTGGCCACGTCGTTCTCGACCTGGGAGCCGTGGGTGATCCAGTTGCCGTAGGTGATCTCGGAGATCTTCAGGCCGCTGTTGCCGAGGTATCGGAAGTCCATGACACCGACGCTACCGGGGCACCCTCAGCGCAGCACCCGGAGCCGTCGGCAAGCGAACTCGCGGTTCTGGTCCAGCGCGACCTGCTCGAACTCGACCCGTCGCGGGAGCAGCGGTGATCCCGAGCCCAACGTCAGAGGTGCGTACTGGATCCAGATCTCGTCGAGCAGGCCGTGGTCGTGGAACTGACCCGCTAGCTCGCCCCCGCCCACGACCCAGAGGTTCTTGCCGGCTGCGGCCGCAGCCATCTCGGCGTGGATCTCGGGAACCGGCTCCGCGGTGAACCGGACGTCACCTCGCGGCGCCGGGAAGTCACGGTGGGTGAAGACCCAGGTAGGCATCTCGTAGAACCACTCGTCGGGGTGGTGGGTCTGCAACCACTGATAGGTGACCGCGCCCATGGAGAGCGCGCCCACCTCCGCGATGAAGGCGTCGTAGCCCTGGGGACCGGCAGTGTCGACGTCACGACTGAGCAACCAGGCAAGACCGTCCTCAGGGTCGGCGGCGATGAAGCCGTCGAGGCTGGACGCGGTGAAGTACTGGGTGAGCATGCGATCACGCTGCCACCGAGCACCGACATCGCGCCTGCCGCTATGTGTCGGGCCTGGGTGTCACTCTCGGGACATGGACGAATATCTGATGCTCCAGGGCGAGGACCGGCACTGCTACGACTGCGGGACCACCACCGTGTTCCTCCCCGTGGAGGAGCAGGCGTGGGTCTGCACGGCCTGCGATGCCGCGGTCCTGCTCATCCCTGCAGCTGCCTGAGGGCGGCCAGCGCCTGCTCGGTGCGGTTCGGTTCGTCGAACCGGACCCAGCTGATGCGTCCGTCCTTGCGGAACCAGCCGTCCTGCCGACGCGCGAACCTGCGGGTGCCGGCGGCAGTCTGCTCGCGGGCCTGCGCCTCGGTGATCTCGCCGTCCAGGAAGGCCAGCACCTGGCTGTAGCCGATCGCGCGGGAGGCGGTAGGCCCCGTGCGCAGGCCCCGACCCACCAGGACCCGCACCTCCTCGACCAGCCCGCCTGACCACATCTGCTCAACCCGGGTGGCGATCCGCGCGTCCAGGGTCGGTCGGTCGATGTCGACCCCGAACTGCACGGTCGCCGGGTCGGCGTACGTCGGCGCCGGGAGCGTGGCGACGTACGGCTGGCCGGTGATCTCGATGACCTCCAGCGCGCGGACGATGCGGCGGCCGTTCGTCGCGTTCATCCCGGCCGCTGCGTCCGGGTCGATCGCGGTCAGGCGAGCGTGCAGCGCTTCGGGACCAGCTGCCTCCAGATCCGCCTCGTACCGGGAACGGATCTCGGGGTCGGTCGCCGGGAACTCGAAGTCATCGAGGATCGCGCGGGTGTACAGCGCCGATCCCCCGACCAGGACCGGTACGACGCCGCGGGCGCGGCAGTCGGCGATCACCGCGCGTGCCCACCCTTGGAACTGCGCGACCGTAGCCGGCTCGGTCACCTCCAGCATGTCGAGCAGGTGGTGCGGGATGCCGCGCCGTTCGGCGACCGGGAGCTTCGCCGTACCGATGTCCATCCCGCGGTAGACCTGCAGCGCGTCGGTGTTGACGATTTCGCCCCCCAGGGCCTCGGCAAGGTCGAGAGCGAGGCCGCTCTTGCCCGAGGCGGTGGCGCCGACGACGGCGACGACGGCGACGACGGGGAGGCTGGGCATGGGTCCAGTGTGCCCAAGTTGAGGCCGCCACGGCGCGCTGGACGGACCCGACGGCAAGAACCGTGGCCTCACCTGACCCCGGTTGATCGTTTGCTCGCCCCCAGATCGGGCAAGGTGCTGACATGAGCACTGAGCCAGGCCCGGCCCCCGAGCCCCAGATCGACGAGAATCCCGACCCCGGGAACGAGGTCGGCGGCACGGACGCGGTCGAGGAGCCAGATACGCTCCCCCCGCTGATGCGTGACGTTCCGCAGTCGGCGCAGATCGACGGCGAAGAGATCCCCGACGACCTCAAGAAGCCCGAAGGTCGCGACCGCGAAGCCGACATCGAAGATCCGAGCACGGAGCCCTCTGCCTAACCTCAGCGGCAGGCAGGAGCCGGCGGCAGCGGGGCCGGTACGCCGACGGTCGGCAGGCCGAGCGTGACGCCGACTGGCTTCGGAGCCGTCCGGTTCTCCCAGGCGTCGCCGGCACGCGTACGGCGTACCGAGATCACGGCACCGTCTGCTTCCAGGTGGTGCGGGGCACCCCGACTGATCCGAACCTCGACCATGTCGCCTGGGCGCACCTCCACCGGCGAGCCGTCCTGGGCCACCGGGGAGAAGTGCACCAGCCGGTTGTCTGGTGCGCGACCGCTGAGACGGTGCGTGGCGGCGTCTTTGCGGCCCTGACCCTCGGCGACCATCAGCTCGACCACGCGTCCCTCGAGCTTCTGGTTCTCCTCCCAGGTGATCTCGTTGACCAGCTCGACCAGCCGTTGGTACCGCTCGGTGACCACCGCCGGATCGACCTGGTCGGGCAGGTCGGCGGCGGGGGTGCCGGGGCGCTTGGAGTATTGGAAGGTGAAGGCGGTCGCGAACCGAGCCTTGCGGACCACCTCGAGCGTCGCCTGGAAGTCCTCCTCGGTCTCGCCCGGGAAGCCGACGATGATGTCGGTGCTGAGCGCGGCGTCCGGCATCGCTGCCCGGACCCGGTCGATGATCCCGAGGAACCGGTCCGACCGATACGAGCGACGCATGTCGCGCAGCACCTTGTCCGAACCGGACTGCAGCGGCATGTGCAGCTGGTGCATCACGTTCGGCGTCTCCGCCATCGCGGCGATCACGTCGTCGGTGAACGACGACGGGTGCGGCGAGGTGAACCGAACCCGTTCGAGGCCCCCGATCTCACCGCAGGCACGCAGCAGCTTGCCGAAGGCCAGCTTGTCGCCGAACTCGGCGCCGTAGGTGTTCACGTTCTGGCCGAGCAGGGTCACCTCAGTCACGCCCTCGGCGACCAGCGCCTCGATCTCGGCAAGGATCTCGCCCGGTCGGCGGTCCCGCTCCTTGCCGCGCAGCGCCGGGACGATGCAGAAGGTGCAGGTGTTGTTGCAGCCGACCGAGATCGAGACCCAGGCGGCGTACGCGGACTCGCGCTTGGTCGGCAGCGTGGAGGGAAAGACCTCCAGCGACTCCAGGATCTCGACCTGGGCCTCCTCGAGCGAACGCGCCCGGTCCAGGAGCGCCGGAAGGGAACCGATGTTGTGGGTTCCGAAGACCACGTCGACCCAGGGCGCCTTCGTGGTGATCGTGCTGCGGTCCTTCTGGGCCAGGCACCCACCGACGGCGATCTGCATGCCGGGGTTCTTCGCCTTAACCGACGCCAGCTGACCGAGGTTGCCGTAGAGCTTGTTGTCCGCGTTCTCCCGCACCGCGCAGGTGTTGAACACGACGACGTCGGCCGGGGCGTCCGCGGACGCAACTACGTAGCCCGCGTCCTCCAGCAGCCCGGAGAGGCGTTCGGAGTCGTGGACGTTCATCTGGCACCCATGGGTGCGGACCTGGTACGTGCGTGTGGATTCATCAGACACAGGGAGCAGTGTATGAACTCCACGCGGGAACGGCTGTACGCAGTAGCAATGGAGCGCCAGCTACGTCGCTCGACGGTTCTTTCATATCAGCGACTGATGAAGATGTTAGGGGTGTTCGAGACAGATCCGTCTCAGGAAGAAGTTCTCGAAGCGATTTGGGCAATCGACAATCCGAACACCCGTAGAGCTGCCGTCATAGCTGTCAGGTCGATCTTCGGATGGCCGATCAAGATCCCCAAATCGGTGCCCCGGCGTTACCTCCTGCCTTCCGAGGACACCCTCCGGATGGCGCTGATGATGAGCCCTCACGAGGGACGCGGGCTCCTCATGATGTATGCCGGGCTTCGGATCAGCGAAGCATGTGCGATCACCTCCAAGGTGAATCGCCCCGGGTCTGATGGAGGCTCTCAATCCATGGAGGATGAGAGTCATGGCAGCACCGAAGAAGTACCCCGACGAGTTGCGTGAGCGGGCGACGCGGATGGCCCTTGATCT
>JBKJHX010000056.1:0-31862 GCA_046598855.1 Marmoricola sp. | reverse complement strand
CGGCCGATCATCAACACCCGCGACGAGCCGCACGCCGACGCCGAGCGGTTCCGCCGGCTGCACGTGATCGTCGGGGACTCCAACATGAGCGAGACCACCACGATGCTCAAGGTGGCCAGCTGCGACCTGGTGCTGCGGATGATCGAGGAGGGGGTCGTGATGCGCGACCTCACCATGGAGAACCCGATCCGGGCGATCCGGGAGATCTCGCACGACATGACCGGTCGCAAGAAGGTCCTGCTGGCCAACGGCCGCGAGGCGAGTGTTCTTGAGATCCAGTCCGAGTACCTCTCTCGGGCCCGGGACTTCGTTGACCGCCGCGAGCTGCACACTCCCGTGATCGAGCGCTCGCTGGACCTCTGGGAGCGAGGGCTGAAGGCGGTCGAGTCCGGCGACCTGTCACTGGTGGAGCGGGAGATCGACTGGGTGATCAAGTGGAAGCTGATCGACCGTTACCGCTCGCAGAACGACCTCTCCATGGGTCACCCGCGGGTTGCCCAGCTCGACCTCGCCTACCACGACATCCACCGGGAGCGCGGGCTCTACTACCTCCTGGAGAACAGGGGCGCGGTCGCACGGGTCACCAATGACCTCGACGTCTTCGCTGCCAAGTCGATCCCCCCGCAGACGACCCGGGCGCGGTTGCGCGGCGACTTCATCAAGCGGGCCCAGGAGCGCCGCCGCGACTTCACAGTCGACTGGGTGCACCTGAAACTCAACGATCAGGCCCAGCGGACGGTCCTGTGCAAGGACCCGTTCCGCTCCCACGACGAGCGCGTCGAACGGCTCATCGAAGGCATGTAAAAAGGCCGTGCCTCCAGACGGGTGTCTCGCTAGCCTGTGCCGGTGCCCCGACCTGCAGCTCTGCGCGCGACGGCTGCCCCGGCCATCCCTGCACGTCCCCGGCCAGGCTTGGGAGGGCAGAGCGCCCTTCGTGAACTCCTACGCCAAGGAGCCCTGGTCGCCCCGATCGGTGACGAGGAGTCGGTGCCGGCCTGGGACATGACGCTCGTCCGGGTTCCCCAGGGCAGCCGGGTCCTGGTGATCGGACCAGCGGGACCGCCCAGCGACGCCCGCGGTCCCGGCGTCGGTGAGAATGACAACCATCGCGTGGATCATCGACGTCCTGGGCGCCCGATGAGCCCGATAAGTCCGGCGACCGACCAGAGGAGCGAGGGCGCGTGACCGCAACGAAGTCAGAGCGGCTGCTGAACCTCGTCATCATGCTGCTCGTCTCGCGGACCTACGTCACCAAGGACCGAATCCGGGAGGTCATCGAGGGCTATCGGGGCTCGGAGGACGAGGCCTTCGAGAAGATGTTCGAGCGCGACAAGGCCGAGCTCCGGGCGCTGGGGATCCCGCTGCAGCTCGGGTACGTCGACAAGTTCTTCGAGGACGAGCAGGGCTACCGGATCGCCCGTGACGCCTTCGAGCTGCCCGACATCGCCCTGGAACCGGATGAGGTGGCCGTCCTGGGCCTCGCTGCCCGGGTCTGGCAGCACGCCGGGCTCGCGTCCGCCACCTCGAACGCGCTCGTCAAGCTCCGGGCCGCCGGTCATGACGTCGACCGGGAGCCCCTCGACGTCCTGGCGCCCCGGGTCGAGGCGGACGAGCCTGCCTTCGACGCGATGTGGGCGCACACCATCAGCCGGACGCCGGTCCGGTTCGACTACCGGCGTCCGGCGGACACCGAACCGCTGCTGCGGCATCTGGAGCCGTGGGGGGTGGTGACCTCGCGGGAGCGCTGGTACGTCGTCGGGCACGACCGGGACCGCGGCGGGCCGCGGATGTTCCGGCTCAGCCGGATCGAGGGCGACGTGGTGGCCGACGGACGGCCCGGGTCGTTCACCGTCCCGGCAGGCACCGACGTTCGGGCGCTGACGTCCCGGTTGACCCCGCAGCTGCCCAGCACGGTCGAGGCGACTGTGCTGGCCCGCCGCAACGCCGCTGTGCTGATGCGCCGGCGCGCGCTGGAGGTAGCAGGTCCGGTGCCCGGGCCCGACGACCGGACCGAGTGGGACTGCCTGCGGGTCGAAACCTTCTCCTACGGCGAACTGGCCGGCGACGTGGTGTCCCACCTCGGCGACGTGGTCGCGCTCAGCCCGCCCGAGCTCAGGGACCTGGTGCTCGAACGTCTCCGGGCCCTGGCCGGGGAGGTCCGATGAACGGCGCGTCGACCAAGGACCAGCTGGCCCGGTTGCTGGCGCTGGCGCCGTACCTGCAGGCCCGCGGTGACGTCCCCCTCCAGGAGGTGGCGGCCGACTTCTCGGTGACCGCCGACCAGATCCTGAAGGACCTGCGGGTGCTCTACATGTGCGGTCTCCCGGGATTCGGTCCCGGGGAGCTGATCGATATCAACGTCGAGGCACTGCTAGACGACCCGAACGGGATGGTGCGGATCGACAACGCGGAGTACCTCTCCCGGCCGTTGCGGCTGGGCAGCAACGAGGCCTCCGCGCTGATCGTCGCGTTGCGCGCGCTGCTGGACTCCAGCACCATCGCCTCGCGCGACGTGGTCGAGCGGACTCTGGCGAAGCTTGAGGCTGCCACCGAGGAGGGCGCGTTGCCGCTGGTCGACGTACGGGTGCCCGAGCAGCGCCCGGCGGTTCAGCAGACTAGGAACGTGTTGGAGCAGGCTTTGAGCAGCAAGACCCAGGCCCGGTTGGAGTACCTGGTGCCCAGCCGGGACGAGGCCACGGACCGCGTCGTCGACCCGATCGCCTTGTTGCAGCGGGACGGCAAGACCTACCTGGATGCCTGGTGTCACCTGGCTGAGGACCGCCGGCTCTTCCGCGTCGACCGAATCGTGGCCGCGCACGTGCTCCCGACGACCCGGGTCGTCCACGACCTGGTCCCGCGCGACCTCGCCGAGGGGCTCTTCGAGGCTGGTCCCAACGACCTCCTGGTCCGGCTGCAGCTCGCGCCGCAGATGCGCTGGTTCACCGATTACTACCCGGTCCTGAGCGTCACCGAGACCGGGGTCGCCGGGTTCGAGGTCACCCTGGCGGTCGCAGACGAGCAGTGGCTGCTGCGGCTCGCGATGCGGTTCGGCGACGGCCTGACGGTGCTCGACCCGCCGGCCCTGAACGAGCGGATCCGGACGGTGGCAGCAGGAGCGCTCCGGTTGCAACAGGCCACGGCGTAGCATGGCAGCGTTGACGTCCCCACCACGAAGAGGAACTCATGATGACCCCCATGGTCGCCGGTCTTGGCACACCTGAGCTGCTGATCATCTTCGCGGTCATCATCCTGCTCTTCGGTGCCGCGAAGCTCCCGGACCTGGCCCGCAACAGCGGCCGCGCCCTGCGCATCTTCAAGTCCGAGACCAAGAGCCTGGTCGACGACGACGAGAGCACCAAGACGGCCGAGCAGTTGGAGATCGAGCGACGCAACGAGGCTGAGCGTCCGCACACGACAGACTGATCCGTGTTGATCGGAAACCTTCTCGGAGCGTTCCGGGTCAGAGCGGCGACCCCGTCGGGTCCCGACGGCAAGATGGCCCTGGCGGACCACTTCCGGGAGTTGCGCGCCCGGCTGCTCAAGAGCGTGCTCGCCCTCGTGGTGGCCACGATCGCGAGCTTCTTCTTCTACCCCGCGCTGATCGACCTGATCGTCAACCCGTACGAGAACGCCGTCGAGATGCTCGGCGGTGCGGACGAGGCCAACTCGGAGATCTTCATCTCCGGTATCGGCGGCGGCCTGATGATCCAGCTGAAGCTCTGCGCGCTGAGCGGGATCGTGATCAGCAGTCCGGTGTGGCTCTACCAGATCTGGGCTTTCCTGGTGCCAGGTCTGCACCGCCACGAGAGGCGTTGGACGATGGTCTTCGTGATCATCGCCGGGCCGCTGTTCGCTGCCGGGGTGGCTCTCGGCTATTACGTGCTCCCCAAGGGCATCCAGGTGCTGATCTCCTTCACACCGGAGAACATGCAAAACCTGAACGACTTCAACGACTTCTTCTCCTTCATCACCCGGATGCTGCTGGTCTTCGGGATCGCTCTGGAAATTCCTTTCTTCGTGATCCTGCTGAACCTGGCCGGGGTGATCACTGGCAAGGCCCTGGGCCGCTACCGGCCGTGGATCGTGCTCGGGACCTTCGTCTTCGCCGCCGTTGCCACGCCGTCGACCGATCCGTTCTCGATGGTGATGCTCGCTGTTCCGATGCTCATCCTGTTCGCGCTCTCCGAGGTGATCGCGCGCATCGTGGACCGTCGTCGCGGCCGGAACGCCGCCGGCACCGACGCGTGGGACGACAACGTCGCGTCGCCGCTCTGAGGTGGCACCCGGCAGATAAGGTTCTGGCGTGCGCAAGGAAATCGCGGTTCTGACGAATCCGACGTCGGGCAAGGGCAAGGGCAGCCAGGTTTCCGACGTCGTCGTGCCACGGCTCTCCGACGCCGGGTACGTCGTGCGCTCCCTGACCGGACGTGATGCCGACGAGGCGCTCGACTTGGCCCGCACCTGCGTGCAGGAAGGCCTCGAGACCCTGGTGGTCATCGGCGGCGACGGGATGGTCCATCTCGCGGCCCAGGCCCTCGCCGGCTCGCAGACCCGTCTGGGGCTGGTCCCTGCCGGTACCGGGAACGACGTCGCCCGCAGCCTGGACCTCCCGCGTAAGGACACGGTTGCCGCCACCGACGTGATCATCGCCGGCAAGGAGCGCGCCATCGATCTCGCCCGGGTCGGCGCCAAGTACTACGTCACCGTCCTCGCCGCCGGCTTCGACGCGATCGTCAACGAGCGCGCCAACGAGATGACCTGGCCCAAGGGGCAGATGCGCTACAACCTGGCGACCCTCGCGGAGTTGCGCACGTTCAGCCCGATCCCTTACGTCCTCGAGGTAGACGGCGAGCAGCACCGGTTCGAGGCGATGATGGTGGCTGTCGGCAACGGTCCCTCCTTCGGCGGCGGAATGCGGATCACCGAGGGAGCCGTCCTGGACGACGGCATGCTCGACGTGGTCGCGATCATGCCGATGAGCAAGCTCGAGCTGCTCAGGACGTTCCCGAAGCTCTTCAGCGGTACCCACGTGCAGCACCCCAAGTACCGGCACTATGCAGGCCGGACGATCACGGTGGCCGCTCCCGGAATCGTGGCCTACGCCGACGGCGAGCGGATGTCCGCGCTGCCGCTGACCGTGGAGGTCGTGCCTGCGGCGCTGCGCGTCCTGGTGCCATGACCGAGACCCCCGCCGGTCCCGCCGAGCAGTACGCGAGGTTCCGGCGAAACAAGGAACACCCCGAGCTCGCGGACTTCGCGTCGCACTACGCGTTCGGGCTCGATGACTTCCAGCTGCAGGCATGCCGGGTCCTGGAGGATGGCAGCTCGGTGCTGGTCGCGGCGCCTACCGGCTCCGGTAAGACGATCGTCGGGGAGTTCGCCGTCCACCTGGCACTGGCGAGCGACCGGAAGTGCTTCTACACCACCCCGATCAAGGCGCTGTCGAACCAGAAGTTCAACGACCTGGTGGAACGGTACGGCGCGGAGAACGTCGGTCTGCTGACCGGGGACAACAGCATCAACGGCGACGCTCCGGTGGTCGTGATGACCACCGAGGTCCTGCGCAACATGCTCTATGCAGGCTCGCGCGGACTGGTCGGACTCGGTTTTGTGGTGATGGACGAGGTGCACTACCTCGCCGACCGTTCGCGCGGCGCAGTGTGGGAAGAGGTGATCATCCACCTGCCGGAGTCGGTGGCGGTGGCCTCCCTTTCCGCCACCGTCAGCAACGCCGAGGAGTTCGGCGAGTGGCTCGGCACCGTGCGCGGCAGGACCGTCACGATCGTGGAGGAGAAGCGACCGGTCCCGCTGTACCAACACGTCCTGGTCGGACGGAAGATGTTCGACCTCTTCGCGTCCGACCCGCAGAAAATCGACCCGACCAACGCCCTCGACCCCGCCGGGGCGAGGGTCAACCCTGAGCTCCTCCGGGTGGCGCGGGACGACCTGGTGAGCGGACGGATGCGGGACCGTCGCTCTCCCCAGGGCCAGCGACGTCCTGACCGAGCGCGGCAGTCCGGCAACGGGCGGCGGGTCTGGGTCCCGTCCCGGGCCGACGTGGTCGAGCAGCTGGAACGGGCCGGCCTGCTGCCGGCCATCGTGTTCATCTTCAGCCGGGTCGGCTGCGACGCCGCCGTCCAGCAGTGCCTGAACTCGAACCTCAAGCTCACCACGCCACAAGAACGCGACGAGATCTTCGCGTTCGTCGAGGAGCACTGCTCGCACCTGCCCGAGGAGGACCGGCAGGTCCTCGGCTACCACGAGTTCCTCGACGGCCTCACCCGCGGTATCGCAGCCCACCACGCCGGCATGCTGCCCACCTTCAAGGAGTGCGTCGAGGAGCTCTTCCTCCGTGGCCTGTGCCGGGTGGTCTTCGCCACCGAGACGCTCGCGCTCGGCATCAACATGCCGGCCCGGTCCGTGGTCATCGAGAAGCTCTCCAAGTGGAACGGCGAGACGCACGCCGACATCACGCCGGGGGAGTACACCCAGCTGACCGGGCGTGCGGGACGACGCGGGATCGACGTCGAGGGACACGGAGTCGTCCTGTACCAGCCGGGCCTCGAGCCCAAGTCCGTCGCCGGCCTGGCCTCCACCCGTACCTATCCGCTGAAGTCGTCCTTCGCGCCGTCGTACAACATGGCCGTCAACCTTGTGCACCAGTTCGGCAGGGAGCGCGCCCGCGAACTGCTGGAGTCGTCCTTCGCCCAGTTCCAGGCCGACAAGGCCGTAGTGGGACTGGCTCGCCAGCTGCGCAAGAGCGACGACGCCCTCGCCGGGTACGCCGAGTCGGCGGCCTGCCACCTCGGCGACTTCAACGAGTACGCCGGGTTGCGACGGACGTTGTCGGACACCGAGACCGGGTTGGCCAAGTCCCGCCGGCACGACCGGCGGGCCGAGGTGGTCGCCTCGCTGGAGGCATTGAAACCGGGCGACGTGATCCAGGTTCCGGCAGGGAAGTACTCCGGGATGGCCGTGGTCATCGATCCCGGGCCCCAGTCAGACCGCGAAGGCCCCCGACCGTACGTGCTGACCCAGGACCGTCACGCCCGACGGTTGAGCACGGTCGACTTTCCGACCCCGGTGACCCCCTTCACCCGGATGAAGATCCCGAAGTCGTTCAACGGGCGCAATAGCCAGTCCCGCCGCGATCTGGCCACGACCCTGAAGATCCGGACGCACGGGTTCCAACTGCCCCCGGGTGTGCGCACCGGACCGGACAAGGGTCCCGGGTCACCCGACGGGTCGTCGCGGATCGAGGAGATCCGCCGGCAGATCCGGCAGCACCCGTGCCACGGCTGCCCGGACCGTGAGGATCACGCCCGCTGGATGGAGCGCTGGTACAAGCTCGACCGCGACTCCAGGACGCTGAGGCGACGGATCGAGCAGCGCACCAACACCATCGCCCGGCAGTTCGACCGGGTCTGCGAGGTTCTCACCGCCCTGGAGTACCTCGACGGGGACACGGTGACCATACGCGGCAAGACGTTGTCGCGGATCTACAACGAGATGGACCTGCTGACCGCGGAGTCGCTGCGGACCGGCCTGTGGAAGGACCTCGACCCCAGCCAGCTCGCCGCGGTCCTCTCCACCCTCGTCTTCGAGTCCCGAAAGGCCGACGACACGGCGTCACCGAAGATCCCGGGGACGAAGGTCCGCGAGGTCCTGGCGGAGATGGCTTCACTGTGGACAGACCTGGATGCCCTGGAACGGCAGCACAAGCTGGACAAGCTGCGGGAGCCGGACTTCGGGTTCTGCCTCGCCGCCTACCGCTGGGCCGAGGGCGACGACCTCGACGAGGTGCTCGAGGCCACCGGGCTCGCAGCGGGAGATTTCGTCCGCTGGATCAAGCAGCTGTTCGACCTCGCCGGGCAGGTCAGCGACGCCACGACGGACACCGGAGTCCGTGAGGCCGCCCGGGAAGCGGTCGTGCGGCTGCGCCGCGGGGTGGTCTCCTACACCTCAGTTACAGACTAATCAGTCGATCGGGCGGTTCTCGAAGCCCGTCGAGAGCACGATCGTCGTCCTGGTGGCGACGTTCGCGGTGGTGCGGACCCGGGACAGGAGCTCCTCGAGCTCGGCCGGCGTGGCCACCCGGACCTTCAAAATGTAGGACTCAACGCCGGCGACCGACCAGCAGCTCTCGATCGCTGCGATATCGGCGAGACGCTCGGGGTAGTCGTCGGGAGCGGCGGGGTCGAACGGTGTGATGGAGATGAAGGCGGTCAGCGGCCGGCCCGCCTGGGCGTAGTCGATCGAGGCGCCGTAGCCGGTGATCAGGCCGCGTTCCTCGAGACGCTTCACCCGTTGGTGGACGGCGGAGGTGGACAACCCGGTGGACTTGCCCAGGTCGGTGTAGGACATCCGGCCGTCGTCGGCCAGCAGCCTCAAGATTTGTCGATCTATCTTCTCCACGCCGCCGAGCCTACTGCCGGACCTGGCCAAGCGCCTCCGTCTTTCCTCAGGTCGGGACGGTACTCAGGCTGCGCCGGTGCACGCTCTAGCCTGTCCCGGTGAGCTCCCTGATGTTGCTGGACACCGCCTCGCTCTACTTCCGCGCCTTCTACGGCGTCCCGGACTCCATTCGGGCCCCGGACGGGACACCGGTCAACGCCGTGCGCGGATTACTTGACTTCATCAGTCGTCTCGTTGAGGAGTACCAGCCGACGCACCTGGTCTGCTGCTGGGACAACGACTGGCGACCACAGTGGCGGGTTGACCTGCTCCCGACCTACAAGGCGCACCGGGTCGAGACGGAGCTCCCCGGCGGCTCGGACGTTGAGGAGGTTCCCGACCCGCTGCAGGTACAGATCCCGGTGATCCTCGAGGTCCTGGCAGCGTTCGGGATCGCCGTGGTGGGTGCGGACGACTACGAGGCTGACGACGTGATCGGAACGCTCGCCACCGATGCCGGGATGCCGGTCGAGATCGTCACCGGAGACCGCGACCTCTTCCAGCTCGTCGACGACCAGCTCGGCGTCCGGGTGCTGTACACCGCTCGCGGGGTAGGCCGGCACGAGCGTGTCACCAACGCAGTCGTCGTGGAGAAGTACGACGTCCAGGCAGACCAGTACGCCGACTTCGCGACCCTGCGCGGGGACGCCTCGGACGGGCTCCCCGGGGTCTCCGGGGTAGGAGACAAGACCGCCGCGACCCTCCTGAACCGGTTCGGCACCATCGACGGGATCCGAGCCGCGGCGCTCGACCCGAACAGCGAGCTGGCGCCAGGCCCGCGCCGCAAGATCCTCGATGCGGCGGGCTACCTCGACGTCGCGCCGGAGGTAGTGGCGGTGGCCCGGGACATCGACCTCGGCGAGCTCGACCTGCGGTTGCCGCCCACTCCGATCGACATCGAAGCGCTGAAGGCACTGGCCGAGCGCTGGGGGCTGGACAGCCCCATCGCCCGCCTGGTCAACGTGATCACCGACGCGCGCTGATCAGTTCAGTGTGCTTGCAGCGCCGCCAGCCGGCGTGACGCCTCGGCCATCTCAGCAGCCTTCAGCGCAGTCCCGTCCAGCGAGCCGTGCCGCCGCCACCAGTCCTGGCCGGCGTCGGGCAGGGTGTGGATCGGGTCGTAGTACTCGTAGTACCGGCTCAGCGCCTGGTCGTCGTCGCCTTCGATCGAGGTGCGGTAGTTCTTGGTCCACGAGGAGATGCCGCGCTCCGCGTCATAGTCGGCGATCTGGTGCACCCACCGCTTGCCGACGAACGGGACGTCGCAGACGATCCGTGGTGTCGCGAACCCGGGCAGGTACCCCATCAGGTCGTGTTGGAGGCGCTGCGCCTTGCCCACCGAGACCCGCCAGTGCTCGGAATAGGGAATCAGGTCGCACATGTAGAAGTAGTAGGGCATCACACCGGCGCCGTCGAGGAGGGCGAAGCAGAGGTCCAGGAGCGAGTGTTGGTCGGCGTTGACGCCCTCGAGCAGCACCCCCTGGTTGCGGACGTCCCGGACCCCGGCCTCGAACATCGCACTCGTAGCCCGGGCCACCAGCGGAGTCACCGAGTTCGCGTGGTTCACGTGCGTGTGGATGGCCAGCGAGACCCCACGGGAGCGAGCCACGGTCGCCACCCGCTCGATGCCGCTGCGGACGTCGTCGGCGAGCCAGTGCTGCGGCAGCCCCATCAGAGCCTTGGTGGCCAACCTGATGTCGCGGATGTTCTCGATCTCTAGCAGCCGCAGCAGGAAGTCCTCGAGCCGTGCGATCGGCAGGTTCGCGACGTCGCCCCCCGAGACGACGACGTCGCGGACATCCGGGGTTCGGCGCAGGTACTCGAGCATCGCGTCGAACCGGTCCGCTGGCCTGGCGGCAAATTTGAGCTTGGCCACTTGGGGAGTCGAGTTTCCGACCAGATCCATCCGGGTGCAGTGGCCGCAGTACTGCGGACAAGTCGGTAGTAGCTCCGCGAGCACCTTGGTGGGGTAGCGGTGGGTGAGCCCCTCGGCCGCCCACATGTCGTGCTCGTGCAGGGAGTCCCGGGTCGCGTGCGGGTGCGAGGGCCAGTCGGTACGCCGGTCAGAGAACACCGGCAACATGTAGCGACGCACCGGGTCGGCGTACAGCGCCTCGGTCCAGGAACCCGGTCCGAGGCTCAGGACGGTGGGCGCCATCGTGTTCAGCATCTGCGGCGGGACCAGCATCGACATCGTCGCCCGTTCCGTCTGGTCCCGCTCGAGGTCCGCGAAGAACCGGTCCTCGACCAGGTCCCCGAGGAGGTCCCGCAGCTGAGCGACGTTCTTCACGCAGTGCGCCCGCTGCCACTGCACGGACTCCCAGTCGGCGACCGAGACATCACGCCACCCCGGGAACCGGTGCCAGTCCGGTTCGACGAGCTCGCGGCGCGCGTACCGGTAGGGCTGGCCAGCCGCCTGGTCGATCGTCATGCTCTCCTCCTGGCCGCGGGGATGGTGCGGTGTCGGTATTCAGCGCGTCGGTTGTGTGACGCAGGGCTCCAATGCCACAGTAGGAGAGTCTGTTCGGCATTGCCAGTCAGGCGCAGGAGGTTTTACGGTTCTTTCACCATCTGAAGGGATATTGCAGCGTGACCAGGCTTTTGATCGACAGTGATCCGGTGGGGACGCACCGCGTGCTGGCCCCGGTCGGCGCCTTGCCGCAGTCCGCCATCCGGCTCGACACCCGGCATGAGCTCTGGCCCGACGAGGTCCGGATCCGGGTGGAACGCCTGAACCTGGACGCCGCCTCCTTCCGACAGTTGGTCGAGAAGCACGACACCGACCGGGATGCGCTGCGCAGCGAGGTTCTGGAGATCATCGAGACCCGGGGCAAGCTGCAGAATCCGGTCACCGGCTCCGGGGGCATGCTGATCGGCGTAGTCGACGAGGTCGGTCCCGACTCCCCGCTGGGCCTGGCCGTGGGGGACCGGATCGCAACCCTGGTCTCGCTGACGCTGACGCCGCTGGTGATCACCGACGGCCTGGTGTCCTGGGACGGAGCGGGGGAGCAGATTCCCGCAGACGGCTACGCGATCCTGTTCGGACGTTCGATCGCTGCCGTCCTTCCCCGCGACCTCCCTGCGGAGGACGCGCTCGCCGTGATGGACGTCTGCGGTGCGCCGGCCCTGACCCGTCGGGTAGTGGAGCGGTACGTCGCCGAGCGGCCCGAGACCGTGGTGACGGTGATCGGTGCTGCCGGGAAGTCCGGGTGCCTCAGTCTGGCCGCAGCCCGGTCCGCCGGCGCAGCTCGGTTGATCGGGGTGGTGCCCAACGAGCGCGAGGCATCCCTACTTTCGTCTGCGGGACTCGCGGACGAGGTCGTCCTCGCGGATGCGCGGGATCCCCGCGGTCTGCGGGACGCGGTCGTCGCCGTCGGTGGGCCAGGTCAGGTGACGGTGGTCTGCGTCGACGTGGCCGGCTGCGAGGGCGGCGCGATCCTCGCCACCGCCCCCGGCGGGACCGTGATCTTTTTCTCGATGGCGACCTCGTTCTCGGCCGCGGCACTCGGGGCCGAGGGTCTAGCCGCAGACGTGACCATGCTGATCGGCAACGGCTACGTTCCCGGTCATGCCGACCTGGCCCTGGACCTCTACCGCACCCAGGCCGGCGTGCGCTCGTTGTTCGGGAGCCGTCGATGACGGACCGCAAGCTCGATCTCGACCCCGTCGTGGTGCGCACCGCCCGAGGTCTGGCCCGCACGATCGGTCAGCCGATCGTGAAGACCGCCCGGGCCCATACGACCACCTCGGTCGAACGCGCCACCCTGCGCCTGGCCGGCCTGGTCGGCGCCGATCCGGACGGCACGCCCTGGGTGAACCGGCTGACCGACGTCGTCCGAGCCGACGTCGGGCTGGAGCACGGGGTCGCGCTGCCCGTCTGGGACGCCCTGGTCCGTAGCGAAGCCGAGGACCTGCTCACGCTGTCACAGAAGGCAGCCGCCGGGTCGGTCAGGTTCCGGTTGCCCGAGGGCCGCGAGGCGACCCGCGCTGCCAGCGCAGCCCGCAAGCAGATCGGCGCCGGCCTACGTCGCATCGACGCCGCCCGGCGTGCCCGGGAGCGGATGATTAGCCGGATCGGGGACGCGCCCCGGTCGCCGTGGATCTACCTCATCGTGGCCACCGGGGACATCTACGAGGACATTCCGCAGGCCCAGGCCGCTGCTCGTGCCGGTGCCGATGTGATTGCCGTGATCCGATCGACCGGGCAGTCCCTGCTCGACTACGTCCCCGAGGGCGCCACCCGCGAGGGTTTCGCGGGCACCTACGCCACCCAGGAAAACTTCCGGCTGATGCGCGCGGCGCTCGACGAGACCAGCCGGGAGCTCGGGCGCTACGTACGACTCACCAACTATGCCTCCGGTCTCTGTATGCCGGAGATGGCCGTCCTGGCTGGGCTGGAGCGCCTGGACATGATGCTCAACGACTCGATGTACGGGATCCTGTTCCGCGACATCAACCCGATCAGGACCTTTACCGACCAGCGCTTCAGCCGGCAGATCCATGCCCGGGCCGGGATCATCATCAACACCGGCGAGGACAACTACCTCACCACCGCGGACGCCGTCGACGCCGCGCACACCGTGACGGCGAGTCAGCTGTTCAACGAGTACTTCGCCAAGGAGGCCGGCCTGGCCGACTGGCAGTTGGGACTCGGCCACGCATTCGAGATCGATCCGGACCGGCCGGACTCGTTCCGCCTCGAGCTCGCGCACGCACTGCTGGCCCGGGAGCTCTTCCCGGACGCCCCATTGAAATGGATGCCGCCGACCCGGCACATGACCGGCGACGTCTTCCGGGGGTACCTGCTGGACGGGTTCTTCAACCTGATCGGCTCGCTGACCGGCCAGGGCATCCTGCTGGTCGGAATGATGACCGAGGCCGTAGTGACACCCTGGCTCTCGGACCGGGATCTTGCCCTGGCCAACGTCCGCTACGTCATGGAGGCGACCGGCGGCCTGCACGAGGACTTCCGACCCGCGCCGGGCGGTTTCGTGCAGCAACGCGCACACCAGGTGCTGGCCGAGACTATCGCCCTGCTCCGGGCGATCGCGGACCACGACAACGGTCTCCTGGACGCTATTGCCGACGGCACCTTCGGACTGATGAAGCGACCGGCCGACGCGGGCCGCGGACTCGATGGGGTGGTCCTCAAGGCCGACGGGTACCTCAACCCGGCCAGCGCCCTGTTGGACCAACCGGACGGCGCCGGCACGGGTCCGGCGAAAGGAAAGGCGTGATGGACGACAAGCCAGCCGGTTTGCTCCGGCCGTACGGGGACACCCCGGACGACGGCATGGTCCAGGTCTCGTTCACCCTGCCGATGGCACACTCGAAGCTCGCCGAGGGCGCTGCAGCCCAACTCGCCGCGAAGATGGGCATCGAGCCGGCACTCGTCGTGCACGCCAAGCCCATGGGACCGGACTTCACCTTCTTCGTCGTCTACGGGCGCGCGAATCACGTGGTCGATCCGAGCCTGGTCGAGGTGGTCGAGCGCGACTACCCTCTGCTGACACCGAAGGAGGTCAATGGGGCAGTGAAGTCCGGTCTGCGCCGCCGCCTGGTCGTGATCGGCGCCTGTATCGGCACCGACGCGCACACCGTCGGGATCGACGCGATCTTGAACATCAAGGGTTTCGCGGGGGAGAAGGGCCTGGAGTACTACCGGGAGCTGAAGGTGGTCAACCTCGGCGCCCAGGTCTCGGTACCCGACCTCGTCGCGCAGGCGACCGCAGAGCAGGCGGATGCCGTGCTGGTGAGCCAGGTGGTCACCCAGCGCGACGCCCACCTCCTCAACACCCGGGAGATGTCCGCGGCCTTCCGGGAGGCGTTCCCCGCCGATCGGCGCCCGCTGCTGGTCGTCGGGGGACCGCGCTTCGACGAGTCGAAGACAGCAGACCTCGGCGTGGACCGTATCTTTGGCCGGGGGACCACACCCGGCGAGGTCGCCAGCTTCTTGGTCCACCGGCTGATCGCCCTTGGAGGCGGCGCTGGCACGTCTCCTGGAGAACTGGAGGTTCCCTCGTGAGTCGTACCGAAGCCTGCGTACCAGGCCTTCGTATCATCCAACGCCGCTACGTCGGGTACTCGCACGCGCACTACGCGGGCAACCTCGTCGACGGCGCCTACAGCCTGGGCCTCTTCGGTGACGCGGCCACCGAACTGTGCATCACCTCCGACCAGGACGAGGGCCTGTTCGCGTCGTACTCCGACGTGCAGTTCTTGGCTCCGGTGCGAGCCGGCGATGTCCTGGAGGTCGCTGCCGAGCTGGTCAGGGTCGGGACCCGTTCGCGGGTGATCGAGTTCCGGGCGACCGTCGTGGCGCGTGGCGACACTTCCGAAGGTGGATCGGGGTCGCAACTGCTGCCAAAGCCGCTGCTGGTCACCACGGCGACAGGCACCTGCGTCGTCCCTGCCTGAACTCTCAAGCGGCACTTCAGCGTGTCCTCGCCGACACGCCGCGCCCCTGTAATTCTTTCATCGAATGTTGGTCCGGCGGCCACTCGTCTGACCTGCGTTTTCGCACCATCGGCGCAGGTCAAGCCACTGTTGACAGGAGGCACCGGGGACGGGTTGGGTTACCTCGTTCCTCCACGCAGATCGTCCCTCTCACGACCTCTGACACGAGGGGTAAGACCTCACCGGCCGCCACGGTGCGGGTGGACCCCCAACGGCTTCGTCACAGCGCCGCGATCGGGATGGGAGAACACGGGGGGAGTGCGGCGCCAGTAGACAACGGTCGCCCGGTGACACCCAGTCATCGTGCGGGCGGTCCGAAGGTCCCGTTCCTCCCCCCGCCGCCCTCTTCTCGCAACGTAGTTGTCCGCAGCGATAGCGTGGCTCCATGTCAGAACGCGTGGATCCGCCGCTCCGTGCCGGTGAGGCCGAGACTGTGCTCGCCTTCCTTGACTACCACCGTGCCACCTTCCGGTCGAAGGTCGAGGGCGTGAACGCCGACGGCCTGCGCACCACCCTCGGAGCGTCGGCGATGACGCTCGGCGGGATGGTCAAGCACCTCACCCTGGTCGAGGAGAGCTGGTTCGGCAGGGTTCTGCAGGACCAACCGCTCGGCGACCCCTGGGACAGCGTCGACTGGGCGTCCGACCCGGACTGGGAGTGGCGCACCGGCAGCGAAGAGGATCCGGCCGAGCTCTTTGCGGCGTACGACGAGACCGTTGCGCGCAGTCGCGCAGCAGTCGATGCGCTGCTCCTCGACGGGGGCCTGGAAACCGAGTCCAAGCGGCCCAACCGCGCTTCGCAGGACGCCGGTTCGTTCAGCCTCCGCTGGATCCTGCTGCACATGCTCGAGGAGTACGCACGACACAACGGTCATGCGGACCTGCTCCGCGAATCGGTGGACGGGGCGGTGGGCGAATGAGGACCCGGCGCTTCCCGTGGTGGCTGCTCCTGGTCGCCTTCATCGCGGTCCCGCTCGCAGAGATCTACGTCCTGATCCAGGTCGGCCAGGTGATCGGTGCCTGGTGGACGATCCTGCTGCTCGTCGTCGACAGCATTCTCGGGTCCTGGCTCCTCAAGCGTGAAGGGGGGCGGGCCTGGCGGTCGCTGCAAGTCGCGATCTCCGAAGGCCGAATGCCGGCTCGCGAACTTGCCGACGGCATCCTGATTGTGATCGGCGGCACCCTGATGATCAGTCCCGGTTTCGTCACCGACGCCTTCGGGATCCTGCTGATCCTCCCGTTCACGCGGCCGATCGGGCGGCGGTTGTTGACCGGATTCATCTCCCGACGGATCGCGGTGGCCGGAGGGGGAGGATTCGGGAGCGCGCCCGGAGATGCACGACGCCCCGGACCATCAGGCGATGTGGTCCAGGGCGACGTCGTCGATCCGTAAACTTTCGGGTCAGGCGCTGGCCTTCTTCTTGCTCTTCTTCGCCGGGCGGTGCAGGTGCGCCGGCCCGATCTCGCCACCACGGAGCAGCTCGAGGCGCTCGGTGAGGATGTCCTCCAGTTCGCTAATCGAACGCCGCTCGAGCAGCATGTCCCAGTGCGTGCGAGCAGGCTTCTCGACCTTCTGCTCCGGCAGGATCCCGTCGACGCTCAGGCCCTCGGCGCCGCAGCGCGGGCACTCCCAGTTAGCGGGCACATCGGCTTCAACCGACATCGTGATCTCGAAGAGGTGGCCGCGGGTGCACTGGTAGCCGACCTGCTGACGTGCTGCGAACTCGATGCCGCGCTCGTCCTCGAAGCTCTGACCACCGAGGCGTGCGCCTCGTAGGGTGCGATCTCCCATGGAATCCTCCAAAATATCCGGGCGAGCCAGATCGTGGCTCACCTCATGCGTACAACCTCAAGGACGCTCAGGCAAGTAGAACGTGACGCTCATCTGCGTCCACCTGTGGTTCGTCGCCGGGGTGCGGTCCGGTTTGGTCTTGCCCTCACCAGTCGTCAACGAACGAGCGTTCCTGAGGATTCCCGCGGCACCGAGAAGATCGATCTCCCCTCAGGTGGTGGCGGGCACCTGGTTACCAGCCTCCCGGATCCCGCGTTCGACGTCCAATCGGCGCAGGAAGAAGGCTCCGAGCAGGAAGAAGACGATCAGGGCCAGGATCGCCGGGCGGTAGGACCCGGTGACTTGGAACGTCACCCCGAACAACAGCGTCCCGAACCAGGAGGTGCCACGCTCGGCGGCGCCGTACAGGGCGAAGTACTCGCCCTCGCGGCCCCGGGGGATGAGCAAGCTGAAGAACGAGCGCGAGAGCGCCTGGGTGCCCCCCAGCACGATCCCGATAGCCACCGCGACCGCAAGGAACAGCGTCACGTTGCCGCGGGGGAGTAGCAGCGCGACGACTACGATGCCCATCCAGGCGTAGACGCCCCACAGGATGCAGCGGTAGGCGCCATGGACCGCAGCGATCCGCCCGAAGAGCAGGGCTCCGCCGAAGGCGACGAACTGGATCAGCAGGATGGTGCCGATCAGCACCGAGGTGCCGAAACCGAGCTGCTTCTCGCCGTACGTCGATGCGGCGTAGATCACGGTCTGGATGCCGTCGTTGTAGAACAGGTAGGCGAGCAGGAAGGTCAGCGTCATCGGATAGTTCCGCAGGTCCTTGAGGGTGCTGAACAGCTGACCGAAGCTCTGCGCGAGCAGGCTGCCACTCTCGGGGACTACACCGGTCGGGGCGTGGTCACGCAGCTTCACGAAGGGGATGATCGTGAAGGCCGCCCACCAGACGGCCGCGGAGAGCAGCGAGATCCGGACCGACATTCCCTCCTCCAGCCCGAAGGTGTCGTGGGCAAGGTAGAGCACCAGGTTGAGCGCCAGCAGCAGCCCGCCGCCGAGGTATCCCCAGGCCCAGCCGCGCGACGAGGCCCGGTCCCGCTCGTCCTCGGTCGAGATGTCCACCAGGATCGCGTTGTAGCAGACCAGCGAACAGCCGGCGAGGACGCTTGCCAGCACGACCGCGACGGCACCGATCTGCCAGTTGTCGTCGGCGAGGAAGAACAGCATTGCGCCGGCGGCGGCACCGGCCCAGGCGTACCCGGCCATGTGTCGCTTCTTGTGCGCCGAGCGGTCGACCAGCGCGCCGACGATCGGCAGCAGGAAAGCGCTCCCGATCGTCGCGAAGCTGGTCAGGTAGCTCGGCAGCGAGCCCGCCGCCAGGTTGAGCCCGAGGACCTCGACCGTACGACTGCAGGTCTCGTCGGCGTCCACGCAACCGGCGGCCCTGCCCGCGACGGTGATCATGTACGGCGCGAACATCACCGAGAGCACCGTGGTGAAGAACGCCGAGTTGGCCCAGTCGTACCAGTTCCAGGCCTTCTGTTGCTGCAGCCGGTCCGCAGCGGCCGGATCGGCCGATCCTGGTGGTCGTGAGATGTCGTTGCTCATGCGCGGTCCCTCCACAGCCCTCGCGAGATCAGCAGGTCCTTGAGTACATCGGTGCGGTCGGTGATCAGGCCGTCTACGCCGAGGTCGAGCAGGTCCTCCATCTCCGCACGCTCGTCCACCGTCCACACGTGCACGTGCACGCCGACCCGGTGGGCGCGTCGGACCAGGGCGCCGGTGACGATCGGCACCCTGCCCCGCCGGTGCGGTACCTGGAGCACCGCAACCTGGTTCCCGGTGAGACGTCGCGCCGTGGCCGCGGACGGAGCAGCAAGGAAGGCCGCCACCTCGATAGGCGAGGCCGACGTCGCCACCCGGCCGCCGGTACGCCGGCGGAAGTCGCGGATCCGAGCGCGTGAGAACGAGCCGACGCAGACCCGGTCGTGACCGTCGGTCGCCTCGAGAAGATCGGCCAGTGCCTCGCCGGCCCGGTCGCCCTTCAGGTCGATGTTGAAACGGCAGGAGCCGAACTCTTCGAAGAGGTCGGCGAACGCCGGGATCGGGTGGTCGCGGCCGATCCGGGCAGCAAGGATCGCCTCCGAAGTGGCTTCGCTCACCGTCCCGATCCCGTCCGTGACCCGGTCCAGCACGGCGTCGTGAAAAGCGATCAGCCGGCCGCCCGCTGCCAGGTGCACGTCGGTCTCGAGGTACGTGTAGCCGAGGTCCACCGCGTGTTGAAAGGCGTGCAGAGTGTTCTCCAGGCCGATGAGCTCAGCGTGACCTGCGCCCCCACGATGCGCCATCGCGATCACCGACGCCGGTGGCGTCAGGATGTCGTCGAGATAGGGGTACCCCGTGTGCGGTCGTTGCATCGTTCCTCCGCTCCCGGTACCAGTATTCACCGGGCGGGCCGGTTCGGGAACAGGCCGGACCCGCGACACGACTGTTGATCGGACTCGTGTTCAGGCGCGCCGCCGGGAGCGGGGAGTACCGTCGGAGCGTGGACGTGATCACCTGCCCGGGCTGCGGCGAGACGATGACCGAACGAGTGCTTGGCCACGTCACCGTGCAGCGGTGCGACGGCTGCGCCGGGATCTTCCTTAACCGTGCCGACCTCGGTTCGCTCATCGAGGCCGAGACCGACTGGCACGCGCACCAGTCGGCGAACACGGCTGCGCTGCCCCGGATCACCTCGAACATGACGGCTCCGCCGATGATGCCCGAGCGGACCCGGGCGTTTGTCGAGACCCTGTTCAAGGGCTGAGCCTCAGCGCAGGTCGGTAAACGTCTCGATCCGGGCGCCCAGCTGGTTCAGCCGCTCGGCCAGGTCCTCGTAGCCGCGGTTGATCACGTAGACCGAACGGAGCACCGAGGTGCCCTTGGAGGCCATCATCGCCAGCAGGATCACCACCGCCGGACGGAGCGCCGGCGGGCAGACGATCTCGGCGCCGGACCAGTGCGTCGGGCCGTCGATCATCACCCGGTGCGGGTCGAGCAGCTTCACCCGGCCGCCGAGCTTGGCGAGCTCGGTCAGATAAATCGCTCGGTTCTCGTAGACCCAGTCGTGCAGCATTGTCTGACCGGTGGCGACCGCCGCGATCACAGCGAAGAAGGGAAGGTTGTCGATGTTGAGGCCGGGGAACGGCATCGGGTGGATCTTGTCGATGGGGGAGTGCAGCGGCGACACCGCCGTGGTCAGGTCCACCAGGCGGGTTTGACCGTTCGCGGCGCTGTACTCCTCGGAACGCTCGTAGCGGAAGCCCATCTCCTCCAGCAGCGCGAGCTCGATCTCCAGAAACTCGATCGGTACCCGCCGGATGGTGATCTCCGAGCCGGTGACGATGGCTGCTGCCAGGAGCGACATCGCCTCGATCGGGTCCTCGCTGGGGGAGTACTCGACGTCCACGTCGATGACCGGGCACCCGGTCACGGTGAGGGTCGTCGTGCCGACGCCCTCGATGACCACACCGAGCTTCTGGAGGAAGAAGCAGAGGTCTTGGACCATGTAGTTGGGGCTGGCGTTGCGGATCATCGTGGTGCCGTCGTACAGCGCGGCGGCCATCAGGGCGTTCTCGGTGACGGTGTCACCGCGCTCGGTGAGCACGATCGGGCGGCGCGGGCTCGGTTCGGCGCCGACGATCGCGTGGTAGCTGCCGTCGGTGGCCTTGACCTCGAGTCCGAAGTGACGCAGCGCAGCCAGGTGCGGCTCGACGGTGCGGGTGCCGAGGTCGCAGCCGCCGGCGTACGGGAGCTCGAAGTCGTTGCTGCGATGCAGGAGCGGGCCCAGGAACATGATGATCGACCGGGTACGGCGGGCCGCCTCGTCGTCGATCGCCTTCAGGTCGAGGCGGGTCGGCGGGACGATCTCAAGGTCGTTCTCCTCGTTCAGCCACCGGGTCTTCACCCCCATGCTGTCCAGGACCTCCAGGAGGCGGTTCACCTCCTCGATCCGGGCGACCTTGCGCAGTACGGTGCGACCGTTGTTCAGCAGTGCGGCGCACAGCAGCGCGACGCCGGCGTTCTTCGAGGTCTTCACGTCGATGCTGCCTGAGAGCGTGGTGGGTCCGGTGACCCGCAGGTGCACCGGACCAGCGCCGATGCTGACGATCTGCTCGTCGAGGGCCTCGCCGATCCGGGCGAGCATCTCCAGGGACACGTTCTGGTGGCCTCGCTCGATGCGGTTGACCGCGCTCTGGCTGGTACTCAGTGCGTCGGCCAGCTGCTGCTGGGTCCAGCCGCGGTGTCGGCGGGCACTCCGGATCAGGGTGCCGATCTGGTTCAGGTAGTCGGTCACGTGCCGGACGCTATCTCAAATATGAGATAAAGCCAACGCAGCACATCCTGGCAGGATCGGAGCATGCGAGTCACCACGATCCACGCGGCCGGCGACATCCGTCTCGAAGAACGTCCCGAACCCACCATCCAGGCCCCGACCGACGCCGTCATCAAGATCACCGCCGGCTGCATCTGCGGCTCGGACCTGTGGCCGTACCGCGGGGAGAACCCGATCACGGCGGGATCCACCATCGGGCACGAGATGGTCGGGGTGATCGAGGAGGTCGGCAGCGAGGTCCGTACGTTCCAGGCCGGTGACTTCGTCATCGTGCCGTTCTGCACCTGCGACAACACCTGCGCGAACTGTGCCAACGGCGCCCAGTCGGCCTGCGTCAACGGCGGCTTCACCACCGGTGGGCAGGGGGAGTACGGGCTGGTCGAGCAGGCCGAGGGCAGCCTGGTCAAGACCGACCAGATGCCCGACCCGGACATGATTCCCTCGCTCCTGGCGCTCTCCGACGTCTTCCCGACCGGATGGCACTGCGCCGTCTCGGCAAGGGTCCGCAAGGGACACACCGTGGTGGTCGTCGGCGACGGCGCTGTCGGCCTCTGCGGAGTACTGGCGGCAGTCCAGATGGGCGCCGAGAAGGTGATCGCGATGTCGAGGCACGAGTCCCGCCAGCAGGTCGCCCGCGCCTTCGGAGCTACTCACGTCGTCGCCGAGCGTGGCGTGGAGGGCGCGAAGCGGATCAAGGAGATCACCGGCGGGGTCGGCGCGGACGCCGTGCTGGAGTGCGTCGGCACCGACGACTCGATGCGGATGGCGTTCCAGGCTGCGCGTCCTGGTGCGATGGTCGGCTTCGTCGGGGTACCGCACGGCGTCAAGCTCCCGGTCGACCGGATGTTCGCTAAGAACGTCGGCCTCGCCGGCGGGGTCGCACCGGTACGGCGCTACCTGCCCGAACTGCTCGACCTGGTCACCTCCGGAACCGTGAACCCCGGGCTGGTGTTCGACTCGGTGATGCCGCTGGCCGAGGTGGCCGAGGGGTACAGGGCAATGGATGAACGGCGCGCCATCAAGGTCCTGCTGCAACCGTGAAGGAGTTCCTGCAATGACTACTAAAGCCCGGAAGGCCGAGATGGCCCAGGAGCTGCTCGCCCTGCACCTCCCGGGGACACCCGTGGTGCTTCCCACCGTCTGGGACGCCTGGTCGGCCAAGGTCGCTGTCGATGCCGGTTTCAGCGGTCTCACCGTCGGCAGCCACCCGATGGCCGAGTCGATCGGCCGACCGGACGGTGAGGGGATGACGTTTGAGGAGCTGACTACCCGGGTCCGGCAGATCACCGACGCGGTCGACGTCCCGGTCTCGGTCGATATCGAGTCCGGGTACGGCAAGTCCGCCAAGAAGCTGATCACCGGTCTGCTCGACGCCGGCGCTGTCGGCCTCAACATCGAGGACACGGTGCACAGTGAGGACGGCCGGATGCGCTCGGGGGAGGAACACGCCGCGGTGATCGCGAAGCTGCGCGCCGCCTCCGACGCGGCCGGGGTGAACGTGGTGATCAACGCCCGCACCGACGTGTTCAAGAACAAGGTCGGCTCCGAGGAAGCACGGGTCGACATCGCGATCGAGCGGCTGCTCCTGTGCGCCGAGGCCGGAGCGAACTCGCTCTACCCGGTCGCCTTCCACAACGAGGCCACCCTGAAGCGGATCTGCGACGCGCTCCCGCTGCCGGTCAACGCCATCGCGAACCCGGTCGACGGCGACCTGTCGATGTATGCCCGTGCCGGAGCCGGTCGGATCAGCTTCGGGCCGATCTGGCAGATGTCGCTGGCGAAGACCTCCGCGGAATGGCTGGAGCGCTGGCGCTGAGCGTCAGCCGCGCCGCATCCCGAGGACGCCGCGGATCGAGGCGGCGACCAGGTTGCCCATCGAGAAGTGGTCGTCCCACAGCGTGATCTTCTCCTCGACCACCTCGAAGGTCCCGCAGACCCAGAACGCGCTCTCCCAGCGCTTGTAGGACAGGTAGTCGGTGCGGTCGGTGAGCACGATCGCGCCGTTGGCCGCGATGTGGTGCAGGTCGACCCGGAAGCCGATCTGTCGCCGCTCCATGTCCCGGAGCATCCCGGTCACCTTGGGCCCGCGGAAGGTCGGCATCCCGGTGTTCCGCCAGACCACGTCGGGGGAGAGCAATTCCGCGGCCGCGTCGGCCTCGCCGTTCTCGACCAGGGTCAGGAAGCGTTGCACGATCACTGCGGAGTCGGTCATGGGCTCGAGGCTACCGAGCCCGTCCGGCCTACGATGCACCGCATGAGCGACCGCGTGGAGACCAGCCTCCAGGAGCAGTACTTCCCGGACCTGCCGTGCTTCGGGTGCGGACCCGGTAACGACAAGGGCCTGCAGCTGCGCAGCAACGTGGGCGCCGACGGCCTGGTCCGCGCCTCCTTCACGCCGTGGCCCGAGCACGACAACGGCCTGGGGTTCCTCAACGGCGGCATCATCGCAACCGTCCTGGACTGCCACAGTGCTGCCGCCGTGACGCACGAAGCCTTCGAGCGCGGCTGGCCGCCGTTGCCCGGTGCAGCACTGCCGTACGTGACCGCCGGGCTCGACGTCCGCTACCTGCGCCCGGCGCCGCTGGCGGCATCCGTCACGCTCGTAGCCCGCGTCACCGAGGCGTCCGAGGCCGAGATCAACGCCGAAGTGTGGCTGGAGTGGGACGGGAAGCCCCGTGCCGAGGCCAGCGCCAGGTGGAAGCGCTGGCGCCCACGTCCGGTCTCCTGAGCAACTCGCGCTGCTAGGTTTCGCTGCATGCGAGGTGCGGTGACGGTCCAGATGGCAGCCAGTCCCGAGGTCGTCTGGGACCTGGTCACGGATGTGACCCGGATCGGCGAATTCTCCCCGGAGACCTTCGAGGCAGTCTGGCTCGGTGATGCCACCGGCCCAGCGGTCGGCGCCCGGTTCAAGGGACACGTGAAGCGCAACGGCATCGGTCCGACGTATTGGACGCTGTGCGAGGTCCTCGACGTGGAGCACCTGAGGTCGTTCGAATTCGCCGTCGTCGTGAACGGCGTCAAGGTGAACCGCTGGCGCTACGAGCTCGTCCCGGTCGGCGGCGGAACCGAGGTCACCGAGTCGTTCTCGCTGCGCCCGACCGTCCTCAGCCGGGTCTACTGGACCTTCCTCGGCTGGCACCGTTCCCGCGCCAACGAGCGCGGCATCCGCCAGACGCTGGAGCGGATCAAGGCCGTCGCCGAGAAGGAGCAACCATGAAAGCAGTGACCGTCACCCACGCCGAACTCAGTGTCGGGGAGGTGGACCTGCCGGCACCCGAGCGCGGCCAGCTCGTCCTAGACGTCGTCCGCTGCGGCATCTGCGGCTCCGACCTGCACGCCCGCCATCACGCAGACGCGGTTGCCGACATCGCCACCGAGGTCGGCTACGGCTCCCTGATGCGGTCGGCGGAGCGCATCGTGCTCGGTCACGAGTTCTCGGGGGTCGTCACCGAGCGCGGCAAGGGCACCCGTCTGGCCGAGGGCACACCGGTGGTCTCGTTCCCGTTGCTGCGTCGCGGCAAGGAGGTCCACACCACTGGGTTGTCAGTGCACGCGCCTGGGGCCTATGCCGAGAAGGTGCTGGTGCAGGATGCCCTGACCCTGGCGGTCCCGAACGGGCTGCCAACCGACCTGGCGGCCCTGACCGAGCCGATGGCTGTCGGCCTGCACGCCGTACGGCGCGGCGAGGTCGGCAACGGCCAGGTCGCCATCGTGATCGGCTGCGGTCCGGTCGGGCTGGCTGTCATCTCGATGCTCAAGGCCCAGGGGGTAAAAACCGTCGTGGCCAGCGACTTCTCTGCCGGTCGTCGGGCACTGGCGACGGTCTGCGGAGCCGACGTGGTGGTCGACCCGGCCACGGAGTCGCCGTACTCCGCCGCGAACGGGCACGGCCACCTGGTCGCCGCGCCGGACGTTTTCGAGCTGGGCGTCTCGACGGTGGAGAAGCTCCGCAAGCTGCCGGCGATCCCGTGGCACGCAGTGTGGCGGGCGGCCGACAAACTCGGTGCCGCCACCCCGAAGCACCCCGTCGTCTTCGAGTGCGTCGGCGTGCCCGGGGTGATCGAGGAGATCATCAGCAGCGCGCCGTTCTACTCCCGGGTCGTGGTGGTCGGCGTCTGCATGCAACCCGACACTCTGCGTCCGTCGATGGCGATCAACAAGGAGATCGACCTGCGCTTCGTCCTCGGCTACACCCCGCTGGAGTTCCACGACGCGCTCCAGCACCTTGCCGACGGCAAGGTCGACGCCGAGCCGCTGGTCACCGGGGTCGTCGGGCTCGAGGGAGTGGCCGGAGCGTTCGACGCGCTCCGCGACCCCGAGCAGCACGCGAAGATCCTGATCGATCCGACGAGCACGGCGACGACACCGCAACCGCGCTGAGGCCCGCCGGCGAGTCAAAACTGCCCGTCGGTGACCGGCACCTGCCGGCCACCGACGAGAGACTGATCAGGTGCCGATGACTCCGCCGTCGTCCTTGGTGATGACGACCGTGCCCGAGCGAGGCGTGGTGATCCCGTCCAGGCGCGGCCAGGTGCTGGACCTGCCGTCGCCAGGGTGCTGCAGGTTGATGAACATAGTCCGGTTGTCGGGCGTCGCAGCCACACCAGTGACTTCGGCACCCCGGACACCGGTGAGGAACCGGCGCACCAGGGGAGCCCCGGTCTCGTCGGTGCGGTAGGGGTCCGCGGCCAGCATCTGGTCGTTCGCCCCGCCTGGCTGGGCACCGTCGGTCTGAATCCAGACTCGGCCGGCCTCGTCGGTCCAGATCCCGTCGGGGGAGCCGAAGGCGGCGTCGTCGGGGATGGTGGAACCGTCGCCGCTGCTGCGGCCTTGACCAGCAAGCAGGAACAGGTCCCAGTCGAACCTGGTCGCGGTGTGGTCATTGTCCTGCTCGTGCCAGCGGATGATGTGACCCCACGGGTTGGGGAGCCGCGGGTTGGCGGCGTTCAGCACCTTCGCGCTGCTGGTGTTGTTGGTCAGGGTCAGGTAGACCGCACCGGTGTTGGGGTCGCAGGCGACCCACTCCGGCCGGTCCATCCGGGTGGCGCCGACGATGCTGGCGGCCTGTCGGGTCTTGACCAGGACATCGCCCTGGTCGGCGTACCCGTTGGCGGCGGTCAGACCGTTCTGGCCGTGCACCAGCGGCAACCAGTCGCCCGAGCCGTCGTCGTTGAACCTCGCGACGTACAGGATGCCCTCGTCCAGCGGGCTGCGGCCACGAGCCCGGGCCGACTGCCAGTTGAGAGCACTGACGAACTTGTACATGTGCTCGTTGACCTGGTCGTCGCCGGTGTACGCCACCACCCGACCGCCCTTGCTTTCGTGCAAGTAAACGCTCTCATGCTTCAGGCGGCCGAGTGCGGTGCGTTTGATCGGGCGGGAGAACGGGTCGAACGGGTCGATCTCGACGACCCAACCGTGCCGGTTCGGCTCGTTGGGCTCCGCGGTGGTCACGACGAAGCGGCTGTCCTGGGTCGCCCAGTTGTTCCGGTCCCCGCCGACGTTGTACCGGCTGATCAGCGAGGTGGTCTCGGTCGGGTAGGGCGTCGCACCGACCGCGGGTTGGTCGACCCGGAAGTACCCGTTGAAATTCTCCTCGCAGGTCAGGTACGTGTCCCACGGCGTGTAGCCGTTGGAGCAGTTGTTGAACGTGCCGACCGGCTTCTGACCGGTCGGGTCGACGGTCGTCCGCACCAGGCGGTGCCCAGCGGCCGGACCGGAGAAGGACATCGGTGTGTTCGCGGTGATCCGGCGGTTCAGCGCGGAGCGGATCACCGACCACTCGCCGTGCTCCTCCTCCCGCACTTCGATCACCGAGACGCCGTGGGCAGCCTGGGACCGCCTGACCATCTCGGCGGTCCAGGAGGCTTTCGGCGGCGTAGTGCTGGTGCCGGTCTGGAGGAAGTTCTCGTCGGTGTACTCATGGTTGACCACGAGGACACCGCGACGGTTGCCCTTCGGCCCGTCGTGGTGGGGGAAGAAGTGCATCCCGTCGTGGTGCATGCCGACCTGCTGCTCCTGCTCGGCCGCAGTGTTGCCGCCAGGGACGAACGCCGGGTAAGAGCCGGTGATCGGGGTGCCCCAGGGGATAAAGGCCCGGGCGGTGTAGCCGGTCGGTACGACGACGTCGTCGCCGTACCCGAGCGGAACACCCTCGTACCCGAGCAGCGAGCGCTTGCCGATGATGCCCTGTCCGGAAGCAGCGACGGGGGAGGCACCGACGACGCTGGTCGTCAGGAAGCCGGCTAGCCCGACCGCACCGGCCGCCATGACGCTCCGGCGTGAGGCAGTGCGCTCGACGATCTGAGCGAATGTCGGGGATGTCGTAGTGGGGTTGGTGCTGAAGTCGTCGGGGTCGATGTCTGATTCGATTGCAGTGTCGATGGCCACGGGCCGATTCCTCCGGGGTGAGTACGAACGGATGAGAGCGACACTCCTCCTCCCGAACGCTGCCAGGATGGCGCCGACATGAACCGGCGGTGTGCGATCGGCGAACCAGAGGGGCAGCGGTCACGGCAGGCGGGTCAACCCGGTGTGCGAACATCTGTCTCGTGACTTCGGCACCGGACGGCCAGCGTCTGCGCGACCTGGCACTCCTGCGCCGGGTCCGCGACCGGATGGACCGGGAATACGCGATGCCCCTGGACGTGGAGGCGCTGGCCCGTGGGGTACATCTGTCAGCCGGGCACCTCAGCCGGCAGTTCAAGCTCGCCTATGGCGAGTCGCCGTACGCCTACCTGATGACGCGCCGCATCGAGCGGGCCATGGCGCTGCTGCGACGCGGAGACCTGAGCGTCACCGAGGTCTGCTTCGAGGTCGGCTGCTCGTCCCTGGGCACCTTCAGCACCCGGTTCACCGAACTGGTCGGCGTGCCACCGAGCGTCTACCGCGAGCAGGCCGCCCAGCGGATCGTGGAGTCGTCCGGGATCCCCGCGTGCGTCTCCAAGCAGGTCACCCGCCCGATCCGTTCGAAACCGATCAGGAATCAAGAAGCAGGTGTCCGCGGTCGCCCCTAGCGTGAGCGACATGGACATCACCATTCACAACGCCTTCCTTCCGCACACCGACCGGGACGCCGCCGTGGCGTTCTACTGCGAGACCCTGGGCCTCGACCTGCGTAACGACGTCGGCTACAACGGCATGCACTGGCTCACGGTCGGCCACCCCGACCAACCCGGCACCTCGCTGGTGCTGACTCCGCCAGCCGCCGACCCGGGAGTCACCGAGGACGAGCGACGGGTCATCACCGAGATGATGGCGAAGGGCACCTACGCCATCCTGACCCTGGCCACGCCTGATCTCGACGTGACCTTCGCGAAGCTCGAGTCGGTCGGCGCGGACATCGTCCAGGAGCCGATCGACCAGCCGTACGGCGTCCGGGACTGCGCCGTGCGCGACCCCTTCGGCAACCTGATCCGGATCAACGAGGTGAGCTGAGTTTCTGAGTATGGTTCCACCCGGTACGAACCCCGAGGGAGACAGATGAGCAAGGCCCACCCCGCCGATAGCCACGACCTGATCCGGGTCCACGGCGCCAGGGAGAACAACCTCAAGGACGTCAACGTCGAGCTGCCCAAGCGCAGGTTGACCGTGTTCACCGGCGTCTCCGGCTCCGGAAAGAGCTCGCTGGTCTTCAGCACCATCGCTGCCGAGTCGCAGCGGATGATCAACGAGACCTACAGCTCTTTCGTCCAGGGGTTCATGCCGAGCCTGGCCCGCCCGGAGGTCGACCTGCTGGACGGCCTAACCACGGCGATCATCGTCGACCAGGAACGGATGGGCGCCAACCCACGCTCCACCGTCGGGACGGCGACGGATGCGAACGCGATGCTCCGGATCCTCTACAGCCGGATCGGCACCCCGCGGATCAGCTCTCCCACGGCGTTCTCCTTCAACGTGCCTACCCGCAAGGCCAGCGGAGTGATGAGCACCGAGAAGGGCGGCCGGGTCGAGAAGAACGTCGTCAAGGAAGCGGTCTACCTCGGCGGCATGTGTCCGCGCTGCGAGGGGACGGGCAACGTCAGTGACATCGACCGGACGGCGTTGTACGACGCGGAGAAGTCGCTCAACGAGAGCGCGATCCTGATCCCCGGCTACTCCATGGAGGGTTGGTACGGCCGGATCTTCCGCGGCTGCGGCTGGTTCGATCCCGACAAACCGATCAAGAAGTTCACCAAGAAGGAGCTCGACGACCTGCTCTTCAAGGGGGCCACCAAGATCAAGGTCGAGGGCATCAACCTCACCTACCTCGGCTTGATCCCGCAGATGCAGAAGTCGATGCTGTCCAAGGACGTCGAGGCGCTGCAGCCGCACATCCGGGCGTTCGTGGAACGAGCGGTGACCTTCCAGACCTGCCCGGAGTGCGACGGCACCCGGCTGAGCACGGAAGCCCGCAAGGTCAAGGTCGGCGGCAAGAACATCGCCGAGCTTTGCACGATGCAAATCACCGACCTGGCAGCGTGGTTGCGCAAGCTCAAGGAACCCTCGGTCGCGCCGCTGCTCGCCGGCCTCCAGCACCTGCTGGACTCCTTCGACGAGATCGGCCTGGGCTACCTGAGCCTGGACCGGCCGGCCGGGACGCTCTCGGGTGGTGAGGCCCAGCGAACCAAGATGATCCGGCACCTGGGATCGTCGCTGACCGACGTCACCTACGTCTTCGACGAACCAACCATCGGACTGCACCCGCACGACATCCAACGGATGAACGAGCTGCTGTTGCAACTTCGCGACAAGGGCAACACGGTGCTGGTCGTCGAGCACAAGCCCGAAACAATCTCGATCGCCGACCACGTCGTCGACCTCGGCCCGGGCGCTGGCACGGCGGGCGGCCAGATCTGCTTCGAGGGCTCCATCGAGGGCCTGCGCGCGAGTGACACCATCACCGGCCAGCATCTGGACGACCGCGCATCGCTCAAGGAAGTGGTACGAACGCCGACCGGCGCACTCGAGATTCGCAAGGCAACGACTCACAACCTCCAGAAGGTCGATGTCGACATCCCGCTCGGCGTTCTGGCCGTGGTTACCGGGGTCGCCGGCTCAGGCAAGAGTTCGTTGATCCACGGCTCGGTCGCCGAACGCGAGGGCGTGGTCGTGATCGACCAGGGCGCCATCAAGGGCTCCCGGCGCAGCAACCCGGCGACCTACACCGGTCTGCTGGAGCCGATCCGGAAGGCCTTCGCCAAGGCGAACGGCGTGAAGCCGGCCCTGTTCAGCGCGAACTCCGAAGGTGCATGCCCAGGCTGCAATGGCGCCGGCGTCATCTTCACCGAGCTCGGTGTGATGGCCACGGTCGAGTCGACCTGCGAGGAGTGTGAGGGGAGGCGCTTCCAGGCTGCCGTTCTGGAGTACACCCTGGGCGGGAAGAACATCGCCGACGTGCTGGCGATGCCAGTCAGCGAGGCCGGGGCGTTCTTCGGTGAGGGCGACGGGGCTGTTCCGGCTGCACACAAGATCCTCGACCGGCTCGCCGAGGTGGGACTTGGTTATGTCAGCCTGGGCCAGCCTTTGACGACCTTGTCCGGCGGCGAGCGGCAGCGTCTCAAGCTCGCCACCCAGATGGCCGAGAAGGGCGACGTCTACGTCCTGGACGAACCGACCACCGGCCTGCACCTGGCCGACGTGGAGCAGTTGCTCGGGCTGCTAGACCGACTGGTGGACTCCGGCAAATCGGTGATCGTCATCGAGCACCACCAAGCCGTAATGGCGCATGCCGACTGGATCATCGACCTTGGCCCAGGTGCTGGTCACGACGGCGGGACCGTCGTCTTCGAAGGCACTCCCGCCGAACTGGTGGGCGCGAAGAAGAAGACGGTGACCGGCGTGCACCTGGCTGAGTACGTGAGCCCTTGATCAGTGTCGCGGCGGGGAAGATAGTGCCGATAAGGAACATTATGTCAACATCTACCTACTTCAGGTGGTCGACCAGGATCCCCTGCTCGCCGAACAGCTCGGCCTTCCACTGCTCGATCAGCTCAGTGGCGTCCCAGTCATCCGGGTGGAACCCGCGTTTGTTGTAGGTCCGAAGCTTCCTGGTGATGTCGCGACTCAGGAACGGCGACTTTCGCAACGCCCACAGGCTCCGGAGCAACCTGAGCGGGTTGTACGACGCCCTGTCGCGCAGCAGCGACAGGGCAGTCTGCACGACCGTCTCGGCGACGAACATCACCGAGACGATCCGCATCGTCCAGATCCGCAGCGCCTCCGAGCCCCCGGCGGCCCGATAGACGTCGAAAGCCACCGCCTTGTGCTCCGACTCTTCCAGTGCATGCCAGAGCAGCAGCGAACGCACCTCGCCCTCGCCCAGCAGCTCCTGGGCCTCCGGCTTGCCCAGGAGACATTCGGCCAGGGTTGCCGTGTAGTGCTCGAGCGCCGCAGTGATCGCGAGCCGCTGGTTCTTCGAGAGCAGCCGGTCGCCCAGCGCGAGCAACCACCTAACGTGCCGATCGACCTTGACGCTGCGGTAACCCATCTCTGCGAGTCGATCGTTCAGGTCCCGGTGCTCACGACCGTGCGTTACCTCCTGACCGATGAACCCTGCCACCTGCTTGAGCAGCTCGGGGTCAGTCACCCGCGGCTTGCGATCGCGGACCGACCGGACGAAGAAATCCTCCCCCTCGGGAAACATCCCCGAGAGCACCGCCACTGCATGACTCATCACCAGATCACCGGCGACGTAGTGAATCGCCCCGGGTCTGATGGAGGCTCTCAATCCATGGAGGATGAGAGTCATGGCAGCACCGAAGAAGTACCCCGACGAGTTGCGTGAGCGGGCGACGCGGATGGCCCTTGATCT
>JBKJHX010000041.1:0-2275 GCA_046598855.1 Marmoricola sp. | reverse complement strand
CCCGGGCCTGCGGGCGCCACCGAGTCCGAGCTGCCGATGACCCAGTGGGACGACGTCGTCGCGAGCAACCCGGGGTTCGACCAGGTCGTCATGGACGTCGAGGCGCTGCTGCTGCGTAGCCGCGACGACGGGACATTCGACGCCCATCTGGTGCCGATCGACGCCTGCTACGAACTGGTCGGGACGATGCGGGCCACCTGGCGCGGCTTCGACGGCGGCCAGGAGGCCAGGGAGGCCCTCGACGCGTTCTTCGAACGGGTCGAGCAGCGCAGCAAGCCCTGGACCGGCGGCGCCCGATGACCGCCTGGGACTTCCGGGTCGCCGACATCGTGGTCGGCCCGTACGCGGCCGCTCCGGAGTTGACTGCGCGCCTGCACATCCAGGAGCACACCGGCCAGACCGTGCACGCGATCGCGCTGCGGTGCCAGGTGAAGATCGAGCCGCAGCGCCGCGGCTACGACGAGACCGAGACCAACGGCCTGCGCGGGATCTTCGGTGACCGGGAGCGCTGGTCGGACACCCTGCGTCCGTTCCTGTGGATGCAGTGCAACACGATGGTCCAAGGCTTCACCGACGTCACCGAGGTCGCGCTTCCGTTGCCCTGCACCTACGACTTCGAGGTCACCGGGTCGCGCTACCTGCACGCACTGGGTGAGGGCGCGATCCCGTTGACGCTGATGTTCAACGGCACTGTCTTCACCAAGGGCGAGACCGGCTTCGGCGTCGACCAGATCCCGTGGGACGCCGAGGCCCGGTACGACCTTCCGGTGGCTGTCTGGCGCGAACTGGTCAACGCGCACTTCCCGGGCAAGGGGTGGATCAAGGTCGGTCACGAGGTGATCGCCGCCCTCGAGGACTTCCGGTCCCGACGCGGGCTGATCTCCTGGGAAGAGACCTTCGCTGAGTTGCTCACGCCGACCAGTCTGGTCGCCGACCCCCCAGGGCTGACGCCGTGAGCGGCCGCCTCGACCTCGCCCGAGCGGTCGCCGACGCAGTCCTCTACGAGGGCTACCTGCTCTATCCGTACAGGGCGAGCTCGGAGAAGAACCGGAACCGCTGGCAGTTCGGCGTCCTCAGCCCGATCGGCGCGGCAGCTGCCGGGGTAGGCGAGCGCGAGCTGATGCAGCTGCAGACCGTGGTGACCGCGCCTGCGGCGGACGGCGAGCTGGTGGTGCACGTGCGGTTCCTGCAGGTCCAGCTGCGCGAGGTGCAGGACAGCAACGGCGACGTTGTCGCCAGCGCGGTCATCGGTGGCGAAGAACTCCTCACCTGGGAGGAAGCCGTTGAGTGCGAGCACGTCCTGCGACTGGCCACCAGCGAACTCACCGGGCCGACCGGGGCTGTTGCCGCGTTCGCCAGCGAGGGTGGCGAGGAAGTCGAGACCGACAGCGTCGAGGGCCGGGTCGTCCGACGCCGGTGGCCGGTCCAGGCAGAGCTCACAGCGCGACTGCGGCCCGACGGTGCGTACGGCGTGCTGCAGGTGACCGTCCGGAACACTGCCACCCTCGCTAGACCCGATCGGGAGGATGCCACCCGGCACGCCATGATCGGCAGCCACCTGATCCTCGAAGCGGCCGGGTTCGACTTCGTCTCGATGACCGACACACCCGCTGACGTGGCCGCGCTCGCGGCAACCTGCAAACAGGACCGCTGCTGGCCGGTACTGACCGGTGCCGACGGCGACACCGACCTGCTGCTCGGGTCGCCGATCATCCTCTACGACTACCCCGAGATCGCCCCAGAGAGCATGGGCACGTTGTACGACTCCACCGAGATCGACGAGATCCTGACGCTTCGGGTGATGACCATGACCGAGCAGGAGAAGGCCGAGGCCCGGGCCACCGATCCGCGTGCCCGGGCGATCATCGACCGCTGCGACTCGATGTCCCCCGAGGAGCTCCAGGGCCTGCACGGCATCCTGCGCGACCCCCGGGCCGGCGGTGTCGACCTCCGACCGGATCCCGATTGGCCGGTCGCGACCGACGTACGCGATCTGGAACCGACCTCCTTCGAGACTGACGGGGCGCCGTGGTGGTCCCCCGAGGAGGACGCCCGGGTCCAGCCCGGCCTGGACTCGGTACTCATCGACGGGGTCCGGGTCGCCCGCGACAGCCTGGTCCGGGTGCACCCCAAACGCAGCGCCGACGCCCAGGACCTCTTCTTCACCGATCAGGTTGCCCGGGTCACGGCGGTGCTCTCCGACGTCGACGGATCGATCCACGTGGCGTTGGTCCTCGTCGACGACCCGGCCGCTGACCTGCACGATCTCGCCGGG
>JBKJHX010000055.1:0-50597 GCA_046598855.1 Marmoricola sp. | reverse complement strand
GGGATGTCCCTAGAGTGGGCAGATGTCCGTCGCCGCGAGCCATCAGGTCAAGGTCCAAGGGGTCGCCACCGGGCGGCCGCTGGTGCTGGTGCACGGTTTCGGGTGCGACCAGACGATGTGGCACCGGCTGGTCCCGCACCTGGTTGCCGACTACCAGGTCATCAGCTACGACCAGGCAGGCGCGGGTGCGGCCGATCCGGATCTGTACGACGCGGCACGCTATTCGACTCTGGACGGCTACGCCGAGGACCTGGTGACGTTGTGCGCGGAGCTGGAGCTCAGCGACGTAGTGGTTGTCGGGCACTCGGTCTCGGCCATGATCGGTGTGATCGCCCACCTGCGCGTGCCGACGATCATCACCGGCCTGGTCCTGATCGGGCCGTCGCCGCGCTACGTAGACGATCCGCCGTATGTTGGCGGGTTCTCGGCGGAGGACATCGACGACCTGCTCGCCTCTCTCGCGTCGAACTACCTGGGCTGGTCCGAGAAGATGGCGCCGGCGATCATGGGACGCCCCGACGAGCCGGCATACGGACAGGAGCTGACCGCCAGCTTCTGCCGGACCGACCCTGACATCGCGCGGAGGTTCGCCGAGGTCACCTTCCGGTCGGACACGCGCGAGCTGCTTCCCGACGTGAGCTGCCCGACACTGGTCCTGCAGTGCAGTCGGGACTTGATCGCTCCGGAGCTGGTAGGCCGTTACGTCAGCCAGCAGATCCCTCGGAGCCGTTTCGTGATGCTGGACGCGACGGGGCACTGCCCCCAGCTGAGCGCCGCGGGGGAGACCGCTGAGGCCGTTCTCGGGTTCCTGGCTGACAACCGGCATCAGGGCTACGAGTGACCGAAGACCTCGATGGCCGGCGCTACCAGGACGCGGCGTGCGGCCTGCTGACCACCGACGCCGACGGTCTCGTGGTGGCGGCGAACCGGACGGTGGCGACTTGGCTCGACCGGGAGGTCGACGAGCTGGTTGGCAAGGTTCACCTGACCGACCTGCTGACTCCTGCCGGGCGGATCTTCTACGAGACCCACTTCGGGCCGATGCTGCGGCTCCAGGGCATGGTCCGCGAGCTGGCCTTCGACCTGCTGGACCGTGGGGGCAACCGGCTGCCGGTCCTGCTCAACGCTCGCACCGACGTCGCCCGTGACGACGCCGAGATCCAGGTCTCCGTGATGGAAGTGCGGGAGCGGCGCTCGTACGAGACCGAGTTGCTCCGGGCGCGGACCCAGGCCGAGGAGACCGCCAGCCGGGCGAGCGAGCTGGCGCGGATGCTGCAGCAGACGCTGATCCCACCGCCGCCCCCCGAGATCCCCACCCTCGACGTCGTCGCTGCCTACCAGCCCGCGTCCGGAGAGGTGGGTGGAGACTTCTACGACGTGTTCCCGCTGCGGGACGGGCAGTGGGCCGTCGTGCTAGGCGACGTGTGCGGCAAGGGAGTACGAGCGGCAGTGGTCTCCGCCGTGGTCCGGCACACCGTCCGCGCCCTGATGTCGCTAGGTCAGTCGCCGGCGCAGATGGCGGCCGGCCTGCACCAGATCCTCGAACGTGAGGCCGAGCCGTCGTTCTGCACGATGGTCGCGCTGCGCTTGACCAGTGCCGGCGGCAGCTGGGACGTCGAGCTGGCCAACTGCGGGCACCCGCCGGCGGTCCTGCTGGCGAAAGGCGGGGGCTTCGAAGAGCTCCCGCACACCGGCTCGATCGTCGGTCTGCTGCCTGAGCCGAGGTTCAATGACGTTCAGTTCTCGATGGACGTGGGCGACTGCCTGGTCCTGTACACCGACGGGGTGACCGAAGCCCGTGGGGCCGACGGGTTCTTCGGCGTGGAGCGCGTAGTCGCTACCCTCGACGAGGCGGCGCGGTCACCACGCGCCGTCGTGGACGCACTGGTCGGACAGGTCGCCGAGTTCCAGGAGTCGGACTTCCTGGCCGACGACGTGGCCATCCTGGCTTTCGGCGTTTCGGAGTTCGATCCCCCCGCTGCGCCGGAAGCGCCCGTAAAGTAAGTTCTCGCCACACGCAGGCCACGGGCTCCGTGCTCGTGACGCGTCGTCAGAAGGGTGGCGCCCCATGGAATCGGTGTACGTGACTCGGTTCGAGATCGACGACGCGACGGTGATCCGCCCGGTGGGCGAGTTCGATATCACCACCGTCGAGACGCTGCGACTCTCCCTGGTCGAAGCCCTGGAGTCGGCGAGCAAGATCGTCGTAGACCTCTCCGGGACCGTGTTCCTGGACTCGATCGCGCTCGGGGCCCTAGTGAGTGGAGGTCGGCGCGCACGAGACGCCGGCGGCTGGCTCCGTCTCGTCGCACCGCAGGAGGGGGTACGTCGTGCCCTCCGGGTCACCGAGATCGACACGGTATTCGGCCTCTATGACACCAACGAGGAAGCCGTTCGCCATGACGACGGCGACCAGGGCCCGGAGTAGTCCAGGCTGGGGTCGGCCCGCGCACCTCGACCGGGCATCCTTAGTCCCATGCGATTCACCGAGGCCGAGCTGACGGCCGCGATCACGGGCGTCTCCAAGGCGTCTCTGGCCGCGCAGTCCAAGGAGATCCGCAAGGGCAAGGTCGACCTCGACCAGGCGTGGCAGGACCTGGGCGGCTACGGGCGCTACCAGTTCCTGGAGGGGATCGGTTCGCAGATCCTGCCGATCCTCACCGCCCTTCCGGACGTGCCCCGGGTGGTGGGGGAGCGGCCGTCGTACAGCGTCTCGGAGCTCCGCGCGGCCGTCGAGGCGACTACCGACGAGGAGGGCGGACGGTTGCGTCGCAAGGCGCTGGTGCTCACCCGGATTGCTCTGGTGACCACGGCGTTGAGCCACGTCCCGCCGTGGACGGACCCCGACGATTTTGTGGTGCCCGACTCGCTCGGCTGAGGTCTCGCTTCCGACCAGCTCGACGCGCAGATCGATCGCCCGAGCGGCAGACCGACAGCAAGGTTGGTGAATCCCCACATTTCGCCTGGGTGCGGCAGTGCCCACCGAGATCCACAGGCACTCGGCCGGCCGCGGGAGGTCAGGAGCACGTAACCCCACGGCGCCTCCGACGGTTACCCGGTCAGCAGAAACATCGGCCGCCCCCGCCGAGTCGCTCTGAGCGAAGGAACGCTTATGCCCAAGTCAACCGAGACTGCTCGCCGTACCCAGGTCGTCCTGGCAGCGGCCGCGGTCGGCATCCTGGGTGCGACGCTCGGGCCCGCGACCTCGCTGAGCCAGGCCTCGGCAGCGCCCACCCAGGGCTCGGTTGCCCCGGTTCTCTCGCCGTCGGTCATCCCGGCGCCGGGACGCTGCGGCGACCCGGTCACCCGGCCCTGGTGCGACCTCTCGCTCACCGCCGACCAGCGCGCCGACCTGCTCCTGGCCCGGATGACCGTGCCCGAGAAGGTCTCGCTGCTGGGTGGTGAGGACCCGAAGGGCGTGCTCGGCAAGGAAGGTACCCATACCGGGACCAGCCGGGGCATCGAGCGGCTCGGCATCCCGACGATGTACCTCAGCGACGGACCGGTGGGACCGCGCCAGGGCAAAGCCACCGGGATGCCGTCACCGATGTCGATCGCCTCGTCATTCTCGACCTCGATCGCCCGGACCGACGGCGCCGTGATCGGCAACGAGGTCAAGCTCAAGGGCAACGACGTCGTCTACGCGCCGGGCGTCAACATTCTCCGTACGCCGTTGAACGGACGCACCTTCGAGTACTTCGGCGAGGACCCGTTCCTGGCCGCCCGGCTGAGCACCGCCTTCATCCGCGGTGTCCAGGGTGAAGGCGTGATGGGGAACGTGAAGCACTACGCCGCCAACAACCAGGAGGGCGTGGGCTTCACCCTCCCCGGCATTCCGATCGGACCCGGCATCGGCTCGCGGCTCACGGTCGACGTACGGGTCGACGAGCGGACGCTGCGCGAGATCTACCTGCCGGCGTTCGAGTCCGCGGTGAAGAAGGCGAACGTCGCGACCGTGATGTGCGCCTACCCGCGCGTCAACGGGCAGTACGCCTGCGAGAACAGGCACCTGCTGACCAAGGTCCTCAAGGGTGACTGGGGCTTCAAGGGCTTCGTGCTGACCGACTACGGGGCAGCGAAGAACCCGGTCGCCTCGCTCAACAACGGCCTCGACCTGGACATCTTCCCCGGTGTCGTCCTGAGTCCGGCGGCCGTCGGGCTCGCCCTGACGACCGGCCTGGTCTCGGTGGCCACTCTCAACGAGCACGTGCACCGGATCCTGCGAACGATGTTCGCCTACGGAATGTTCGACCGCGACGCCTACGTGGACGACACCACTCAGATCGACCAGGCTGCCCACCACGAGCAGGCAGCGCGGCTGGAGGCCGAGGGCATCGTGCTGCTGGAGAACCGGGGCCAACTGCTCCCGCTTGACGCCGGGACGCTCGGCACGCTGGCCGTGATCGGGCCCGAGGCCGACGCCATCAAGGACGGCGGCGGCTCGTCGGCGATCAACGAGTTCCAGCTGGTCACGCCGTTGGCAGCGCTTCGGGAACGCCTCGGCGCGACCCGGGTGGTCTACGACGACGGGAAGGACCCCGCCCGAGCGGCCGCAGTCGCGGCGGCAGCGGACGCAGCCGTCGTTGTGGTCGGGGACGCGATGACCGAGGGCAACGACAAGCTCCAGCCGACGCTGAACTCGGGACAGACCGACGGCATCGACCGCGACGCCCTAGTTGCTCGGATCGCCGCTGCCCAGCCGCGCACGGTCGCAGTACTGCAATCCGGGGGGCCGGTGCTGCTGCCCTTCCGTGACAAGGTCGGGGCGCTCCTAGAGATGTGGTACCCCGGCCAGAACGGCGGCACCGCACTGGCCCGGGTGCTATTCGGTGACGTCGACCCGGGCGGTCGGCTGCCGGCGACGTTCCCGGCCGCGGCCGGCGACCTGCCCACTGCTGGCGACCCGACCGCCTATCCGGGCGTGCTGGAGACGGTGCAGTACAAGGAGGGCGTCCTGGTCGGCTACCGGCACTACGACGCCAAGAATCTGGCGGTCGCGTACCCATTCGGACACGGTCTGAGCTATACCCAGTTCGACTACAGCGCACCGGTGATTACCCCGACCACCGGGCCGGGCGCGGCGAGCGTGACCTTCGACGTGACCAACACCGGGACCCGTCCTGGATCGACGGTCCCGCAGCTCTACGTCGGGATGCCCGAACCACGAGCCGGTGTGGTGCAGCCCCCGCGTCAGCTCAAGGAGTTCACCAAGCTCGAGCTGGCGCCAGGGGAGACCCGGACGGTGACCCTGCGGCTGGGCAAGCGGGACTTCTCCTATTGGGACGTCGCGGCGGACGGCTGGCGGGTGGCCGACGGCTGCTACCGGATCGAGCTAGGGACTTCCTCGCGCGACATCGACCACGAGGCAGTCGCCGCCTGGGGTGCGACCTGTGCTGCGGGGAGCGTCACCGTCCGGTGAGACGTTCCGGGCGCGGTGTTACGCGGGCAGCTCGTCTGCCCGCTGCTCGACCAGGGCGGCCGGAGCACTGAGCCGCCAGGCCTCGAAGGTGAGCTCGGCGAGCTCGTCCCGGTCGATCCTCTCGAGGTGCACCACCACCCAGCCGAACCCGCCGGAGGTGTACTGCACCTCGAACGTCTCGGGTCGCTCAGCAACCAGGGAGAGCTGCTCGACGATGGTCTGCTTGAGACCGACGGTGCTGGTGCGGGGCCAGAGGTAGCCGAAGGCCTTGCCTGAGACGTCGAAACGGATCCAGCTCCCGGCCGCGTTCTGGCCGACCTCGGGGAGCTGCTCGGCGAGATCGGTGAAGTCGGAGATGCTGCAGGGCACGCGGACATCCTGCCAAGTCACGCCGACATCCTCCGGTGTCAGCGGGTCAGGCCCATCGGGTTGCCGGCCGGGAGAGCGCCCGTGGCGACCAGCGCGTCGCCGATCGGGGTGAGGACCGAGCGCAGCAGGGCGAGGTCATCGGCCAGGGTGTCGTACGGCGCGCGCGCCAAGCGGTCGGTATCGGCCTCGATGTCGGTTCGCAATGCCTCGCCGGTGCCGGTCAGCAGGCCGTCGGAGGTGAGGATGCCGCGTTCGGTCAATCGGGTCTCGGCCGCGGCCCAGTCCTCGTCGGTCCACCCGCGGTTGGGCTGCATCGTCTCGCGGGTGACCGCACCGGAGCCGATGTGCGTCAGCGTCGTCTCCAACCCCGAGAGGCCGGCGTTCGTCGCCGCGAGCACGTGCCCGTCGCCGCGGTGCTCCCGTAGCACGGTTGCTGCCCACCAGAGGCGGACCGCGAGGCTGTCCGTCGGGGTGACGCCCTGCCAGGCAGCGGCCAGCGCCCGGCCGTCGGCGCAGACCTCGGACGCCGCCCGGACGAGTAGGTCGGTGGCCCGCCGCAGGTCGTCCTGGCTGCCTGCTCCCAGAACTCCGGAGAGCATCGTGTCCACTGAGCCGATCCGGCTCTCGACCGCCGCTGTGGGAGTAATCCGGCCCCAGGCCTTCGGGAGCGCCTTGGCGACCATCGCCGGTGCGAAGCCGAAGAACAGGGCGGTCACCGGCTCGGGGCCGACTGCGCCGAGGGGTGCCGCCCGTCCGGCGAAGTAGCCGTTCCAGAAACCGTGGAGTCCCTCGGCGGCCAGGCTGCCGGAGACCGACGGCTCGAAGTACACGATCACGTGCACCGGCTCGTAGAGCGACCACAGCTCGCGTTCAGGAGTCATCCGGGCAGGCTAGTCCCACGCTCAGGAGTAGGAGACCGGCAGGTCCTTGATGCCGTTGAGCCAGCCTGAGCGCAACCGGGACTCGGGGCCGGTGGCCCTGATGTCGGGGGCCAGATCAGCGAGGGCGTCGAAGATCAGCTTGACCTCCTGGCGGGCCAGGTTGGCGCCGATGCAGTAGTGCGTGCCGTGGCCACCGAAGGCAAGGTGCGGGTTCGGGTCGCGGGTGATGTCGAAGGTGAACGGGTCGGTGAACACGTCCTCGTCGTGGTTGGCGCTGGCGTAGAAGAGCCCGACCCGCTGACCGCTCCGGACCTGCACGCCGCCGATCTCGATGTCCTCCAGGGCGGTGCGTTGGAACGAGGTCACCGGGGTCGCCCAGCGGATGACCTCGTCCACCATCGTGGAGGGACGCTCCCGCTTCCACAGCTCCCATTGGTCCGGTTTGTCGAGGAACGCTTTCATGCCGTGGCTGGTGGCGTTCCGGGTGGTCTCGTTGCCGGCAACCGCGAGCGCGATCACGAAGAAGCCGAACTCGTCGTCGGTCAACCCGCGTCCGTCGACGTCGGCGTTGACCAGCTTGGTCACGATGTCGTCGCGCGGGTTCTCGCGGCGGTCGGCGGCCAGGACCATCGCGTACATCAGCACCTCGGTCGCGGCGGCCTCCGGATCGTTGTCCGCGCGGGCGAGGTCGGCGTCCTCGGCGCCGGTCATCTGGTTGGTCCAATCGAAGATCTTCTGCCGGTCCGCGGCCGGGATCCCGAGCATGTCCCCGATCACCTCGAGTGGGAATTGTGAGGCGACCTGGTCGACGAAGTTGCCGCTCCCGGTGGCGACCGCTTCGGCCACGATGCGCCGCGCGACCGTCTCGAGACCTTCCTCCAAGGCGCCGATCGCCCGTGGGGTGAAGCCGCGGCTGATGATCGACCGCAGCTGGGTGTGGTCAGGGGCGTCCTGGTTGATGATTACGACCTGGGTCATCTCGACCGACTCGCGGGTGGCGGTCTCGGGCAGCCGGATGATTACGCCGTTCTCACGGCTACTGAAGACCTTGCTGTTCTTAGACACCGCGAGCACGTCGGCGTGCTTGGTGATCGCCCAGTAGCCGGCTCCCGACGCGTCCGACATCCCAGCCCGTGCCGTCGGGGTCTGCTCGACCCAGTGGATCGGTGCGCTGGCCCTCAAGACCGTGAACTCCTCATGCGGGACCGCGGCGAGGTTGACGTCGGGATCGGTGAAGTCGAAGCCGGCTGGCAGGACGGCGGTCATGGAGAGCTCCTCGGTGTGAACGATCAGGCTGGTGCATACAAAAACGGAAGACTGGATGTACAGAAACACGAAAGTGTATGATCGTCAAGGAGGGTACGAAGCGCCGAGGAGGTCGGATGAGGTCGCACGGGTGGGGCGGGCAGCCGCCTGCAGACGCCGCGGAAGCGCGCGCCCGGATCCTTGCCGCCACCCGCGTGCGGCTGACCGACGCCGGGACGACGAACATTTCCGAGGTGGCCGAGCTGCTCGGCGTCACCCGGCAGACCGTCTACCGGTACTACCCGACCACCGACGACCTGATCGACGCCGCTGCGATGGATGCCGTCGCCGGGCTGGTCAGCGAACTCGTCGACCACATCCAGCAGCACCTGGCCGCGCAGCGTCATCGGGGACGGGGCGGTGACGCTGCCGAAGCCGTGGTGGAGGTGGTCGCCTACGTCTACGAGCACCTGCGCGACGACCCGGCTCTGAACCGGTTGATCGCGCCGGGCCGGATCAGCAGCACGCTCTCCGGTCTGACCGCGCCGTCCTCGATCGCTCTGGGCGGCAAGCTGCTCTCCGGCTTCGGGATCGACTGGTCGGAGGTCGGCCTTGCTGAGGACGAGCAGATCGAGCTCGTCGAGCACTTGCTTCGCACGCTGCAGTCCTTCGTCCTCGACCCGGGTGACCCGGCCCGATCGGGCGACGAGGTGCGGGCCTACCTACGGCGCTGGGTGGCGCCGGTGCTGCCGGGACTCACCCGGGACTGATCCGTAGCAGGGGCCACCGGCCAGGCAGTCCCTTCAGCTCGTGCTCTCCGGCAGCTTCGCTGCGGTACGACGATCCGGCGAGCAGGTCGGCGACCGTCCGGGTGACCAGCAGCTCCCCGGCCCCGGCCTTGCCGGAGACCCGGGCGCCGACGTGCACCGCGACACCGGCGACGTCCTCGCCGCGCAGCTCGACCTCGCCGATGTGCGCGCCGGCACGGATCTCGACGCCCGTGATCCGGAGTGACCGCTGGATGGCCAGAGCGGCGGCGACGGCGTCGCTGGGTCGTTCGAAGAGAGCCAGGTGCCCGTCGCCCATGCTCTTGCAGACCCGGCCGCTGTACCGCTTGACCTGGCGATTGACCGTGCTGTCGATCTCGTCGAGCAGGGCGGTCCAGCGCAGGTCCGGTGTCGACGCGAGACGCTCGGTCGAGCCGACCACGTCGGTGAAGAGGACCGTGAGGAGACGTCGCTGCCCGTGCGCCTGCTCCGGGCCCCGGACGAACCGCTCGATCTCCTCGAGCTTCTCGTCCAGGAACGTCGTGAAGATGATGTTGTCGCCCGAGTCGTACTCCACCAGCCTGGCCTCGGGGATGTGCTCCGCGAGGTAACGCGCGCCTTCGACCGGGGCCCACCGGTCGTGCGTGCTGTGCAGGATCAGGGTCGGTGCCTGGATCGACGGCAACAGGTCGCGCACGTCAGCGGCGACCGCGACCTCCGTGTACACGCGGGCGGTCGCCGGGCCGACCCGACCGGCCGACTCGACCCAGGCCCAGAGGTCGTGGTCGGTCGGTGTCGAGGGCGTCAGCAGGAGGGGAAGATCTTGCGGCCCGAAACCCGCACCCGGATGGTCGAACTCGGCGACTAGAGCGGGGAGCACATGGGTCGGTATGCCGTAGGGCCAGTCGGGGCGGTTTCCCGGGCACGGCGTGGTCGAAGACAGGATCAACTGGGAGACCCGCTCCGGGTGGGTGGCCGCCAACAGCATCGTGGCCTGGGCGTCCCAGGAGTTGCCGAAGATGATGGCGCTCTCGATCTCGAGCGCGTCGAGGACGGCGAGGAGATCGCCGGCCTGGCGCTCGAGGGTCGGAGGTTCGCCTGGTACCAGCGGGTCGGAGTAGCCCATCCCGCGGCGGTCGAGACACACCCGGTGGGAGATGGTCGCGAACTCGCGCTGCATCCGTGAGCAACGGGGTTCGTCGAACAACGCTGCCGCGGTGATGGTGCCACCGGGCCAACCGACGAGCGGCGTGCCCTCGCCCATCGTCCAGTAGCCGATGTGGGCACCGCTTCCTCGCGGGGCGTAGCCCACGCGCGCGGTCGGATACATGGCATCCTCTCGATGCTCCGTGCTCCCCGGGCTCAGGCTAGCGGGTGCGCCCGGGGTCGGGCAGGTTCGGCGTTGGTGCGGGCGTATCGGCCGTGACTCGAGTTCTTACGAACTCCGAACCCTTCAGCAGATCGCTGGGGGAGTCACCAGGGCGCGTCTACGCTGGCTGGAGAGTGCCAGTCATCAGGCGGGCGCCCGGTCGGCGGGAGAGAAGTCATGGATCGGTGGGTCCAGGCTCGTCGCACGGTCGCTGTGCTGGTGATCGGGATGGCAGCGTCGACGGCGCTGGTCGCTTGCGGCTCGGACGACGAAACGGCCGCTGCCCCGGCCACGTCGAGCCCGACCGCGGCTGCCCCGATTACGCCTGCTCCGACGCAGCCCGAGCCGAATCCGGCCGAGAGCGGCGACTCGCAGCCCGCGGTCCCCGAGATCCTGGACTTCAGTGGCGAGACCGTGGCGGGTGACTCGTTCAGCGGGAGCAGCGTGGCAGGCAAGCCGGTCGTGCTCTGGTTCTGGGCGCCGTGGTGCGCGGTCTGCCGCAGCCAGGCGCCGCAGGTCGAGTCGCTGGCCGCCGAGTACGGCGACGACCTCGCGGTGATCGGGATCGGCTCGCTCGACTCGGGTTCGGCGATCGCCGGGTTCGCAGAGGATGTAGCGGGCCCCACGCATCTGAGCGATCCCGAGGGGGAGCTGTGGAAGCGGTTCCGGATCTCCGAGCAGAGCTCCTTCGTCGTCCTGGACGCCGAGGGTAACGAAGTCCTGAGGACCGGTTACAACGACGACGACGAACTTTCGGCGGCCGTAGAGAAGCTCGTTGGTTGAGCGCCTGAGCTGACGCTGCTGATGGACACCGCCCTTGTCTCGCTGGCCCTCACCGCCGGCGCGGTGGCCGCACTGAACCCGTGCGGGTTCGCGCTGCTGCCGGCGTACCTCGGCCTGGTGCTGCGGGAGCCGGTCCCGGTGGGCGCGGTAGCCGGAACCAGTACACCGCCACCGACGGGCTGGCGGGGCGCCAGCCTGGCAACGCGCCGGGCTGTCGGGCTCACGGGGGTGATGACCGCCGGGTTCGTGGTCGTCTTCGCTCTCTTCGGCTTGGTGGTCGCGCCGATCGCGTCCTCGGTCCAGCAATACCTGCCGTGGGTGACGCTGGCGACCGGCGCGCTGCTGGCCCTCTTCGGCGCGGCCCTGCTGGCCGGGCGTGATCTCAAGGTGCCGGGCCTCCAGGTGCGAGGCCGGGCGTTGGACGGTTCGGTGCTCTCGACCTTCCTGTACGGCGTCACCTACGCGCTCGCCTCGCTGACCTGCACGGTGGGCCCGTTCCTCGCAGTTGTGGTGACCTCGCTGCGGTCCTCGGACTTCCTGGAGGGCCTGGTCCTTTTCGTCGCGTACGCCGCCGGGATGGGCCTGGTCGTCGGGGTCGCCGCGGTCTCGGTGGCCCTGGCCCGGACCGGCATGATCGGGTCCCTGCGCGGAACTGCCCGATGGATCCCGAGGTTCTCCGGCGTCCTGCTCGTCGTCGTCGGCGCGTACGTCGCGTACTACGGGATCTGGGAGATCCGGGTCCTGGGCGGTGCCGATCCCGGCGACCCGGTCATCGAGGCGGCGCTGTCCCTGCAGGCGAAGATGAGCGAGTTCGTCGCCAACCTGCTGACCTTCGGGTGAGACCTGGCCGCAGCTAACCCAGGTTCTTGGGCGCGAGGACTGCCAGGTTCCCGTCGGTGTCGGTAGTGAAGAGTTCGACACCATCGGTCACCGACGCAGCGTCGGCGCCGAGAGCAACCGCGATCTTGTTCGCCGCGTTGCGCATCACGTCGAGCACGACCTCGACGATCTGTTCGTCGGTCAGGTGACGGCGCGCCGCAGCCCTCGTCGCGGCCGGCAGGTCGGAGGGGGTCTGGATGAGGGCATCGGCAAGCGCGAGGGCTGCCTTCGCAGCCGGCGGGAGATCGCTGGTGGCGTGGGTGTCGAGTGCGACGAAATCGGCGTCGGTCGCGCCGGCGTTGATCGCGTCCTGGCTGCGCCGGGACTTGCAGACCGCACAGTCGTGGAGCCGCGCACCGCGGAGCCGGATGAGCTCGGTCGTGGTGGCGTCGAGCGATCGGAGTCGGGCGACCGCGACCATGAACTCCTCCAGCAAAGGCCAGGTATCACCGTCGTACGGAGTCGCGGCCGGCCAGTCGCCCTCCCCGAAGACGGCGTCCAGAACCAACCGGACCCGGGGTGCGAGGTCGTGCGCGTAAATCCGTTGCACCACCGCGAAAGCCTGGTCCGCGGTCGCGGCAAGGAACGCCGTGCGCTGCCCGTCGTCGACCGACGCGACGTCCAAGGCGAACTGGTCGGCGAACTCGGCGACGGCCGGACCGGTGAGGTCCGGCGCTGGGATCGCGGCGACCCGGTCGAGGATGTCGACGACCGAGGGCGCCGTCCGCTCTAGGACCTCGCGGCCACTCACACGCCGCGGCGCTTCGCGTAGCGGAACTTCACCATCTTGCGGACCTGGTCGAAGTCCTCAGGGCGGCGCGGGAACGCCTGCATGTCCGGGCCGAGCTGGAACTTCTTGTTCGTCGTCGCCTTCGGGGCCGTGAACTCGCGCAGGCCGTCGTCGCCGTGGAAGCGCCCGAAGCCGGAGTCGCCGATCCCTCCGAAGGGCACCGAGGGCATCCCGACGAAGGTAAGTGCGGAGTTGATCGTGGTGCCGCCTGCCTTGATCCGCTTGGCGATCTCCTTGCCGCGCTTGGTCGAGAACACCGACGATCCAAGGCCGAACCTGGTGGCGTTGGCCTTGAGGATCGCCTCGTCGACGTCGGCGACGGTGTTGATCACGATCACCGGGCCGAAGGTCTCCTCCTGCACTGCCGCGTTGTCCTCCGGTACGTCGACCAGGACGACCGGGTCGACGAACGGTGCTCGGATCGAGTCGACGCCGCCGACCAGCGCGATCGCGCCGGCGTCGATGGCTGCGGTGACGTGGCGTCGCACGATGTCGATCTGGGCGGGCACGATCATCGGACCGTAGGCGTCCGTCTCGCCAAGGCCCGCGGTCACCTGGTCGGCGATCTCCTTGACCTTGGCCAGGAACGGCTCGCGCACCGCCTGGGTCACGTAGACGCGTTCGATGCCGACACACGCCTGGCCGCCATTGAAGAAGCCGCCCCAGACGACGGCTTGGGCGGCCGCCGCGAGGTTCGCGTCCTCGGCAACGATGGTGACGTCCTTGCCGCCGAGCTCGAGCAGCACCGGGGTCAGGTTGTCGGCGCAGGCGGCCATCACCTTGCGGCCGGTCGGCACCGAGCCGGTGAAGGCGATCTTGTCCAGGCCGGCCTTGCAGAGCGCGGAACCGGTGTCGGCGAACCCGGTCACCCAGGTGATCAGGCCCTTCGGCGCATCCGGGTTGGCCGCGTAGAAGGCGTCCATGACGAGCACTGAGCTGGCCGGGGCGTACTCGCTGGGCTTGACGATGGCGGCGTTGCCGGCGGCCAGTGCATAGGCGAGGCCGCAGAGGACCGTGTAGATCGGCACGTTCCAGGGCGCGATCACGCCGACCACGCCGAGGGGAGGGTAGGAGACGCTGGCGCCGTAGTTGAACATCGCCAGTCCTGGCGCGACCTTGCGCTCTTTCAGGACGCGCTTCGCGTGCGCTGCCGCCCAGCGCAGGTCCTCCAGCCCGGCGATCAGCTCGAACTGCACGTCGCCGCGCGGGCGCCCGGTCTCCCTAAAACCGAGGTCGCAGATCTCGTCGGACTGCTGGGCGATCGCGGCGATCCACCGGTTGATCCGGCGCTTGCGCTCGGCGTACCCGAGGCCGGCCCACCAGACCTGCGCCTCGCGGCCGGCGGCGGCGCGCTCGGCGATGTCGGCCGCCGTGTGGACGGGGAACTCCCCCACCGACTCCCCGGTAGCAGGGTTGGTGACGGTGAACGTGGTGGGCATGGCGGTCTGAGTCATCTGTGGGTCCTCGGCTCGTGCGGTTGACGCGTGTCAACCACGGTAGTCCGCGGAGCCGAAAAGTGGAACAGGTTCTAGACCCGGGTTGAGGAACCACCGTCGGTGGGTCAACGTCGGGCTGACGTCGGGCTGAGGTGTCACCGGTTGACGTTGGTTGAGGAGGTCGCGCTGCGACCGTCTCGAAACCACCGCAGGTCCAGGTTTCGAGACAGGCGCGGAGCGCCTTCCTCAACCACCGTCGGTGGGGTGACGACGGTGGGTCGACGTCGGGGTGACGACGGGGTGACGTCGGGGTGACGTCGGGCTGAGGTGTCACCGGTTGACGTTGGTTGAGGAGGTCGCGCTGCGACCGTCTCGAAACCATCGCAGGTCCAGGTTTCGAGACAGGCGCGGAGCGCCTTCCTCAACCACCGCATGGAGCTACCTAAGCAGTCCCCTGCGGTCCGCGACGATCTCGAACACCGCGGTCGCGAACGGCGGGATGCTGGCTACGACGGCGAGCACGAAGGTCTTGAACGACCAGCCGAAGGCTCTCCTCGCCATCAGGGTCACCAGCAGGTAGAGCACGAACACGCCGCCGTGGATCGGGCCGAAGACCTGCACGCCCAGTTCGGTCGTCTCGGGAACGTACTTGAAATACATCCCGATCAACAGGCCGAGCCAGGAGAGGGCCTCGGCGAAAGCGACGATGCGGAAGATCTGGCGAGCGCGGATCGGGTCGGTCACGGCGACAACCTAGCCGGACCGAACAACAGGTAGATCGGCTAGGTGTCTCGACAGGTTTGGCCTGCGGGTGGAGACTCCGGGCATGGGATTCCTCGCGTTCAGCGTTCCTCCGGTCGAACCTGAGGAGTACCTCCGCAAGCCGTTCAGTGAGCGGATGCGAATCCTCACCACCGACTGGGTGGAGAACGGCTTCGGTACGCCGCGCTACATCCACCTGATCTACATCGCGAAGATGCTGTTCCTCTACCTTGGGCTCGGGCTGTTCCTGATCACCCGGACCTCCGACCTCGGCTCGCTGAACGACGTCGAGGCCTGGTGGGACGAACCGATCGTCTACCAGAAGCTGCTCGCATGGACGATGTTCCTGGAGGCGTTCGGGCTGGCTGGAACCTGGGGTCCGTTGTGCGGTCACTTCAAGCCGATGACCGGCGCGATTACCTACTGGGTCCGGCCCGGCACGATTCGGCTGGCGCCGTGGCCGGCCAAGGTCCCGCTCACCTCCGGTGACACCCGGACGGTCCCCGACGTGCTGCTCTACCTCGGGGTGCTGGCGGCGCTACTCGCAGCCGTCTTGCTGCCCGGGGTCGACAACGACTCCATCCCGGACCCCGTCGGTGCGACCGGCGGCCTGGTCCGACCGGAGGCCTTCCTCGCCGTGATCGGGCTAATGCTGGTGCTCGGTCTGCGCGACAAGGTGATCTTCCTGGCCGCCCGCAGCGAGCAGTACCTGCCGGCGATGCTCTTCTGCGCCACCCTGGGCTTCACCGACATGATCATCGCGCTGAAGATGACGATCGTGATGGTCTGGCTGGGCGCGGGATTCTCCAAGTTCGGCAACCACTTCGTGAACGTGATCCCGACGATGGTCGCGAACGGCCCGTTCGTCCCGTTCAAGTCGATCAGCCGCGCGCACTTCCGTAAACCACCGGAGGACCTGCGTCCCTCCGGGCTCGCCTGGTTCGTGGCGCACATCGGCGGGACCACCGTCGAGCTGCTGATCCCGCTGACACTGCTGCTGACCACCAACACCACGGTCGCGCTGCTCGGAGCGATCGCGATGGTGACCTTCCACCTCTTCATCACCTCGCTGTTCCCGCTGGCCGTGCCGCTGGAGTGGAACATCTTCTATGCGTTCGCGGCCGTCTTCCTGTTCGTCGGGTTCGAGGCCGGTGACGGGTACGCGGTCTGGGACCTCTCCGAGCCGTGGATGCTGCCGGTGATCGCGATCGGTCTCGCGTTCTTCCCGGTGCTCGGCAACCTGCGTCCCGACCTGGTCTCGTTCCTGCCCTCCATGCGCCAGTACGCCGGCAACTGGGCCTCGGGGACCTGGGTAATGGCGCCGGGGATCGAGGAGCGGCTCAACGAGTTGCCGAAGCCGGCACCGAACCAGACTGATCAGCTGGTCGCGATGGGCTACGACGCCGACTTCTCCGAAATCATGATCCAGAAGGCACTGGCCTGGCGGGCGTTGCACAGCCAGGGTCGCGGCCTGTACTCGGTGATGATCCGGGAGTTCGGCGACGACGTGGAGCGGTACACCGTCCGGGAGGCCGAGTTCGTCTGCAACACCTTGGTCGGCTGGAACTTCGGAGACGGGCACCTGCACGACGAGGGCCTGATCGACGCGGTCCAACGGCGGCTCCAGCTCGCCCCCGGTGAGCTCGTCGTCATCTACGTGGAGTCCCAGGCGATCCACAAGAAGACCCAGGACTACCGGATCATCGACGCCGCCGTCGGGGTCGTGGAGCGGGGCACTTGGGTGGTCACAGATGCGGTTGCCCAGCAGCCGTGGCTGCCGAACGGACCGATCCCGATCACCGTCACCTGGCGCGACCCGTCCTACGTCCGACCCGTGGTTGCCGACGGCGTGCTCGCGCCCCGCACCGAACCAGCGACGGACGAGGCGGGCGGGTGACCTCGGCGGTCGTCGTCGGCAGTGGCCCCAACGGGTTGGCCGGTGCGGTGCGGCTGGCCCAGGCAGGGCTCGAGGTCACCGTCCTGGAGGCCGCGGACGGCTACGGCGGAGGCACCCGTACGACGGAACGGATCGTCCCCGGCCTGCTTCACGACGACTGCTCCGCGTTTCACCCGACGGCTATCGCGTCGCCGTACCTGAGCACCCTGGACCTGGGGAAGTTCGGTCTGGTTTGGCGCTGGCCCGAGGTCGACTTCGCGCACCCGCTGGACGACGGTCGCGCCGGGATCGTCACCCGGACGATGGCGCAGACCGACGCCACTCTTGGCACCGACGCCAAGTCCTGGCACCGGGTCTTCGAGCCGCTGGTCCGCACCTTCGACAAGATCGTCGTCGATGCGTTCGGCCCGGCGGTGCACCTGCCCAAGCACCCGGTCGCGTTCGGCCGGTTCGGCCCCCAGGCGCTGCTGCCGGCGACCTGGACCGTGAAGCACTGGAAGGACGACCCGGCGCGGGCGCTCTACATGGGCGTCGCCGCGCACGCGTTCGGACGGTTGGACACTCCACTGAGCGGGTCGGTCGGGCTTCTGCTCGGGACCGCCGGGCACGCCGTCGGCTGGCCAGTCGCCGAGGGCGGCTCGATCGCGATCGCGCGTGCGCTGGTCGGGCTGCTGGAGAGTCTCGGCGGAACGGTCCGGACCGGGGTCACGGTGACCTCGCGGTCCCAGCTCAACGACGTCCTCGGCTTCGAGCCGGACGTCGTCCTGCTCGACGTCGCCCCGGCCGGCGTGCTGGGCATCTTCGGCGACGAGCTCCCCGGCAGGGTTAGCAGAGCCTTCCACCGCTACCAGTACGGACCGGCCGTGCACAAGGTGGACTACGCCGTCGAGGGCGACATTCCGTGGACCAACGAGGACTGTCGTCGCGCGGGCACCCTGCACCTGGGCGGGAGCGCGGAGGAGATCGTCGCCAACGAGGCGGCGACGGCCCGCGGCGAGATGCCTGAGCGTCCGTTCGCGCTGATCGGGCAACAGTTCCTCGCCGACCCGTCCAGGTCTGCCGGGTCGATCAACCCGCTCTGGGCCTACGCGCACGTCCCGGCCGGGTACACGGGTTCCTCGGACGCGGCGACCGAGGCCCTCACTTCCCAGATCGAACGGTTCGCCCCGGGTTTCCGCGACCGGATTGTCGGGACCTTCGCGCGCTCGGCGAGCGAGATGGCGGCGTACAACGCGAACTACATCGGCGGAGACATCAGCTCCGGCGCCAACACCGCCCGCCAGATCGTCTTCCGCCCCCGTGCCGCCCCGAACCCGTACACGCTGGGGATGAAGGGCACCTACCTCTGCTCCTCGTCTGCGCCTCCGGGAGGGGGAGTCCACGGGATGGCAGGCTTCCACGCCGCGGAGACCGCCCTGAGGAAGTTGTGACCCCGGCTCACCCCGGCAGGCTCAGAGCGCCGTGATCCCACTCAGGTGACGCCTGGCCAGCTCCTGGTAGTACGGCGGGTTGCCCTCGAGCCAGAACTGCGCCATCGAGCCGTCCTCGATCGGACGCTTGACCTGGGCGGGGGACCCTGCGGCGAGGACACCTTCGGGGATCTGCGTTCCCGGGGTGAGCAGCGAGCCGGCAGCGACGAGCGAGCCGGCCCCGATGACCACCTCGTCGAGCATGACGCTGCCGTTGCCGAGCAGGGCGCCCTCCCCGACAAGGGCGCCGTGGACGACGCAGCTGTGGGCGACGGTCGCGTTCGCGCCGATTTCGACGGTGGTGCCGGGAGCGCCGTGCACGACCGAATTGTCCTGGACGTTGGCACCCTCGCGGACGACGATCGAGCAAATGTCGCCACGCAGGACGGCGCCGTACCAGACGCTGGCGCCCTGCTCGACGGTGACGTCGCCGATCAGGGTCGCGGTCGGGGCGACGAAGGCATCAGCGTGCACGGTGGGGCGCTTGCCCTCGAACTCGAAGCGATTCACGTGCCGGACGCTACTCGGCGGTCGACGGTTTGCTCTCGGCAGGTTCGGCGTCCGCGGTGGGCTCGGTGTCCGCGGCGTGTTCCAGGTGCGAGGGCTCGGGTTCGCGCTGGGCCGGGACCGTGGCGGCGGTGCCCGGAGTGGTGAAGACCGGCTTCGGCACCCGGGTGTCCTCGATCGTGACCTCGACGGGATCGGGAATGCCGGACAGGGCGACCGTCGTGCGCACCCACCCGGGGGACTCCTCGAGAGCGCGAGCTGTTCCCGGCCCCATCAGGATCTGGCCGTCCTTCGCGATGCTGCACAAGCGTGCGCTGAGGTTCACGGTGGTGCCGATCGCGGCGTACTCGAGCTGGGCGTCGGTGCCGATGGCGCCGACCGCGCACTCGCCGGAGGAGATCCCGACGCCGACACCGAGCGGGGTCTCGGGGGTGGCCCACTTGTCGGTGACCTCGCGGACCTGTGCCATCAGGTGCCGGGCCAGCCGGAGTCCAACCCGGGTGTGGTCCGGTCTGGGGAAGGGGGCGCCGACCAGGATGAGGGCGCCGTCGCCGGCGAAGTCCTTCACCGTGGCGCCGTACTCCTTCGCCGCGTCGATCACGACCGCGTAGTACTCCTGCAGCACCTGGACCATGAACTCGGCGCCGTGTGCCTGGGTGAAGCTGGTGAACCCGCGCAGGTCGATGCTGACCGCGGTCAGGCTGTAGATCTCGGTGCGGATGTCCATATGCAGGCCGGACAGGTGCGCGGTCTCCGCGATGTCGGGGGAGATGAACCGGGCCATGTTGCTGCGCTCGTCGAAGAGAGCGTCCTGTTGGCTCTCGATGATCAGGTGGTCGAGGTAGGTCTGCCGGGTGATCCACTCGATCGCGAGGTTGAGCACCATCCCGGAGAGCAGTGCGGTGATCGGGATGAAGAGTCCGACGGCGAGCTGCTGGTCGTCGACCTTGCCGTCCGCGTGCAGCTTGATCGAGGCCGCAGCGGCGAGGGCGACGTACGGGCCGACCGACGCGAGGGCGACGCCCGGCGGTAGCCGGAACATCGTCAGACCGAAGAACGCGGCCATCATCACGCAGGCGCCGGTCAGCGCGGGGTCGTCCATTCGGTAGGTCAGGGCGACGGCGAGCACCCCGCCGACCAGGTTGGCCGTGGAGCTCCACAACTGGGTGAGGTGCTTCCTGTTCTCGGAACGGGAGACCGTCACACCGAGCAGGAGCAGGCCGATCATCGCCGGGATCAGTACTAGCGCCAGTTCACGGAAGTGGTCGAGCGCCCCGAACACCACGGCGATGAACGCGCAGGCGGCAGCGCCTGCTGCGCCGTACATGGCCACCTGCGTGAACGCGCGCACGTGGTCCCGTCTCCAGGACCGGTAATCCTGTTCGACGGCGTCGTCGACAAACCGCAACCCCTGGTGCGCCTCCGGAGGGGTGAGCTCGGAAACGACCGGCCAACCGTCGGGCCTGGTCACGGTCCTGGGCTGTCAGTCGTCCTGGTCGCGCTTGAGCCGCTCTTCGGTGGCGCCGGTGAGGGCCTCCTGGAAGTGCGGGATCTTCGCGTTCAGGGCGGCCACCGTCGTGGCGGTGAAGTGCAGCGCCTCGAGCGGCGACTCGGTCACGACCGTCGCCGAGCGGAGCTTGTGGTTGACCAGCGCCATCTCACCGACCAGGTCGCCCGCTCCTACGCGTGCGACTTCCTGGCCCGCGCGTCGGACCGAAACCTCGCCGGACAGGATCAGGTACGCCTTGTCGGCGGGTGTGTTCTCCGACATCATCGCCCAGCCCTCGGGGACGGTCAGGTAGGTCGCCGCTTCGACGACGAGCTTGATCTCGTCGTTGTTGAATCCGCTGAACCGGTCCAACTTGGCGAGCTGTCGGATCCGTGCGCTGTCGTCAGACTCTTTGCCGCGCATTCACAGACTCCTCTCGTGCGACCGGAGCCGGTCGCGCAGGTGCTCCCCAGGGTTGATTGTGTGGGTTGAGTCGACCCTTGTCCATCACCCGACCCCGCGAGCCTGCTCGTCGTGCGGACCGGACGGTAGGTTGCGGCCCATGAACGACGCAGCGTCACCCCAGGTCTGCATCATTGGCGCGGGTTCCTCCGGGATCGCCGCCGCCCAGGTCCTGACGGCCCGCGACGTCGCTTTCGACTGCTTCGAGGTCGGCAGCGAGATCGGCGGCAACTGGCGCTACGGCAACGACAACGAGATGTCCTCGGCGTACGCCTCGCTGCACATCAACACCTCGAGGCAGTTGATGGAGTACGCGGCGTACCCGATGCCCGAGTCGCTGCCGGACTACCCGAGCCACTGGCAGATCGCGGAGTACTTCGACGCTTTCGTGGACCACTTCGGGTTCCGGGACCGGATCAGCTTCCGCACCGAGGTCGTCAGGGTCGAGCCAGTCGGCTCCGGCGGGTACGACGTGACCATCCGGCCGGTCGGCGGCGAGGCCGAGACCCGGCACTACGCCCAGGTCATCGTCGCGAACGGCCATCACTGGAAGCCGCGCTGGCCCGAACCTGCGTTCCCCGGGTCCGACGGCTTCCCCGGGGAGCAGGTGCACGCGCACCACTACCGGACCCCCGAGCCGCTCACCGGCAAGCGGGTGCTGGTGCTGGGCATCGGCAACTCGGCCTGCGACATCGCGGTGGAGTCGTCCCGGGTGGCGGCCTCGACCGACCTGGCTATGCGGCGGGGTGCGCACATCGTCCCGAAGTTCATGTTCGGGATCCCGACCGACCACCTCACCGACTCGGCACTGGCCCGCGGCCCGCTGAAGCTCCAGCAGTGGTCGATGGGTGCACTGATCCGGCTGACCCAGGGGAAGGTCACCGATTACGGACTGCCGGAGCCCGATCACGCGATCCTGCACGCGCACCCGACAGTCAGCCAGGACCTGCTGAACCGGCTCGGCCACGGCGACATCACCATCCGGCCGAACATCGACAGGTTCGAGGGCTCGAAGGTCTTCTTCGTCGACGGGACTGCCGCTGAGTACGACGTCGTCGTCTACTGCACCGGCTACCAGGTCAGCTTCCCCTTCCTCGACGAGCGAGTGCTCTCCGCCGAGGACAACCACATCGACCTCTACCGCCGCGTAGTCGACCCCCAGCACCCGGGGCTGTACTTCGTCGGGCTGATCCAGCCGCTCGGGGCGATCATGCCGCTGGCCGAGGCCCAGGCCGAGTGGGTCGGGGACCTCATCACCGGAGTGGGGACGCTGCCGTCGGCAGCAAGTATGCGTGCCCAGATCGCCGACTACGACCGTCGGCTGGCCAAGCGCTACGTCGCGTCGAAGCGGCACACCATCCAGGTCGACTTCCACGGCTACCGCGCCGAGATCGCCAAGGAGCGGAAGCAGGCGAAGCGTCGGGCCGGGCGCTGACGCCTGTCGTGACGCAGCGACCTACGTCCCGTTGTTGAAGATGCCGGCGCCGTTGCCGCCATAGAGGGAGAGGCCAAGGGTCACCACGAGCGCGCCCAGCCACGCCGCCTCCAGGAAGCGGGCCGTCATCCGGCGTTGCTCCGCGGTCGGTTTCTTCCGCGTCGACTTGTGAAGGATCAGCAGCACCAGTCCGGCGAAGATCGCGGCCGCCACGTTTGCCGCCATCCCCCAGACCCAGCCGGCGCTGAGCGGGTTGCCGACGATCGCGCCGGTGCCCCACTGGGCGTCCGCCCCCAGCAAGCGCGCCGGAAGGATGAACATGGTCATACCGATCCAGGCGCCGAGCACCAACGAACGGTTCCGAATCTTCGAGGGGCTGAGCCGATCGCGCTCGTTCCAGAAGATCGCTGCCACCAGGTACGGCGGTCCTGCGACGAGCCAGCCGAGGAACAACCAACCCTCCACGGTGGTCGGCGTCAACTGGAGCTGGACGGCGATGTCCTCCCCGGCGATCCGGCCGAGGATCAGGAAGAAGAGCGAGAAACCAGCGATGCTCAGCAGGAACATCGTGCGATCGGACAGCGGTGTCCGGTTGCTCCCCATGCAGCGAATCTACTCGGCGGCACGAACACGGGCCGAATCCTGCGGGCCCGAATCCGAAAGCAAACTAAAAGTCAGGCTTGACTGTTTGTTGGTCGAGCGGTCAGGATAACCGGGTGACGTCCACCCGCGTGTCCCAGGAGGAACGGTCGCGGTCCATGCGGCTGCGCCTGTTGGAGGCCACCGTGCAGTGCCTGGCCGAGCACGGCTGGGCCGGGACCTCGACCACCTTGGTCTCCCAGCGCGCCGGTGTCAGCCGTGGTGCCCAGCTGCACCACTTCCCGACGAAGAACGACCTGGTCGTTGCCGCTGTCGAGCACCTCGCCCTGGTCCGCCGGGACGAGCTCGCGCACGCCGCCGCCGCGCTGCCGACGGGCCCGAGCCGCACCCGTGCGGTCCTGGAGATGCTGGGCGACCACTTCACCTCCGATGTCTTCGCCGCCGCCCTCGAGCTGTGGGTGGCGGCGCGAGCGGACCCGGCGTTGCTGGCTGCGCTGGGTCCGTTCGAGCGCGTCACCGGACGGGAGACGCACAAGCTGACCGTCGAGATGCTCGGCGCCGACGAGTCCCGGCCGGGAGCGCGCGAGCTGGTCCAGGCGACCCTCGACCTCATTCGCGGCCTCGGGTTGGCCAACACCATCAGCAACGACCAGGCACGGCGGGCCAGGATCCTCGATCGCTGGGCCGACGTCCTGGAGCAGGAACTACCCCGACGGGAGTCAGCGTGAGCTCGAACGCAGTACTGGACCAGGTGCTCGCCGACCTCACGGCCGAGGGCGACGCGCTCGACGCGCTGGTCGCCCCGCTGGACGAGGACGGTTGGCGCACCAGCGTGCCGGCCGAGGGTTGGGACATCGCGACCACCGTTGTACACCTCGCGTGGACCGACGAAGCTGCGATCGCCGCCGGTACCGACAAAGAGGCCTGGGATGCCCTCGTCCTGGAGGGGATCGCCGACCCGTCGGGCTTCGTCGACGCGCAGGCGTTCGCGGGAGCGAAAGCCTCCGGTGCCGACATCCTGGCGCGCTGGCGCTCGGGTCGGCCCGGCCTGGCGTCGATGCTGCGGGAGTACCCCGCTGGCCACAAGCTGCCGTGGTTCGGTCCGCCGATGAGCCCGACCTCGATGGCGACCGCCCGGTTCATGGAGACCTGGGCGCACGCGCTGGACGTGTACGACGCCCTCGGCGTCGACTACGAGCCGACTGACCGGGTGCGGCACGTCGCGCACCTGGGGGTGCGCACTCGCAACTACTCGTTCGGCGTGCACGAGCTGGAGCCTCCGGCCGAGGAGTTCCGGATCGACCTGGTCGCTCCGTCCGGTGACGTCTGGTCCTACGGTCCGCACGATGCTGCGCAGACGCTCACTGGATCGGCGTACGACTTCTGCTTGCTGGTCACCCAGCGCCGTCACCGCGACGACCTCGACCTGGTCGCGGTCGGCGACGACGTCGAACGCTGGCTGGGCATCGCGCAGGCGTTCGCGGGTCCCACCGGTGCGGGCAGGGAGGCGCGCGGGTGAGCGAGCTCCTGACCGGCCCGTCCTCGGTGACGCGGATCGGCAACTGCAGTGGGTTCTACGGCGACCGGCTCACCGCGATGCGGGAGATGCTGGAGGGAGGCGAGCTCGACTACCTGACCGGCGACTACCTCGCCGAGCTGACCATGCTCATCCTCGGCAAGGACCAGCTCAAGGACCCGACCCTGGGTTACGCCCGGACCTTCGTCGCTCAGGTCGCCGACACCCTCGCGCTCGCCTTGGACAACGACGTCCGGATCGTCGCGAACGCCGGCGGCCTCAACCCGGCCGGGCTCGCGGCCAAGCTCACCGAGGTCTCGAGTGCCCTCGGCCTGAGCCCGAAGATCGCCTGGGTCGACGGCGACAACCTTGCACCCCGGGCGGCCGAGCTCGGGCTGGGCAACGCGCTCACCGCCAACGCCTATCTCGGTGCCTTCGGGATCGCCCGTGCGCTGGACGCCGGTGCCGACATCGTCGTGACCGGGCGGGTGACCGACGCGTCGGTTGTCGTCGGACCCGCGATCGCACATCACGGCTGGTCGCCGACCTCGTACGACGAACTGGCCGGTGCCGTCGTTGCGGGCCACATCATCGAGTGCGGCACCCAGGCCACCGGCGGCAACTTCTCCGGCTTCCTCGACCTGCCTCGCGACGCGACCCCGCTGGGCTTCCCGCTCGCCGAGGTCTCCGCCGACGGCTCGTTCGTGGTGACCAAGCACGCCGGCACCGGTGGACGGGTCTGCGTCGACACGGTGACCGCACAACTCGTCTACGAGATCCAGAGCACCCGCTACCTCGGTCCTGACGTCACCACCGACCTGACCTCGATCCAGCTCGCCGAAGATGGTCCGGACCGGGTACGGATCAGCGGCGTGCGCGGCACGCCGCCCCCGGAGCAGCTCAAGGTCTGCGTGAACGAGCTCGGCGGTTTCCGCAACCAGATGGAGTTCGTGCTCACCGGGCTCGACCTCGATGACAAGGCGGACTGGCTCCGCACCCAGCTCGACGCCCGGCTGGCGTCGACCCCGCCGGCGAGCGTGACCTGGTCGATGGGCGCCCGTCCGCACGTCGACGCGGACACCGAAGAGGGCGCCTCCTGCCTGCTCCGGGTCACCGTCAAGGACCCGTCGGCCGACCCGGTCGGCAAGGCGTTCACCGCGGCTGCGGTCGAGCTCGCGCTCGCCTCCTACCCGGGCTTCACCCTGACGGCGCCGCCGGGTCGCGGCACGCCGTACGGGATCTACCGGCCGGCGTACGTCGACCGGTCCGAGGTCACCGAGACCGTGCACCTGCCGGACGGGACCACCGAGACGATCCCCGCGCCGCCGGTCGAGCAGGTCGATTCGGCAGCGCCGGCCCAGCCTGTTGCGGGAGCCCCGTCGCCCCCGGCTGCTGACGCCCCCACGACCAACGTGCCTCTGGGCACCTTCGTGCACGCCCGCAGTGGCGACAAGGGCGGCGACGCGAACATCGGTCTCTGGGTCGGTGGAGAGCCAGGGTCCGAGCGCGACGCCCGGATCGGTTGGCTGTTGCACCTGATTACCCCCGACGCCGTCCGCGGTCTCCTCCCCGAAGCGGCTGACCTCGACGTAGAGGTCCACTCGCTCCCCAACCTGGGCGGCGTCAACATCCTGGTCCGCGGGCTGCTCGGCGACGGCGTCGCCGCCAGCACCCGGTTCGACCCGCAGGCCAAAGGTGTCGGTGAGTGGCTGCGATCGCGGTACGTGCACATCCCCGAGGAGATCTTGTGAGACCTGAAGAACTAGGCCGGATGTACCACGACAGGAGCACTCGATGACTTTCCTGACCGAAGATCGGCTGGCGCTGCAGGCCAGCACGCGCACGTTCGTCGAGCGCGAGATCATGCCGTACCTCCAGGAGTGGGAGGACGCCGGTGAGATCCCGCGGTCACTGCACCAGGTTGCGGCGAAGGCCGGGGTCCTGGCGCTCGGGTTCCCCGAGGAGGTGGGTGGCGACGGCGGCGACCTGTTGGACGCCACCGCGATGCAGGAGGCCTTCTTCGCCGCCGGCGGATCGTCCGGACTGGCAGCTGGGCTCTGGACGCACGGCATCGCGTTGCCGCACCTGATCGCCAACGGCAGCGCGGACCTCATCGACAAGTACGCGCGTCCGACGCTGGCCGGGGACCTGATCGGGTCGCTGGCCGTGACCGAGCCGAACGGCGGCTCGGACGTCGCCGGGATCTCCACCAGCGCCGTTCGCGACGGCGACCACTACGTGATCAACGGGGCGAAGACCTTCATCACCTCCGGGGTCCGCGCCGACTTCGTGACCACCGCCGTCCGCACCGGGGGGCCCGGCCACGCCGGTATCTCGTTGATCGTGGTCGACAAGGGCACACCCGGCTTCACCGTCGACCGGTCGTTGCGCAAGATGGGCTGGCACTGCTCGGACACTGCCGAACTCTCCTACGTCGACGTGCGGGTGCCGGTCGCGAACTTGATCGGCGAGGAGAACTCGGGTTTCTACCAGATCGCCGAGCAGTTCGTCGTCGAGCGGATCGGCCTCGCGGTGCACGGGTACGGCGTTGCCGGCCGCGCGCTGGAGCTCACCGCGCAGTACTGCCGGGACCGGCAGACCTTCGGCAAGCCGCTGATCAGCAACCAGGTGGTGCGACACAAGCTCGTCGAGATGCACCGACTCGTCGAGATTTCCCGCAGCTACACCCGCGAGGTCGCCACCCGTCACGTCGCCGGTGAGAACGTCATCGCTGAAGCCTGCCTGGCGAAGCAGACTGCCGTGGAGGCCTGCGAGGCCGTCGTCGACTCGGCCGTCCAGCTGTACGGCGGCACCGGCTACATGCACGGAACCGAGGTCGAGCGGCACTATCGGGACTCCCGGATCCTGCCCATCGGCGGCGGTGCGACCGAAGTCCTCACTGACCTTGCCGCACGACTGTTGGGCTACGCGTCGTGACCACCACGCCGGAGGTGTCCGAACCGCGTCGCGAGTCCATGCTCGCCAAGCTGGCCGACCTCGACGCCGAGCACGCGAAGGCGGTTCTCGGTGGCGGCGAGCGGGCCATCGAGCGACACCACCAGCGCGACAAGCTGCTGCCCCGGGAGCGGATCGAGCTGCTCATCGACCCGGGTACGGCGTTCCTCGAGCTGTCACCGCTGGCGGGTTGGGGCTCCGACTTCACTGTCGGTGCCAGCGTCGTGACCGGCATCGGGGTGATCGAGGGTGTCGAGTGCCTGATCACGGCGAACGACCCGACCGTCAAGGGCGGTGCCTCGAATCCGTGGACCCTGAAGAAGGGGTTCCGGGCTTCGCAGATCGCCGAGGAGAACAACCTCCCTACGGTCGCGCTGGTTGAGTCCGGTGGTGCCGACCTGCCGACGCAGAAGGACATCTTCATCCCCGGCGGCAAGATGTTCCGCGACATCACCCGGTCCTCGGCTGCCCGGGTCCCCACCATCGCGCTGGTCTTCGGCAACTCCACCGCCGGCGGTGCATACATCCCCGGAATGAGCGACTACACGGTGATGGTCAAGGAGAAGGCAAAGGTCTTCCTCGGGGGTCCGCCGCTGGTCAAGATGGCGACCGGTGAAGAGTCGGACGACGAGTCCCTCGGCGGTGCCGAGATGCACTCCCGAGTCTCCGGTCTTGCCGACTACCTCGCGGTCGACGAGCGGGACGCGATCCGGATCGGACGCCGGATCGTGGCGCGGCTCAACCAGCGGAAGAAGGGCAATGCACCTGGTTTCGAGACCGGCCGTGCCGGCCCTTCTCAACCAACGGTGGCCTTCGCCGAACCCGAGGCCGATCCGGAAGAGCTCCTCGACCTGATCCCGACCGACCTCAAGGAGCCGTTCGACCCGCGCGAGGTGATCGCCCGGATCGCGGACGGCCGATCGCCGAGCAACGGTGCCGTCTTCGACGAGTTCAAGCCGCTCTACGGCAACTCCCTGGTCACCGGCTGGGCCAAGATCCACGGTCAACAGATCGGCATCCTCGCCAACGCCCAGGGTGTGCTGTTCTCCGAGGAGGCCCAGAAGGCGACCCAGTTCATCCAGCTGGCCAACCAGATCGACGTGCCCCTGCTGTTCCTGCAGAACACCACCGGCTACATGGTGGGCGCGGAGTACGAGCAGGGCGGGATCATCAAGCACGGCGCTCAGATGATCAACGCGGTCAGCAACTCGAAGGTCCCGCACCTCACCGTGGTGATGGCTGCGTCGTACGGTGCCGGCAACTACGGCATGAACGGCCGGGCCTTTGACCCGCGGTTCCTGTTCACCTGGCCGAGTGCGAAGTCTGCGGTGATGGGCCCGGCCCAGCTCGCCGGCGTCCTGGAGATCGTCGCGAAGCAGTCGGCGGAGTCCAAGGGTCAAGAGTTCGATGTCGAGGGCTTCGGAGCCGTCAAGGCCATGGTCGAGGCGCAGATCGAGGAGCAGAGCATGCCCTACTTCCTCTCCGGCATGGTCTACGACGACGGTGTTATCGACCCGCGGGACACCCGCACCGTCCTGGGCATCTGCCTGTCCGTGATCAACAACAGGCCCGTCGAGGGCACCGACCGCTTCGGCGTCTTCCGGATGTGAGTGACTTGTCCACCAACCCTGCGCCTATCCAGCGTCTCCTCGTCGCGAACCGAGGCGAGATCGCCCGACGCGTCTTCACCACCGCCCGTCGTCTGGGGATCGGCACCGTCGCGGTCTACTCTGACGCCGACGCGGGCCTGCCGTTCGTCACCGAGGCCGACCTCGCCGTCCGGCTCCCCGGCAACACTCCGGCTGAGACCTACCTGCGCGGGGACCTCGTCATCGAGGCCGCCAAGAAGGCAGGGGCGGACGCGATCCACCCCGGCTACGGGTTCTTGTCGGAGAACGCCGAGTTCGCTCGCGCCGTACTCGCGGCGGGACTGGTGTGGGTCGGTCCGACGCCCGAGTCGATCGACGCGATGGGCTCGAAGATCGCCGCGAAGAAGCTGATGGCCGATGCCGGCGTCCCGGTCTTCGGGGAGATCGACCCTGCCGCGGCGACTGAGGCAGACCTGCCGCTGCTGGTGAAGGCTTCTGCCGGCGGGGGTGGTCGCGGCATGCGGATCGTGCGCGATCTCGCCGACCTGCCCGGGCAGGTCCAGCTCGCCTCCGACGAGGCCGCCTCCGCGTTCGGCGATGCGACGGTGTTCTGCGAGCCGTACCTGGAGAACGGTCGCCATGTCGAGGTCCAGGTCGTCGGCGACACCCACGGCAACGTGCTGGTCCTCGGTGAACGGGACTGCTCGCTTCAGCGCCGCCACCAGAAGGTGGTCGAGGAAGCACCGGCACCGGGGTTGAGCGACGGGATCCGCCGGACCCTGCACGACGGGGCCCGGCTCGCTGCGGCGGCTATCGGGTACGTCGGCGCCGGCACGGTGGAGTTCATGGTGGCGGCCGACAAGGTCTCGTTCCTGGAGATGAACACCCGACTGCAGGTCGAGCACCCGGTCACCGAGGCGGTCTTCGGGGTCGACCTGGTCGAGGCGCAGCTCCGCGTCGCCGAGGGCGGCGCCGTTCCGGATGCCCCCAGCGGCCCGCGAGGCCACGCCGTCGAGGTCCGTCTCTACGCCGAGGACCCGGCTGCGGACTACCAGCCGCAGAGCGGTCTGCTCGACACCTTCGAGATCGGGTGCGAGTCGGAGTTCGCCCCGTTCCTGACCTACGGCAGCCGCCTCGACAGCGGCTTCGTCTCCGGCAGCGAGGTGGGCACCTACTACGACGCGATGCTCGCCAAGGTGATCGTCTGGGGCCCCGACCGCGACTCCGCGTTCCGTACCCTGGCCGGGATCCTCGAGCGAGCGCGGATCCATGGCCTGATCACCAACCGCGACCTGCTGATCCGGTTGCTGCGCGACGAGAAGGTCCTCGCCGGCGAGGTCAGTACCGACTTCCTCGGCGCGCTGGACCTGTCCGTACCGCCCGGTGACAGTACGTCGGCGGCGCAGGCGGCCGCGGTCGCGCTCGCCGAGCGCGACCGGGCTGCGCGTACCGTCCAGCAGGCAATCCCCGTTGCCTGGCGCAACGTGGTCTCGCAACCGCAGCGCACAGTACTGGCGCCCCTCGGCGGCGGTCACGACGTCACCGTCGAGTGGTACAGCGGTCGCGAGGGCTACTCGTTCCCCGACGGCACCGTGGTGCTGGCAGCCGGTTCCGACCGGGTCGTCCTTGAGGTCGATGGCGTCCGGGTCGCGCACCGCGTGGTGATCACCGGCAATGCGATCCACATCGACTCGGGCCGTGGGTCTGCCTCGTTCCGCGAGGTCCCCCGGTTCCTCGACCCGGCCGAGCAGGTCAGCGCCGGCTCGTTGTTGGCGCCGATGCCCGGCACCGTGATCGCGGTACAGGCAGAGTCGGGGAACGTCGTGGAGACCGGGCAGACGCTGCTCGTCCTGGAGGCGATGAAGATGCAGCACTCGATCAGTGCCCCGGGTGGCGGCGTCGTGGAGATCGCCGTCACGGTGGGTCAGCAAGTTTCGGCGGGCGATGTGCTCGCGGTAGTGACGTCTGAAGAATCCGAACAAGGAGAAACCGCATGACTGCCACCCCGTTCACCGAGTCTGACGAGCTGACCGCGCTGCGCGAGGCCGTCTCCAAATTGGCCGGAAGCTACGGTCACACCTACGTCGCGGAGAAGACCCGGAACGGCGAGAAGCTGACCGAGCTCTGGCAGGACATGGGCAAGCACGGCTTCCTCGGCGTGAACATCCCCGAGGAGTACGGCGGCGGCGGCGGCGGCATGGCCGACCTGTCTGCGGTCCTCGAGGAGCTCTCCGCTGCCGGCGCTCCGCTCCTGATGATGGTCGTCAGCCCGGCGATCTGCGGCACGATCATCAGCCGCTGCGGGACCGAGGAGCAGAAGCAGCACTACCTGCCGAAGATCGCCGACGGCTCGATGATCATGGCGTTCGCGATCACCGAGCCCGATGCGGGCTCGAACAGCCACCAGATCACCACCACCGCCACCAAGGACGGCGACGAGTGGGTGCTCACCGGTCAGAAGACCTACATCTCCGGAGTCGACGAGGCCGACGCCATCCTGGTGGTCTCCCGGACCGCCGACGCGAAGACGGGCAAGCTGAAGCCGGCGCTGATCGTGGTGCCGACCGATGCCAAGGGACTGGAGCGCCAGGTCATCCCGATGGACTTCCACGCGCCTGAGAAGCAGTTCACGCTGTTCTTCGACAACGTCCGGGTGCCCGCGGATGCCCTGATCGGCGACGAGGACGGTGGCATCTGGCAGCTGTTCGCCGGGTTGAACCCGGAGCGGATCATGGGAGCGGCGATGTCGCTCGGGATGGCGCGCTACGCGCTGGGCAAGGCCGTGGAGTACGCCAAGACCCGCAAGGTCTGGAAGGACGTCATCGGCACTCACCAGGCGATCGCGCACCCGCTGGCGAAGGCGAAGATCGAGCTGGAGCAGGGTCGGTTGCTGATGCAGAAGGCTGCTGCGCTCTACGACGCCGGGGACGACGCCGGCGCCGGTGAGTACGCCAACATGGCCAAGTACGCCGGGGGCGAGGTCGCCTGCAACACCCTTGACGCAGCGGTGCACACCCACGGCGGCAACGGCCTTGCCCAGGAGTACGGTCTGGGCAACATGCTGCTGGCCGCCCGCCTCGGTCGGATCGCCCCGGTCAGCCGGGAGATGATCCTCAACTTCGTGGCGATGCACAGCCTGGGCCTGCCCAAGTCCTACTGATGCCTGACCAGCTCGCCGAGAAGGAGAACTGCATGACCGAGTACGACGAGCTGGTCCACTACGCCGCCGCCGACGGCGTCGCGACGATCACCTTGGACTCACCGCACAACCGCAATGCTCTCTCGCGACAGCTGGTCAACGAGCTGTTCGAGCGGCTCGAGGTGGCTGCGGAGGACGACGAGGTCCGGGTCGTCGTGCTGCGCTCGGCCGACCGGGTCTTCTGCTCCGGCGCCGATCTGTCCGAGGCGGCAGGGGGATCGATGACGGAGGGTGCCAGTGCACTCGTCGAGCTGCAGCGTGTCATCCTCAGCCACCCGAAGCCGATCCTCACCCGTCTCGGCGGTCCCGTGCGGGCCGGCGGCTTGGGCATCGTCGCCTCCAGCGACTTGGTGATCTGCGCGGATGACGTGACGTTCGCGCTCACCGAGTCGCGGCTCGGGCTGGCGCCTGCGGTGATCTCGTTGACGCTGATCCCGCGGCTGACCAGCCGGGCGGCGTACGACACCTTCCTCTCGGGCCGTACCTTCGACGCGGCCGAAGCAGCGGCGATGGGTTTGGTTACCCGGCGCGTCCCGGCCGCCGAGCTCGACGCCGCGGTCCGAGCGGCCTGTGCCGACCTGCTCCAGGCCCACCCGCAGGGCCTGCGGGAGACCAAGAGGGTGCTGGCCCGCAGCGTGCTGGCCTACCTGGAGGAGAACGCCGAGGACATGATCGATCTCAGTGTCCGGCTGTTCTCCTCCGACGAGGCCCGCGAGGCGATGACCGCCTTCCTGACCAAGAAGTAGCGAGTCCGCGCGCAGGGCCCGCTCAGCCGAGGTCGGCGACCGGCAGACTCAACCAGCCGCGGACGAACGCCGACTGGTGCCGGGTGCCGGTCCCGGCGTCCACCTGGATCTGCGGGTGCGCGGCGAGGAGCTCCTCGACGGCGACCCGGGCCTGCAGCTTGGCCAGGTGGTTGCCGATACAGAAGTGCGGCCCGCTGCTGAAGGCGAGGTGCCGACGAATCTCCCGGCGTACGGCGAGCTGGTCGGCGGTCTCCCCGAATTCGCGGGGGTCCCGGTTCCCTGCGGCGTAGAGCATCATCACCTTCTCGCCGGCAGGGATGGTGATGCCGTCGACCACGACGTCGGCCAGGGTGGTGCGTGCCAGCCCCTGGACCGAGGACTCCAGGCGCAGGAACTCCATCGACGACCTGCCGATCAGGGCCCGGTCGGCGATCAGGAGTTCGCGTTGGCCCGGGTGCTCGGTGAGCAGCGTCATGGTGTGCGAGATCAGGCTGGCGGTGGTGTCGCTGCCACCGGCGACTACGACGAAGCAGAACCCGAGGATGTCCCAGTCCGTCAGCCGCTCAGCGCTGCCGTCGGGGCCGGGGACCTCGGCCGCGACCAGCGCACCGATCAGGTCGTCCGCCGGCTCGGCGCGACGGCGCGCGATCGCGTCGGTGAAGTAGTCCAGCATCTCCGCCATCGCGCCCAGGGCCGCGACCTTCGCAGTCTCCGTGCTGGCCAGGTCGAGGGCGAACCCGTCGTTTTGGACCTGGGTGATCGCGTGCACCCAGGGGGCGAAGCGGCCCTGGTCGGTGATGGGGATCCCGAACAGCTCGGCGAGGACGTAGGTCGGGATGGTGCTGGAGAACTGGGTGTGCAGGTCGACCGTGCCGCCGTCGGCGGCGGTGGCCTCCAAGTCGGCGATCCGCGCCTTCACGAACACGCGGATCCGATCCTCCAGGACGGTGACCCGCTTCGGGGTGAACCCGCGACCGATCAGGCTCCGCAGCTGGGTCTGGACCGGCGGGTCGAGCATCACCATGGTCGGCGGGATGCCGAGCTGACCGATCTCGTCGTGGAAGAACGTCAGCCCGCTGGCCGAGGAGTACACCTCCGGTCGTCGGACGGCGTCCCAGATGTGGTCGAACCGGGAGAGGGCCCAGAAGGCGGGTGCCCGGTGATCGGCCCGGTGGTGGTGGACGGGCTCGTTCTCCCGCAGCCAGGCGAAGGCGGGATAGGGGTCGGCCAGGAACTCGTCGTCTAGGGGGTCGTAGCTCAGCGTGGTCATCGCACCTTCTAACGGAGGCCGTTACTAACATCTCCCCTTAGTATGTGCAGTCATGGCTCGCGATGCAACCCAGACCCGCGCCCGGCTGCTGCGTGCCGGTGAGATCCGGTTCGCCCGCGACGGCATCGCCGGCGCCAGGCTGAGCGACATCGTGCGCGACGCCGGTCAACGCAACGACTCGGCAGTCGGGTACCACTTCGGCTCCCGGCAGGGCATGCTCCTCGCCATCATCAGCAAGCACATGGAGGCGATGGACCGGAACCGCTCGGTCCCCGCGCCGGACGCCGATCTGCTCGAGGTGGTCGGGGCGATCGTGGCGCCCACGGCGGCACTGCTGACTACCGACGACGGCCGGGACTTCCTGCGGATCACCGAGCAGCTCGCCGGCTGGTCCGGGCTCGGAACGGCGCGCCCCAACGAGATTCTCGCCGGCACGGTGATCGGTGCGCAGCTGGAGCGGCTCGCAGCCCTCCTCGAACCCGTGCACGGGTCCACCCTGACCCGGGAGCGGGTCGCCCTCCTGGTTACCTTCCTGACCGCGGCACTGGCCGAGCGGGCCCGCGCTCGCGAGGTCGGGACCCGGCAGCGTCTGAACCACGAACGTTTCGTCGAACACCTGACGAATGTGCTTCACGGCGCACTCGCTGCCTGACACCCCGGCGCCGCCCAGCGCAGGACGACTGCGCGCCTCGTCGCACCGCAAGGTCACTCGGCTCTCCGGTTGGGCCGCGCCACCACTGCCGGTCTGGGGGTGAGGTCTCCCGATCTAGGACACGACCACCGGGTCGCCGACGCGAACGGGTCCCGTGCTGAGCGGGATCAGGTGGATCGCGAACCAGGTCTGGTGGTCGGAGAGCCGGTGCTTGGCCAGCGTCCGGATCGGCTCCTTGCCGGAGCTGAGGTCGTCAGGGGAGATGGTCGTCATCACGCACCGGTCCACCCGCTTGGGCTTGCGCAGCAACACCTCGCCGATCCGGATCTCCGACCAGTCGTCCTCTGCGAACGGCAGGTCGCCGTCGATCACGACGTTCGCCCGGAACCGCTCGATCGGCAGCGGCTCTCCAGGTACCTCGCCGCGTTCGAGCGCGCCCGCGGCGATCCAGTCGTTGAGCTGCCGCAGCGAGGACAGCGAGGCCAGCGTGACCGGGCAACTGTCGGGGTACGCCGCGTGGTCGCCGGGGCGTGCCCAGTCCCGGTCGAAGACCCGCCGGGTCGGGTCATCGCACCAGACCAACCTCAGGTCGTCGCGCCCGGTTGCGGCGTGCAGCCAGACGTGCGCTGCGGGATCGGCCGGCCGGCCCTGCAGGGTGTTGCCGAACATCCGCAGATCGACCAATGGCGAGTCCGGCTCGGCGACCCCGATCGGGTCGAGCCCCGGGGCGCTGAGCCGGAGCGGTACGTCGAGTCCCGTCTCGGTCTGCACGGTGTCGGCCGTGACGGTGAACAGGCTGCGCAGCTCGCGGGCGCTGACCAGCGTTCCGCTCGGGTCCACGACCATCCAGCGCCGGTCACCGGCTAGTCCCTCGGGGAGGATCTCGGCGTGCTCGAGCGGACGGATCGCGGTGCTCTTCACCGGGTGGATCGCCAGACCGGTCACCTTCACCGCAGCCACCCGTCCAGCCGGTCGAGGCCACGGGTGATCTCTTCGGCGCTGCCGGCAAACGAGAGCCGGACGAACTCGTTGCCGCGGCGGGTGTCGAAGTCGATGCCGGGTGCGGTCGCGACCCCGGTCTCGGTCAGTAACCGGTGGCACCACGCATAGGAGTCATCGGTCAGGTGCGCGACGTCGGCGTAGATGTAGAAGGCGCCGTCGGCCGGGGCCAGCCGATCGATGCCGAGTCGCGGCAGACCGTCGAGGAGCAGGGCCCGGTTCTCGGCGTACCGGCGGACGTGGCCGTCGAGCTCGGCGTAGGACCCGGGGGTGAACGCGGCCAGCGCGGCCCACTGGGAGAGCACCGGGGGGCAGATCGTGAAGTTGCCGGTCAGTACGTCGACCGGACGGCGCAGGTCCTCGGGCACCACCATCCAGCCGAGCCGCCAGCCGGTCATCGAGAAGTACTTCGAGAACGAGCCGAAGATGACGCCGGTGCGCGAGGTCTGCCAGGCCGACGCCGTCTCCGCGGAGTTCGAGCCGGCCGGGGAGGTCGAGTCCGGCGGGACCCCGTAGGTGATCCCGTGGTAGATCTCGTCGGAGATCAGCCGGACGCCGTTCTCCTCGCACCACGACGCGATTGCGGCGAGCTCCGCCGGCGGGATCATCGTGCCGGTCGGGTTCGCGGGGGAGGCGATCACGACCCCGGCGAGGGGCCCCGGCACCGACGCGATCTGCTCGACGGTCGGCTGGAACCGGGTCTCCGGCCCGCAGTCGACCTCGACCACCTCGCACCCCAGCGCGGTCAGCACGTTGCGGTAACAGGGGTAGCCCGGCCGGGCCATCAGCACCCGGTCGCCCACCGAGAACGCTGCCAGGAACGCCAGCAGGAATCCGCCCGAGGAACCGGTGGTCACCACGATGTCCTCGGCGGTGACCTCGATGCTCGAGGTGCGACGGTGGTGCTCGGCGATGGCGGCCCGCAGCTCCGGCACGCCGGTGGCCACGCTGTAGCCGAGGAGGTCCGAGTCCAGCAGCCGCTTGGCCTCCTCGCGGACCGCACGCGGAGCGCCCGTTGACGGCTGGCCGGCGACGAAGTTGACCAGGTCCCCGTGGCTGGCCGCCCGCTGCTGGGCGGCGGCGAGCAGGTCCATCACGTGGAACGGAGGGACGTTCGCACGCTGCGCCACGGTGAGGCGCTGTTCGGTCCGTCCGGTCACGGGATCACGCTAACCGGATCAGCCGGTACCGGGGTCCAGGTTGCCGGGCTTCAGTTTCTCGGGACGCTCGGCGAGTAGGAACGCAATGTCGCGGGCGTACTCGGATGGAGCGGTCTCGCTGCGCCAGAAGATCGGAGCGGTGTGGGTGTCGTCGATACCGATCACGTACGAGGTGTGGCTGTTCGGGTCGTAGCCCCCGCTGGCGAGCTGTGCGCCGTCGTCGACGAACACCCCGATCGACCTGCTGATCTTCGCGATCGCGGGCAGCCCGCCGGTGAGCCCGACGAAGTCGGGGTCGAACCGGTCGAGGTAGTCGCGCAACACCGTCGCGGTGTCCCGGTCCGGGTCCGAGGTGATGAAGAGGACCTGGACGTCGTCCTGCTGGTCCTGGCTCAGCTTGGCCAGGCCGGAGGCGATCGAGGAGAGCACGGCCGGGCAGGTGTCGGGGCAGTTGGTGTAGCCGAAGAAAACCAGAGTCAGCGGCTTGGTGGTGTCGGTGGCCAGCGTGAAAGGCGCGCCCTCGTCGGTCTTCAGGGCGTCGGTGGCGACAGTGAACGGTGGGTCGACCACAGTCCCGGCCAAGTCGACGGACTTCTCCCCGCCGCCGCAGGCCGAAGCCAGCAGGCCCACGGCCAGCAGCGCCCCAATGATCCGGACCGTCTTCGTCACTGCAGCTCCAAGCCGTCGAGGATGTCCTGGCGGGTCTTGAACTCGCCGATGTGCACGGCGACGACCTTGCCGTCGCGGATCAGCACCGAGGTCGGGATCTGGTTGATCGGGACCCGGCCGTCCAACTCGAGCGGGAGCTTCGCCTCGGGGTCCAGCCAGTTCGGGTAGGTGACGCCGGCCTGCTCCAGGGCGCCCTCGGCATCGGAGGCCTTGATGTTCCGGCTGAAGCCGATCACCTCGACGACTCCCTCAGCCGAGGCCGACTGCAGGAGCGGCAGTTCCTTCTTGCACGGGGTGCACCAGCTCGCCCAGATGTTCACCAGGACGGGTCCGCCACTCAGGTCGGGGTCGGGCGACGAGCCGATCGGGACGTCGGTGGGCAGGTCGACCTTGATCGGGTCGACCTTGGTCCAGCCGAGGGAGGGCTCCGGCCGAGACAAGCCAGGGCTGTCGTCGACGAACGTCGTTTCGCCGCAGGAGCTCAGTGCGAGACAGCCAACGACGACCACCAGGGCACGGCGGAGCGGTCGTCGGGGCACCCCGCGATCGTATCTGCGCCCTGGTCGCCGGGCGCACGGAGGTGGTTCAGCGTGTGGCAGCGTGCCGGCCGGCACGGCGACCGAAGTAGGAGCCCTCGGCGAGCTGGGTGCCCGAGGCGTACCCCTTGCCGTCCTGGGCGATGTTGGCTGCGCAGGCCCCGGCGGCGTACAGGCCGGCGACGACGGAGCCGTCCTCGCGCTGCACCTCCCCTTCGACCGTGCAGCGCATCCCGCCGAGGGTGAACCCGGCGTACAGGGCCTTGCCGAGGGTCAGGTCGTAGGCACCCCAGGGTCCGTGGTCCTGCGGGGCGACCCAGTCGGGGTGCTTGTGGAACTCCGGGTCGGAGCTCTCGTGCGCGTGCTTGTTGTAGTTGCCGAGGGTCTCGACGAGGTGGCCCTGGGGTATCCCGAGCGACTCCTCCATCTCCTCGACGGTCTCCCAGCCGTCGATGAACGGGCACAGCGGCATCGTCGGGTGCTCGATGTGGGCGGAGTCGACGATCAGGTACGCCTTCTGCTCCGGCTGATGCATGACGTAGTACGACGTCCGGGAGTGGTAGCTGTCCTCGGCGACGAAACGTTTGCCGTCGGAGTTCACCACGATCCCGGTGACCAGCTGGGACGGCGGGTAGAACGGCGCGGTGATGAACGGCTCGTCCATGAACTTCAGCTGGGCGCCGACCGAGGCGCCGAGCCGGAGTCCGAGACCGTCGTCGTAGGTGTTGCCGAGGACGAAGAGCTTCTCGCCCAGCGCCGGGGTGTACTCGGCGACCATGTCGGGGTTCATCACGAAGCCGCCGGCTGCCACGATTACGGCCTTCGCGCGCAGTACCCCGGTCTCGGAGAACTTCTTCCACGCAACGCCGACGACCTTCGACTCCGCGTCGGTCGAGCCTGTCGCGACTACCAGGTTGGTCGCGCCGGTCTCGTAGCGGACCTCGACGCCGGCCTCCTCGATGCGCTTCGCGAGCAGGTCCATCACCATCTGGGTACCACCGGTGTCGCCGGGGACCGGGACCTTGTGACCGCGGGGGGCCGGGACGGCGACGTCGCGGTACGGGTGCACCTTCTCGTTGCCGGTGAACATCAGACCCTCGGTGTTGGGCTGGATCACCGCCTTGCCCGGGAAGTAGCTGCGCTCGAACTCGAAGCCGAGGGACTCGACCCAGTCGAAGTGCTCGACGCTGTCGTCGCAGAAGGCGCGGATCTTCTCCGGCTCCGGGTCCTGGGAGATGGCGAGCAGGTACTTGTACATCTCCTCGGCACTGTCCTCGTGCCCGGTCGCCTGCTGCACTGCCGTGCCGCCGCCGAGGTAGAAGTGACCGCCCGACATCGCGCTGGTGCCGCCGTACGTCGCGGCGCGTTCGAGAAGGACGACCTTGGCCCCGGAACGGGCCGCTTCGAGAGCCGCGCAACCTCCGGCGATGCCGAAGCCGATGACGACGACGTCGGTCTCGTCGTTGGTGGCGTCCAGGGCGGTGGCGGACAGGACGTCGGGGAGTGCGGTGCTCATGGCGGAATCGTAAAGGGAAACTAGAACAAGTTCTACCCTTCGACCGGCTTGGTGCCCGACTCCGCATGCCGGATCGATAGACTGCGGCTCCGACTACCGCCGAGGTGCCGAGCATGACACTCGACGTCGACACCCTCAATCAGGGCCTCCTCGCGGGTTGTGGCGTCCTGCTGGTGGCGATCCTGGCGGTGCGGGCCTCGACCGGGGCCGGGCTTCCCAGTCTGCTGCTCTACCTGCTCATCGGCGTCGGTCTCGGCGATGCGGGTCTCGGCGTGGAGTTCTCCGACGCGGAGCTGGCCAACGCGCTCGGATTCGGCGCCCTGGTGATCATCCTCGCCGAGGGAGGCCTGACCACGAAGTGGTCGGAGATGAAGCCGGTCGCTCGACTGGGGCTCTCCTTGGCGACCATCGGAGTGGCGGTCAGCGTCGGTGTCGTCGCGGTGGCGGCGCACTTCCTCTTCGGGATGAGCTGGCAGCTCGCCGTCCTCTTGGGGGCGCTGACGTCCCCGACGGATGCCGCCGCGGTGTTCTCGGTGCTGCGCCGGGTGCCGTTGCCGCGCCGGCTCAGTTCGACGTTGGAGGCGGAGTCCGGACTCAACGACGCCCCGACGGTCGTCCTGGTCACGCTGGTCAGTGCGAGCGGGAGCCACGGTGTCGCGAGCTTCCTCGGGGAGGTCGCCCTCGAGCTCGTCGTCGGTGTCGCCGGCGGACTCCTGGTCGGCTTCGGAGGTGCATGGCTGATGCGCCGGGCGGCCTTGCCGTCCTCGGGCCTGTACCCGCTGGCGGTGCTGTCGCTCTCGGTGCTCGCCTACGCCGTCACCGCGACAGCGCACGGGAGCGGCTTCGCCGCGGTGTACATCGCGGCGCTCATCCTCGGCAACTCCGATCTCCCGCACCGTGCGGCCACCCGGTCGTTCGCCGAGGGGATGGCCTGGCTGGCCCAGATCGGGCTGTTCGTGATGCTCGGCCTGCTGGTCTCCCCGGGTCGGATCACCTGGGAGATCGTGGGCCTGGCAGTCGCGGCCGGCCTGGTGCTCACCTTCGTCGCTAGACCGGCCTCGGTGCTGGTCTCCGCGGTGGTGCAGCCGATGCCGCTGCGGGAGCTGGGCTTCATCAGCTGGGCGGGACTGCGCGGTGCGGTGCCGATCGTGTTCGCGACCATCCCGCTCGCCGCCGGGGTTACCGACGCCGCCCGGCTCTTCGACATCGTGTTTGTGATGGTGGTGATCTACACGCTGATCACGGCACCGACCCTGCCCCTGGTGGCCCGGGTGCTCAAGGTGGCCCGGCGCAGCGAACCCCGCGACCTCGACGTCGAGGCGGCGCCGCTGGAGAGGATCGCCGCGGACCTGCTGATGGTGACGATCTCCCCGAAGTCCCGGATGCACGGCGTCGAGGTGGCCGAGCTTCGGCTGCCCAAGGGTGCTTCGGTCTCGCTGATCGTCCGCGACGGCTCGACGATGGTCCCGCAGCTCCGCACGGTGCTGCGCCACGGCGACGAGCTGCTGGTGGTGACCCCCCGCAAATCCCGGGAGCAGACCGAGGATCGGCTGCGGGCGGTCTCGCGCGGCGGCCGGCTCGCCCAGTGGAACGCCGACCCGTCCTAAGGCGGCCCAGAGAAACCCAGAAAAGACCCAGGGCCCCGGCGATGCCGGAGCCCTGGGGTTTTGACGTCGAGCTGGCGGGTGCCTACTTGGCGAGGACCGCGCCGTCGATCCGGACGACCTTGCCGGTCCTGCTGACCACCTTGATCACCAGGTTCCCGGACTTCACCGACCCGAAGTTCTTGACCGCGATGAACTTCTTATGGCCGCTGCCCTTGAGGCTGTAGGTGCCGAGCACCTTGCCTGCGAAGGAGACCTGGACCTTGCCGCCGGCTGCGACCTTGGTGACCAGGACCGCGATCCTGCGGGCCTTCACGTTCTGCATGACCATCACCGCGTTCTTCTTCTTTGCGATGCTGTACGTGCCCAGGTAGGACGTACTGGCCTTGGCCCGCTTGAAGCCCTTGGCGATCACTCCGGCGCGGTCGTCGACCGGCGTGGTGGTGCACTTCGGGGCGGTGTAGGCGCCGTAGTTGGCATGCCCGTCGCGGGCCCGGACCTCGAAGCAGTAAGTACGGCCGGGGAGCGCCTTGAACTGCACGGACGTCGCCGGGCTGCCGGTCAGGAGCGAGCTGTTCGTGCCCACGACCCGGTTCCACGCGGTGGTCTTGAACCGGACGTCGTAGAGCTCAGCGTTGCTGAACCGGTCGGTAGCGGCCCACTTCAGGTTCACCTTGCCGGTCAGGGTGTTGGAAGCGAAGGTAGCCAGCGTGCTGGTCGGACCGCCGGCGTCGACGAACTTCACGTGCAGGGCGCCGTTGGCCGGGTTGGGCAGCGCGTAGGTACCGCCGACCAGGGCGTTGCCCTGGTTGTCGATGCCGACCGACGTCTGGTTGGCGCCGAAGGCGACCCCAGCCGAGTTGTAGGTCACGAACGGCAGCACCGACGGGGTGCCGCGGTAGCGTCCGTGCAGGTTGCCGCCGTCGGTCCAGCCGATCATGTAGGCGCCGGTGTCGCTGATGGCCGCCTTCGGGTGGGTGGCACCGGACAGGCCGGCGTTGATCGCCGAGCCGGTGGCCCAGCCCGCGGTGGTGAACGCCCTGGTCCGGTAGCCGACCTCGGCACCAGCCTGGCTGAACGCGACCACGGCTGCGCCGGCGTCGTTCTGGGTGATGCTCGGGTTGGTCGACGTCACGCCGGCCGGCGAAACGAAGGTGGCCCCGGACTGGGTGCCGTCGGCGTTCAGGCGGTTCGAGATGACCCGGAAGTCGTTGTCGAGGTCCTGCTTGACGTAGGCGACGGTTGCCGAGCCGTTGTCACCGATCGAGATCTGCGGGTCGAGCAGGAAGACACCGGTCGTGCCGACCGACTTCGGCGCGGTCCACCCGAACGTCGCCGGGTTGTACCGACGGGTGTCGATCACGTCGTCGCCGAGGAGCACGTTGTAGTACGCCACCGCGAGCTCGCCCTTGCTGTTGGCGGCGATGTCCGGGGTCCGGGCGGAGTCGTCGGAGACTGTCGTCTGGGCGACGCTGCCGTCCTTGCCCACCGTGGAGACCTTGACGGCGTCGTACGCGCCGCCGTCGGTGTACACGTTGGCGATGTGCAGGATGCCGGTCCCGTCCATGGCGACGTCGACCTCCTCGGCGCTCAGGTTGGTCTCGGTGAAGGTGTTCGAGCCGGTCCAGGCACCGGCTCCGCTGTAGCGGCTGTACTCGACCTGGTCATCGTTGTTCGCGTCCGCCTCGAGCCAGACCACGGCGGCCTCGCCCTTGTCGTTGATCGCGGCCTTCGGCTCGCCGACGGTCTCACCGAAGTCGGAGACGTTGACCGGGGAGCTCCAGCCCCCGTTGGTGCCGACGGTGTAGTAGGAGGCCTGGACGCGGTCGAGGCCGTTCACGAGGCGCACCCAGGTGGCGGCCGCGTTGCCGTTCTCGCTCATCACGACGTCGGCGTCCTTCGGAACGGTGCCGACCCCGCTCGGGGAGCTGGTCTCGAGGTAGGTGGGGGCGGCTGAGGCCGAGGGCATGGTCATCAGGGCGCCGGCGGTCAGCGATGCTGCCACGAGCGAGCCGGTGAAGGTCTTGCGGAACATGTTGGTGCCTTTCACGAGGTGGTGGGTGTGTCGTTGCTTGCGGGTAGGAGCACCGTCGGCTCGGAACCTTGCAACTTCCTCGTGAAGTTTTTCGGCCTAGCCGAAGGCGTTCACCCCGGTCTGCTCGACCGACCAGGACCAGAGCCGCTCGGCCTCGGCCGGGTCCTTGGCGTGCGGGAAGACCCCGAGCGCCTGGCCGGTGACCCGCTGGTTCGGGTCCGCGTCCGGGGCCACGTCGCAGTCCTCGAGGTAGAGGCCGCCGCGGCCGTCGAGCTGCGGTGAGGTGGCAGCCCAGACCGCGGTCGCCGCGCCCGCCTCTGGGGTCTTGAACTCCGGCAGGATCGGCTTCCCGTCGCTGCCATAGGAGAGCAGCGACTCCACGTCCTCGGCTCCCAGGTGCCGGCCGAGCGGCGTCAGGATCGCGCCGGGGTGCAGCGAGAAGGCCCGGACGCCCTGATCGCGGCCGAGCCGGTCCAGCTCGACGGCGAAGAGCACGTTGGCCGACTTCGACTGACCGTAGGCGAGCCACTTGTCGTAGCCGCCGGCGAAGGACAAGTCGTCCCAGCGGATCCCGGAGAGCTGATGCCCGCCGGAGGAGACGCTGACGACCCGGCTACCGCCGGTCAGCAGCGGCCAGAGCCGGTTGACCAGCGCGAAGTGGCCGAGGTGGTTGGTGGCGAACTGGAGCTCCCACCCCGACCCGACGTGCTGCTCGGGGGTGGCCATCACCCCGGCGCTGTTGATGACGAAGTCGAGGTGGCGTCCACCGGCCAGCACGCTGTCGGCATACGACGCCACGCTGGTCTGGTCGGACAGGTCCATCGCGCCGACGGTGACGTTGCTGATGCCGATCAGTGCCTCGGCGGCCTGCTCCGGGCGTCGTGCCGGCACCAGCACGCCCGCTCCGGCGTCGACCAGGGCGCGCACCATCGAGATCCCGATCCCGGAGTACCCGCCGGTGACTAGCGCGGTCTTCCCGGTGAGGTCGATCCCGTCGAGGACCTCGGCCGCGGTCGTGTGCACTCCGAAGCCGGAGCCGAGGGGGGTCTGGCCGCTCATGCCGGGAAGTTCACGTCCTTGGTCACTGCTTCCCACTCGTCGATCGAGGCGCTGAACGCGGCCAGCTTCTCTCGCACCGCCTTGAGAACGTCGTGCCCGAGCAGCAGGCGCAGCGGGGGCTCCTCGAGACTGGTCACCGTCAGCACGGCCTCAGCGACCTTGCGCGGGTCGCCCGGCAGGTGGTCGGCGAACTGCTTGATCAGGTCCTTGCGGACGCCCACGTCGTCGGCGTACGCCTCGATCGGGGCGGCGGACTCGTGCATCGACCGGCTCGCCCAGTCGGTGCGGAAGCCGCCGGGTTCGATCGCGGTCACCTTGATGCCGAAGGCGGCCACCTCCTTCGACAACGCCTCGGTGAGTCCCTCGAGGGCGAACTTGGTCGAGGAGTAGAAGGCGTTCGGTGGGTTGGCGACCAGGCCGGTCATCGATGAGATGTTCACGATGTGACCCGAGCCCTGGGAGCGCATGATCGGGAGCACCTTCTGGATCGTGGTGACGACCCCGAAGTAGTTGGTGTCGAAGAGTGCCCGGATCTCGGTCTCCTCGCCCTCCTCGACAGCGGAGAGGTAGCCGTAGCCGGCGTTGTTGACCAGGACGTCGATCCCGCCGAAAGCCTCGTGCGTGGCAGCGACTACCGAGGCGATCTGCGCGTTGTCGGTGACGTCGAGGGGCAGCGCCAGCGCCCGGTCGCCGAAGTCGGCGACGAAGTCCTGCACGGCCTCGACCTTGCGCGCCGTGACGGCGACCTGGTGGCCGGCCTCCAGCGCGGCCCGGGCGATCTCGCGTCCGATGCCCGTGGAGCACCCAGTGATCAGCCAGCTGCTCATGACACGACTCCTTCGGGCAGGCGACGCAGGTAGCCGGCCTGACGCTCGGCGAGCTCCTCGGTGCGCTCGGCCTCGGTGACCGGCACCAAGCCCTCGGCGTCGATCTTGTCGAGGTCGATCACCCGGCCCTTAGCCGAGAGGTCGGACCGGGGTCCGGTCGGTCCGAACTCGGCCATCCGCAACGTGAGGATGCCCTCGGGCAGGCCGTCGGTGTCGATCCAGTTGGCGACGCCGGGGTTCTCCGCGGCGATCACGTAGGTGTAGGTGCCGTCCTCGTTCGGGCGCGACTGCGCCTTGTTGAGACTGCCGGTGGAGTTGTAGATGTCCAGCGTGGTGCCCCAGATGTTGGACAGCGGCACCGTGAAGTACTCCGCACCGCCGTCGCTGACGTCGACCACGAACGCCTGGCCCGGCTCGAGCAGGAACCTGCCAGCGACGTACACCTGGTTCCGCAGGGCCCCGGTGTCGTCGGCGGTCCAGCCCAGCGAGAAGTGGTTCACCGGCGCCTTGTACATCCCGTGGCTGAGCTTGCCGGTGAAGTTCGCGAAGTGCGCCATCATCGCTGCGGTCGCGTCGGCCTGCTCGTCGAGGGTCAACGCCGGCCGGTCCCCGGAGGTCGACCCTGTCGAGACGCGTTCGACGGTGATGTGGTTCGGGTCGTCCTTGCTCCAGTCCAGCAGGACATCGCGGATGTAGAACTCGTGCGCCTCGGGGGTCGACTGCACGTGGTTGGGGCGACCGTTTGCCGGGGAGGAGTCGACGGTGATCACGTAGGACCCGTCGGACTCGACCTCCATAGTCCGCCCGTTGAGGACGTCGACGTTGCCCATGTTCGCGTTCCAGAGCGTGAAGTAGTTCTCGGTCATCCGGTTCGTCCCGACCTTGCCGCGGATCTCGTAGCGCTCCGCGCCGGAGATCGGGATCACCCGGTAGACCGTGTCCGGGTTGTCGATGCCCCAGCGAGTGCCGGGGATCCGGACACCCTCGAGCTCGTGCGCCAGCCGGGTAATGGTGGTGACCTTGGGCCGTAGCGCGTCGGAGTTGCTCGACCAGACGGCTGCGGAGAACATCACCTCTTCGTACGCCGCGTTGAAGCGCTCCCGCATCGCGTCCGATGCCTTGGCGCGGCCGAGCCAAGTCTCGGCGACGTCGCGGTAGGCGGCGCGAATCGTCGGGTGCTTGACCAGCTCGAGAGCCGCGAGTTCGTGCTCGTGCTGCATCGCGGTGGCGACGGGATGGGCAGAGAAGGGCAGGGACATGCAGCGAACGTAGCAGGAAATCCGAGGAAATGTCAGTACTGACAAAATGCTAAGGTTTGGTTATGACCGAGGCGGAGCACGAGTCTGCGGCGGGCTCGAAGTCCGAGCGCACCCGCGCAGCACTGCGCGCCTCTGCGCTGCGGCACTTCGTCACTGACGGGTTCGAGGCGGCCAGCGTCGCGGCGATCGCCGCCGAGGTCGGCGTCACCGAGCGGACCTTCTACCGCCACTTCGCTACCAAGGACGAGGTGCTCTTCGCCGATCTGGTCGAAGGCCTGGCGTGGTTCCGCCAAGCGATCCGGTCTCGGCCGGCCAACGAGGACCTCGGCCGCTCTGTGCTGGAGTCGCTCAGCTCGGCGCCGACCGACCCGCGGCTGCTGGTCGAGATCGCCCGGCTGCGACGAGAACTGCTCAGTCCTGAACGGGTCGAGCGGGTCTTCCGCGACCGGCAGGCCGCGATGGCCACCGAGTTGCGGGTACTGCTGGTCGAGCGCGGGACCCCGGATCTGATGGCCGCCGTACGGGCCGAGGCGCTCGCCGGCGCCGTCTTCGCGGCCGTCGCGGTCTGGGGCGAGGCCACCGACCCCGACCTGCGCTCGCTCGGAGTCCTCACCGAGCAGGCGATCAACCAGGTCCGTCCGCTGCTCCTGTGAACGTGCGCGGGAGAGGTTTCGAGACGGTTGCTGCGCAACCTCCTCAACCACCGTCACCAGGGTGAGCGACGCGCGGTTCTGGGGCCGTCGGGGTGGGCGTCGGGCGTCGAGGTAGGTGCGTTTCTGGGGCCGACGGTGGTTGAGGGAGGCGCGCAGCGCCTGTCTCGAAACCTCCTCACCGCGAGGCAGGGTGGGCGTCGGGCGTCGAGGTAGGTGCGTTTCTGGGGCCGACGGTGGTTGAGGGAGGCGCGCAGCGCCTGTCTCGAAACCTCAGCGGAAGCGGCGCTCGTACTCGCTGAACCGTTCCCTGATCTGCCCCTCGCTCAACCCGTAGGTCTCCACCCGGTAGTCGGGCCTGCCCTGCTCGCGCGGGCGGCGGGCGAGCCAGTCCCGCATCGAGGCCTCGGCCTCAGGGCTGAGTTCGAGCCCTAGGTCGCTGTAGACCTTGGTCACCTGGCCGATCGGATCGGCGATGGCGTCCTCGAAGTCCAGGTCGGTGACCAGGCCGGGGTCGGAGGCCGCCCAGGCGGCCCGGGTGGCCAGCGCGCGGTCGTTGGTCCACCCCGTCCGCTCGATCCACTGGGCCCCGACCCGGTGCAGGTCGACGACGTCGGAGTGCATCGCGTGCAGCGTGGCGTTCAGGCTGGCGCCCGAGCCGATCGAGGCGACCGGGTCCCGGTGCAGGTGCACGACGTGCAGGTCGCCGAAGCGGGCGCGCAACGTCTCCAGGTAGCCGAGGTGCGCCGGCGTCTTCAGCACCCAGCGCCCGATCTGCTCGCCGCGCTGCCGCTTCTGCCACTGCAGCAGCTGCAACATGGCGTGCAGGTGGTCGTAGGCGCCGCTGAAGTCCTGCCCGTCGATCCAGGCCCGGTACGTCGGCAGGTGCGCGCCGGCCTCGGGAACGTGCGAGAGGAAGGCGGCGTCGAGGAAGACGATCTCCTCCTCGGCCTCCAGGGCGTACATCGGGTGGATCGCGAACAGGTCCGGCATGAACTCCTTCGTCTGTGCCTCGCGCGCCAGAGCGGCGGCGATCCGCGGGTCGGTACCGGCGAAGTTGTGAGCGACCCCGTCCTTCGACGTGAACCGGGGGGCGACCTCGATTACCTCCCAGCCGTGGGCACAGGTGAATCGCGGGTCGGCGGCGAGCAGCCGCTGGAGCAGCGTCGTCCCGCTGCGCATCATGCCGACCACGACGACCGGCGCCTTGATGACCTCCTCGGCGATCTCGGGGAAGCGGCGCCGCCACTCGGTCGCCCGCAACCGCATCCGCAGGTGGTGCACCAAGCCGCTGCGAACGATGTGTGCGCCCAACTCGCTGAGCCCGGCGCCGAGGTAGTCCTCGAGCAGGACCGAGAGCGGCTCGGTGAACTGGCCGCTCCCGAAGTCATCGAGAAGCTCTTTCGCGCGAGCGTCGGCAAGAACGGTTTCCAGCGAGAAGGCTGTACGGGGGTCCACGCGCACGGAGCCTATGCTGCCGGGCATGGACAGCGCGCGCGCGATCGAGAATCTGCTCTATACCTATGCCGAGCGGATCGATCTCGGGGACCTGGACGGGGTAGCCGAGCTCTTCACCCACGCCACCATCTTCGGTCAGGAGAACGGGCCGCCGGAGACCCAGTTCGTCGGCGTCGAGGGTGCTCGGAAGATGTACGGGATGTCGACCCGGCTCTACGAGGACGACGGCACCCCGAAGACCAAGCACATCACCACGAACCCGATCATCGAGGTGGACGACGAGGCAGGCACGGCCACCTGCCGCTCGTACTACTGCGTCGTACAAGCGACCCCGGCGCTCCCGCTCCAGCCGATCATCGCCGGGCGGTACCACGACACGTTCCACGTCGTCGACGGTGCGTGGTGGTTCGCCTCGCGGACGCTCTTCGTCGACCTGATGGGCGATCTGAGCCACCACCTGAAGTGGTGAGCGCTATTGACAGGCCGCCTCGGTCAGCCGCACCCGACGGGGCGCGTCCGCGGCCAACTTCTTGAACTTGTCGCCGATGAACACGTCGATTCCTGGGCCCAGGTCGTCGCCGGTCACGGTCACCTCGGTGTTCTTGCCGAGTGCGAGGGCGACCAGCTTGGCGGCCGGGTCGTCGTTCTTCCTCGTGCGGACCTCGGCGCGCACGACCTCAGTCTCCTCAGGTGCGTTGCCGATCGCGCCGGCCGCGAAACCAGCACCCTCGAACAGGTCCAGGGTGTCCTGGGCGCGGCCGTTCTTCTTGCCGGCGTTGTAGACGCTGACGGTGACGTCGCCGCGAGCAAGGAAGCGGCGCCCGGTCCCCGGTGCGCAGGTCGGGTCATCGCCGCTGGAGCTGACCGACGTCGAGTCGTCCTCGAACGGCTCGGTCAGCGCGTTGAAGCCCCAGACCGCCATCGCCAGGGTCGCCACCGTGGTCACCGCGAGGGTGGCCCAGGAGATCACCCGACGGGACTCCGGGGACCTGGTCATCCGCGGGCCTCGTGGACGCGCGCGTGCACGACGTGCCGCTGCTGCAGCGCAGCCCGCAGCGCCCGGTGCAGCCCGTCCTCGAGGTAGAGCTCGTCTTTCCAGAGCACGACGTGGGCGAACAGGTCGCCGAAGAACGTGGAGTCCTCGTCGAGCAGAGCGGCCAGCTGGAGGGTGTCCTTCGTGGTCACCAACTCGTCGAGTCGCACCGGTCGTGGGGGCAGCGCAGCCCAATCCCGCGGCCCCAGCTCATGAGCTGGATACGGGCGCCCGTCACCGATGCGCTTGAAGATCACGGGGACATCATAGGAAAGAGGGGGTCACGGACCCGAAGTCCGGCCCTCCGGGCGCGGCTACAGTCCTGCCATGGGAGATGAAGCGACCGCGCCGGCAGCCGCGGAGGAGCTCCGTACGACGGTGGCTGCCGGGTACCTGTTCGAGGGTGCGGCGCTGGAGCTGGGCAGCCTGATGGTGGGTCCTGAGGAGCTGACCGACGTCCGGGTGCGGATCCCGCTCGGCATGTTGAACCGGCACGGCCTGGTGGCCGGCGCGACCGGTACCGGCAAGACCAAGACGCTGCAGCTGATGGCCGAGCAGCTGAGCACGGCCGGTGTTCCGGTCTTCGCCGCCGACATCAAGGGCGACCTGTCGGGGCTCTCCACCTTTGGCCGGGTGGACGAGAAGATCACCGCTCGCGCGACGTCGGTGGGCCAGACGTGGAAGCAGACGGCCTTCCCGGTCGAGTACTACGCCTTGGGCGGCGAGGGCACCGGGATCCCGCTCCGGGTCACCATGTCCGCCTTTGGCCCGACGTTGCTCGCCAAGGTCCTCGGGCTCAACGACACCCAGGAGTCCTCGCTCGGCCTGATCTTCCACTACGCCGACAAGGCCGGTCTGCCGCTGCTCGACCTCGCTGATCTGCGCGAGGTGACGAAGTTCCTCACCTCCGCCGAAGGCAAGGCCGCGCTCACCGATCTCGGCGGTCTCTCCAAGGCCACTACCGGGGTGATCCTGCGCGAGCTGATCGCTTTCGCCGACCAGGGGGCCGAGGCGTTCTTCGGCGAACCGGAGTTTGCGACCGGGGATCTGCTGCGCACCACCGGGTCGGGCAAGGGGCTGATCAACCTGGTCGAACTGCCGAACCTTCAGGACCGGCCGGCGATCTTCTCGACGTTCCTGATGTGGCTGCTGGCCGACCTCTTCAACGACCTGCCCGAGGTCGGTGACATCGACAAGCCGAAGCTGGTCTTCTTCTTCGACGAGGCGCACTTGCTGTTCAAGAACGCGTCAAGAGACTTCCTCGACTCGATCACACAGACTGTTCGGCTCATCCGCTCGAAGGGCG
>JBKJHX010000010.1:0-6232 GCA_046598855.1 Marmoricola sp. | reverse complement strand
GTCGCGGCCCACTGGAAGTACAAGGAGGACGTCACTACCGGCGTCGACACCGACAAGACCCTGGCGCAGACCGGGCAGAGCGACATGCCGTGGGTCCGGCAGCTCCTGGACTGGCAGAACGAGGTCGAGGACCCGGGCGAATTCCTGGAATCACTGCGCTTCGAGATCAACGCGGCCGAGGTCTACGTCTTCACTCCGCGCGGTGACGTGATCGGCCTCCCGATCGGATCGACCGCGATCGACTTCGCCTACGCGATCCACACCGAGGTCGGGCACCACACGATCGGGGCCCGGGTCAACGGCCGGCTGGTGCCGTTGGAGTCCAAGCTCGAGCACGGTGATGTCGTCGAGGTCTTCACCTCGAAGTCCCCAAACGCCGGTCCCAGCCGGGACTGGCTCGGGTTCGTGCAGTCGCCGCGCGCCCGGAGCAAGATTCGGCACTGGTTCACCAAGGAGCGCCGCGAGGAAGCGATCGAGCAGGGCAAGGACCAGATCGCCAAGCTGATGCGCAAGGAGGGCGTCTCCCTCAAGCGGGTGATGACGCACGAGTCGCTCACCCAGGTCGCCCACGAGCTCCGCCTGGCCGACGTCTCTGCCCTTTACGCCGCTGTCGGCGAGGGCAACCTTGGTGCGCAGGCGGTCGTCCGCAAAGTCATCGAGATCTTCGGGGGAGCCGAGGGTGCCGCCGAGGACCTGGCCGAGGCCGTCACCATCACCCGGCCGCGCCGCCCACAAAAGACCGCCGGCGACTCCGGGGTCATCGTGAAGGACACCACCGACGTCCTGGTCAAGTTGGCCAAGTGCTGCACCCCTGTCCCCGGGGACGAGATCCTCGGGTTCGTTACCCGTGGTTCAGGGGTCTCGGTCCACCGTCGCGACTGCACCAACGCATCCGACCTCCTCGGTCAGCCCGAGCGCCTCGTCGAGGTCGAGTGGGCACCCAACGCGACCTCGACGTTCCTGGTGCAGATCATGGTCGAAGCGCTGGACCGGGCCCGCCTGCTCTCTGACATCACCCTGGTCCTCTCCGACCAGCACGTGAATATCCTTTCGGCCTCGCTGAGCACCAGCCGAGACCGGGTCGCGAAGAGCAAGTTCACCTTCGAGATGGGCGATCCCAAGCACCTGGGCGCGGTCCTCAAGGCGGTCCGCAGCGTCGACGGGGTCTTCGACGCCTACCGGGTCACTCACTGACAGACGCGCGGTCCCAGCCCGATCCGTTGAACCCGGATCAGTTGAACACTGCTCAGGTGAACTCTTCGGCAGCCTTCTGGGCCATCTCCAGGAACGACTGACGCGACGCCAGGTTTTCCTCGAGGTCCTTAATCTTCTTGGCGTCGCCAGCTGCCTTCGCCTTCTCGAGATCGCTCTCGATCTTCGCGATGGCATCCTGGAGCTGCCCGATCATGCCATCGGCGCGCGCGGACTTCTCCGGGTCCGACTTCTTCCACTGGTCCGCCTCGAGCCCGCGAATCTCGTCCTCGACCTTGCGAATGCGCCCCTCGAGGGACTTCATCTCGTCACGAGGGACCTTGCCGGCGGCTTCCCAGCGTTCGGAGAGGTCCCGGAAGGCCTTCTTGGCGGCGGCGAGGTCCTTGACGGGGAGCAGCGCCTCGGCTTCGACGAGGATCGCCTTCTTGACCTCGGCGTTGGCGGCGAACTCCTGGTCGAGCTCGGCGTTGGCCGCGTCACGGGCACCGAAGAACGTGTCCTGGGCGCCGCGGAAGCGCTTCCAGAGGGCGTCGTCGACGTCCTTGGGGGCGGGGCCGGCAGCCTTCCATTCCGACATCAGGGTGCGGTACTTCATCGCTGTGCCGCCCCAGTCGGTGGAGTCAGCGAGCGCCTCGGCCTCCTTGGCCAGGCGTTCCTTGACGACCCTGGCGCCGTCGCGCTGCTCGCTCATCACGGCGAAGTGGGCCTTGCGGGCGCGGGTGTACGAAGTCCGAGCACCGGAGAACCGGTGCCAGAGCTCGTCGTCGGCTGCCTTCTCAAGACGGGGCAGCTCCTTCCACTCGGTGAGCAGATCCCGCAGCCGGTTCGCACCGTTACGCCAGTCGGTGCCGGCGGCGATCTTCTCCGCCTCGGCGACGATGGCGCCCTTGCGAGCCCGGGACTCCTCGACCTTCTTGGTGCGCTCTGCGCGGCGCTGCTCGCGCTGGATCCCGATGACCGGCTTCAGGGAGTTCAGTCGCCCGACCAGCGTGGTGATGTCGCCGACCGCGTGCGGCTCGACCAGCTGGTCCGAGACACGCTTGATCGAGGCGATGGCCTCGTCGGGCGACATCGCGCCGCTGCGGACACGCTGCTCGAGGAGATGGACCTCGAACGCCAGACCCTCGAACCGTTTGGTGTAGAAGGCGAGTGCCTCCTCGGGCGTGCCCTCCGGGTACTGACCGACGACGCGCTCCTCGGTCCCGATGCGGACGTAGACGGTCCCGTCTGGGTCGACGCGTCCGAAGCTGTCGCTCTGGTTGCCCTGCGCGGTCACTGTGACCCCTTCGTCGGTGAGCGCTCCACTGGAGCATGTGCTGCGAGGTTCATCGTAGCCATGAGCAGAGCCGACGGCGGGGGACAGTAGGCTGGGGCCCGTTCGCCCACCCCCCGAGCAGGAGACTCTCAGTGCTGATCGCAGGCTTTCCGGCCGGGCCTTGGGGTACCAACTGCTACGTCGTCGCGACCGGCGCCGGCGCCGAGTGCGTAGTCATCGATCCGGGCAAGGACGCCGCCCAGGGAGTCGACGCGGTGATCCGCGAACACAAGCTGAAGCCGGTCTCGGTCCTGGTCACGCACGGACACGTCGACCACATGTGGTGCGTGGCTCCGGTTGCCGGCACCTACGACGCGACGGCGTACATTCACCCCAACGACCGGCACCTGCTGGCCGACCCGATGGCCGGCATGTCCGCGGAGACCACCGCGATGCTGCTCGGCGGCAAGTACGAGTTCGTCGAGCCGGACCGGGTCGAGGAGCTCTCCGACGCGCAGACCCTCCAGCTCGCCGGACTCGAGTTCCTCGTGGACCACACTCCGGGTCACACCGCGGGTTCGGTGACCTTCCGAGCCCCGTACGACGAGCAGGACGTGTCCGAGATCCTCTTCTCCGGCGACCTGCTGTTCGCCGGCTCGATCGGTCGGACCGACCTCCCCGGCGGCGACCACCCGACGATGCTGCGCAGCCTGCGGGAGAAGGTGCTGACCCTCCCGGACAACATCGTGGTGCTGCCCGGTCATGGAGACCAGACCTCGATCGGCCAGGAGCGCGCCACCAACCCGTTCCTGCGCGACCTGATCGAGAACCCCGAGGCAGGCACCGTCGCCCCCGTCACCCGGGGGCTCTGAATGAACGATCGCCTCGCCGCCCCCAAGGGGGTGCCGGAGTACCTGCCGCCCGACTCCGCGACGTTCCTCGCGGTGCACGAGGCTCTCGCCGCGCCGGCGATCCTGGCCGGCTACGGCTACATCGAGCTTCCCGTTTTCGAGGACACCAGCCTGTTCGTCCGCGGTGTCGGGGAGTCGACCGACGTAGTCAGCAAGGAGATGTACACCTTCACCGACCGCGGCAACAGATCGTTGACGCTGCGCCCCGAGGGCACTGCCGGGGTGATGCGCTCGGTGATCGAGCACGGTCTCGACCGGGGGCAGCTCCCGGTCAAGCTCTGGTACCGCGGTCAGTTCTTCCGCGCCGAGCGTCCGCAGCACGGTCGTTACCGCCAACTGCAGCAGTTCGGCATCGAGGCGATCGGTTCTGAGGACCCGGCCCTGGACGCCGAGGTGATCACGATCGCCGACGACGGCTACCGCTCGCTGGGGCTAACCGGCTACCGCCTCGAGCTCACCTCGCTGGGCTGTGCCGAGGACCGGCCGGCGTACCGGGAGTTGCTGGTCGGGTTCCTGGCCGGGCTCGACCTCGACGAGGCCACCGGCGAGCGCGCCCGCCTCAACCCGCTGCGCGTCCTGGACGACAAGCGGCCCGAGGTCCAGGCCCAGCTCGCCGACGCGCCGCTGATGCTCGACCATCTCTGCGCGGCCTGTACCGACCACTTCGCTCAGGTCCAGGCCCTGCTAGACGCCAACGGCGTCACCTACGTGATCAACAAGCGGATGGTGCGGGGCCTCGACTACTACACCCGGACCACGTTCGAGTTCGTGCACGACGGTCTCGGTGCTCAGTCGGGGATCGGCGGCGGCGGCCGGTACGACGGCCTGATGGCGCAGCTCGGCGGACAGGAGCTGTCCGGGATCGGCTTCGGCCTCGGCATCGACCGCACCTTTCTCGCCTGCCAGGCCGAGGGGCTCTCTCCGGGTCCGACGCGCACCCTGGACGTCTACGTCGTCCCGCTCGGCGAGGCTCGCACCCGGGCCGCGCTGCTGGTCACCGAGCTCCGGCGCGCTGGCATCCGTACCGACCTCTCCTTCGGCTCCCGCGGTCTCAAGGGCGCGATGAAGGGGGCAGACCGTTCCGGCGCGCCGTACACGATCGTGATCGGCGAGCGTGACCTCGTCCAGGACGAGTGCCAGCTCAAGGCCATGGACTCCGGCGACCAGACCGCCGTACCCCTCAACGACATCGTTCACCATCTCAAGGAGCTACTCCCGTGATCCGCACCCACGACGCCGGCGCCCTGCGCGCCGAGCACGTCGGCCAGACCGTCACCCTCGCCGGCTGGGTCGCCCGCCGGCGCGACCACGGCGGGGTGGCGTTCCTCGACCTGCGCGAGGCGAGCGGTGTGGTGCAGGTGGTCGTCCGCGACGAGTCGACAGCAAGCAACCTGCGCAACGAGTACTGCCTGAAGATCACCGGCGAGGTCTCGCTGCGCCCGGAGGGCAACGCGAACCCGAACCTGCCGTCGGGAGAGATCGAGGTGATCGCGACCGAGGTTGTGGTCCTGTCCGCGTCGGCCCCGCTGCCGTTCCCGATCGACGACGCCGCGTCGTCCAAGGGCGGGGACGTCGGTGAGGAGGCACGGCTCAAGCACCGCTACCTCGACCTGCGCCGGTCCGGCCCGAATGCTGCACTGCGGCTGCGCAGCAAGGTCAACAAGGCGGCCCGCGACGTCCTGGACGCGCACGACTTCGTCGAGGTTGAGACGCCGACGCTGACCCGGTCCACGCCCGAAGGCGCCCGTGACTTCCTGGTGCCTGCCCGGCTGCAGCCGGGCACCTGGTACGCCCTGCCGCAGAGCCCGCAGCTGTTCAAGCAGCTGCTGATGGTGGCCGGGATGGAGCGGTACTACCAGATTGCGCGCTGCTACCGCGACGAAGACTTCCGTGCCGACCGGCAGCCTGAGTTCACGCAGCTCGACATCGAGATGAGCTTCGTGGACCAGGAAGACGTGCTGGCGCTGATGGAGGACGTCCTTGCCGCAATGTGGCAGCTCATCGACGTGGAGATCCCGCGCCCGATCCCGCGGATGACGTACGCCGAGGCGATGCGTCGGTTCGGTACGGACAAGCCCGACCTCCGGATGGGTCTGGAACTGGTCGAGTGCACCGAGTACTTCTCCGCGACCACGTTCCGGGTCTTCCAGGCCGAGTACGTCGGCGCTGTGGTGATGCCCGGGGGAGCGAGCCAGCCGCGCAAGAAGCTGGACGCCTGGCAGGACTGGGCCAAGCAGCGGGGCGCCAAGGGGCTGGCCTATGTTCTGGTGGGCGAGGACGGAGAGCTCGGTGGCCCGGTCGCCAAGAACCTGACCGACGCGGAGAAGGCCGGTCTGGCGGCGCACGTAGGCGCCGCGCCCGGCGACTGCATCTTCTTCGCCGCCGGTGCGACCAAATCCAGTCGTGCTTTGCTCGGTGCCGCACGACTGGAGATCGGTCGCCGCGGTGACCTGATCGAGGAGAGCACCTTCGCCTTCACCTGGGTGGTCGACGCCCCGATGTTCGAGCCCAGCTCGGACGCTGTTGCCAGCGGTGACGTCGCCGTCGGCGCCGGCGCCTGGACCGCTGTGCACCACGCCTTCACCGGTCCCAAGCCGGAGTTCGCCGACACCTTCGACACCGACCCGGGCTCCGCGCTCGCCTACGCCTACGACATCGTCTGCAACGGCAACGAGCTCGGCGGCGGCTCGATCCGGATCCACCGCGAGGACGTCCAGAAGCGCGTCTTCGCCGTGATGGGGCTGGACCAGGACGAGGCGCAGGAGAAGTTCGGCTTCCTCCTGGACGCGTTCAAGTTCGGGGCTCCGCCGCACGGCGGTATCGCGGTCGGGATGGACCGGATCTGCGCGCTGCT
>JBKJHX010000001.1:0-10935 GCA_046598855.1 Marmoricola sp. | reverse complement strand
CCGAGCCGAAGACCGAGTCACACGATCCAGCGGTCCCCGAGGCCTATGCCGCGTTCATGCGCACGGGATGGGGAGAACGCGAGCTGGACGTCCCGATCCACCCGATCGCCGAGTATGCCGAGGCCCGGCGCGCGCGGTTGGCGGAGATGTTCCCCGGGGAGCGCCTCGTGCTGCCGGCCGGCACCTACAAGGTGCGCGCCGCCGACACCGACTACCGGTTCCGCCCCGACACCGCCCACACCTACTTCAGCGGCAACCAGACCTCCGACGCAGTGTTGCTCGTCGAGTCCGGCGAGTCCGTGCTCTACGCCCGACCGCGCGCCTCGCGCGAGACTGACGAGTTCTTCCGCGATCGTCAGTACGGCGAACTGTGGGCCGGGCGCCGCCCATCTCTCAGCGAGATGTCGGACAGCCTCGGCATGGAGGTCGCTCACCTGGACGATCTGCCCGCGCGGCTGGAGAGTGCCGCCAAGACCCGGGTCCATCGCGGACTCGACGCCCGCATCGAGGCCCTGGTCGCAGCCGACCAGACTCTCGACACCGACTTCGCGCGCGTGGTCTCCGAGCTCCGGCTGGTCAAGGACGAGTGGGAGATCGGCGAGCTCGCCGAGGCGTGCGACATCACCACCCTCGGCTTCGAGGACTCGGTACGCGAGTGGGACCGGGTGCTGGAGTTCGGAGAGCGCTGGATCGAGGGCACCTTCTTCCGTCGTGCGCGCGCGATGGGCAACGACATCGGCTACGACTCGATCGTCGGCGGTGGCCGGCACGCCACCACCCTGCACTGGATCGACAACTGCGGTCCGCTGGTTCCCGGCGAGCTGATGCTGCTCGACATGGGCGCCGAGGCGTCCTCGCTGTACACCGCCGACGTGACCCGGACGCTGCCGATCGACGGCCGGTTTACCGTGCTGCAGCGCGAGCTGTACGAGGTCGTGCTCGCGGCCCAGCAAGCCGGCCTGGACGCGGTCCGTCCGGGCGCGCACTTCCGCGACCCGCACCACGCGGCGATGGACGTGCTGGCGCACGCACTCGCTGACCTCGGGCTGTTGCCCTGCTCGGCCGAGGAGGCACTCGCTCCGGACAACAAGGTCTACGCCCGCTGGACGCTGCACAGCACCAGCCACATGCTCGGCATGGATGTGCACGACTGCGCGTCGGCCTCCCCGGAGGTCTACCCCGAGGGCCCGTTGGCCGAAGGGATGGTGCTGACTGTCGAGCCTGGCCTCTACTTCCAATCCGACGACCTGCTGGTCCCCGAGGAGCTCCGCGGGATCGGCATCCGGATCGAGGACGATGTCCTGGTCACCGCCGACGGCTCGAAGAACCTGTCGGCCGCTCTCCCGCGTGACGCCGACGCCATCGAGGAGTGGATGGGCCGCCTGCGCGGGTGAGCCCCCGGGGCGGCAGGGTCAGCAGGTGCTCGGCGCGCGATCACGCTGCGGTAGTCCCGGCCCAGTCCCTTCCCGGCCCAGTCCCTCCGGCGATGACCAGAGCACCGCGACCGCAGCCCCGCGGTTCACCAGACGACTCCACGGTCGACGACGAGGTTCGATCCGGTGATCGAGGAGGCAGCATCTGAGGCCAGGAAGAGGATCGCTTCGGCGATGTCGGAGGGCGGCATGAACCCGGGGATGACGCTCTGGCTCTTCGCGATCAGGTTCCAGTCGACGTCGGCCGGCAGGCTGTCTGCGGCGCCCGTGATCATCGGAGTGTCGATTCCGCCCGGCGAGACGCAGTTGACCCGGATTCCGCGCCCGGCGAGCTCGACGGCCAGAGCGCGCATCGCGAGCAGGACACCTGCCTTGCTGGCGCAATACGCCGTGTTGTACGGCTGTCCCATCAGGGCCGAGATCGAGGCCACCGTCACGACGTTCCCCCCGGCCTCGGCCAGGGCAGCGACGAAGCCCTGGGTGAGCAGGACCGGGCCGACGACGTTGACGCCGAGGTGACGGTGCAGCAGCTCCGGGGTGAGGTCCTCGATCCGGGCGAAGCTCTGGACGCCGGCGACGTTGCACAGCACGTCGATGCCACCGAGCTCATCGAGCGCGTGCTCGACCACGGCGGTCACCGAGGCCGGGTCGGACAGGTCGCCCTGCAGCACTCCGTCAGCAGGGACGACGTCGACGCCGACCACCCGGGCCCCCTCGGCCCGGAACAAGGCGCAGACCTGGCTGCCGACGCCACCGGAAGCGCCGGTCACCACGACCCGACGTTCGGAGAAGCGCTGCTGGCGCGGAGAGGTCGTTGCGGCGGTGGGGACGGTCATCGGTTCCTCCGGAGGCTCGGAATCGCACGGGTCGGCGCGACGCCATCACTCCAGGTGCGGGAACGAGCCGCTCACAGCCTAGGCGAGGACCGAATTCGGGTGGAAGGTCGGCAACTTGTCCAGGTCGTCAGCGGCCGGGCGCACGAACTCGAAACTCGCGGTGAGCACCAGCTCGGACCCGGCCGTACCGAGGGTCCTGAGCTCGTCGGCGCAGGTCGCGTGCAGCGGGGGTGCGTGGAACGCGTTGCGGGCGGCTTCGTCGGCGGTACCCACGAAGGCAATCGGCCGCCCGAGCGATCGCCCACAGCCGCCGCACACCCGACTCAGGGCACACTGGACCACCCGCTTGGTCTCCAGGACACCGTCGGGCCAGGCGAACGGAGGCGAGCTCAGCACGTCGCTCACGCCGAGCGCGACCAGCCGCCGAGCTCCCTACGCCGCTGCTGCATCTGGGAGTCGCCCTTGCGCCCGTGCTCGACGGTCACGTCCACTCCGGTGGGCGGCTTGTCGTCCTTGGTCATCTTGTTGGGCAGCGAGAGCTTGTTGATCACCCGGAGCACCTGTCCGAACTGGCTGGGCAGCGGACCGGTGGTGTACGGGATCTGGTACTTGTCGCAGAGCGCGCGGACCCGCCCGGAGATCTCGGAGTACCGGTTGCTCGGCAGGTCCGGGAAGAGGTGGTGCTCGATCTGGTAGCCGAGGTTCCCGCTCATCAGGTGCAGGACCGGGCCGCCCTCGAAGTTGGCGGTGCCGAGGATCTGGCGCAGGTACCACTCAGCGCGGGTCTCGTCCTCGAGCTCCTCCTCGGTGAAGTGCAGGGCACCGTCGGGGAAGTGGCCGCAGAAGATGATCAGGTAGGACCAGACGTTGCGCATGAAGTTGGCGCTGGCGTTCGCCACCATCGTCGAGCGCCACTCCTTGCCGGAAAGTGCCGGATAGAGGATGTAGTCCTTAAGGATCTGGTTGCGGCCCTTCTTGGCGATCTGCTTGAGCTGCCGCTTCATCTCCTTCGGGTCCTTCTGGCCCTTCCGGATCGCTTCCAGGTCGAGGTCGTGCAAGGCCACGCCCCACTGGAAGAGCCCGGCGAGCAGCGCGTTGTAGACCGGCTGGCCGAGGTAAACCGGGTGCCACTTCTGCTCCCGGGCCATCCGCAGGATGCCGTACCCGATGTCGTTGTCGTGACCGAGCACATTGGTGAACTGGTGGTGGATGTAGTTGTGGCTGTGCTTCCACTGCTCAGCCGGCTGGCCGGTGTCCCACTCCCACGTGGAGGAGTGGATCTCGGGGTCGTTCATCCAGTCCCACTGGCCGTGCATCACGTTGTGGCCGATCTCCATGTTCTCCAGGATCTTGGCCAGCCCGAGCGAGACCGCGCTGGCCGCGAGCACCGGACGCCGGATCTTCTTGTCCAGCGGCGAGCTGACGATCATCCCGATCCTGGCGCCGGCGGCGAGCCAGCGCTGGGCGGTGATCACCCGGTTGATGTACGCCGCGTCCTTCTCGCCCCGCGATTCTTCGATCTCGGTGCGGATCGCGTCGAACTCGCGACCGAGCTCCTCGACCTCTTCGGTGGTCAGGTGGGTGTACTGGGCAACGTCGGCGATCGCCATGGGAGCTCCTTGATCGGGTCGGGGTCAGATGTTCAGGACGCAGGGGCCGACCGGGACGGTCACGCAGGTCTGCACCTGTTCGTTGGGTTGGTCGAACTCGGAGCCGTTGCGCAGGTCGCGCACGGTGCCGGAGATCTTGGTGATCGTGCAGGTGTGGCAGATGCCGACCCGACAGCCGTAGGGCATGCCCACGCCGGCGCTCTCCCCCGCTTCCAAGACAGTGGTTGCGCCGTCGGCCTCGATCTCCTTGTTGGAGTTCTGGAAGGAGATGGTGCCGCCCTCGCCGCCGTCGCCGGTAAACGCGAGCGAGAAGCGCTCGATGTGCAGCGAGTCGGTCAGGTCGGCGTCCTCCCAGTGCTTCTCGACGGCATCGAGCATCGGCGCCGGCCCGCACGCCCACGTCTCACGGTCGCGCCAGTCGGGGACGAGGTCGTCGAGGTCGGACCACCCGAAGATGCCCTGGGTGTCGGTGTGCTGCTCGTGCAGCACCAGGCCCGGGTGCCGCTCGTGCATCTCTTGCAGCTCGGTGCGGAAGATCATCCGCTCGGGAGTGGTGGAGGAGTAGTGCAGGACGACGTCGCCCATCCCCCGCTCGTAGTGGTCAGCGCGGCGGTCGAGGGTGCGCAGCATCGACATCACCGGAGTGATGCCGCTGCCGCCGACCAGGAAGAGGCTCTTCGGCGGCGGCGGGTCCGGGAGCACGAAGTCACCGCTGGGCGTCGCCAGTCGGACGATGGTCCCGGCCTCGAGTCCGTTGACCAGGTGGTCGGAGAGGAATCCCTCGGGCATCGCCCGCACGGTGATCGCCAGGTTCCGGCCCTTCTTCTGCGGCGGCGAGCTGACCGAGTAGGAGCGCCAGTGGTATTTGCCGCCGATCTGCACGCCGATACCGACGAACTGACCCGGGCGGTGCTGGTAGTTCCATCCCCAGCCTGGCCTGATCACCAGGGTCGCGGCGTCGGCCGTCTCGGGGATGACCTCCTCAACCCGGCCCCGCAGCTCGCGCGAGCTCCACAGCGGGTTAATCAGGGTCAAATAATCGTCGGGCAGCAGCGGGGTTGTCAGCTTGTCGGCTGCCTTCCGGACGCGTTCCCAGGTCACTGCACCTTCGCTCACACCAACACCTCGTCCATCTGCGCCGTCAGTACCGCGTTCAGTGAACAACTGTTTACTGAACCCGTCAAGGCCTTGTTACCCTGCTGGGACACCGTTAAAACCGGATTCCGAAGAGCAACTAGAGTTCGCGAGTGCCCACGACTCCGGCCGGACCACCCGGCGCCGCGCCCCGCGAGGCTGCCGAACGGTGGTTCAACTCCCGGGGTCTGCCGTACTTCGTCGACGAGGTCCGCCAGGACGTGGCCTCGGCCCTGGAGGCCCGACGGTTGCTCGTTCTCAGCGCCGTGACAGCCGCCTTCGCTGCGGCCGGTGCCGTGGCTACCGCGTTGCTCTCCGACGACCCGAGCGGCAGCGTGCTGATCGCCATCCTGGCCGCCGCGGTCCCGCTGACCTGGTACGCCGTCCGCTCGCTGCACGCCGGCACGGTCGCACGCTGGACCGTCGGACGGACCCTGTCCTCGCTCGGCCTCCTCGTTCCGCTGGTGACCCGGGCGCTGCCCCTGTTGCTGCTGTTCGTCACGTTCCTCTTCATCAACGCCGAGGTCTGGCAGGTCGCGTCCTCTCTGGACGACGGCGTGCTCTGGGTCGCGGTGATGCTGTTCGCTGCTGTCGCCGTCGCGTTCCTTGTCGTCCGGTTGCCCGAAGAGCTCGACCAGGTCGATGACGAGATGACCGGCGACAGCCTGATCTCGGCCTGCGCAGCGACACCCGTGGAGGCCGAAGCAGCCCGGTTTGCGGCCGAGATCGACGACGCGACCCTGCTGGCGCGCGCCCAGGTGACCGGTCTGGCGAAAGCGAACCTCGTCCTGGTGCTGTTGATCTCCCAGGCACTGCAGGTGCTGCTTCTCAGCGTCGCGATGTTCAGCTTCTTCGTGCTCTTCGGCGTGGTCGCGATCAACGAGAAGGTCATCGAGTCCTGGACCGGCGAACCTCCGACGCCGTTCATCGACGGCCTCCCCTTGCTCACCCACGAGCTCGTCCGGGTCGCGACGTTCCTGGCTGCGTTCTCCGGCCTCTACTTCACCGTCTACGCGGTGAGTGACCAGAACTACCGGACCCAGTTCTTCGGCTCCTTGATGAAACAGCTTCGACGCGCTGTCGGCGTCCGGACCGTGTACCGGTGCCTGCAGGAGACCAGGTCGCCCGGCGAGGTCTGAGGGCCTGACCGGCTCACGCCCGGCGGTCCTGGGCAGGCATGCCTGACGGAGCCTGGCGCCGGGTGACGAGACTTCCGAACAGGTCGAACCCCGTACCCAGACGACGCCCGGTAAGCAGATCCCAGGTGAGCTGGAGGTACAGGTGCCTCGAGACCCCTCCCGCCCAGGGTCGCGGTCTCCAGGTGGCGTGGACCCGGTCCAGCGCGACGGGATCGGTGAGATGAGCGAGTCTGCCGTGGGCCACCACGCTCCACCCTTGGTCGTACTCGTGGTCGAGCTGGTCGATCTCGAAGGCCGCCCGGACTCCTCGGCCGTGGATGCCGAGCAGACCGTACGGCGAGGTCCGGAACACGACGGTGTCATCGATGACCGCGTAGTTGACCGGGATCACCTGGGGGCCGGTCGGGGTCACGAAAGCGATTCGGCCGACGATCCCGGCCGACAGCAGCTCGGCGCAGATGGCGTGGCTCAGCTCGATCGGGTCAGGCATGAGCCGGCACCGGTTCGCAAACCACTGCCACCGGACACGAGGACCCTTCGACCACCGGGGTGGCGAAGCCGCCGAGCCCGAACAGGTCGGCAGCGCCGATATGGTGCCGGCCGACCACCACCAGGTCCTGGGTCGGGCTGGCACCGATCAGGCACAGCTCAGCCGATCCGTGTCCGATCCGCAGCCGAACGTGCACGTCGGGGAACTTCTCAGCCAGCCCGGCAACACTCTCGGCGAGCGCACACCGGTGCTCGTCCAGGCCAGGACGGTCGTCGTCGACGGCGCCGACCCCCAGATCGCTGCCGGTGAGATCCGGGACGCAGTACAGGACGGTGAGCGGCAGGTCCCACAGCGATGCCTGTCGGTAGGCGAACTCCAGGGTGGGTCGGCTGTGGGCCTCGACATCGGTACCGACCAGGATGCCCCTCCTGACCTTCCCCGGGTTGTACGGCCGGACGACGACCACGGGGCACGATGCGTGCCGGGCGACCGCGACGCTCACCGAACCCAGCAGCAGCGACGCCACCCGACCGCGTCCCCGGGACCCGATCACGAGGCAGGTCGCGTCGACGGACAGCACCGTGAGGATCTGCCGGGGATCCCCCTCCCCCAGGACCGTGTCCACGTCGAGATCGGGGTAGGACTCCAGCACCCGTGCCCGCGCTCCGTGCGTCAGCGCCCAGCCGCTCTCCCGAATGGCTTCCCTCATGTCATCCGGGAGTGCGTGGACCACCGACAAGCTCCCGAACTCGAGGGTCGCGGGGCCGACGACGTGCACGATGGTCAGGGTGCGCTGCTCACGGTTCGCCTGCTCCGCGCCCCAGCGCAAGGCCTGATCGGCGTGGTGGGATCCGTCGTAGGCGACGACGATGGTTCCGGGGGCGGGGGCTCTGGTCAGGGTCATACCTTCACCGTCCTCGGCCCGATGACGGGCGGCCACGGCCGAAGCACCTGACCCTGTGGGCCTTAAGTCCCGAATGATGCGGCCGCCGAGACCGGCCACGCCGCGGCAGGTGCGCGTACCGTCGAGAATATGACCCCCCCAGCAGCGGACCCTGTCGCTCCGGAGCCGATCCGCGTCTTCCTGCTCGACGATCACGAGATCGTCCGACGCGGCATCAAGGATCTGCTGGAGAGCGCGGGCGACATCGTCGTGGTGGGCGAGTCCGGTCTGGCGCTCGAGGCGACCAGCCGGATCCCGGCTCTGCGCCCCGACGTGGCGATCCTGGACGGTCGATTGCCGGACGGTTCCGGGATCGACGTCTGCCGCGACGTCCGGTCCCAGGATCCCTCGATCAACGTCCTGATCCTGACGTCGTACGACGACGACAACGCGCTGTTCGCCGCGATCATGGCGGGCGCTGCCGGCTACATCCTCAAGCAGGTCCGCGGTACCGACTTCATCGAGACCGTACGCCGGGCCGCGGCCGGCCAGTCCACCCTGGACCCGGCGGTCACGGCGAAGGTGCTGGAGCGTCTGCGGACCGGCCCCCAGGTCGATCCGGGCATCGCGCGTCTCAGCGACCAGGAGAAGCGGATCCTCGATCTGATCGGCGAAGGCCGGACCAACCGGCAGATCGCCGAGACGATGTTCCTGGCCGAGAAGACGGTGAAGAACTACGTCAGCTCGCTGCTCGCGACCCTGGGTGTAGAGAACCGCACCCAGGCGGCGATCTACGCGACCCGGCACCAGGACTGAGGCGGGCCGGCGTCACGTGACCGAGAACCTGAGCGGAACAGCGTTCGACGACCTGCTGCGCGAGGCCGCCGACCGGGTCCAGGGCGCCATCGACGAGCGCGCTCGCTGGGAGCTGCTGCTCGACACGGTGGTGACCCTCGGCGCCGACCTCGACCTCGACGGGCTCCTCGCCCGGATCGTCACGGCCGCGAGCCGACTGGCCGGCGCCCAGTACGCCGCCCTCGGTGTGATCGGCCCCAGCGCCGAGCACCCGTTGCGCACCTTCGTCCATCACGGTGTGACCGCCGAGCAGGTCGTCGCGATCGGTGAGCTGCCGACCGGCCACGGCCTGTTGGGACTGATCATCGACAGGCCAGAGCCGTTGCGGTTGCGGGACATCGCCGAGCACCCGGCGTCCTCGGGCTTCCCAAGCCACCATCCCCCGATGAGCTCGTTCCTCGGAGTACCTGTGCGGATCCGGGACCAGGTCTTCGGCAACCTGTACCTCACCGAGAAGGCCGGGGGGCTGGACTTCACCGAGCAGGACGAACGGATCGTGGTGGCCCTAGCGGCGGCGGCCGGGGTCGCAATCGAGAACGCCCGGCTCTACGAAGAGGCGACACAGCGCGAGCGTTGGCTCGCTGCCACCGCTGAGATCACCGGGCTGCTGGCGCGCACCACCGATCGTGACGCCCTTCAGGTGGTGGCGGACCGAGTGCGGGACCTGGCCTTCGCTGACGTGGCCTGGGTCGTCGCCGGGCCGGACGAAGCCAGTCTCACCGTCCAGGTCGTCTCGGGGGCCCAGGTCGACCTGGCGCAGGTCGCCGGCCTCTCCCCGCACCACTCCCTGGCCCGGGAGGTGGTGCACTCGCAGCAGCCACTGACCGTGTCGGACATGGGCGGCGATCCACGGGCCACCACCCTGGACCAGGTCGCCGGTTGGCCGATCCTCGGTCCGGTGATCGTGGTCCCGCTGCGCCAGGGCGCCGGGGTCGAGGGCGCGTTGGCCCTGGGCTGGGTCCCAGAGAACGCGGGCCGGTCCAGCAATGTTGACGCTGCCCTGCCCGCCAGCTTCGCCGAACAGGTTGCCCTGGCGCTGCAGGTCTCCCGGTCGCGTGAGGATCAGCAACAGCTGGCGGTGTTCCAGGATCGCGACCGGATCGCCCGTGACCTGCACGACCTCGTCATCCAGCGACTGTTCGCGATCGGGCTCGGACTGGAGAGCACCTCCAGGCTGGCCGACGACGGCACCGTCTCCCAGCGGTTGAACACGGCGATCGACGACCTGGACGACACCATCAAGGACATCCGGCGCACGATCTTCGCCCTCGGTGCGCCCGACCGGGCGACCGACGTGCAGGCCGAGGTGAGCAGGCTAGTCGAACGTGCGGCCGCGACGCTGCAGTTCCGTCCCACCCTGACCTTCGACGGTCCGGTGCGATCAGTGATCGGGGACGCAGCTGCCGCAGACGTCCTCGCGGTGCTCGGGGAAGCGCTGTCCAACACCGCGAGGCACGCGCACGCGACCGCTGTCGACGTCCGGCTCACCGCCGCCGAGGACGTCGTCCTCGAGGTCACCGACAACGGCGACGGGATCACTAGCGCCGTTGCCGAGAGCGGCCTGCGCAACATGCGGCACCGCGCCGAGCAGCGCGGCGGCCAGTGCCAGATCGGCCCCGGTCCCGACGGCGGCACCCGGGTGCGCTGGTCAGTCCCGTTGGGCTGATGAGGATCGATCTGCCATTGGTCCCGCGAGGTGCTGACTTTTTACTCTGACCGGCACGCTGCGGAAGAGCCAAGGTGGGGTCGTCAGCAACCACCACCAAGCAGCACCGGGAGGGCCGCTATGAGCACCATCGACCGCGAACGTGAGATCACCGAGCTGAACCGGCACATCGCCCAGGAGGCACGGACTCCGCTGGTCGGCTACATCGCTGCCGGTCTCCGGATCTCGCTGGGTTGGGTGTTCCTGTGGGCCTTCCTCGACAAGGCCTTCGGCTTGGGCCGCGGGACCCCGAGCGAAGGCGCCTGGGTCGATGGCGGCAGCCCGACTGCCGGGTTCCTCGGCAACGCGGTGGTCGGCCCCTTCGAGGGCATCTACCACCAGATCGCCGGCCAGGCCTGGGCCGACTGGCTCTTCATGATCGGACTCGCCGGTATCGGTACCGCCCTGATCCTCGGGATCGGTGTGCGGGTTGCCGCGGTGGCCGGGGCGACCCTGCTGGTCCTGATGTGGACCGCGGTGCTTCCCCCAGAGAACAACCCGTTCATGGACAGCCACCTCATCTACGCCGGCCTCGTAGTCCTGCTGGCCGGGCTGAACGCCGGGAGGGTCTTCGGACTCGGAGAGAAGTGGGAGCAGCTCGAGTTGGTCCGCAAGAACCACTGGCTCCGCTGAGCCTCGAAGTCGAAGACACGTCCGGCACCCGGTTGACCCGGGTGCCGGACGCTTCGGCGCGCGTACTGGCCAGGCGCGGCGGGCAGCCGGTCGATGACCCTACAATCGGCCCTTGGGAACCCGCTTGCAGGACGTTCCCCTGCCCCCGTAGCTCAGTTGGATAGAGCAAGAGCCTTCTAATCTCTAGGTCGCACGTTCGAATCGTGCCGGGGGCGCT